>NZ_CP107008.1:1807918-2410558 GCF_025725685.1 Halomonas sp. M4R1S46
GACATCGCCCGGCTGCGGCGCCAGGGCATCGTGCGTTAGCGGGGGGAGAAGCGCCGGTTGATGCCGGTCTCGGCGATCATCCGGGTGGAGATCTCCTCCACCGAGAAGCGCGTGGTATCGATGAAGGGGATATGCATGCGCCGGTAGAGGGCCTCGGCCTGCTGGACCTCCTGCACGCACTGGTCGATGGAGCTGTAGCGGCTGTTGGGGCGCCGCTCGTGGCGGATCGCCGCCAGCCGCCGCGGGTCGATGGTCAGCCCGAACAGCTTGTGGCGATACGGTTCCAGCGCCTTGGGCAGCTTGAGGTTGCCGTCCTCGTCCTGGTCGTCCTCGGTGAGCGGGTAGTTGGCGGCACGAATGCCGAACTGCAGCGCCAGGTAGAGCGAGGAGGGCGTCTTGCCGCAACGCGACACCCCCACCAGGATGATGTCGGCCTTGTTGTACTGGTGGGTGCGGGCCCCGTCGTCGTTGTCCAGGGCGAAATGCACCGAGTGGATACGATCCATGTAGACGTCATCGCTGCCGATGGCGTGGGTCCGCCCCACGCTGTAGGAGGAGTGGGTGGCCAGTTCCTGCTCCAGGGGCTTGAGGAAGGTGGAGAAGATGTCCACCTTGAAGCCCGGCGCATCGCGGATCACGTTGCGCACGTCCTGGTCGACGATGGTGTCGATGATGATCGGCTGTTCGCCGTCCTTGACCGCCGCGCCCTCGATGATCTCGACCAGCCCCCTGGCCTTCTCGATGCTGTCGATATAGGGCTTGGTGAGCATGCGGATCTCGACGTTCTCGAACTGGGCCAGCAGGCTGCGGCCCAGGCTCTCGGCGGTGATGCCGGTGCCGTCGGAGATGAAGAAGGCGGTACGGGGCATGGCGGGGCGTCGCTCGGGCTGTGGGAATGGTCCTATTGTCGAGCCTGATCGGTCACGGCACAAGCCGCGGCATGGGGCGCTCACTACAGGAATCGGCCCCTGCGGGCCGATGTTGTAAAAAACCTCCAGTGACTTCGATGTTAGACCAATGGCGAATATGGATCGCCGCTGGTAGAGTCGCCAGCATCCAATCATGACGGCGCGCCAAGGGTTCCTGGCGGCACCATCCAAGGGGGTCTCACGTGGACGAGTACATTCTGTGGTTCGATCAGTTGGGCATGGACGACGTCGAGCGAGTGGGCGGCAAGAACGCCTCCCTCGGCGAGATGATCTCCAACCTCGCCGGTGCCGGCGTCACCGTTCCCGGTGGCTTCGCCACCACGGCGGACGCCTACCGGGAATTCCTGTCCCACGAGGGGCTCAACGACCGCATCAACCAGGCGCTCGCCACCCTGGACGTGGATGACGTCGCCGAGCTGTCCCGGGTCGGTGCCCAGATCCGCCAGTGGGTCATCGATACCCCGCTGCCGCCGGCCTTCGAGCAGGCCCTGCGCGACAGCTACGAGCAGCTGCTGGCCCGGCACCCCAACCTCAAGGTGGCGGTGCGCAGCTCGGCTACCGCCGAAGACCTGCCGGACGCCTCCTTCGCCGGTCAGCAGGAGACCTTCCTCAACATCGAGGGCTTCGACAACATCAAGCGCGCCGTCCACGAGGTGTTCGCCTCGCTGTTCAATGACCGGGCGATCTCCTATCGGGTGCACCGTGGCTATGCCCACGAGAACGTGGCGCTGTCCGCCGGCGTGCAGAAGATGGTGCGCTCCGAGACCGGCGCCTCCGGCGTGATGTTCACCCTGGACACCGAGTCCGGCTACCGCGATGCGGTGTTCGTCACTGCCTCCTGGGGACTGGGCGAGACCGTGGTACAGGGCGCGGTGAATCCCGACGAGTTCTACGTCCATAAGCCGACCCTGGCCGCCGATCGCCCGGCGGTGCTGCGCCGCAACCTGGGCTCCAAGCTGATCAAGATGATCTACACCGACGATGCCAGCGCCGGCAAGTCGGTGGAGACCGTCGACGTGCCCCTGGCCGACCGCTGCCGCTTTTGCGTCAATGACGAGCAGGTCATGGACCTGGCCCGGCAGGCGGTCACCATCGAGGAGCACTACGGCCGGCCCATGGACATCGAGTGGGCGCTGGACGGCGACGACGGCAGCCTCTACATCGTCCAGGCGCGTCCCGAGACGGTGGTCTCCCAGCAGGAGGGCGGCAAGCTGGAGCGCTTCCAGCTCAAGGAGAAGGGGCGCACCCTGGTCACCGGCCGCGCCATCGGCCAGCGCATCGGCCGCGGCGCCGTCAAGGTCGTGTTCTCGCCGGACGACATGGACAAGGTCCATGCGGGCGATGTGCTGGTCACCGACATGACCGACCCGGATTGGGAGCCGATCATGAAGCGGGCCTCGGCGATCGTCACCAACCGCGGCGGTCGCACCTGCCACGCGGCGATCATCGCCCGCGAGCTGGGCATCCCGGCCGTGGTCGGCTGCGGCGACGCCACCGAGGCCCTGGCCGATGGCCGCGAGGTCACCGTGTCCTGTGCCGAGGGCGACACCGGCCATGTCTACGACGGCCTGCTGGAATTCGACCGCAACGTCACCAGCGTCGATGCCATGCCCGAGATTCCCTTCAAGATCATGATGAACGTGGGCAACCCGGACCGCGCCTTCGGCTTCGCCGGCCTGCCCAACGCCGGCGTCGGCCTGGCCCGCCTGGAGTTCATCATCAACCGCATGATCGGCGTGCACCCCAAGGCGCTGCTGGAGTACGACACCCTGCCCGCCGACCTGCAGCAGACCATCGACCTGCGCACCGCGGGGTATACCGACCCGGTCAGCTTCTACGTCGACAAGCTGGTGGAGGGGATCTCCACCCTGGCGGCCGCCTTCTACCCGCAGCGGGTCATCGTGCGCCTCTCGGACTTCAAGTCCAACGAGTACGAGAACCTGATCGGCGGCAAGCTCTACGAGCCCGGCGAGGAGAACCCCATGCTGGGCTTCCGCGGGGCCTCGCGCTACATCTCCGACGCCTTCCGCCCCTGCTTCGAGCTGGAGTGCCGGGCGCTCAAGCGGGTCCGCGACGTGATGGGGCTGAACAACGTCGAGATCATGGTGCCCTTCGTGCGCACCACCGACGAGGCCCGCGAGGTGGTCGACCTGCTGGCGGCCAACGGCCTGGAGCGCGGCAAGGACGGCCTCAAGGTCATCATGATGTGCGAGCTGCCGGCCAACGCCCTGCTGGCCGACGAGTTCCTGGAGTACTTCGATGGCTTCTCCATCGGCTCCAACGACCTCACCCAGCTGACCCTGGGGCTCGACCGGGACTCCGGCATCGTCGCGCACCTCTTCGAGGAGCGGAACCCGGCGGTCAAGAAGCTGCTGTCCATGGCGATCCAGGCCTGCAAGGCCCAGGGCAAGTACGTGGGCATCTGCGGCCAGGGGCCGTCGGACCATCCGGACCTCGCCAAGTGGCTGATGGAGCAGGGCATCGACTCGGTATCCCTGAACCCCGATGCGGTGCTCGAGACCTGGTTCATGCTGGCCGGCGAAAAGCTGGGCTGAGTCGATCGCGCCTGCGTCGCCGACACGACACCCGGGCCCTGCCCGGGTGTCGTCGTCTGGCGCCCGGGATCGGCCGGCGCCACGCCATCCTGCGCCGATCGCGATGACCATGACCCCGGGTCAGGCGGGTCGCGGTGCCATCTTCCATACTGGACGTATCGGCACAGGAGATACGCCATGGTGGACCCCCTGACGGTGGAGGCGGTGTTCCGGCGCTGCCCGAGCGAGAGCTTCGACTTCGAACTGACCAGCGAACTCGACCCCCTGGACCTGATCGGAGGCCAGGATCGGGCCCGGGAGGCCCTGATCCTGGGCACGGGCGTCCGACATCAGGGCTTCAACCTCTACGTGCTGGGCCCGGCCGGGCACGGCCTCCGTGGCCTGGTCACGCGCTTCCTCGAAGAGCGCGCCGCCGAGGGCTCGGTGCCCCCGGACCTGTGTTACCTCAACAATTTCGACGATCCCGCCAGTCCCGTGCTGCTACGTCTGCCGCCCGGCCTGGGGCGGCAGCTGCGCGGCGATGTCGAGCGGCTGATCGAGGAGCTTGGAAGCGCCATCCCGGCGGTGTTCGAGAGTGATGAGTACCAGAACCGCCTCCATGAGCTCAAGCAGGCCATGAGCGAGCGGCAGCGGGATGCCGTGGAGTCGGTGCGCCGCGAGGCCAGGGAACACGACATCCTGCTGCTCTCGACGCCCAGCGGTTTCACCTTCGCCCCCGCCGACGAGAACGGCGAGATGATGCCGCCGGATGCCTACCAGGCCCTGGATCAGGAGGAACGCGAGCGCATCGAGCGCACCGTGGAGATCCTGCAGGAGAAGCTGACCAAGGCGATCCGCCGGATGCCCAAGCTGGCCAAGTCCCTGCGCGAGCAGGTCAATGCCCTCAACGAGGAGATGCTGCAGTCCGCCATCGGCGCCCCCCTGGGCGAGCTCGAGGAACGCTACGCGGATCATGACGGCGTGCTGACCCATCTGTCGGGTATCCGCGAGTCGATCCTCCATCATGTCGATGCCTTCCATTCCGACCAGCCCGAGGTGCCGCCCGAGGCGGTGTTCAGCCGGTTGCGCATCAACCTGCTGGTGGACCACGGCGACACCGAGGGCGCGCCGGTGGTCTATCAGGACCTGCCCAGCCATCAGCACCTGGTGGGGCGGATCGAGCATCAGGTGCACAACGGCACCCTGCTCACCGACTTCAGCCTGATCCGGGCCGGCGCCCTGCATCGGGCCAGCGGCGGTTACCTGGTGCTGGACGTGCGCGGCCTGCTGACCCAGCCGGGGGCCTGGGAGACCCTCAAGCGGATGCTGGACGGCGGGCAGATCCGCATCGAGTCCCTCGAACAGGCCTATGGGCTGATCAGCACCATGACCCTCGAGCCCGAACCGGTGCCGCTGGATGTCAAGGTCGTGCTGCTGGGCGATCGCCTGCTCTACTACCTGCTGTGCGAGCACGACCCGGACTTCCTGGAACTGTTCAAGGTCCAGGCCGACCTGGACGACGAGTTCGACCGCGACACCGGCAGGCTCGACCTCTATGCGCGCATGGTGGCCATGCTCGTCCAGGAGGGGCGCCTGCGTCCCCTGGACCCGGAAGGTGTGGCCGCGGTGATCGAGCGGGCCAGCCGCCTGGCCGATGACCAGCGCAAACTCACCGCCCGCCATCGCGACCTGCACGACCTGCTGGTGGAGGCCGACCACTGGGCCGAGATCGCGGGCCGGGACGTGATCGGCCGCGAGGCCGTGGAGCGCGCCGTGGCCGAGCAGCGCCACAGGGCCGGCCGGGTCCGCGAACGTAGCCAGGAGGCGATCATCCGCGGCACCCTGCTGATCGACACCCAGGGAACCAGGGTCGGCCAGGTCAACGGCCTGACGGTGATACGGCTGACGAATCACGGCTTCGGTCAGCCGATCCGCATCACCGCCACCGCTCGCCCCGGCAACGGCCAGGTGGTGGATATCGAGCGCGAGGCCAAGATGGGCGGGCCCATCCACTCCAAGGCGGTGATGATCCTGTCGCGTTACCTCGCCAATCGCTATGCCGGCGACGAGCCGCTGTCGCTGTCCGCGAGCCTGGCCTTCGAGCAGTCCTACGGGGGCGTGGAGGGCGACAGCGCCTCGGTGGCCGAGGCCTGCGCGCTGGTCTCGGCCATCGCCCGGATACCGCTGGACCAGGCCTTCGCCGTGACCGGGTCCATCAACCAGCATGGCGAGGTGCAGGCAGTGGGCGGCGTGAACGAGAAGGTCGAGGGCTTCTTCGAGGTCTGTCGGGCCCGGGGGGGGCCGGAGGGGCAGGCGGTGATCCTGCCGGCCGCCAACCTCGAGCATCTGATGCTGCGCAGCGAGGTCCGCGAGGCCGTGGCGTCGGGCTCCTTCCGCCTCTACGCCGTCCGCCACGTCGACGAGGCGCTGGAGCTGCTGACCGAGTCGGCAGAGGCGAACCGCTCGCTGGATGAGCGGGTCGCCGAGCGCCTGAGGGCGTTCCGCGCGGCCGTCCGCCGCAGCCGTTCGCGCCCCGCCACGGTCGGTGACGGGGGGGACGGCGATCACGGCAACGGAGACGTGGGGGAAGCCGATGGCCGAGAATGATAGGCGTCAGGACGGCACGGAAGGCGACATCGCCGTGACCGTGGCCCGGGTGCTGGCCCTGCTCGATGCCTCCCGCCACAGCCTGGCGGCGTTGTCCGTCGCCGTGCGTCTCGCCGAGCGACAGGGGGCCGAGCTGGTCGCGGTCTATGTCGAGGATCAGGACTTGTTGCACAGCGTCGCCTTTCCCTTCGCCCGGGAGGTGGGTGGCCATTCCGGACAGGTGCGTCGCCTCACGGCCCCTCAGCTCGAGGCTAGCCTGGCACGCCAGGCGGAGCGGGTCAGCCAGGCGCTGGAGTTCGCCGTGGCCGGGCGCCGGCTCCGGCATTCGCTGCAGATCAGCCGAGGCCGGGTGATCTCCGAGGCGTTGTCCATCGCCACCCCCGGGGACATCATGCTGCTCGGCAAGGCCGGGCTGGCCGGTCGCTTCGGCGCGCGGCTGGGCACCAACAGCCTGGGGCTGATCCTCTCCGCGCCCTGCCCGGTGGTCGTCTGGGACGAGGAGGGGCCGCCGGCGGCGCCAGGCCCGCTGCGGGTGCTGGTGGATCCGGCCTCTGGCGACGCGCCTTCGGTCCCCACGCCCTTGTCGACGTTCTTCGACGGCACGGAGCCGATTCCCCGCCGCGACGCGGCCGCGCTGACGCGTCGGCTGGCGGTATGCCGCGGCGGCGCCCTGCTGTTGCATCGTGACGCGCTTCGCGGGCTGCTCGCCGAGGACCCCGACTGGCTGTCGCGGCTGGTCATGCCGGTCGTCGTGGTGCCCTGAACCGGCGACTTTTGGCATCATGTCGGCCTCCATCCCTGGTAGGACTCTTTCCATGACGTATTTCCTGGTGATGGGCGGTCTGGCGCTGTCGGTCTCCTTCACCCTGGGCTGGGGGCTGTGGCGGACCGGTCGCTGGCTGTTCGGTGGCCTGGGCCGCCGGCGGGCCACGCCGTCGCGTTCCACCGCCACCCCCCGGCGGCGCGGTAACGCCGCTCGCGCCGCGCGCCGGCCCGCCCCGTCAGGCCCCTGGCGTCTCACCCAGGCGCTGGCGCGGCTGCACGGCACCTGGCCCCTGGCCCTGCTGGTCCTGCTGCTCCATGGCGGGACCCGGCTGGCCGCCCATGGCATGGCCGCCCGTCCCCACTCCCTGCCCGGCGAGTTCCTCCAGATCGTCGAGGCGCTGGGCTGGGGGGCCGTGGGGCTGGGCGCCCTGGCCGGTATCGGTCTACTGGCGGCCTGGCGTTGTCGTCGCTGAGTCGGCATCGCCTATGCTGGGAGGAGCGTGACCTTCTTCGTCACGGGAGCCGTGGCCATGGATAGAGATCCCCTGCTAGTCAGCCTACGCCTGGGTCAGGCGGCTCTGGGCGCCCTGTTGGTACTGATGCCGATGCTGGGCGAGGCCGAGTCGTCGTTCCAGTATCAACGCCCCGACTCGCTCCCTGAGCCGGCCGCCGATGAGGATGCCTCGTCCAGCGTGGCCGCCACCTCCTTCGCCGTCGTCACGCCGCACCCGCTGGCCACCGATGCCGGCCGCCAGGTCCTCGCGGCCGGTGGCGCGGCCATCGATGCCGCCGTCGCCGCGCAGTTGGTGTTGAGCCTGGTGCAGCCGCAGTCTGCCGGCATTGGCGGTGGTGGCTTCCTGATGCTCTACGATGGGGAGCAGGTGCGGGCCTTCGATGGTTGGGTGAGTGCTCCCTCGGGCGTGGAGGCGACGCTGTTCATGGATGGGGAGGACGAGCCGCTGGCCTTTTCCGTGGTCGCTTCCAGTGGCCGTGGCGTCGGCGTGCCGGGCATGCTGAGGATGCTGGAGGTGGCCCACGACGCCCATGGCCGCCTGGCCTGGGCGAGCCTCATCGCGCCGGCCATCGCGCTGGCCGAGCAGGGGGTCCCGGTAAGCCACCGCTTGAGCCACGAGCTGGCTGCGGCCACCGAGCTCGCCGACGACGGCGCGGCGGCCGCCCTGTACTTCACGGAGGACGGCGAGCCGCTCGCCGCGGGGGAGACGCTGACCAACCCCGCCCTGGCGGCGATCCTCGGCCGGGTCGCCGAACAGGGCAGTTCGGCGCTGCATACCGGCGCCGTCGCCGAGGACCTGGTGGCCCGGGTCCAGGGCCATCCCGAGTTGCCCGGCGCGCTGAGCCTCGAGGATCTCGCTACCTATGTCGCCAAGCAGCGCGAGCCGCTCTGTGTCCCCTGGCGGCGCTGGCGTGTCTGCGGTTTCCCCCCGCCGTCCTCCGGTCACCTCTCCGTCATGCAGGTCCTCGGCACGCTCGCCCAGTTGTCCCCGCTGGAGGCGCCGCTGGAGGAGGAACGGCCCACGGCGGCCTGGCTGCACCGCTTCGTCGAGGCCTCGCGGCTGGCGCTCGCCGACCGTAACCGCTATGTCGCCGACCCGGACTTCGTCGACCCGCCGGGGGGCGACTGGTCGACGCTGGTGGCCGACGAATACCTGGCCAGTCGCGCCGGCCTCATCGGCGAGCAGCGCCTGGGCGATGATCGGGCGCTGGCGGGCAATCCGGGCCCGCTGGACAGCGCCTGGGCGATGCAGCCCGTCCAGCCGGAGTACGGCACGAGCCATGTCAGCGTCATCGATGGCGAGGGGCAGGCCGTGGCCATGACCACCTCCATCGGGCAGGCGTTCGGGGCCCGGCTGCTGGCCGACGGGGGCACCGGCAAGGCCGGGGGGTACCTGCTCAACAGCGGGCTGAGCGATTTCTCCTTTCGCCCGGCGGATGACCAGGGAACCCCGGTCGCCAATCGGGTGGCCGCCGGCAAGCGACCGCGCTCGAGCATGAGCCCGACCCTGGTCTTCGACCGGGCGAGCGGCGAGCTGGTGGCGAGCCTGGGGTCCTCCGGCGGCGACGCCATCGTCCAGTACCTGGCGAAGACACTGGTGGCCCTGCTGGACTGGCGGCTCGATCCGCCAACGGCCATCGGCCTGCCGCATGTGGTCACCCGTGACGGGGGGATCCGCCTCGAGGCGGACGGTTACCCCGAGGCGGTACACGCGGCCCTCGCCGAGCGGGGGCATGATGTCGAGGCCGGCGAGCTGACCAGTGGTCTTCAGGTCCTGCAACGCGCCGACGATGGCCTGGTCGGGGCCAGCGACCCGAGAGGGGCCGGCACCGCGAGCGGTGACTGACCTGGCCGTCATCCCCGCAGCCAGTTGCGCAGCTTGACCAGCATCAGGGCTCCATCGCCGAGGCGGTGGCGTTCGGCGATCAGCGTCGCCAGCCGGTCCGGCCGGTCGGTGATGATGCCGTCCACGCCGAGGTCGATCAGCCGCGACATGCGCGCCGGCTCGTTGATGGTCCAGGCGTGGAGTCGGTAGCCATAATGGTGGGCGCGGCGTACCTCGTCCGCATCGATCCGGTTGTGGCGCAGGGCCAGGGCATCGAAGCCCCGTCGCGGCAGGGTGCCGCGCATCACCAACTGGGCCAGCAGGATGGTGCGGGCCCGGGGGGCCTGCCGCTCGATCTCGGCGAGCAGCGGGTAGGCCTGGGTCGCCAGCGCCACCTGCTCCAGCACGGCGGGCTCGCCACAGGCGGTTCGCCGGATGCCGTCGGGGGCGCGCTCGCGGCAGGCCAGGCGGGCCGAGCGTTCCTCGGCCAGGACGTCGAGCACTCGCCGCACCAGGGTCGCGCCGTCCCCCGCCGCGGGCTTGAGTTCGATCATCAGGCCGGCGCGACCGCGTACCCGCACCAGCGCCTCGTCGAGGCCGGGAATCCGGGTGCCCACGAAGGGGTCGCCGAACCAGCTGCCCACGTCCACCGCGGCGAGGCTGGCACGGTCGAGGTCGGCGATGCGCCGCGAATCGCCGGCGAGTCGCGCCAGGCTGCTGTCGTGGTGGAGGACCACCTGCTCGTCGGCGGTCAGGCGGGCATCGACCTCGATGAGGTCGGCACCGTCGACGATGGCCTGGTCGATGGCCGCCAGGGTATTCTCCGGCGCCTTCAGCGAACTCCCGCGGTGGGCGATGATCGCCACCTCCTCGCGCAGCTCGAAGCGGTTGACGATCAACCAGGCCTGGCCGATCGCGAACAGCACCACCGTCAGCTCCACGGCCCAGGCCAGCCGGCCCGGATGGGTGCCGGGGGGCGGGGCCGGCGGCCTGGGCTCGCGATGGGCCAGGCGCAGGTAGAGGCAGGCCCCCATCAGGGCGTTGGCCGCGATGCCGAGGAAGGTGATGGCCAGCGTGACCAGCACATAGAGCCCCACGTAGCCGAGCATGGCGGGAACCAGCACCGCCTGGCGGTCGGGCAGCTGCCCGAGCAAGGGCGTGAAGAGGGCATCGAAGGCGGCGCTCGCCGCGAGCGGCAGGGCGAGGATCACCGCCAGCAGCACCAGGATCGACAGGGCGATGTCGTGCCCGCGGCCGCGGGTCAGGGCGACGCTGCGGGCCAGGGCACGACGGGGAGACGCCTCCTCGAGGATCAGTACCGGCAGGGCCAGGTGCCAGCGGGTGTAGAGGGTGGCGGCCGCCACCGCCCAGAGCAGCACCAGCGGCAGGGCCGCGGCCAGCCAGCCCCAGAACGCCGGGGGGCGCACCTGCTGGACGTAGTAGGGATCCAGGTGGCCCAGGATGAGATCATGCAGACCCACCAGGGCCAACACCAGCGGCAGCGCCAGCAGCAGTTGGGTGCCGACCTGCAGGACGACCAGGCCGGACAGCGCCGGCAGTCGCCTCAGGCCGCCCCAGAGGGCCTCGAAGGCCAGGCGGACGTGGTGGTCCCGCGGGCGTACCGCGACCAGGGTCATGCCGGCCTGCTGCAGGTAGAGCAGCAGGAAGATGACGCCCAGGGCGGCCAGCAGCCAGGCCTGGCCTCCGGGGGTCAGCAGGATCTCGAGCAGGGCCCCCGGGGAGAGCAGCGGCCGCCCGAAGTGCCCGAGCAGGTGGGCCAGGGCCCAGCCCGCCGCCGGCAGCAGCAGGCTGGAGGCCAGCAGGGTGAAGAACAGGTGATAGGCGACGAGCGGGCGCAGGTGCTCGCGCAGGCTGCGCAGCACATCGCCGGTCAGTCGTGGCAGGGCCAGCATGAACACCGCGGGGACGAGGTCATGACCTCAGGGTGGCACCGGCCGGTGGGCCGCGGCAAATCCTCGCTCGCTCACGGCAGCGTCAGGCGCTCGTCGGCCACCAGGATGCCGTTGTTGTCGGCGTAGAGCCACTGGCCGGGGGTGATCGTCGCCCCGGCGAAGCCGACCGGGAGATCCCGCTGGCCCTCGCCGCGCTTCTCGCTCTTGCGCGGATGGGCGGCCAGCGCCTGGATGCCGAGTTCGGTCTCGGCCAGGATGTCCACGTCGCGCACGCAACCGTACAGGATCACGCCGGCCCAGCCGTTGCCGGCGGCCTGCTCGGCCAGCATGTCGCCGAGCATCGCGCAGCGGGTCGAGCCGCCGGCATCGACGACCAGCACGGCGCCGTCCCCGGGCTCGTTGACGGCCTGCTTGACCAGCGAGTTGTCCTCGAAGCACTTCACGGTGCGCACCGGCCCGCAGAAGGCCTCCACGCCACCGAAGTTGACGAACAGCGGCTCGAGGACCGCGACCTCCGGATAGGCGTCGCAGATATCGGGTGTCACGATGGGAGACATGGCAGCGTCCTCGTCTCGGAATGAGGCCTCGATGATGCCATAGCGGCCGGCGAAGGCCATCCCTCCTGGCTGGTGGTCGGCCGGCTTGGCACAAAAAAAGCGCCCCGGACGGGGCGCTTCGGTCATCGGCTCCGGCCGCGCCGCCGGGGCGGCGGGCCTTCGATGGTGCGAGCATCGGAGTCGAAGGGCGGGCTCCGGCTCAGGCCTCGGCCACCGGAATCACGTTCGAGGCGGCCTTCTGGAACTCCTCGATCTCGTGGAAGTTCATGTAGCGATAGATCTCGCCGGCCATGGCGTCGAACTCGCTCATGTAGCGGCGATACTCGTCGACGCTGGGCAGGCGGCCTTCCACCGCGGCCACCGCGGCCAGCTCCGCCGAGGCCAGGTAGACGTCGGCGCCGTCGCCCAGGCGGTTGGGGAAGTTGCGGGTGGAGGTGGAGACCACGGTGCTCTTGGCGGCGACCCGTGCCTGGTTGCCCATGCACAGTGAGCAGCCGGGCATCTCCATGCGCGCGCCGGCACGGCCGTAGATGCCGTAGTAGCCTTCCTCGGTGAGCTGGTGCTGGTCCATCTTGGTCGGCGGGGCCAGCCACAGCTTGGTCTTCAGGCTGCCGGCGGGCTGCTTCTCGAGCAGCTTGCCGGCGGCGCGGAAGTGGCCGATGTTGGTCATGCACGAGCCGATGAACACCTCGTCGATCGTCTCGCCGGCCACCTCGGAGAGCAGGCGGGCGTCGTCCGGGTCGTTCGGGGCGCACAGCACCGGCTCCGCCAGCTGGTCGAGGTCGATCTCGATGACCTCGGCGTACTCGGCGTCCTGGTCGGCGCGCATCAGGCTCGGCTCGGCCAGCCACGCCTCCATGGCCAGGATGCGGCGCTCGATGGTGCGCTTGTCGCCGTAGCCGTTGGCGATCATCCACTTGAGCAGGGTGATGTTGGACTTGAGGTACTCGGCGACCGAGTCCTCGCCCAGGGTGATGGTGCAGCCGGCCGCGGAGCGCTCGGCGGAGGCGTCGGAGAGCTCGAAGGCCTGCTCGACGGTGAGGTCCTCGAGGCCCTCGATCTCCAGGACGCGACCGGAGAAGGCGTTCTTCTTGCCGGACTTCTCGACGGTCAGCAGGCCCTGCTGGATGGCGTAGTAGGGGATGGCGTGGACCAGGTCACGCAGGGTGACGCCGGGCTGACGCTTGCCCTTGAAGCGCACCAGCACCGATTCCGGCATGTCCAGCGGCATCACCCCGGTGGCGGCGGCGAAGGCCACCAGCCCGGAGCCCGCGGGGAAGGAGATGCCCATCGGGAAGCGGGTGTGGGAGTCGCCGCCGGTGCCCACGGTGTCGGGCAGCAGCATGCGATTGAGCCAGGAGTGGATGATGCCGTCGCCCGGACGCAGCGAGACGCCGCCGCGGTTCATGATGAAGTCGGGCAGGGTGTGGTGGGTCTCCACGTCGACCGGCTTGGGGTAGGCGCTGGTGTGGCAGAAGGACTGCATCACCAGGTCGGCCTGGAAGCCCAGGCAGGCCAGGTCCTTGAGCTCGTCGCGGGTCATCGGACCGGTGGTGTCCTGGGAGCCCACGGTGGTCATCTTCGGCTCGCAGTACATGCCCGGACGCACGCCGTCCATGCCGCAGGCCTTGCCGACCATCTTCTGGGCCAGGGTGAAACCCTTGCCGGTGTCGGCGGGTTGCTCGGGCAGGCGGAAGACGTCGGAGGGCGCGAGGCCCAGGGACTCGCGGGCCTTGGCGGTCAGGCCGCGGCCGATGATCAGCGGGATGCGGCCGCCGGCGCGCACCTCGTCGAGCAGCAGCTGGGTCTTGAGCTCGAAGGTGGTCAGCACCTCGTCGCTGCCGTGCTTGCAGACCTTGCCCTGGTAGGGGTAGACGTCGATGACGTCGCCCATGCCGAGCTTCTCGACGTCCATCTCGACCGGCAGGGCACCGGAGTCTTCCATGGTGTTGAAGAAGATCGGCGCGATCTTGCCGCCGAAGCAGAAGCCGCCGGCGCGCTTGTTCGGCACGTTGGGGATGTCGTCACCGAAGAACCACAGCACGGAGTTGGTGGCGGACTTGCGCGAGGAGCCGGTGCCGACGACGTCGCCGACGTAGGCGACCGGGAAGCCCTGGGCCTTGACGTCCTCGATCTGCTTGAGCGGGCCGGTCACGCCGGGCGCCTCGGGGGCGATGCCATCGCGCTCGTTCTTGAGCATGGCGTTGGCATGCAGCGGGATGTCGGGACGCGACCAGGCATCCGGGGCCGGGGAGAGGTCGTCGGTGTTGGTCTCGCCGGGCACCTTGAACACGGTCAGGGTGATCTTCTCGTCCAGGGCCGGCTTGGACAGGAACCACTCGGCCTCGGCCCAGGACTGGATGACGTCCTTGGCCACGGCGTTGCCTGCCTTGGCGCGTTCCTCCACGTCGTGGAAGGCATCGAACATCAGCAGGGTATGCTTGAGCTGTTCACCGACCTCGGTGGCCAGCGCCTCGTCGTCCAGCAGCTCGACCAGGGAGACGATGTTGTAGCCGCCCTGCATGGTGCCCAGCAGCTTGACCGCATGGACGCGGTCGATCAGCGGGGACTCAGCCTCGCCCTTGGCGATGGCGGTGAGGAAGCCGGCCTTGACGTAGGCGGCCTCGTCGACGCCCGGCGGGACGCGGTTGGTGAGCAGGTCGAGAATGGCCTCTTCTTCCCCGGCGGGCGGGGTCTTCAGCAGCTCGACCAGGGCAGCCGTCTGCTCGGCGTTCAGGGGCTTCGGCGGAACGCCGGCCTGGGCACGCTCCTCGACATGTTGGCGATAGGCTTCAAGCACGTGGTGGCCCTCATTGGTTGTGATAGCCGAGGCGGCCGCGCGACGGGTCCGTCGCGCGGCCGCCTCGGCGCGTGAATCGACACGGTCAACGGTGGCGCAATTCTAGAAGAAACTGTCGACAATGTTAAGGACGCCCGTCCCGCCGGCCCTTGAACTTTGGTCTGCGGCCCTCCGCAGGGTGCCAGCGCGCCCGTGCCGCGTTACCATGGATGGCGAATCAACGGAGAGGAGCGGACGATGGCCGGGCGCGTCACCTCACCCTGCGTGGGGCTCTGTTCGACCACGGTGGGCGACCGCGTCTGCCGGGGCTGCCAACGCCTGGATGGCGAGATTCGCGACTGGCCGGCCCTGGCGGGGGAGGAGCGCGAGCGACGCATGGCCGAGCTCGATGCCCTCCGCGTGGCGGTGGCCGGGCGCCACCTGGTGGTGGTGGATGCCGAGGCCCTGGAGGCCCAGCTGCAACGGCATCGCATCCGCTTTCGTGCCGAGCAGCCCCCGCTGTCCCGGGCCGTCGAGCTGTTGCGGGTGGGGCGCGGGCGGATCCGCGACCTGTCCCGCTACGGCCTGGCCCCGCGGGAGCGGCTGGACGCCGCGGCCCTGCATGCCCGGATCTCGGCCGAGTTGATGGCCGCGGCCGAGACGCGCCGGCATGCGGCCGTGCCCCTCTCCTGAACCCTTGAGCCGCCGGACTTCCCCCCATGACTGCGATGCTTGCCGCGCCCGACCTCGACGATCTGCTCCCCCCGGGGCTGCTCGACTTCCTGCCCTGTGCCACTCCCGATGCCTGGGTCGACTGGGCGCTCGCCAATCCCGAGCTGCTGCTGATCGACCACGCCCAGTGCGAGAAGAAGGCCGCCGCCACCGCCATGAGCCTGCTCCACCGCTACGTGGACCAACCCCTGCTGCTGTCCAGGATGTGCCAGCTGGCCCGGGAGGAGCTGCTGCATTTCGAGCAGGTGATCAAGCTGATGGAGGCTCGGGGCATCGTCTACCGCCATATCGGGGCGTCGCGCTATGCCGAGGGATTGCGCCGCCACGTGCGCGGCGAGGAGCCACACCGCCTGGTCGACATCCTGCTGGTCGGGGCCCTGATCGAGGCGCGCAGCTGCGAGCGCTTCGCTCGCCTGATCCCGCACCTGGACGCCGAGCTTGCCAAGTTCTATCGCGGTCTGGTTAAGTCGGAAGGGCGCCACTATGAGGACTATCTGATGCTGGCGCGGCAGCTTGCCCCGGAGGCGCTCGACTCACGCCTCGCCTTCTTCGCCGAACGCGAGGCCGAACTGATCACCATGCCGGACACGGCATTTCGTTTCCACAGCGGTGTACCGGCCTGAAGCCGCCGCGCCGCCCAGCAGGACCGATCACCATGCGGGATGCTTCCGACGCCGTTACTCATGACGACCAGGATCGCCTGGCCCTCTTCGGTCACTTCTCGCTGACCCTGGGCGACGACGCCCTGACCCATTTCAGCTATGACAAGGTCAAGGCGTTGCTGGTCTACCTGCTGCTCCACGATCAGCCGGTCAACCGGGCCACCCTGGCCGAGTTGCTGTGGCCGGATCAGGGGCTGTCGTCCGGTCGCACCAACCTGCGCCACGCCCTGCACTGCCTGCGGCAGTCGCTGGGCGAGCAGGCCGAGCAGGTGTTGTCGGTCTCCCGCCAGACCATCGCCTTCAAGCTGCCCGAGAGCTGGCATTTCGACCTCCATGAGCTGCAGGCCCTGCTCGACGCCCCGGCCGATGTGGCGAGCCTGGAGGCGGTGCTGGCCTGCTACCAGGGCGATCTCGTCGAGGAGCTGCAGCTCTCCGCCTGCGCGGATTTCCAGCGCTGGCTGGTGCAGGTTCGCAACGAGTGGCGTCAGCGGGTGATCCGTTTCGCCGAGGCCGTGCTCGAGCAGCACGAACCGCTGCCGGACAGCCTGCTGCAGGCGCTGGTCAGCCGCTTCTCCGGCTATGGCCCCTTCCACGAGCGGCTGGTGCGCCAGCTGGCCGAGCACGGCCAGCTGGCCGCCGCCCACGAGCAGTACAATGCCTACCTGCAGCTGCTGGCGCTGACCGGCCAGCAGCCGGATCCGGCCTTCCTGCAGCTGGCCCGCTACTGGTCCGACGGCAAGCCCGAGCAGAGCGCCGGGCCGAGCGGCGCCTTCTCCCGGGCGCTGGCCCCCGACAGCACGCCGCTGCGCGAGGACGAGATCGAGCAGCGCCAGCTCTCGGTGATGGCGATTCGCCTAACCCTGGACGCCGATCTCTCCTCTCGCAGCGAGGCCCGGGCCTGCCTGGCCCTGCAGATCGAGCTGATGCGCTGGTTGGAACAGCAGTGTCACCACCTGGGCGGCTTCTGGTTGCCCGGTGCCACCGGCGGCCTGGGCCTGGCCTGCTTCGGCACCCATGGCCCGGCCCACCAGCTCGCCGAACTGGTGGCCCTCTACGAGCATTGTCGCCGCGTGCTGCCCGACGAGTGCCAACGGCACTGGAACGGCGAGGGCGAGCCGCCGCGGATCGCCCTCGATGCCGGGCTCAACAGCGGTCGGGTGGTCTACCTGCCCGAGCGCCACCTGGTCGATCCGCTGGGCCAGGTGACCCAGGGCGCCCTGGACCTGATGAGCGCGGCCGAGGGCAGCGAGCTGGTGATCTCCCAGGATGCCAGCCAGCACATGCCGCCGGCCCTGGACCTGCAGCCCCGGCTATCCTCGCGGCTGGTGGCCAGCGATGGCCGGGTGCGCCTGCGGGCGTTGGTGCTCGGGACCAACGAGGGCGGCCGGGAGGCCCTGCCGCCGAGCCTGGTGGGGCGCGAGTCGGCGATGCGGACCCTGCGCGACGCCCTGGCTCGGGCCGGGATCGGGCTGCGGCAGAGCGTCCTGGTGCGGGGCCCCTCGGGGCTCGGCAAGTCGGCCCTGCTGGTCGGCTTCCGCCAGCTCGAGCAGAGTCGCGAGGCGGCGATCTGCTGGCAGCCCACCACCCGCCTGTCGGTCCAGGAGCCCTACGGGGTGGCGCGCCAGCTGCTGCGCTGGCACCTCGGCGGGGCCATCGACGCCGACGTCCTGGCCGGGATCGAGGGCGTGGCGCTGGACGACGCTCACCGGCTGCTGCTGGAAGAGGCCCTGGGGGTGCGCGAGCCCCGCGAGCTGGCGGCCCTCGCCCAGAGCGGCGAGGCCGTGGAGCTGGTGGTCGGGCTGCTGCACCGGCTGATCGGTCAACTGACCGCCGAGCGCACCCTGGTGCTGATGATCGATGACCTGCAGTGGCTCGATGAGCCCTCCTTCAAGGTGCTGGCCGGTCTCCAGGCCCGCCTGCCGATCAACTGTCCCTTCCTGCTGGTGGCCAGCCACCATGGCCGAGAGGCCCTCCCGGCACGCCTCGACTGGGACCAGCAGATCACCCTGGGGCGTCTCGATCCCATGCAGGCCTCGCGGCTGCTGTCGCAGCTCGCCCGGCGCTATCGGCTGCATCTCAGCCCGCGGCTGCGCAGCCAGATCATCGAGCGCTGCGACGGCGTGCCGCTGTACCTCCAGGAGATCTGTCGCCGCGTCGACATGGATCGCCGCGAGGGGCGCAGCGTCCAGCTGGACGAGCTGCCCCGCGGCCTGCTCGGCCTGCTGGCCAGCCGCATCGACCAGCTGGATGCCGACCGCGAGGTGGCCCACGTGGCCGCGGTGCTGGGCCGCCGCTTCCGGCTGGATTTCCTGGCCGAATGCAGCGGCTGGGAGCTGTCCCGGTTGACCTCGGCCCTGGAGCAGATGTGTCGGCTGGAGATCATCGAGCCGGCCGAGGACGCCGAGGCGGGCCGCGAGTACCAGTTCACCCATCAGCTGCTCCAGGAGGCGGCCTACCTGTCCTGTCCCCGCGACGTGCGGGTCAACATCCACCGGCAGGTGGTCGGCCTGATCGAGGAGCGCTTCCCGATATGGATCAGTCGCCATCCGGGCGACTTCGCCACCCATCTGCGGCGCAGCGGCCACTATGCCCGCGGCGCCCGCTACTTCGAGCTGGCGGCCCGGGAGGCGCTCAAGGTCAGTGCCAATCGCACGGCGCTGCGCATGGCCGACTTCGGCCTGGCCAGCCTGCGCCACGTGGAGGGTCAGCAGGAGCGTGAGATCAGCCTGCACACGGTGCGCGGCCAGGCGGCCTTCGCCCTCGAGGGGCATGGCTCGCCCACCGCTCACGAGAGCTTCGTACGGGCCCGGGAGCTGTTGACCAGCGCCGAAGAGGCGCCGGAGGACAGCGAGGACCTGGAGCAGGCCTTCCTGGTCAAGTGGGGCCTGTGGGTTGGCTGCAGCCAGCGCAATGCCCACGCCGATGCCTTCCTGCTGGCCGCGCGGCTGGCCGACCTGGCCGCGCAGCTCGAGGATCCCCGCTATCGTCGCCTGGCCGACTTCGCCCGGGCGAGCTGCGAGTACTGGGCGGGGCGCATCCAGCAGGCCTGTGAGCATCTCGAGGAGATCGACCCGCTCAAGGTGTCGATGATGATCGAGTGGCTGCCGTTCTCCGACCACCCTCAGGTGGCCGCCGCCTGCTTCCAGGGCTGGGCCCTGTGCCTGCGCGGCGACTACCGTCGCGCCGAGCGGCAGGTGGAGTCGGCGATCCGTCTCGCCGAGCAGATCAACCATCCCGGCAGCCTGGCCATGGCGCTGATGTATGCCGCCTCCCTGTACCGCCAGGTGGGCCACGTGCACCTGGCGGCCAATCGTGCCGAGCGGGCCTTCGAGATCACCGGCACGCCGGACCTGCACCTCTGGCAGGTCTCGTCGCGCACCGTGCTGGGTTGGCAGCGGGCGTTATCAGGCGATCGTGAAGGGCTGACCCGCATCGAGGCCGCCCTGGAGGAGCTCGCCGAGGTCACCGGCCGCGATCCCCACCAGCGGCCGGCGCTGTGGCTGGTCGATGCCTGCATGTCGCTGGGCGAGCTGGCCCGCGCCGAGGACTATCTCGATCAGTGCCTGATGATCGCCCGGGAGCGCACCACCCTGTTCGTGCCCGAGCTGGCGATCCAGCTGGCCAGGGTGCGGCACCGCCTCGGCCACCCCGCCGAGGAGGTGCGGGCGTTGACCGACCAGGCCCTGCAGCAGGCCCGGGGCGATGGCAACCTGCACCAGGAGCTGTGTGCCCTGGAGGCCTGGCTGACCCTGGTCGATCCCGACGACGGGGCGGCCCGGGAGGCCTTCCGGGCCCTGCTCGGGAAGGTCAGCCACAGCGATGCGCCGGTGCTGGTGCGCTGGCGAACCCTGCTCGACAAGCGCCTGCCGCATACGGCCGATCTGGAAGACTGATACCGCAGCCGAGCGCAGCCTGACCGCCCGGCGGTGCTCGAGAGGCGAGCGTCGCCGGGCGTCTTTCATGGAGGGGCTCGGGGAGGGCCGTTCAGGTCTGGACTTCCAGGGCGGCGATGCGTGCCAGCGCCTGGTCGCGATGCTCGCCGCACAGCGACGGGTCGAAGGCGAAGCGCTCGCAGACGGCGGGCCGGCGCGGGTCGCCGAACAGCCGGCAGAGGTTGTCGGCGTCGAGCTGCACGCAGCGTACGCCGGCCGGCTTGCCGCCGGGCATGCCGGGGATCGGCGAGCTGATCGAAGGCGCGATGCAGCAGGCCCCGCAGCCGGGGCGGCAGCCGCCGCTGTTCTGGCGCGCGGTCATGGGCGTGCCTCCGCGAGGGCTCCCTTGTCGATGCCCTCGAAGGCCTGGACCCGCGTGGCCCGGCCGGTCTCCCGGGCGATCTCGCCGGCCAGCCAGGCGGCGATGTGCTCCACGGTGGTGGGCGTGGGCAGCACCACGCAGCGTTCCCGGGGCAGGGTCAGCGCGAAGCGGCCCTGATCGGCTTGGTAGCGGCTGGTCAAGCGGCCGAGGAAGGAGGCCTCGCGCCCCTCGGCGATATCCGCCTCGTCCACCAGGTAGCGATCCGCCAGGTGCCGTGCCCAGTCGGCCTCCAGCTCGGGGCGTCGCTCGCCGTCCTGCCAGACATGCAGCCGCGAGCGATGGCCGTGGGCGATGCGCTGGCAGTTGCCGGCATGGCGGCGCAGGCCGTGGCTGTAGGTGTAGCTCGCCCCCTCGATGGCCTCCTCGAGGAGCGTCAGGCGAATGTCGCTGACCCGCTCCGGCGGCTGGCGCATCAGCTCGGCGGCCAGCCGGCCGGCCAGCCGATCCGGAGTGATCGCCCGCCAGGGGAGCAGGGTGAAGGCCTGCCGGGGGCCACGGACCTCCATGGGATAGGGGGTCTCGGCACGCATGCAGAGGCCCTCGGGGCAGTCGCGAACGCTGACGCCGGGGGCCTCGGTGGGCACCAGCAGGGTGTGGTCGGCGCCCTGGTCGAGGCGCGACTTGATCCACGGCTTGACCTCGCCGAAGTCGAACAGCATGCCGTCTTCGCCGAGCTCGCCGTCGAGCTCCGCGTCCACGCGCCAGCTGGCGCCCATGAGGCCGCGCTCGGGGCACCACAGGGAGACGTCGAGGTGGGTGAGGCGGTTGACGAAAAGCGTCATCAGTCGATCCCCGTGATCTTGTGGGTCTGCAGCGACAGCCGCCACTGGGGGTGGTCCAGGCAGTAGGTCACGGTCTCCGCCAGGGGGGCGTCCCCGCCACCCAGGGGCGCGGTGTCCATGGGTTGCAGGAAGAAATGCCGGAAGTCCAGGTCGGCGAAGCGCGCTGGCGGGGCGTCGGCCTGGGGGTAGACCAGCTTGAGTTCATCCCCCGAGGTCTGGACGAGGGGCGCGGTGCCCTTGGGGCTGACGCACAGCCAGTCGATGCCGGGAGGCGCCGGCAGGGTACCGTTGGTCTCCACGGCGATATCGAAGCCGCGGCCGTGCATGGCCTCGATCAGGGCGCCGTCGAGCTGCAGCAGCGGTTCGCCGCCGGTGAAGATCACTTGGGGGGTGGCCGTGCCGGGGGCGTCCGGCCAGAGCGCGACCAGGTGATCGGCGAGGGCCGCGGCGGAGGCGAAGCGACCGCCATGCTGGCCGTCGGTGCCGCGGATGTCGGTATCGCAGAAGCGGCAGGCGGCCCCGGCCCGGTCGGCCTCGCGGCCCGACCAGAGGTTGCACCCGGCGAAGCGGCAGAAGACGCTGGCGCGCCCGGCCTGGCCGCCTTCCCCCTGTAGCGAGTAGAAGGCTTCCTTGACGCTATACATCGCCGGCATCCTCGGCCGGTCCGGCGGCGGCATCGGGCCGCCGAGAATAGGCGAGGGGATCGACGGCGCCGTTGGCCTCGAAGGCCGCCAGCCGCTCGCGGCAGCTGCCGCAACGCCCGCAGGCCAGGGCCTCGCCGCGATAGCAGGTCCAGGTCTCGGCGTAGTCGAGTCCCATGGCGAGGCCATCGGCGAGGATCTCGGCCTTGCCGGCCCGCAGGTAGGGCGCATGCAGGGTGACCGGCTCGAAGTTGGCGATGCCGGCCACGGCGTTCATGGCCTCGACGAACTCGGGCCGGCAGTCCGGGTAGAGCACGTGGTCGCCGCCATGGGCGCCGTAGTCGACCCGGCCGGCGCCGATGTTGACGGCCTTGGCGATGGCCAGCGACAGCAGGATCATGTTGCGGTTGGGGACCACGGTGTCCTCGAGGTTGGCCTCGGCGTAGTCGGCGTCGGGCAGCTCGCGACTCGTATCGGTCAGCGCCGAGGCGTCGATCAGGCCATGGATGGCGCGGATATCGACGACCTGGTGAGGGACGCCGAGCTTGCGGCAGACCACGCGGGCGATGTCGAGCTCGCGGGCATGGCGCTGGCCGTAGTCGAAGGACAGGGCGTGGACCTCGCGGCCCTCGCGCAGGGCGCGGTGCAACACGGTGTAGGAGTCCATGCCACCGGAGTAGATCACCACGGTGGCCGGGGAGACGGGCTTGGACATGGGATACCTGTGGGTCGGAGAATTTGCTTAACCGGGGTCCGGTCCGGGAGGCCATACAGTGTACTTGACCAGGGGGACAGGCGCCAAGCCGGCTCACCCCTCACCCCTCACCCCTCACCCCTCACCCCTCACCCCTCACCCCTCACCCCTGCTATAATCCGTGGCCCTTCACATCCTGCGCCTTCGCGCGCCATCGTCCTGACAACGGTGATCTCAATGCAAGCCCCCGAACTGCTGTCGCCCGCCGGCACCTTCAAGAAAATGCGCTATGCCTTCGCCTACGGGGCGGATGCGGTCTACGCCGGCCAGCCCCGCTACTCGCTGCGCGTGCGCAACAACGACTTCAAGCTCGACAACCTGCACAAGGGCATCGCCTATGCCCACGAGCGGGGCAAGCAGTTCTACGTGGCGTCCAACATCGCGCCGCACAACAGCAAGCTGAAGACCTACCTACGCGACATGGAGCCGGTCATCGAGGCCGGCCCCGATGCGCTGATCATGTCCGACCCCGGCCTGATCATGATGATCCGCGAGCGCTGGCCCGAGCAGGTCATCCACCTCTCCGTGCAGTCCAACGTGGTCAACTACGCGGCGGCGCGGTTCTGGCAGCAGCAGGGCATCAGCCGGATCATCCTGTCCCGCGAGCTGTCGCTCGAGGAGATCGCCCAGATCCGCGCCGAGTGCCCCGACCTGGAGATCGAGACCTTCGTCCACGGCGCCCTGTGCATCGCCTATTCCGGGCGCTGCCTGCTGTCCGGCTACTTCAACCACCGGGACCCCAACCAGGGGACCTGCACCAATGCCTGTCGCTGGAAGTACAACACCGTGGCGGCGGCGGAGGACGAGACCGGCGACCTGGTGCCGGCCAATTCGGCCCGCGCCCATGCCGCCAGCGGCATCTGGACCCCGGAGCAGGGTGGCGGCATGATCGCCTCCGCCGGGGGCAGCGCCGAGGTGAGTACCGCCACCGCCGGTGGCGTGGAGGGCCAGGACGAGCTCTCGGCGCTGATCGAGGACCGTACCCGGCCCGGCGAGCTGATGCCGGTCTTCGAGGACGAGCACGGCACCTACATCATGAACTCCAAGGACCTGCGCGCCGTGCAGCACGTGCCGCGGCTCACCGAGATGGGCGTCACCTCGCTGAAGATCGAGGGCCGCACCAAGTCCCATTACTATGTGGCGCGCACCGCCCAGGTCTACCGCCGGGCCATCGACGACGCCGTGGCCGGCCGGCCCTTCGACATGCGGCTGATGGACGAGCTCGACAACCTGGCCAACCGCGGTTATACGGAAGGCTTCTATCGCCGCCACGTGCATGACGAGTACCAGAACTACGAGCAGGGCAACTCCGTGGGCGTGCATCAGCAGTTCGTCGGCGAGGTCACCGGCTACGATCCCGACCGCGGGGTGCTGGAGATCGACGTCAAGAACCGCTTCGAGGTCGGCGACGGCATGGAGCTGATGCTGCCCGGCGGCAACCGCCGCTTCACCCTCGAACATATCGAGAACCGGCGCGGCGAATCGGTGGGCGCCGCCCCCGGCTCGGGCCATGTGGTGCGCATCCCGGTGCCCGGCGAGGCGATTGCGCCGGAGCGGATCGAGTTCGCCCTGCTGATGCGCGACCTGGGCTGAGCCCCCGCCGGGGACGCCGGGCTGGACACCGCCGGCGGCCTTCGGGGAAGCTGGGACCGGCAGGGGTTGCCCTGCCTCCCGATGACATCGACCAGAAGGAACCGGCATGGCCATCATCGAGCATAACGCCACCCTCCCGGCGCCGCCTGAGCGGGTCTTCAGTCTGCTCGAGCGAGTCGAGGACTTCGTCGATTACTCCGACCTGATCCGGGACATCGAACCGCTGGGTGGCGGGCACTATCGCTGGCATGTGCACGCGGTGGGCATGGACTGGACCTTCGAGGTGGCGATCACCGAGTCCCGGGCCCCGGAGGTGCTGGCCTGGGAGTCGTTGAGTGGCGTCCACAATCGCGGCCGCTATCGGCTCAGCCCGGTGCCCGAGGGCACCGAGGTGGCCCTGACGCTGGAATACGAGATCAAGAACCGCCTGGTGGAGAAGGCGGTCAACCGGGCGGTCCGGCCCCTGGTCAACAAGGTCAGCCAGCAGATCCTCGACCGGGTCGAGGCCCGGCTCTAGCCTTCTCGCTCAGGACGGGCGGGTGGTGGAGCCCCGGCCGGGTCGCCTTCCCGCCCCCGTTGTCGGCGGATCGCCGGGGTCAGGCCTTGCGCAGCGAGGCGTTGAGGTGGTCGACCACCTCGGCCCAGTCGGCGTCCTCGGCGATGGCCTCGCGGAGGAACTCCGCCTGGCCCTCGTTCCAGCAGGGCGCATCCGGCAGCGCCACCGTGGCCGGGATCGGCGCGTGGCGCTCGATGAAGCGCTGGATGGACGCCGGATCCGAGGCCAGTCCGAGCTGCTCGAAGAGTTCGCTGAAGGGATGATCGGGGTGTTCCATGAGCCACTCCGGGGGCTGCCAGGTGTGACATTCACTCTAGCCGGTCGCGACGCCGCCCGGGGCCGGTGACGTTCAACGCTTCGGCGTCTCGCGCTCTCCCACCAGGGGCGTCAGGAAACGTCGGCGGCGTTCGGTTTCGTCCAGGGGTTGGGCGAGCAGGTGGACCAGCTTGGTGGCCGCGGCCTCGGGCGTCATGTCGTCCCCGGACAGCACCCCCGCCTCGACCAGCGGGCGGCCGGCGGCGTAGTCGCCGATCGTCACCCCGCCATGCGGGCACTGGCTGATGGCGGCGATCAGCTTGCCTTCGCCGGCGGCCTGGGCCAGCACCCCGGTCATGGCCGGGTCGTCCGGCAGGTTGCCGCCGCCCCAGACCTCCAGCAGGGCGCCGCGCACGCGGTCGTCGAGCAGCCAGGCCTCCAGTTGCCAGGCGGCGATGCCCGGCCACAGCACGATGCGGGGCACGCCGCCCTCGCCGAGGGCGGCGTAGTCCGGCAGCTCGAAGCGGGGGGCCCCGCGTTGCTGGCGCTCCAGGCCACGGGTCGGGAAGAGCACGCAATCCTCGCCCACGCACTCGCCGAGGAGCGGGTGGTTGGGGCTGGTGAAGGCGTCGGCTCGGCGGGTCTGCCATTTGCGGCTGCGCACCCCGCGCAGCAGGCGACCGGCGAAGCACAGGGCGACTTCCTGCAGGCGGGGATCGGCGGCGAAGCGCAGCGAGCCCTCGATGTTGGCCAGGGCATCGCTGCCCGGAGCCTCGAGGGGCCGCATGGCGCCGGTCAGGACCACGCCGCGGTCGATGCCCTGGAGCTGGTAGGCCAGGCTGGCGGCGGTCCAGGCCAGGGTATCGGTGCCATGCAGCACCACGATACCGGCATGGCGCTGGTAGCGCCCGGCGATCAGGCCGGCCAGCCGTTGCCAGTCCCGGGGCGACGCGGCACTGGAGTCGATGGGCGTCGGGGTGGCGATCAGCTCGAAGTCCGGGAGCGCGGCTCGACGAGCCGGCGGCAGGGTCGCCAGGGCGCGGCGCAGCCGCGCCTCGAAGTCGGGGCCGGGCACCAGGCCATCGGGGCCGTCGACCATGCCGAGGGTGCCGCCGGTGTAGATCACCAGCACGGGGGAGGCGGGGGTGCTGCTCGTCATGGGGGGATCTCCTGGCCGGGGCGTTGGCGTCATGATACGGGCGTGGCGTCACCGGGCAAGCGTTCCGGTGGCGGCCGGCTAGCGGGTCACCAGGCGGCCCCGCGGGTCGGTCTCGAGCCGACGGTTGCGCCCCGCCAGCAGGGCGAAGCCGGCGGCGGCCACCACGATGCCCAGCAGGGCGGCGGTGATCTGCGCCAGGCTCAGCGCCCGGTCGAGCATCACCCCCACCGCCAGCGGGCCCAGGGCGGCCAGGGTGTAGCCGCCGCCCTGCACCAGGCCGGAGAGCTTGCCGGCGAGGCGCGAGTCGGCGGTGCGCAGCACGATCAGGGTCAGTGCCAGGCTGAAGCCGCCCCCCTGGCCGAGGCCGAGCAGCACGACCCCCGCCCAGCGCCATGCCGCCGGGCCCAGCAGCAGCAGCCACAGGCCGCTGCCCACCAGCGACAGCACCAGCAGCAGCGCCGGCCGCTGATCCCGTCCCAGGCGGGCGAGCCAGGGGGCGGCCAGGGCCGCGAAGAGCTGGACCATCACCGAGACACCCATCATCCAGCCGGCCGTGGCCTCGTCGTAGCCGCGCTCGACCAGCAGGCGCGGCAGCCAGCCGAAGACGATATAGGCCAGCGACGACTGGAAGCCCATGAACAGCATCACCTGCCAGGCCAGCGGCTGGTGCAGCAGGGCCCGGGTATTGCCGGTGGGAGCGGGGGGCGGCGGCAGCGTCCTGGGGCTCGGCATCAGGGCCGCCCAGCCCGCCAGGGCCAGGGCGGACAGGCCGGCCCAGGCCGTCAGGCTCGCCGCCCAGCCGCCGAGGCCCTCGGCCAGCGGGATGCTGAGGCCGGCCCCGAGGGCGCCGCCCAGGCACAGGGCCATGGTATAGACCCCGGTCATGAGGTCGGCGCTCTCGGTCAATTCGCGCTTGACCAGCGCCGGCAGCAGGGTGCCGGCGACGCCGATCGCCGCGCCCGCCAGCAGGGTGCCGCCGAACAGCCAGGCGGGGCTCGCCAGTCCGCGCAGGGCCAGGCCCAGGGTCAGGGCGAGCAGCGCCAGGGACAGGGTGCGTTCCGCCCCCAGGCGCCGGGACAGCCAGGGGGCCAGGGGCGCGAAGAGTCCGAGGCACAGCACCGGCAGGGTGGTCAGGGCGCCGATGGCCAGGACCGGCAGGCCGGCCTGGGTCTCGATGCGCGGCAACAGGGGCGCGAGGGATGACAGCGCCGGGCGCAGGTTGAGCCCCACCAGGATCATCAGCGCGATGAACACCGGCGGACGCGGTCGTCGTGGCGGGGCGCGTTCAGCGGCCGCCATGGTCATCCCCTCGCCATTCCCGGTGCGGTGCCGGCCGAGCGCGCCGCCGCTGCTGACGCTCGCTGAAGGCGGCCTCGTCCTCGAGCTCGTTGGCGGCGCGGAAGTGCACCGTGCCGGGGGCGGCGCGTTCGCTGTCGGCGCGGCGCCTTATGCCGGAGAGGTCTTCCGTGCTGGTCAGGTGGAGGCGCCCCTGGGGGGTCATCTGGGGGACCAGACGGCCCTCGTAGGCCCAGCAACGCTGCGGGACCCGGGCGACCCGCCAGTTGTGCCCCCGCCAGTGGGCCTGGCCATCGGCGCCGAGGTGCAGGCCGTCGTGGGGGACCAGGGCGGCGAATAGCCGGGCGTTGAGGATCAGGCCGCCGTCGCCCATCTGCACCGGTCCCTGGTAGCGTCCCTCGCTCAGCTCGGCCAGCACCGCATCGGCCTTGCGACCGGTGTCGAGGCGACCCTCGCCGCAGAGGTGGAGGAGGTCCCGGTCGATCTGTTTGATGATCCAGACGCGCACGGGCGTCCGGCCGAAGAGCTTCTTCCACATGGGCCTATCCCAGGTGGCGGCGCAGGTCGCCCCGCACGCTGTCCAGCAGCGCGATGAAGTGGCTGTCGCCGGAGGCATCGATGCGGTCGACCCGCGCGACGCTGGCCATGCCGCGCCCCACCGACAGCTGGTCGAAGATCTCCAGGGTCAGCTTCTCGGCGTCGGCCGCGCCCGGCTCGAGGTGACCCTCCTGCAGCGTGAAGCTCGGCAGCAGCGTGGCGCGCACCCGGGTGGCGCCGCCCTCCGCCAGCACGCGGCGCACGAACAGCCAGCCCTCGCAGGCCAGCGCCTGGCCGCCCGGGTGCTGGCGCAGGAAGAGGGTGCGATAGCAGGCTCCCTGGCCGGCCGCCTTCTCGGCCATGCTGCGATAGGCCTCGGTGGTGCGGGTCGCCGAGACCCCCGAGGACTCGAGCTTCTGCCAGGCGGCACGATGCTCGCGGTCCAGCTGGGCCTGCCGCTGGAAGGTGAGCCAGCGCTGATAGTCGTGGATCGGGTCGTTGGACTCCATGGGCATTCCTTGCTCAGGATGATGGGGATGTCTCGCCGGCCGGGCTACCGTCGCATATTCCGCGGTGGCCCGCCAGCCCGGGCCTCAGGCCTGTTGGCGACCCTGGCCGCCGCGGCGCCGGCGACGCGAGGGACGCTGGCCGTCGTCGCTGCCGCGGCCGCCCTGGGCCTGCTGGGGCTTGCCGCCACGGCCGCCGCCGCCATTGCGTTCGCGACCACCGCCGCGGTTGCCGCGACCGTTCTCGATCGGCTCCGGCTTGGCGTTGGGATCCGGCTCGAACCCCGGCTCGATGTGCTTCTCCAGGTCGCGCTTGATCAGCCGCTCGATGTTTTTGAGCAGGCCGTGCTCGTCGACGCAGACCAGGGACACGGCCTGGCCGTCGTTGCCGGCCCGGCCGGTGCGGCCGATGCGGTGGACATAGTCCTCGGCGACATTGGGCAGCTCGAAGTTGACCACGTGGGGCAGCTCGTCGATATCCAGGCCGCGGGCGGCGATGTCGGTGGCCACCAGTACCTGCAGCTCGCCGGACTTGAAGGAGGACAGCGCCCGGGTGCGGGCCGACTGGCTCTTGTTGCCGTGGATGGCCATGGCCGGGATGTCCTGCTTGCCGAGGTGCTCGGCGAGGCGGTTGGCGCCATGCTTGGTGCGGGTGAAGACCAGCACCTGGTGCCACCGGTGGGCGCTGATCAGGTGGGCCAGCAGGTCGCGTTTCTTCTCGCGGTCGACCCGGTAGACGGCCTGGTCCACGGTCTCGGCGGTGGTGTTGCGGCGGGCCACCTCGATCAGGGTCGGGGCGTCGAGCAGCTTGTTGGCCAGCGCCTGGATCTCGTTGGAGAAGGTCGCCGAGAACAGCAGGTTCTGGCGCTTCTCGGGCAGCAGCTTCAACACCTTCTTGATGTCGTGGATGAAGCCCATGTCGAGCATGCGGTCGGCCTCGTCCAGGACCAGGATCTCGACCCTGGAGAGGTCGACATGGCCCTGCTGGTGCAGGTCGAGCAGGCGTCCCGGGGTCGCCACCAGGATGTCGAGGCCGGGGCGGAGGGCGTCCACCTGGGGCTGCTGGCCGACGCCGCCGAAGATCACGTGGGAGGTGAGCGGCAGGTGGCGGCCATAGTCGCGCACGCTCTCGCCCACCTGGGCGGCCAGTTCGCGGGTCGGGGTCAGGACCAGGGCACGCACGCCGCGCTTGGCCGGCCGCTTGCCGCCGGACAGGCGCTGCAGCATGGGCAGGGTGAAGCCGGCGGTCTTGCCGGTGCCGGTCTGGGCGCTGGCCAGCAGGTCGCCGCCCTGCAGGACGGCGGGAATGGCCTGGCGCTGGATCGGGGTCGGGGTCGTGTAGCCCTGGGCATCGATGGCGCGAAGCAGTTCGGCGCTCAGGCCGAGGTCGGAAAAGGTCATGCGGTCTCCGCAACAACGCCACGGTCCGCGCCAGTCGGAAGTGCGACTGGCCAGTCCCGGGCCGGGGCGTGGGAATGGGGTAAGACGCGGCGGAAGGGACCGAGGGAGCCGCGAGAGGGGGATTATGCCACAGCGGCGCCGTCAACGCAGCCGGCGAATTCCGGCGGCGACCTCGTCGGCGACGCTGTCCCAGCTGTGTCCCAGGGCGCGCACCAGGGCCGGGTAGCCGTCGGCCGCCAGGGGCGTGGTCACCCGGAAGGGCTCGAGGGCCAGCAGGCGGCCGTCGGCGTCGCGCAGTTGCCAGCGGCCCTCGGTGACGGCCAGGCCGTCGTGGCGGCCCTGGAAGCGCTCCACCTCGACGCGCAGTCGCTGCGACGTCTCGCCCCCGGCGTCGGCCTCGAACATCACCCGGGTCTCCGGCAGCCGATGGGCGAGCCGCTCGCGCAGGCCGCGCTCGAGCTGGCGGCCCAGGGGCTCGACCCACTGGTGGCCGCTGGCCTCCTGCAGGGTGATGTCATCGAGCTGGAAGACGATGCCCTCGACGTCCAGGTAGCGGGCCAGGCGCAGCGGGCGTAGCACCAGCTGGTGGCGGGCCGCCGCCCCCGAGGCCCGACCGGACGTCGTGGCATCGTCGGGCAGGGTATAGCGGGTCGGTGGCTCGCCACCGACGGCGCAGCCGCCCAGCCACAGCAGGGACATCAGGACGGCGAGGCCTTTGGCGCGGGTCATGGCTGGCTCCTCCGGGTCGGGGCGCGAGGCATCGGATCCTCGGTCTGCAGGCTGTCGAACAGCAGGGCGCGGGGGTCGTCGCCCAACTGGCGGGCCACCGGCTGCAGGTCGCGCATCAGCCGCTCGATCTGGTCGAGGGTGTCGGTCAGGTCGCGGTAGGCCGGGGCCTCCGGCGAGAGGCCCTCGAGGGTGCCGCGCAGCTCCTTGAGGGTGGCGTTGAGGTTGCCGGGCAGGGCCCGGGTGTCCGGGTCGTCGAGCAGGGTCTGCACCTCGGCGGTGAGCTCGCGGACCTCCTTGAGCATCGCCTCCGAGGTGGCGAGATTGCGCGACAGGCCGTCGAGGATCGGCGCCACCTCGAGCTCGTTGAGCTTGTCGAGCAGGGCCGTGACCTGGGCCTGGATCTGGGCCAGGCCTCCGGAGGTGGTGGGGAAGACGGTGCGCTCGGCGAAGGTCTCGGGCTGGTACTCGCCGGCCCGCTGGCGGTCGAGGGTCAGGTCGACGAACAGGGCTCCGGTCAGCAGGCTGCCGCTCTTCAGCGACGCCCGCAGGCCACGCTGGAAGAGCCGGTCGAAGCGTGCCCGCCAGTCCTCGAGGTCCAGCGCCTGGCTGTCGATGCCCAGCCGCTGTGGCTCGATGCGGATCAGCACCGGGATGGCCAGCCGGCCTCGCTCGTCGGGCTGGGGCGCGGTGAAGTTCCAGGGCACGCTGGCCACCGTGCCGACCCGCACGCCGCGGAACTCCACCGGTGCCCCGCGACTCAGGCCGCGGATCGTGTCCTCGATCAGCAGCACGTACTCGAGGTAGCGATCGAAGGTGCCCTGCCGGGCGCTTTCCTCATCGGCATAGAGGGTGAAGGTGGTGTCGGGGTCGGCAGGCAGCCCCCGGGGCAGGTCCTCGGGGACGCCGAAGCTCACCCCGCCGCCGAGCAGTGCCTCCAGGGACTCCAGCTGCACGCGCACACCCTCGGAGTCGAGGCGCAGGTCGACCCCGCTGGCGGTCCAGAACCGCGTGTTCTCGGTGACCAGGCGGTGGTAGGGGCTCTCGATGAAGATGCGGTGGTGCATGCGCCGGGACTCCACCTCGAAGCTCGCCTCCTCGACGCGGCCCACGGCGAACCCCTGGTAGGTGACCGGGTCACCGACAGTCAGGGAGTTGCCCAGTTGGCTGATCAGGTTGACCCTCAGGCCCTCGGCCCCGGGAGGCGCCACCGGCGGCTGCTCGCTGACCTGGAAGGTGCGCTTGTCCTCCTCGCTGCGCCCCGGCTCGAGCTGCAGGTAGGCGCCGGAGAGCACGGTGTTCAGGCCGCTGATGCCCTCCCGGCCGATGCGCGGCTTGACTACCCAGAAGGTGCTGTCCTCGACGAGCATGGGGGTCGCCTCGGGCTTCATCCGCGCCTTGATCACCACCCGGGAGAGGTCATCCGACAGCGATACCGCCTCCACCCTGCCGATCTCCACGTTGCGGGTCTTGATCAGGGTACTGCCGGCCTCGATGCCGTCGGCGCTCTCCATGGTCAGGGTGATCAGGGGACCGCGACCGAGGTAGTTGTCATAGACCAGCCAGGCGCCGATCAGCAGCGCCACGATGGGCACGATCCAGATCGGCGAGAGCGGTGCCTGCGGCGTGGCCCGGGCACGGTGCACATCGTCGGCCGTATCGTCACGGGGCGAGTCGTTCATGGGCTGCGTCCTTGTCCGCTGCGGGTCTCGGGGGCGTATGGATGTCCCAGATCAACCTGGGGTCGAAGCTCATGGCGGCGAGCATGGTGATCACCACCACGGCGCCGAAGGCCAGCGCCGCAGGGCCGGGCGTGACCGACATCAGGTTGCCGGCGCGGATCAGGGCCACCAGGATGGCGACCACGAAGATATCGACCATCGACCAGCGGCCGATGAACTCGGTCAGCCGATACAGCCGGGTGCGCGACAGCGCGAAGTGGTTGTGGGCGCGGGGCGCCACCAGGCACAGCCAGGACAGGGCCAGCAGCTTGCCCACCGGCACGATCACGCTGGCCACCAGGATCACCAGCGCCACCGGCCAGGAGCCCATCTCGATCAGCTCGACGATGCCGCCGATGATGGTGGACGGACTGCTGCGGCCCAGGCTGGTGGTGGTCATGATCGGATAGACGTTGGCCGGAATATAGAAGATGGCCGCCGCGGCGAGCAGCGCCCAGGTGCGCTGGATGCTCCGCGGATGGCGCGCATGCAGGGGTTCGTGGCAGCGCCGGCAGCGGCCCTTGCCGCCGGCATCGAGACGGTTGACCAGGCCGCAGGTAGGGCAGCCGGTGAGGCCCTGGGCGGCGGCGGTCTCGCCGGTGCGGCTGCCTTCCGGAGCGCTCGGCTCCCCGGCCAGGGCGAACCAGAGCCAGTCGCGATCCACCGACTGGGACGTGGCCAGCAGCAGCAGGGCGAAGGCCCCGAAGGCCCAGAAGGAGGGACCCAGTTCCACCTGGGCGAGTCCCGCGATCTTGATCAGGCTGACCAGGGTGCCGATCAGGAAGACGTCGGCCATCATCCAGGGCTCCAGATGGGCCAGGGTGCGGGCGGTGCCCCGGCTCGCCGGCAGGGGGGAACCCCGCAGGAGCCCCGCCTGGAGCCAGACGACGCCGAGCAGATAGAGGGCCGGCAGCACCAGGATGGTCAGCAGCACCGCGATCGCCACCAGGGGCGCGTCGTGGCCGATCAACTGGCCGGCGGTCTGGGTCAGCTCGATACGGTTGCCGACGCCGCTGACGCTGAAGCCGAGAAAGGGGAAGGCCAGGGCCAGGGCCAGCGCCGTCAGGGCGGCGAGGGACAGGGCCAGGCTGCGCTGGGCGGGGTAGCGGTGGCGCCGGACCTGCGGATGGCGGCAGCGCGGACAGACGGCCTGCTCGCCGGCATGCAGGGGCGGGAGGGCCATCAGCCAGTCGCACTCGTGGCACGCGCGCAGGCGCCGCCGGGAGACCCGGACTTCCGGCGGGGCGCGATCCACGAGGGGCGCCTGCCGGGGCAGGGCGACATGGCGAAAGGCCGGCCTTGGCACTGGCGAGGGGTCCTCCTGACGATCAGCGGCACTGTTACGGAGTGTGTCACGTTGACGCCGGAGGCACCATAGTCAAACATGCGGGCCTGAATGTTCCCCCTTGGAGATCCCATGATGCTTCCCGTTCTGGCGGTGGTGGCAGGCCTGATCCTGCTGGTATGGAGCGCCGAGCGCTTCGTCGACGGTGCCGCCGCGACCTCTGCACGACTCGGCCTTTCCCCCCTGTTGATCGGCATGCTGGTGATCGGCTTCGGTACCTCGGCGCCGGAGCTGGTGGTCTCGGCCATCGCGGCCGGGCAGGGCAATCCCGGCCTGGCCCTGGGTAACGCCTACGGCTCGAACATCGCCAACATCGGCCTGATCCTGGGTCTCGTGGCGCTGATCTCGCCGCTGGCGGTACATTCCGGGGTGATCCGCCGGGAGCTGCCGGTGCTGGGGGCCGCGACGCTGCTGTCGGCGCTGCTGCTGCTGGGCGGTGGCATCGCGCGCCTGGAGGGCGTGCTGCTGCTGGTGCTGCTGGGGGGGTTCATGGCGGTCAGCGTCGTCAGGGGGCTGCGCGACGGCAGTGACCCTCTCTCCACCGACACCGAGACCGACCTGGCGGCCCACCCCATGTCGCTGCGCGCGTCGCTGGCCTGGACGGGCATCGGCCTGGTGCTGCTGGTGGCGAGCTCCCGGCTGCTGGTCTGGGGGGCGGTGGCCATCGCTCAGAGCTTCGGCGTCAGCGACCTGATCATCGGCCTGACGGTGGTGGCCGTGGGCACCTCGCTGCCGGAGCTGGCGTCCTCGCTGAGCGCCCTGCGGCGGGGCGAGCATGACCTGGTGCTCGGCAACGTGGTGGGCTCCAACCTCTTCAACACCCTCGGGGTGGTGGGTCTCGCCGCGGTGATCGCGCCCATCGACGCCGGTCGCGAGGTGCTGCTGCGCGACTGGAGCCTGATGACCGCCATGACCGTGCTGATGATGGTCTTCGCCATGGGCTGGCGGGGGCGGGCAGGGCGCATCAACCGCCTCGAGGGCGGGGCACTGCTGGCGATGTACACGGCCTACATCGGTTTCATGATCAGCCTGGTGGTCGGCAGCGCGACGGCCTGAGTCGGCCGGCTGCGACAACGCGACACAGCGCCGGGCATGGGCAAGACCTCGCCTCGCCCCGTACCGGGAGTATGATGGCGGGGATTGCCTGAATGTGCGCGGGCCGGGTGACGCGCGAGCCCGCGATCCACTGGGATTGGCTAGGCTGTTCAGGCACGCCAGATGAATGCGGCAGGACGCTCCCGCGTCCGATGCACAAGGGCACGACCAGTGCCCGGTGCATCCTTGCCCCTTCGCCCGCAGGACCGAGGAGTGTCTCATGGAGCTTGATCCCCTGCTGTTGTCGCGGTTGCAGTTCGCCTTCGTGGTGTCCTTTCATGCCATCTTCCCGGTGTTCTCCATCGGCCTGGCATCCTATCTCGCCGTGCTCAACGGCCTCTTCTATCGTACCCAGAATCCCGCCTGGGAGCGCCTGGCGATCTTCTGGACACGGGTCTTCGCCGTGGTGTTCGGCATGGGCGTGGTCTCGGGGATCGTGATGTCCTTCCAGTTCGGCACCAACTGGAGCAACTTCTCGCTCGCGGCCGCGAACTTCCTCGGACCGATGCTCAGCTACGAGGTGGTCACGGCCTTCTTCCTGGAGGCGTCGTTCCTCGGCGTGTTGCTGTTCGGCCGCGGCAAGGTGCCCCAGGGGGTGCACCTCTTCGCCTCGATCATGGTGGCCATCGGCACCTTCATCTCGGCCTTCTGGATCCTCGCCGCCAACAGCTGGATGCAAACCCCGGTGGGCATGGAATTCATCGAGGGCCGTTTCCGCGTCACCGACTGGAGCGAGGCGATCTTCAATCCCTCCTTCCCCTATCGCTTCACCCATATGGTGCTGGCGTCCTTCCTCACCGGGGGCTTCGTGGTGGCCGGCGTCAGCGCCTGGTACCTGCTGATCGGCCGCGACGTCGAGGCCAACCGCAAGGCCTTCTCCATGTGCTTGTGGCTGCTGCTGGTGCTGGCCCCGACCCAGGCGGTGGTGGGCGATTTCCATGGCCTCAACACCCTGGAGCATCAGCCGACCAAGGTGGCGGCCATGGAAGGCAACTGGGAAACCCGGCGGGGCGCCCCCCTGCTGCTGTTCGCCTGGCCCGACCAGGACGCCCAGGAGAATCGCTTCGAGCTCGGCATCCCGGGGCTGGCCAGCCTGATCCTGACCCATCACCTGGACGGCGAGTTGCCGGGGATCAGTGAGGTCCCCCCGGCGGAACAGCCGCCGGTGTGGATCGTGTTCTGGTCCTTCCGCGTCATGGTGGGGCTGGGCTTCGCCATGATCGCCGTGGCGGTCGCCGGGCTCTGGCTGCGTCTCAAGGGGCGGCTCTTCGGGCCCGATGCGCATCGCGGCTACCTGCAGCTGATGCGGCTGATGTCGGTGACGCCCTTCCTGGCCGTGCTCGCCGGCTGGTTCGTCACCGAGACCGGTCGTGCCCCCTGGCTGGTCTACGGCATCATGAGCCAGGCCGAGGCCGTGACCCCCTCGCTGACCGGTGGCATGGCGCTGTTCACCCTGGTCGGCTATGGCCTGGTCTATGCCGTGGTGTTCTGGGCCGGGGTGCTCTACCTGACCCGGGTGGTCCGTCAGGGCATGCTGCCCGAGGCCCCCCACGAGGACGAGGTCGAGCGGCCCAAGCGCCCCCTCTCCGCCGCCCACGTGCCCTTCGAAGACGCCGCCAGCCAACCGGGGAGGAACTGAGCCATGGAAATGTTCGATCTGTCGCTGATCTGGGCCGCCATCATCGGCTTCGGCGTGATCATGTACGTGCTGATGGACGGCTTCGACCTGGGCGTGGGGATCCTCTTCCCCTTCGCCCCGGACGAGGGCAGCCGGGACGTGATGATGAACTCGGTGGCGCCGGTGTGGGACGGCAACGAGACCTGGCTGGTGCTGGGCGGCGCCGGCCTGCTGGCGGCCTTCCCGCTGGTCTATGCGGTCTTCCTGCCGGCGCTCTATATCGGCGTCTTCCTGATGCTGGCGGGGCTGATCTTCCGCGGCATCGCCTTCGAGTTCCGCTTCAAGTCCCACCGCAACCGCCGCTGGTGGAACCGTGCCTTCTGCTGGGGCTCGGCGGTGGCCGCTTTCGCCCAGGGCGCGGTCGTGGGCACCTATATCCAGGGTTTCGCCGTGGAGGACTTCGTCTATGTCGGCGGGCCCCTGGACTGGCTGTCGCCGTTCACGGTGGTGACCGGCCTGGGCCTGATGGCCGGCTATGCGCTGCTGGGCGCCACCTGGCTGATCATGAAGAGCGAGGGGCACACCCAGGAATGGGCCTACCGGCTGGCCCCGCGGCTGCTGCTGGCGGTCCTGGCGGTGTTCGCCGTCATCAGCCTGTGGACGCCCTTCGTCGACGACTACGTACGTGACCGCTGGTTCGGCCAGCTGCACCTGATCTGGATCTTCCCGGCGTTGGCGCTGGCCAGTGCGGCCTGGCTGTGGCGCTCGGTGCGGGAGCGCCGCGAGGGCCAGCCGTTCATCGCCACCCTGGGCCTGTTCATCTTCACCTACCTGGGACTGGTGGTCAGCAAGTGGCCGGTGATCGTGCCGCCGGACTATACCCTCTGGGAGGCCGCCTCGGCGCCGGAATCCCAGCTCTTCCTGCTGCTCGGGATGCTCTTCGTGATTCCCATCGTGCTGACCTATACCGCCTGGACCTACTGGGTCTTCCGCGGCAAGGTCCGGGAGGGCGAGGGCTATCACTGAGGTCTCCGAGGCGCGCACCGCCCGCACCTGGCTGGCGCGCCTGGCGCACGCCGAGCGCCGGCGGCTGGCCCTGGCGGTGGCCGCCGGGCTCGTCGCCGGGGCCCTGACCGTCGCCCAACTGACCCTGCTGGCCTGGCTGGTGGCTGCCCTGCTGGTGGACGGCACGCCGCTTTCGGCCCTGGTGCCGGGTTTGCTGGCGCTGGCGGCGCTGCTGGTGTTGCGTGCCCTGGCCCAGTGGGGCCAGGACGCCGCCGGGCTCGCCGCCAGCCTGCGCCTGCGGACCCGGGCCAGGACCGAGCTGCTCGACCACCTGGCGGAGCTGGGGCCCGTGGGCGTCGCCGGCCACCACACGGCCAGTCTCGCCAACCGGGTCGTGGATCAGGTCGAGGCCCTGGACGGCTATGTGGCCCGTTTCCTGCCCCAGCGTCACCTGGCCGTGGCCATGCCGCTGCTGATCCTCGCCGTGGTGGCCTGGCTGGACTGGCTGGCGGCGCTGTTCCTGCTGCTCGCCGCGCCGCTGATTCCGCTGTTCATGGCCCTGGTCGGCATGGGGGCCGAGCGGCTCAACCGCGAGCAGTTCGACGCCGTCTCGCGGCTGTCGCGGCATTTCATCGATCGGGTGCGGGGGCTCACCACCCTGCAGCTGTTCGGCCACACCCGGGCGGCCACCCGCGAGGTGCATGCCGCCGCCGACGACTATCGGCGGCGCAGCATGCGCACCCTGCGCCTGGCTTTCCTGTCCTCGGCGGTCCTCGAGTTCTTCGCCGCCGTGGCCATCGCCATGGTGGCCATCTACGTGGGCTTCGGCCTGCTGGGCTATATCGCCTATGGGCCGTCGGACGAGCTGACCCTGTTCAGCGGGCTCCTCGTGCTGCTGTTGGCCCCGGAATTCTTCCAGCCGCTGCGCAGCCTCGCCCAGCACTACCACGACCGGGCCGCGGCCCTGGGCGCCGCCGAGGGCCTGGTGGCCCTGCTGGCGGAGCGGCCACGCCGGCCCCTGGATGCCGGGGAGGAGACGCCCCAGGCACCCGAGGCGCTGGTCGAGCTCGTCGGCGCCGGCGTCTCGCACCCCGAGCGGGGGCGGGTGCTGGGGCCCCTGGACCTGACGCTCGCCCGGGGCGAGATCCTCGGGGTGAGCGGGCCCTCCGGGGCCGGCAAGTCGATGCTGCTGCAGCTGCTGGCGGGCTTCGTCGGGCCCACCGAGGGGACGCGGCGGGTGGTGGCGGACCACGCCTTCGCCTGGATGGACCAGCGCCCGGTGCTGATCCATGGCAGCCTCGCCGACAACCTGCGCCTGGCCACGCCCGAGGCCGACGAGGCCGCCCTGCGACGTGCCCTCGAGCGGGCCGGGCTCGGCGAGCTGCTGGCCGTCCTGCCCGCCGGGCTCGAGACGCCCCTCGGCGAGCGCGGCGTGGGGCTCTCCGGGGGCCAGGCCCAGCGCCTGGCCCTGGCGCGGGTCTTCCTCTCGCCGGCGTCCCTGGTGCTGCTCGACGAGCCCACCGCCAGCCTGGATGCGGCCAGCGAGGCCCGGGTGCTGAATGGGCTGGCCGCCCTGGCCGCGGAGGGGCGCACCCTGGTCATCGCCAGCCACCAGGCGGCGCCCCTGGCGCTGGCCCGGCGTGTCCTGCGGCTGCGCAATGGCCGTGAAGCGGGAGAGCTCCATGGCTGAGCCCTCGCGGCCCGGATGGCGGGCCACCCTGGGGCCCTGGCTGCGCCTGCTGGGGAGGCGGCGGCGTCGCTTGCTGGCCGGTGCCGGCCTGATGGCCCTGGCGCTGGCCTCGGCATTGGGATTATTGGCCCTTTCCGGCTGGTTCATCACCGCCACGGGGCTTGCCGGTATGGCCCTGGCCGCCGGCGCGGCGTTGACCCTGGATGTCTATGTGCCCGGTGGGGGCATCCGCGCCTTCGCCCTGACCCGCACCGTGGCCCGCTACCTGGAGCGCCTGTACAACCACGACACCGTGCTGCGCCTGCTGGCCGATTTGCGTGCCGGGATGTTCGCCGTCCTCGCCGACCTCGATGCCGCCTGCCTGGCTCGGCGGCGGGCCAGCGACTGGCTGAACCGCCTGACCGCCGACATCGATACCCTGGACAGCCTCTTCCTGCGTCTGCTGGCGCCGGCGGCGGTGGCCCTGGGGGCGATTCTCGCCCTGGCCGGCTTCCTGGCGCTCTGGTCGCCGGTGGTGGGGGGCACCGTGGCCGCGATGCTGGGCCCGGCCTGGCTGTGGCTGACCCTGGGCCAGGCGAGGCTGGGCCTGGCCGCCAGCCGGCGCCGCGTGGACGAACTGGAGCGCCTGCGCGGGCGGGTGATCGAGCAGCTCCAGGGCCTCGCCGAACTCGAGGCCTACGGCAGCCTGGCGGACCATCGTCGCCGACTCGAGGCCATCGAGGCACGGCTCGCCGCCGACCATCGTCGGCTGGGGCTCACCGCGGCGCTGGGCAACGCCCTGGCCGGGCTGGCGACGGGCGCGACCTGGCTCGCCGCCCTGTGGCTGGCCGCCCGGGCCTGGCAGGGCGGCGAGCTGGCCGGGCCGGTGATGGTGATGGTGCCCCTGGCCGTGCTGGCGCTGAACGAGGCCCTGACGGCCCTGCCCGCGGCCTTCACCCAGGCCGGCGCCACCCGGGCCGCCGCCGAGCGGCTGAATGCCCTGAGGGCCGCCCGCCGCCCGCCGTCCTCCCCGGTCACGGCGTCGCTGCCCGAGGGGCCGCTGGCGGTGGCCCTGGAGCGGGTCGGCCTGCACTATCCCGGCGCCCTGACCCCCGCCCTCGACGGGTTCGACCTGGCCCTCGCCCCGGGGGAGCGCCTGGCCCTGTATGGCGCCTCCGGGGCCGGCAAGTCGAGCGTGGCGGCATTGCTGACGCGCCAGCTCGTGCCGAGCGCGGGCAGCGTGCGGCTCGCCGGTCGGCCGCTCGCCGCCATCGCCGAGGCCGACCTGCGGCGGCGCACGGCCTGCCTGACCCAGCTCACCGAGCTGTTCGACGACAGCCTGGCGGCCAACCTGCGCCTGGCCGACCCCTCGGCCGGGGAGGCGCGGCTCTGGGAGGTGCTGGCGGTGGTGGAACTGGCCGAATGGGCCGACGGCCTGCCCCGCGGGCTCGCCACCCGCGTGGGCGAGGGCGGCCGGCGGCTGTCCGGCGGTCAGGCCCGGCGCCTGTCGCTCGCCCGCCTGCTGCTGCGCGACCCGGGGCTGGTGATCCTCGACGAGCCCTTCGCGGGCCTGGACCGGGCCCTGGCCGAGCGACTGGCCGGTCGCCTGGACGCCTGGCTGCGAGGACGCAGCGTGCTCTACCTGGCCCACGCCCCGGCCACCGCCGATGGGCTGCTGCCGGGAGTGACGCGCCGCCTGGTGCTGGAGGCGGGCGCGCAACGCGCCCTTTGCGCCCGGGCGCGGAATCTTACAGGATAGGGCAAAGGACCTTTGCGAGGTGAGCCATGCGGGATTTCCTCAAGCGCCTGCCCAAGGCCGAACTGCACCTGCACATCGAGGGAACCCTCGAGCCGGAACTGATGATGGCGCTGGCCGAGCGCAACGGCGTGTCGCTGCCCTACGGCTCGGTGGAGGCGATACGCGCCGCCTACGACTTCACCGACCTGCAGTCCTTCCTCGATCTCTACTTCCAGGGCATGAGCGTGCTGCGCACCGCCCAGGACTTCGAGGACCTGGCGATGGCCTACTTCCGGCGGGCCCACGACGAGGGGGTGGTGCACGTGGAGATGCACGTCGACCCCCAGGCCCACCTGGCCCGGGGGGTGGCGCTGACCACGGTGATGGAGGGACTGGGCCGGGCCAGACGCCGGGCCGAGCGTGAGCTCGACCTGTCCACGGCGATGATCATGGCGTTCCTGCGCGACCGGCCCGGCGACGAGGCCCTGAGGCTGCTGGAAGAGGCCGCCCCCTACTGGGAGACCCTGGACGCCGTGGGCCTCGACAGCGCCGAGCTCGGCAATCCCCCGGCGAAGTTCGCCGAGGTGTTCCAGCGGGCCAGGGCCCTGGGCCTGGCCCGGGTCGCCCATGCCGGCGAGGAGGGGCCACCCGACTACATCCTCGAGGCCCTGGACAGCCTGGATGTCTGCCGCATCGACCACGGCGTGCGTTGCCTCGAGGATCCGACCCTGGTCGAGCGGTTGCGCGAGGAGGCCATGGTGTTGACCGTCTGTCCGCTCTCCAACCTGCGCCTCAAGGTGGTCGAGCGCATGGAGGACCACCCCCTCCCGCGGCTGCTGGAGGCCGGGCTGACCCTGACCCTCAACTCCGACGATCCCGCCTACTTCGGCGGCGGCCTGCTGGACAACTTCCTGGCCTGTCGCCGCGCCTTCGGCTGGTCCCGGGAGGTCTTCCTCGACCTGGCCGGCAATGCCATCGAGGCGGCCTTCATGCCCGAGGCGCGCCGCACCGAGCTGCGTCGCCGCCTCGCGGCCTGCCGCTGAGCCCCGTCACCCCAAGCCCCGGCGTCAGCCGAACTCAGCCAAAAAAGGGGCGACCCGTTGCCGGGTCGCCCAAGGTCTACACCCCAACTTGCGCGTGGATCAGGCGTCGACGGGCGTCGTCGCCTGCGTCATGCGGGAGTCCCGGCGATGCACGCAGCGGCCGTCCGCCCAGGTGGCCAGCACGGCCCGGTCGTCGCCGAGCATCATCAGCGCGAACAGGCGCTCGGCCAGGGTCCGGCAATGGGCGGTGCGCCGGGCCAGCAGCGGGGTGGCCTCGGGATCGAGGACCACGATGTCGGCCTCGCCTCCCTCGCGCAGCCGGCCGACCTGGCCGTCCAGGTGCAGCGCCCGGGCATTGCCCAGCGTCAGGCGGTAAAAGCCCTGCCAGGCGGTCAGCGGCTGGCCGAGCAGCTGGCCGACCTGATAGGCGGCCTTGAGGGTGGCCAGGCCCGAGAGGTCGGTGCCGCCGCCCACGTCGCTGGCCAGGCTGGTGGCGAGTCCTGCCTCCCGGCAGGCCTGGCGGTCGAACAGGCCGCTGCCCAGGAAGAGGTTGGAGGTGGGGCAGAAGGCGATGTTGGCCCCGGCCGCGGCCAGCCGCTGGCGCATTCCCTGGTCCAGGTGGATGCCATGGGCGAAGGTGCTGCGCGGGCCCACCAGGCCGTAGCGCTCGTAGACCGCCAAGTAGTCCTCGCATTCCGGGAACAGCTCGGCCACCCAGGCGATCTCGCCCGGGTTCTCGGACAGGTGCGTCTGCAGGTGGAGGTCGGGGGCATTGCGCAGCACGGCGCCGGTGGCCTCGAGCTGCTCACGGGTCGAGGTGGGGGCGAAGCGTGGCGTCAGGCTGTAGCCCAGGCGCCCCTTGCCGTGCCAGTCACCGATCAGCCGCTCGCTGTCGCGCAGCCCGCCCAGGGTATCGTCCACCAGGGCCTGTGGCGCATGGCGGTCCATCAGCACCTTGCCGGCGAGCATGCGCAGGCCACGGCGCCGGGCGGCCGCGAAGAAGGCATCCACCGAGCCCGGGTGGGAGGTGCAGAATACCTGGGCGGTGGTGGTGCCGGCCCGCAGCGACTCGTCGAGGAAGGCCTCGGCCACGGCCTCCGCATGGGCGCGCTCGGCGAAGCGGCACTCCTCGGGGAAGGTGTAGTCGTTGAGCCAGTCGAGCAGCTGGCGGCCGTAGGACGCCATGATGTCGAGCTGCGCATAGTGCACGTGGCTGTCGATGAAGCCCGGCAGCATCAGCTTGCCCGAGTAGTCCACCACCTCGATGCCCGCCGGCAGGTGGGGCGCCAGGGCGGCGTAGTCGGCGACGGCACGGATATGCCCGTCGACCAGCCAGAGGGCGCCGTCCTCCAGGTAGCGCACGCTGTCCGGCACCGGGGTGTCGCCATCGCCGGGATCGGCGTCGAAGCTCAGCAGGGGGCCGCGCAGGACGCGCATATGGGAACGTGGGTCGGTCATGGGACTCTCCTAATGGGCGCCGGCTCGACCGACGCTGCGTCATTCCAGAGTTCATTGCCAATTGCCGAGCGAGATGAGCGCCGGGGACAAGGCGCAGCGAGGGTCTTTTGCCATGGGCGAGGCGGAAAGAGAAGAACATCCGGTGAATGTTCTTCCCGCCGAGCGGGTTGGCCACGGATGGCCAACCCAGGCCCTGCAAGCGGCGCAGGATGCGTTAGCGCCGCAGGGCAAAAGTAGCGCCCAGGGATGGATTCACAGCGCCCTCGCGTAGGCTCATCTCCGGTGCCAGGCATTGAACGAAGCTCTCAGTCGCGTGAAGGGGAAAAGGTCTCGCGCAGGGTCTCGGGGGACACGCCGCGGCGGTCCTGGTGCTCGCTCTCGGGCTTGAGGGTCAGCAGCTCCGCGGCCACCGCCAGGGCGATCTCGTAGGGGCGCTTGCCCTGGGCGCCCGGGACCCCGATGGGGCAGCGCACCGTCGCCAGCGCCGTCTCCCCGTGCCCCGCCTCCGCCAGACGGCGGCGGAAGCTCGCCCACTTGCTCTGCGAGCCGATCAGGCCGATGGAGGCGCAGTCGCCGCGGCGCAGCAGGGCATCGACCAGGGCCCGGTCCTCGGCGTGGTCATGGGTCATCACCAGGGCATGGCAGCCCGCGGGCAGGCTGTCCACGGCGGCCGCGACCTGCGGGCCCTCGGTGCCTGCGGCGATCCGCTGGCGGCGCACACGCACCTCCGTGGCCCCCTCCGCCGGGAAGGCTTCCTCGCGGCTGTCGAACCACAGGATGCGCCAGGGCAGCGGCGCGAGCACCTCGACCAGCGCCTGGCCCACGTGGCCGGCGCCGAACAGCGCCACGGTCATCTCGGCGCCGGCGAACAGCTCGATCAGCACGTGCACGTAGCCGCCGCAGCACTGGCCGGAGCGCCCGCCCAGGGGAAAGGCCTCCAGCCGCGTGCCGGCGTCCCCCCGGGCCAGCGCCTCCCGGGCCGTCTCGATCACCTGCAGCTCGAAGGTGCCGCCGCCCAGGGTGTCGTGGACGGCATCCGGGGTGATCACCATCTTGGCGCCGGGCTCCCGGGGCGTGGAGCCCGCCACCCCCACGACGCTGGCCAGCGCATGGGGGCGGGCCTCGCGCTGCAGGCGATCGAGGGCCGCGTGCCAGGGCTCAGGCCGGTGCATGGTCGGGCCTCGCCTGGGGTGCGTCCTGGGTCCGGCGCAGCGCCTCGGCGACCATCAGCACCCGTTCCGGGGTGGCCGGGGTGTCCAGCGGCGGGCTCACCCGGTAGTCGGCGAGGCTCGCCAGGGCATCGCGCAGCGCCGACCACACCGAGATGCCGAGCATGAAGGGCGGCTCGCCCACGGCCTTGGAGCGGTAGATGCTGGCCCGGGAGTTGGGGTGCCCTTGCAGCAGGTCGACGTTGAAGGTCGGCGGCAGGTCACCGAAGGCCGGGATCTTGTAGGTGGCCGGGCCGTCGGAGACCAGCCGGCCGGCGTCGTTCCACTTGAGCTCCTCGCTGGTCAGCCAGCCCATGCCCTGGATGAAGGCGCCCTCGATCTGGCCGATGTCGATGGCCGGGTTCAGGGAGTCGCCGACGTCGTGGAGGATGTCGGCACGGCTCAGCCGGTACTCGCCGGACAGGGTGTCCACCTCCACCTCGGCCACGGCGGCGCCGTGAGCATAGTAGTAGAAGGGGCGGCCACGTCCGGTGGCGCGGTCGTAGTGGATCAGCGGGGTGGCATAGAAGCCCTTCTCGGACAGCGAGACCCGCGCCATGTAGGCCGCCTGGACCAGCTCGCCCCAGGGGATGCGCCGCTCCGCCTCGCCGATGCCGGCCACCAGGTGGCCGTCCTCCAGGCGCATGGCCTCGCGGTCGAGCCCGCCGGCCTCGCGGTCGAAGTGCGCGGCGGCGAAGTCGAACAGCCGCTCGCGCAGCTTGCTGGCCGCATCCCGGGCCGCCTGGCCGTTGAGGTCGGCGCCGCTGGAGGCGGCGGTGGGCGAGGTGTTGGGCACCTTGTCGGTGCGGGTGGCGCTGATCCGCACCCGCTCCAGGTCGAGGCCCAGTTCCCGGGCCACCACCTGGCAGACCTTGGTGTGCAGGCCCTGGCCCATCTCGGTGCCGCCGTGGTTGATCATCACGCTGCCGTCGGTGTAGACGAGCAGCAGGGCGCCGGCCTGGTTGAGGTGCTGGACGGTGAAGGAGATGCCGAACTTCACCGGGGTCAGCGCCAGGCCCTTCTTGATGATCGGGCTTTGCGCATTGAAGGCGGTGATCGCTCGCCGGCGCGCCCAGTAGTCGCTGCTGGCCTCGAGCTGGGCGACGATGTCACGCAGCAGCGAGAGCTGCTCGACCCGCTGGCCGTAGTGGGTGACGTCGCGGGGCGTGCCATCCGGGTCCTTCTCGCGATAGAGGTTGCGTTGGCGGATGGTCAGCGGGTCCTCGCCCAGGTGCCGGGCGATGTCGTCCATGGCCCGCTCGATGATCATCATGCCCTGGGGGCCGCCGAAGCCGCGGAAGGCGGTGTTCGAGGCCTTGTGGGTCCGGGCCCGCTGGCCGGTGACCCGGGCGGCGCCCAGCGAGTAGGCGTTGTCGGCGTGGAACATGGCGCGGTCGACGATGGCGTCGGAGAGGTCCGGCGAGTAGCCGCAGTCGCCGATCACCGTGATCTCGCCGCCGGCCAGCACGCCCCGGTCGTCGAAGCCGAGCCGGTAGCGGTTGTGGAAGGGGTGGCGCTTGCCGGTGGCGCGGCTGTCCTCGGCGCGCGGCAGGCGGATCCTGGTGGCCCGGCCGGTGCGCCGGGCGATGATGGCGGCGATGCAGGCCCAGGGCGAGGCCTGGGTCTCCTTGCCGCCGAAGCCGCCGCCCATGCGGCGCATCTCCATGGTCACCGCGTGGAAGGGAATGCCCAGCACCTCGGCGACCAGCTTCTGGGTCTCGCTGGGGTGCTGGTTGGAGGTGTAGACCATCACCCCCTCGTCCTCGGTGGGCTGGACCAGGCAGGCCTGACCCTCCAGGTAGAAGTGCTCCTGGCCGCCGACGAACTGCTCGCCCTCGAGGACGTGGGGCGCGTCATGCAGGGCACGGTGCCAGTCGCCGCGCTCGTGGGTATGGGTGGGGCGCACGAAGTCGCCGCGCTCGGCGGCGGCGACCGGATCCAGGCAGGCCGGCTGCTCGTCGATCTCGACCACCGCCGCCTGGACCGCCAGGCGGGCGGCCTTGTGGCTCTCGGCGGCCACGGCGAACAGGCACTGGCCGACGTAGCTGATCTCGTCATCGGCGAACAGCGGGTCGCCGGGGAACACCGGGCCGATGTCGGTATGGCCGGGCACATCGGCGAGGGTGATGACGTCCACCACCCCCGGCGCGCTCTTGACCTTATCGAGGTCGAGGCGGGTCAGCCGGCCATGGGCCACCGGCGACAGGCCCAGGGCCACGTGCAGGGTATCGGCGGGGCTCGGGATATCGTCGATGTAGGCGGCCCGGCCGGTGACATGCTTGACGGCGCTCTCGTGGGCGCGGGAGCTGCCGGCCCCCCCCTGGGGGTCGACGGTCTCCCGCGCCAGGGGCGCGTCCCCCTGGTTGCGCCGGGTCTTGTCACGGGGCAGGTCGAGGTCAGTGAGCGTACGCATCGAGGGTCACCTTGGTCGCAGGGGTGTTGTTATCGGCGTCGTTGGCAGCCGGCTGGGCCTCGATCATCAGGCGCAGCCGCTCGAGCAGGTTGCCGGCGGCGAGGCGACGGTAGTCGGCGCTGCCGCGCACATCGGACATCGGGGTCAGCTCCTCGGCCAAGGCAGCGCGGGCGGCGGCGAAGGCCTCGGCGTCGGGGGCGCGGCCCTCCAGGGCGGCCTCGGCGGCCGGCGCCCGGCGCGGGATCGCCGCCATGCCGCCGAAGGCCAGGTGGACATCGCGCATCACGCCATCCTCGAGGCGCCAGGCGAAGGCCGCCAGCACCGCCGAGATGTCGTCCTCTCGACGCTTCGACAGCTTCCAGACCTTGAGATTCGCCTCCGTGGCCGGGCGCGGCAGGAAGATCGCGGCGATGAACTCGTCCTCGGCCAGCGCCGTGCGCTTGTAGTCGAGGAAGAACTCCGCCAGCGGCAGTTCCCGCTCGCCCCGCGGGCCGTCCAGCCGCAGCCGGGCATCGAGGGCCAGCAGCACCGGCGGGGTGTCGCCGATCGGCGAGGCATTGGCGATGTTGCCGCCGAGGGTGGCGCGGTTGCGGATCTGCGACGAGGCGAAGCGGTGCATCAGGTGCTCGAAGGCCGGGTAATGTTCGGCCAGCAGCGGGGTCAGGCGGGCCAGGGTCACGGCGGCGCCGATCCACCAGCCCTCGGCGGTCTCCTCGACGGCGTTCAGCTCGGCGACCTGGCGGACATCGATGATGTCGTCCAGCGTCTTGAGCTGCTGGGTGGCCTCGAGCCACAGGTCGGTGCCGCCGGCCACCAGGCGGGCGCCGGGGCGCCTGGCCTTGAGGGCGCGCAGGGCGGCCAGGTCCTGGGGGGCCACGTAGTGGCCGGCGGCCCCGGGGGCGCCGTCGGCGGGGCGACGCAGCCAGGCGACGTTGCTGGCCAGCATGGGGTCCTCGGCCCATTCGGGTTCGGCCGCCGGGTAGTCGCCCATGCTGAGGGCGGCGTCGCGGATCGGCCGGTATCCGGTGCAGCGGCACAGGTTGCCGCCGAGGGCCTCCTCGAGGCGCGCCTGGGTCAGCGGGGCGGGGCGGCGGCGCTGGTTCTCGTAGAGGGTGAACAGCGACATCACGATGCCCGGCGTGCAGAAGCCGCACTGGCTGCCGTGGCAGTCGACCATGGCCGCCTGGGCGGGATGCAGCCGCTCGCCCCGGGCCAGGCCCTCCACGGTCACCAGGTGGCAGCCCTCGAGCTGGTGGGCGGGGGTGATGCAGGCGTTGGCGTTGTGGTAGACGAGCTCGCCGGAGGCGTCCGGCTCGCCGATGGCCACGGTACAGGCCCCGCAGTCACCGGAGGCGCAGCCCTCCTTGGTGCCGGTCTGGCCCAGTGTCGTGCGCAGCAGCTCGAGGATGCTGGTGTCGGCGCTCACGTCGGTGCAGCGCTGACGCCTGCCGTTGAGATAGAAGTCGATCATGGCCGGCTCCGTTTGTGGTTGTGTTGGCCGAAGGAGAAGGGGATGAGTTGATTCTTGACCATTCGGTCAGCTTTGACAAGTTTCCCCCGCACTTTTTTTGCCGGCAGGCGTCCCGGATTGCCTTGTGGGGCGCCTCTCAGGCAAGCTTTAGGAGCCTGCCGGACGTAACACTGATCTGCTGTAAATCCCGGACTTTCGGCCAACTTTATTCGATCCATGTCGTTAAATAGCGCGCTATTCGCCTCAATCGATCGATAAATTTGACTCAGAATCCGGGATTCTCGTGACGATCGGTCACCCCCGGCAGGCTCCAAGCGCGAAACGACCGTTTTGACAGCAGCGAGGGCCCATGGCCAAGGCAGAACATCCCAGCGAGCAGGAAGGCGGCGCCATCCGCCGGCGCAACGAGCGCGCGATCCTGGCGGCGGCGGAGCGGGTCTTCGCCCGCCATGGCTACCGGGGGACCAGCCTCCAGGCGATCGCCGAGCAGGCGGGCCTGCCCAAGTCCAATGTCCTCTATTACATGGGCAGCAAGCGCAAGCTCTATGTCCGCCTGCTCGAGCGGATGATGGAGCGCTGGAACGCCATGCTCGACGACATCTCGCCGGAGGACGACCCGGCCGAGGTGCTCGCGGCCTTCATCCGTTCCAAGATGCAGATATCGCGCCGCCATCCCGAGGGCTCGCGGCTGTTCGCCAGCGAGATCCTCGGCGGGGCGCCCTTCCTGCAGGAGTACCTGAGCGGCGAGCTGCGCGACTGGGTGCAGAGCCGGGCCGCGGTGTTCCGGGAGTGGGCCGACCGGGGGCTGATGGATCCGGTCGACCCGGTCTGGCTGATCTTCCTGATCTGGTCCTCCACCCAGCACTACGCCGACTTCGAGGCCCAGGTGCTGGGCATCACCGGACGCGAGGCGCTGAGCGACGACGACCTGGAGCACATCACCGACTTCCTGACCCGGGTGGTCATCAAGGGCTGTGGCGTCCGCCATCCCGATCGGGTGGCCGCGCCGCAGGGTCAGCAGGTCCATTCCTGATCCGGCCCGGGCGGCGAGAGGAAGCCCCGCCGCCCGGGCCGGTCGCCGTCCGCGCCTACTGGGCGGTGAGCAGCATCAGCACCGACAGCGCCGCGGAGACCCACATCGCCGGCTTGATCTCGCCGATCCGCCCGGTCGCGGCCTTGATCAGCACGAAGCTCATGAAGCCGAAGGCGATGCCGAGGGTTATCGAGTAGGTCAGCGGCATCAGGATGATGGCCAGGAAGGCCGGCAGGGCCTGATCGAAGTGCTGCCAGTCGATCTTGCCGATGGGCGCCATCATGAACAGCCCCACCAGCACCAGGGCCGGGGCGGTGGCGATGCCGGGGACCAGCGACAGCAGCGGCGAGAGGAACAGGAAGGGCAGGAAGAGCAGGGCGATGACCACGGCCACCAGGCCGGTGCGCCCGCCCTGGGCCACCCCGGCGCCGGACTCGATGAAGGTCTGGGCGGCGCTGGTGCCGAGCGGCGCGGCGATCATCGAGGCGAAGGCATCCACGGTCATGGAGCGCTTCAGGTGGCGCGGGTTGCCGTCCTTGTCCTTGAGGTTGGCGGATTCCGACAGGGCCATGAAGCAGGACAGCGCATCGAAGAAGTTGGTGAACAGCATCACGAAGATGAACGGCAGGTAGGCCACCTTGAGGGCGCCGACGATATCGACCTGCATCACGGCGCCGAAGTCCGGCCAGGCGGCCAGGCCGTTCCAGGCGACCATCACCTCGTCGCCCCACAACCGGCCCATGGGGGCGGCCAGCAGGGTGGTCAGGGCGATGCCCATGATCAGGGCGCCGTTGAAGCGCAGGATCACGAACACCCCGGTGGCCACCAGGCCGAGGAAGAAGGTCGCGAGACTCGTGTCCATGTTGCCCAGGGTGACCAGGGTGGCGTCGCTGCCGACGATGAAGCCGGCGTTCTGCAGGCCGATGAAGGTGATGAAGAGCCCGATGCCGCAGGTGATGGCGTAGCGCAGCGACAGCGGGATGGCCTCGATGATCGCCTTGCGCACGTTGAACATCGCCAGCACCGCGAACATCACCCCGGACCAGAAGACGCAGCCCAGGGCCACTTGCCAGGTCAGGCCGGCCCCCAGCACCAGCGTATAGGTGAACAGGGCGTTCATGCCCATGCCCGGCGCCACCAGGATCGGGTTGCGGGCATAGAGCCCCATGGCCAGGCTGCTCATGAAGCTGATCAGCACCGTGGCCGAGAGGGCGGCGGAGAAGGGGATGCCGGCGTCGGAGAGCACGGCCGGGTTGACCACGATGATGTACATGCCGGCGAGGAAGCTGGCGATGCCGGCGAGTATCTCGGTCTTGAGGGTGGAGCCGCGGCGGCTGACGCCGAACCAGGTGTCCAGCCACGGAGCCGGAGCGGCCTGCGGGACATCGCCCGCCGTGACGTCCGCGGGGCGGGCAGAGGAGGAATGTTGCATGCGTCTTACCTTTGTTGTTGGTCGGCATGGAGACGGAATGCCAAAACCTGACCTTTTGGTCAGATTGTCGGCGTTTCAAGACTAGTCAACAAGACGGCAACTAGGCAACAGTCAGAGTGATTTTTGTATACGATTAAGCAGGTGCCGATGCGCCACCATGGGAGACCGATGCCACCATGACCGATGAGGAAACCCCGTTGACGGCCCTGCCCATCGATGCCCGCCTGGCCGAGATCCGCCAGGCCCTGGCCGACCAGGCCCGGGCATTGCTGGTGGCCGAGCCCGGGGCCGGCAAGACCACCCGCGTGCCTTTGGCGCTGCTGGACGAGACCTGGTGCCGGGGCGGACGGCTCTTGCTGCTGGAACCGCGCCGCGTCGCCGCGCGACTGGCCGCCGGTTTCATGGCGGAAAGCCGGGGGGAGACGGTCGGCGAGACGGTGGGCTATCGCATGCGCGGCGACTCCCGGGTGGGCCCGGCCACGCGCCTGGAGGTGGTGACCCAGGGCGTGCTGACGCGCATGCTCCAGGACGACCCGCTGCTCGAGGGCGTGGCGGGGATCATCTTCGACGAGTTCCACGAGCGCAGCCTGGAGGCCGACCTGGGGCTGGCGCTGGCCCTGGATGCCCAGTCGGTGCGCGAGGACCTGCGCCTGCTGGTGATGTCGGCGACCCTGGATGTCGCCGCGCTCACCGCCGTGCTCGGTGAGGCCACGCCGGTGATCGACTGTCCGGGGCGACAGCATCCGGTCGAGACCCGTTATCGGCCAGCCCGGAGCCGGGACGACGCGGCCCGCCACCAGGCGGCGGTGGTGGCCGAGGCCCTGGCGGCGGACGACGGCGACGCCCTGGTGATCCTGCCCGGCGTCGGCGAGATCCGCCGGCTGGCCCGGGAGCTGTCGACACGGGCCCCGCACCTGGCGGTGATGGAGCTGCACGGCCGGCTGCCCCTGGCGGCCCAGCGCCGGGCGCTGCGGCCGGACCCGCAGGGGCGGCGCCGGGTGGTGCTGGCCACCGCCATCGCCGAGTCCAGCGTGACCGTGGACGGGGTGCGGCTGGTCATCGATGCCGGCCGCGAGCGCCTGCCGGTGTTCCGGCCGCGTACCGGCCTGACGCGGCTGGAGACCCGGCGCGTCAACCGGGCCAGCGCCGAGCAGCGCCGCGGCCGGGCCGGTCGCCAGGGCCCCGGCGTCTGCTATCGGCTATGGGCCGAGGAGCAGCCGCTGGCCCCGGACCGCGAGCCGGAGATCCGCCAGGCCGACCTGGCGCCGCTGGCCTTCGAACTGGCGCGCTGGGGGATCACCGACCCCGCGGCGCTGACCTGGGTCTCGCCGCCTCCCGCGGCGCCCCTCGCCGCCGGGCGTGCGCTGCTCGCGCGCCTGGGCATGCTGGACGCCGAGCATCGGCTGACCGCGCTGGGCCGGGCCTGCACCCGCTGGCCCACCCATCCGCGGCTGGCGGTGATGCTCGAGCGGGCCTTCGAGCTGTCGGCGCAGGGCCTGGCCTGTGGCCTGGCGGCGCTGCTCGAGGGCCGCGACGCCGGTGACGAGCGCGACCTGGCCGCCACACTCGAGCGCCGCTTCGCCGCCCCCGGCGAGGATCGTCGCTGGCAGCGTAATGCCAGGCGGCTGGCGAGCCGCATGGGCTGCCGGCTCGAGGCGCCGAGCCTGGCCCCGCTCGGCGAGTTGCTGGCCCTGGCCTGGCCCGAGCGCATCGCCCAGCGCCTCGCGCCCGGGCGCTTCCGGCTGGCCGGTGGCGGCCAGGCGACCCTGCCCGCCGATCATCCGCTGGCCCACGTCGAGCTGCTGGTGGCGGTGTCGCTGGACGGCGAGGCCGGGGGCGGGCGCATCTTCCGCGCCGCCGCCCTGGATCCCGCACGGCTGCCGGGGTTGCATGCCGAGGCCGGCGAGTGGCGGGATCATCTGGAGTGGTCCGATGAGCAGGGTCGCCTGGAGGGGGAGCGTCGCCGGGGGCTCGGCGCGGTGGTCCTCGAGCGGCGGCCGCTGGGCGAGCTGCCGCCGGAGGCGGTGCGCCGGGCCCTGCTGGCGGCGCTGCGCCGCCGCGGCCTGCCTCTCGACGCAGCCGCCGAACAGCTGTGCGGCCGGGTGGCGCTGTTGCGTCGCGAGCTGGGCGACCCCTGGCCGGACTGGTCCGAGGCGGCGCTGCTCGATGACCTGGAGACCTGGCTCGGCCCCTACCTCGAGGGGCTGACCCGGCTCGACCAGGTGGAACGACTGCCGCTGTCGCGCATCCTGCTCGATGGCCTCGACTGGTCGCTGCGCAGCCGGCTCGACGAGCTGGCGCCGCCCCATCTGAGGGTGCCCAGCGGATCAAACGTCCGCCTGGACTACCGAGGCGAGGCGCCGGTGCTGGCGGTCAAGCTCCAGGAAGTGTTCGGCTGGCGCGAGGCGCCGCGGCTGGTGGAGGGCCGGGTGGCGCCGCTGCTGCACCTGCTGTCCCCGGCACGGCGCCCCCTGCAGGTGACGGCGGACCTGGCGAGCTTCTGGGACAACGGCTACCCGGAGGTGCGCAAGGACATGCGCGGCCGTTACCCCAAGCATCCCTGGCCGGAGGATCCCTGGTCGGCCCAGGCCACGGCGCGGACCAAGGCCAGGCGCTAGGCCCGGCGACCGCCGGGCACGCGATCCGGTATCATCGGGAACCCATGCTGGATCCGGATCGACACGCCATGACCACAACCGATGCCTGTCCCTGCGGCAGCGGACGCCCGCTGGCCGACTGCTGCGGCCCCTACCACGCCGGTCGGCCGGCGCCGACGCCGGAGGCGCTGATGCGCTCGCGCTACAGCGCCTTTGCCCTGGGGCTCACCGACTACCTGCTGGCGACCTGGGATCCCGATCACCGGCCCGAGAGCCTGGCGCCCGATGACGCCACCCGCTGGGTGCGTCTGGAGATCCTCGACCATGAACGCACTGGCGACAGGGGCCGGGTGCATTTCCGTGCCACCTTCCGTGAGGGACGGCGCTGGGGCGTGCTGGAAGAACGCTCCCGCTTTCGCCGCGAGGCGGGGCACTGGCGCTACGTGGACGGTGAGCCCTCGGTAACGCGCCTCAAGCCAGGGCGCAACGATCCCTGCCCCTGCGGCAGCGGCAGGAAGGGCAAGGCCTGCTGCGTGAAAGGCTAACCCCTCGACTATAGAAGAAGTGGTAAAATGATTTTCCTCATTGTACCGAGCATTGCGTATCGATGTGTGTCGTAAGGAGCATCCAAGGATGTCGGAAAACCGACCTTCCTATGAGCGAATAAAGGAGCATTTGCTCAAGGAAATAGAAAGCGGAGCCTTTTCCCCAGGTGACCGAATTCCCGCCGAAAATCGACTGGCCAAGGAGTTTGGCGTTAGCCGAATGACGGCCAATAAGGCCATCCGAGACCTGGTGCAGCGTGGCGTCTTGATGCGGCGTACGGGGTCCGGGACCTATGTCGTCGAGCGCAAGGCCGAGTCCTCGCTGTTCGACATCCGAAATATCGCCGACGAGATCCGAAATCGGGGAGGTCATCATACTAGTCGCGTCATCCAGTTGAAGGAGGTGCCTGCCAGCGAGCATGTCGCCGTCTACCTTGGTGTCAAGACCGGGACCCTGGTGTTCTACTCCGAGCTCGTACATATGGAAGACGGTGTGCCACTGCAACTGGAACGACGTCATGTCAACCCACGCGTGGCCCCCGACTATCTCGAACAGGATTTCGAGAAAAATACCCCAAATGCTGTGCTCGTCGCCCGTTATCCCGTCACGGATATCGAGAACGTAGTGGAGTCCGTTTCTCCCACGCAAGAGGAGGCCGAACTGCTGGATATTCCGCTCAATGAGTCCTGCCTCCTCGTGGTGCGTCGCACCTGGTCGGGGGAAAATCTGATCAGCTATACCCAACTGCTCCACCCTGGCACCCGCTACAAGCTGAACGCTTCCCTGCATTCCGCAGGGCTCTGATTCCTCGCCTATACCCCTCCTCCCCGCCATGGACGGACACCAGTTCTGGTCATGGCGTTCTATTCCTTCTCTCCAGTCTTGCCCTTCAAGCCGCCTGGCACGTTTCGTGCCTGGCGGCTGTGTCGATGTCATCGGGATCGTTAGATGTGTATATACATATTATACCTTCCTTGGCACCCTTCTGAGGATCTGTCGTTATACTTTGGTCTATATCCATTATTTTTTAACCTTTTAAAATCAGTGAGATGCGGTATATCCGATGGTGGAGCTGTCAACTGGGTGTTTGACGGACTTGGGACGGGCGCATAGATATGTATATACATATTTGAGGCGGTGATTCGCTTCTGGCGACTCCAGCCCCGATACCCGAGGCCCCAGCAAGGCCCGAATGCCCCTGCACTCGAGAGGATTTCGGCATGTCCCACACCGACAAGCGTCACGACCCCAACCGCTGCATCGCCGCGCCCACCGGCAGTGAGCTGTCCTGCAAGAGCTGGCTCACCGAGGCGCCGCTGCGCATGCTGATGAACAACCTTCACCCGGACGTCGCCGAGCGCCCCGAGGACCTGGTGGTCTACGGCGGCATCGGTCGTGCCGCCCGGGACTGGGAGTGCTTCGACAAGATCGTCGAGACCCTCCAGCGCCTGGAGGACCACCAGTCGCTGCTGATCCAGTCCGGCAAGCCGGTGGCCGTCTTCGAGACCCACAAGGACGCCCCGCGGGTGCTGATCGCCAACTCCAACCTGGTGCCGGCCTGGGCCAACTGGGAGCACTTCAACGAGCTGGATAAGAAAGGCCTGATGATGTATGGCCAGATGACCGCCGGCTCCTGGATCTACATCGGCTCCCAGGGCATCGTCCAGGGCACCTACGAGACCTTCGTCGAGGCCGGCCGCCAGCACTACGACGGCGACCTCAAGGGCCGCTGGATCCTCACCGCCGGCCTCGGCGGCATGGGCGGCGCCCAGCCGCTGGCCGCGACTCTCGCCGGCGCCTGCTCGCTGAACATCGAGTGCCAGCAGTCGAGCCTCGACTTCCGCCTGCGCACCCGCTACCTGGACGAGCAGGCCGACGACCTGGACGATGCCCTGGCCCGCCTCGAGCGCTACACCGCCGAGGGCAAGGCGATCTCCATCGGTCTGTGCGCCAACGCCGCCGATGTGCTCCCGGAACTCGTGCGCCGTGGGGTGAAGCCGGATATGGTCACCGACCAGACCAGCGCCCACGACCCGCTGCACGGCTACCTGCCGTCCGGCTGGACCTGGGACGACTACGTCGAGCGCGGCAAGTCCCAGCCCGAGGCCACCGTCGAGGCCGCCAAGCGGTCCATGGCGGTGCACGTCCAGGCCATGCTCGACTTCCAGAAGATGGGCGTGCCGACCTTCGACTACGGCAACAACATCCGCCAGATGGCCCAGGAAGAGGGCGTCGAGAACGCCTTCGACTTCCCCGGCTTCGTGCCGGCCTACATCCGGCCGCTGTTCTGCCAGGGCATCGGCCCCTTTCGCTGGGCGGCGCTGTCCGGCGATCCCGAGGACATCTACAAGACCGACCAGAAGGTCAAGGAACTGATCCCGGACGACGCCCACCTGCACAACTGGCTCGACATGGCTCGCGAGCGGATCGCCTTCCAGGGCCTGCCGGCACGGATCTGCTGGGTCGGCCTCAAGGACCGCGCGCGCCTGGGCCAGGCCTTCAACGAGATGTACCGCAACGGCGAGCTCAAGGCGCCGGTGGTGATCGGCCGCGACCACCTGGACTCCGGCTCGGTGGCCAGCCCCAACCGCGAGACCGAGGCGATGCAGGACGGCTCCGACGCCGTGTCCGACTGGCCGCTGCTCAACGCCCTGCTCAACACCGCCGGCGGCGCCACCTGGGTGTCGCTGCACCACGGCGGCGGCGTGGGCATGGGCTATTCCCAGCACGCCGGGGTGGTGATCGTCGCCGACGGCACCGATGACGCCCATGCCCGCCTGGGCCGGGTGCTGCGCAACGACCCGGGCACCGGCGTCATGCGCCACGCCGATGCCGGCTACGACATCGCCAGGCGCTGCGCCGTGGAGAACGGCCTCGATCTGCCGATGATCCGCTCATGAACTTGCGGGCGGGATGCAGCGCCCGCCTGGCACAGGAGTCCCAGATGAAACCCTTGCAAGGCATTACCGTCCTCGACCTGTCGCGCTTCCTGGCCGGCCCCTATTGCACGGCCATGCTCGCCGACCTGGGCGCCGAGGTGATCAAGATCGAGACGCCTCATGGCGACGACAGTCGCCATATCGGTCCCTTCATCGATGGGGAGAGCGTCTACTTCGCGATGCTCAACCGGGGCAAGCGCAGCATCTGCCTGAATCTCAAGGAGGCCGATGACCTGGCACGGTTCCATGCACTATGTGCCGATGCCGATGTACTGGTGGAGAATTTCCGCCCCGGAGTGACGCGCCGCCTGGGCATCGACGAGGCCACCCTGCGCGATCGTCATCCCTCGCTGGTGTATTGCTCCATTTCCGGTTTCGGACAGACCGGGTCCATGACCAGCAAGCCGGCCTACGACATCATCGCCCAGGCCATGTCCGGGATCATGGCCGCCACCGGGCCGGAAGGCGGGCCGCCGACCCGCGTCGGTGAGTCGCTGGGGGATGTGGCGGCCGGCATGTTCGCCAGCTGGTCGATCTGTGCCGCCCTGTTCCAGCGCGAGCGTGACGCGCAACGGACCGGCTGCTACCTGGACGTGTCCATGCTGGACTGCCTCTTCTCCATGCAGGTCACCAACCTCGCGCAGTTGATGGCCCATGGCGAGGCGCCCCAGCCGGTGGGCAACCGGCACCCCCTGTCCGCCCCCTTCGACAGTTTCCAGGCCCGAAATGGCCAGGTCGTCATCGCCGTGGCCAACAACAGCCTGTTCGCCCGGCTGGCCGACTGCATGGGAGCTTCGGAGCTGGTCGACGACGAACGCTTCACCACCGACGAGCGCCGTTGTGACCATCAGGCCGAGCTGAAGGCGCGGATCGAACGCTGGACCAGCGAACTGACGGTCGCCGAGGTCTGCGAGCGGCTCGATGCGGCCGGGGTCCCCGCCTCGCCGATCTGGGACATCAAGCAGGTGGCCGATTCCCCCCATGCCCGGGAGCGGGGCCTGCTCCAGCCCTCGGGGGCCGTGCGGTCGCCCGCTCAACCCGTCTTCTTCAATGGCCGCAAGGTCGCGACCGACGAACCGGCGCCGGCGCTGGGCGCCCACAACGCAATGCTCGATGAGGAGAGCACCCATGCACTTTGATTTCACCGAAGACGAGCTGGCCTTTCAGGACGCCGCCCGTCGCGTGTCGGCCGATGTCCTCAAGGCCAATGCTGCCCGCTACGACGAGAGCCGTGACTTCTGCGCCGAGAGCCTGCGCGCCCTGGGCGAGCTCGGCTTCTGGAGCATGAACCTGCCGTCCGAGTACGGCGGCGTCGACATCAGCAGCATCGGCATGTCCCTGGCGGTGGAGGAGATCGCTTATCACTGTGCCGCCACCTGCTCGTCGTTGACGGCGCACTTTCTGGCCACCGATTCGGTACTGGTGGGAGGTACGGAAGAACAGAAGCAGGCACTGCTGCCGCAGTGTGCCGCCGGCGAGAAGCTCGGCGCCTTCGCCCTCACCGAACCCGGGGCGGGCTCGAACCCTGCCGAGATGCGGACCAAGGCCGTGCGCTGCGAGCAGGGTTGGCATATCACCGGCACCAAGCACTACATCACCAACGGCGCCTTCGCCGATTTCCTGGTCGTCTATGCCAAGACCGATGAAGACCTCGGTCACCGCGGCATCTCGGCCTTCCTGGTCGATCGCGACACCGCGGGCCTCGCGTTCTCCCAGCCCGAGAAGACACTGGGCCTGCGTGGCAGCCACATCTACGAGATCGGCATCGACTGTGTGGTGCCCGAGAGCGCCTTGCTGGGCAAGGAAGGCGCCGGATTCGCGACCGCCATGGAGGTCCTCGATCGGGGGCGTGTGGAAGTGGCGGCCATGAGCGTCGGCATCTCCCGGGCGGCCTACGACGACACCCTGGCCTGGTCCCAGGATCGCGTGGTGAGCGGCAAGCCCTTGTGTCGGCACCAGGGCATCCAGTGGATGCTGGCCGAGATGCACACCCAGCTCGAGGCCGCGAAGCTGGTGACCTACAAGGCCGCCGCCGCCCGTGACTCCGGTCAGCGTTTCAGCCTCGAGTCGGCGGTGGCCAAGCTGTTCGCATCCGAGGCCGCCGCCAAGGTCACCGACCAGGCGGTGCAGATCCACGGCGGTTACGGCTACATCGGGGATCTGCCCATCGAACGCTATTACCGGGACGCCCGGATCACGCGCATCTTCGAAGGCACCTCGGAGATCCAGAAGATCATCATCGGCCGTGCCATCACCGCCTGAGGCGTCACTGCAAGGAGTTCTCTCGATGAAAGTACTCGCCGCGGTCAAACGCGTCATCGACTACAACGTCAAGATCCGGGTCAAGCCGGACAACAGTGACGTCGACCTCACCAACGTCAAGATGGCCCTGAACCCCTTCTGCGAGATCGCCGTGGAGGAAGCGGTGCGCCTCAAGGAGAAGGGCGTGGCCAGTGAGATCGTCGCCGTCACCGTCGGGCCCAAGGCCGCCCAGGAGCAGCTGCGCACCGCGCTGGCGCTGGGGGCCGACCGCGCCATCCACGTCCAGACCGACGAGCGCGTCGAGTCGCTGGGTGCCGCCAAGGCGCTGGCCAAGGTGGTCGAGGAGGAGCAGCCGGAGCTTACGATCCTCGGCAAGCAGGCCATCGACACCGACAACAACCAGACCGGCCAGATGCTCGCCGCCCTGACCGGTCGGCCCCAGGGCACCTTCGCCTCCGAGGTCGCGGTCGAGGACGGCAAGCTCAAGGTGACCCGCGAGATCGACGGCGGCCTGCAGACCGTGGAACTGGCCCTGCCGGCCATCGTCACCACCGACCTGCGCCTGAACGAGCCGCGCTACGCCAAGCTGCCCGACATCATGAAGGCCAAGAAGAAGCCGCTGGACACCAAGACCCCGGAGGAGCTGGGCGTCGCGGTGGCCAGCAAGCTCAAGCTGGTCAAGGTCGAGCCGCCGGCCGAGCGCCAGGGCGGCGTCAAGGTGGGCTCCGTCGATGAGCTCGTGGACAAACTCAAGAACGAAGCCAAGGTGATCTCATGAGCATTCTGGTCCTTGCCGAACATCACGACGGCCAGCTGGCCGGCGCCACCGCCCATGTGGTCGCCGCGGCCCAGGCCATCGGCGGCGATATCGACGTGCTGGTGGCGGGCGAGAACGTCGGTCCCATCGCCGAGGCGGCCGCCAAGCTCGACGGGGTGAGCCGCGTGCGCGTCGCCGATGCCGCCGTCTACGCCCACCAGCTGGCCGAGCCCATGGGCGAGCTGCTGGCCGGCCTGGCTGGCGATTACTCCCACGTGCTGGCGGCGGCCTCCACCACCGGCAAGAACGTGCTGCCGCGGCTGGCCGCACTCAAGGACGTCGCCCAGATCTCCGAGATCATCGCCGTGGAGAGCGCCGACACCTTCCAGCGCCCGATCTATGCCGGCAACGCCATCGCCACCGTGCAGAGCGAGGACGCCCTCAAGATGATCACCGTGCGCGCCACCGCCTTCGACGCCGTCGGCGAGAGCGGGGCGGCCGCCGTCGAGCCGGTCGAGGCCGGCGTCGACAACCGCCTGTCGTCCTTCGTCGGCGAGGAGCTCGCCGAGAGCGACCGGCCCGAGCTGGGTGCAGCCAAGGTGGTCGTCTCCGGCGGCCGCGGCATGGGCAGCGGCGAGAACTTCCAGCTGCTCGAGGACATCGCCGACAAGCTGGGGGCGGCCATCGGCGCCTCGCGGGCCGCGGTGGACGCGGGCTTCGTGCCCAACGACATGCAGGTCGGCCAGACCGGCAAGATCGTCGCCCCGGAGCTCTATATCGCCGTGGGCATCAGCGGGGCCATCCAGCACCTGGCGGGGATGAAGGACTCCAAGGTGATCGTGGCGATCAACAAGGACGAGGAGGCGCCGATCTTCCAGGTCGCCGATTACGGCCTGGTCGCGGATCTCTTCGAGGCCGTACCCGAACTCGAACAACAACTATAGGCGAAAGCTCACGAGCTTATTGCCGGTTCCGGCATTTGCACCAGGTCGCGCCTTGTTGCCGAGTCTCTTGTCGCGACCCACTACCTGCCAATTGGAGAAACACAATGAACAAAATAGAAGTGGCTCAGCCCGGTGCCGCGGGTGCCCTGAAGGCAGTTGTCGGCAGCCTCATTGGACTCGGTATCTTCTTCGTTCCACTTCCGGTGGGGGAAGACGAGAGCAAGATACCACTGGTCATGATCATCGATTATGTCAAGGAGCTGCTCGGCGGTTCGATCGATTACCTCACACTAGGCATTATCGGCCTTCTGTGCCTGACCTGGCTGGTATCCAGAACGTCCGGCAACGCCGCCCTGCGTCGCTATCATCGCAAGGATGGGGTGATGAGTGGCCTGGCTTTCCTGCTGGCGGCCTTCTTTGCCACGCTGCTGGTGTTCGGTATCGGCCCCGACTGGCTGCTGCACGATGATGTGGGCGGTCTGGCCCTGTACCTCGGAGGCAGCGTCTTTCTCACCGTCACCATTGCCGGTTTCTTGGTGCTCTTCCTGACCGAGTTCGGCTTCCTGGAATTCATCGGCACCCTGATGGAGCCGCTGATGCGCCCGCTGTACCGCCTGCCGGGACGCTCCGCCGTGGATGCCGTTGCCTCCTTCGTGGCCGCCCCGGCGGTGGGGATCTTCATCACCAACAAGCTGTACAAGGGGGGGTACTACACCGAGCGGGAGTCGGCCAGCATCGCGACCAACTTCAGTATCTGCAGCCTGGGTTTCTTCGCCTTGCTGGCCTCGATCGGCGGGATCATGGAGTATCTCCCCCACATGATCCTCGTCTCCTTTTTGATCAACTTCACCCTGGCCGCCGTCGTGGTACGCATTCCGCCGCTGTCCCGCAAGCAGGATCGTTACTATGAGGGGCGTGAACAGACCGCGGACGATCTGCGTGATGACGCGGAAGGCCATATCCTGGCACGCGCCTGTTCGGCGGCGGCTGCCCGGGCGGCGCAGACCCGGCCGGAGGCCCTGTATCAGGGCTTCTGGGAGGCCATCACCTTTGCCCAGAAGATCGTGGCTTTCATCCTGTCCATCGCCACCCTGGCCCTGTTGCTGGCCACCTATACACCGGTGTTCGATTATCTCGGCGTCGTGGTCGAACCGCTGATCCAGCTGATGCAGCTGCCGGATGCCGAGGCGATTGCGCCTACGGTCCTGGTGTCCATCGCCGAAATCGCCCTGCCGGCCATCATCATCTCCGGTGCCGATGTCAGCCCCATGGCGATCTTCTTCGTCTGCACCCTGTCCACGGTTCAGATCATCTTCTTCACCGAGAGTGCCAACGCCATGCTGGAGTCCAGTATTCCGCTGTCCGTCAAGGATCTGGTGGTGATCTTCCTGGTCCGCACTCTGTTGGCTATCCCTCTGGTGGCGTTGGCCACGCATCTGATCTTCTGATTCAGGGCTTCATCGATGGCATGACGCGGGAGGGCGGTTCACCCTCCCGCGTCATTCACTACAGGAAGCAGAGGAAATGAGTGATGGCAACTGAGGTGATGGCATTCGATGTGGTCATCGTCGGCGCCGGGCCGTCCGGCCTGGCCGCGGCCTGCCGGCTGATGCAGCAGGCCAACTAGGTGAGGAGGCGATGCCGACGCCGGAAGTGGCAATGCCCGCCGGTCGAGGATAGCGCCGCCGACCCGGAGGGGGCCGGCGGAAAACCTTCAGAGCATCATGGCGGCCAGCCAGCCGAAGGCGATCAGCGGGATGTTGTAGTGCGGGAAGGTGGGCACCACGCTGTCCCAGATGTGATCGTGCTGGCCGTCGGCATTGAGGCCGGCGGTCGGCCCCAGGGTGGAGTCCGAGGCCGGCGAGCCGGCATCGCCCAGGGCCGCGGCGGTGCCCACCAGGGCGATGGTGGCCATGGGCGAGAAGCCGAAGTTGATCGCCAGCGGCACGTAGAGCGAGGCGATGATCGGGATGGTCGAGAAGGACGAGCCGATGCCCATGGTGATGAACAGCCCCACCAGCAGCATGATCAGGGCGGCCAGCCCCTGGTTGTCGCCGATCACGGCGGTGGAGCTCTCCACCAGGGTCTCGACCTGGCCGCTTTCCTGCATGACGCTGGCGAAGCCGGCCGCCGAGATCATGATGAAGCCGACCAGGGCCATCATGCGCATGCCTTCGGTGAAGATGCCGTCCTGCTCGTGCCAGTGGAAGACGCCGCTCACCGACAGCAGGGCGAAGCCGAACAGGCCCCCGAGCACCATCGAGCCGCTCATCAGCTGCACCACCACGGTGCCCACCAGGGCGAAGGTCAGCACGGCCATCTGCCAGGGCTTGAGATGCCGTGCGGCCTGGGCCGGGGTCTCGTCGCCGTGGGAGAGGTCCAGGTCCCGGTACTCGCGCTTGCCGCGGTAGCTCAACAGCACGGCCACCACCAGGCCCAGCGCCATGCCGGCGATGGGGATCACCATGGCCATCGGCACCATCTGCGCGGTGACGTCCAGGCCGTTGTCGTTGAGGTTGGCGAGCAGGATGTCGTGGAGGAAGATCGAACCGAAGCCCACCGGCAGCAGCATGTAGGGGGCGGTGATGCCGAAGGTGATCACGCAGGCCACCGCCCGCCGGTCCAGCTTCAGGTGGTTCATCAGCTTGAGCAGCGGCGGCACCAGCACCGGGATGAAGGCGATATGCACCGGAATCAGGTTCTGGGAGCTCACCGCGGCGGCCAGCAGCACCGCTAACAGGGTGAAGACGATGGAGCGGCGGTGGGGGATGCCCGCGTCGAGGTGCAGCCCGGCGATGGCCTTCTGGGAGAGCAGCTGGGTGACGCCGGAGCGCGACAGCGCCACGGCGAAGGCGCCGAGCACGGCGTAGGAGATGGCCACGGTGGCGCCGTTGCCGAGGCCGTTGTTGAAGGCGTCCATGATCTCGCCGACCGGCATGCCGGCGTAGAGGCCGCCGACCAGGCTGGCGGCGATCAGGGCGAAGACCACGGAGACGCGGGCGAGACTCAGGGTGACCATGATCAGGATGGCCAGGACGACGGCGTTCATGAGCGGTCCTTCGGTCGAATGGGCGGAATGCGAAAGCCGCACATTGTAACCATGCTGGGCGTGGGCGCCAGCGAACCGCTCGGGACGTTGCCCGCCTGAGCAGGCCGACCCGCCCGGCGGGCCGGCCGCTCGTGGGGCCGGATCAGAGCGTCATGGCGGCGAGCCAGCCGAAGGCGATCAGCGGGATGTTGTAGTGCAGGAAGGTCGGCACCACGCTGTCCCAGATGTGATCGTGCTGGCCGTCGGCGTTGAGGCCGGCGGTCGGCCCCAGGGTGGAGTCCGAGGCCGGTGATCCGGCGTCGCCCAGGGCCGCGGCGGTGCCCACCAGGGCCACGGTGGCCATGGGCGAGAAGCCGAAGTTGATCGCCAGGGGCACGTAGAGCGAGGCGATGATCGGGATGGTCGAGAAGGACGAGCCGATGCCCATAGTGATGAACAGCCCCACCAGCAGCATGATCAGCGCGGCCAGGCCCTTGTTGTCGCCGATCAGCTCGGTGGAGCTCGTCACCAGCGCCTCGACCTGGCCGCTTTCCTGCATGACGCTGGCGAAGCCCGCCGCCGAGATCATGATGAAGCCGACCAGGGCCATCATGCGCATGCCTTCGGTGAAGATGCCGTCCTGCTCGTGCCAGTGGAAGACACGGCTCACCGACAGCAGGGCGAAGCCGAAGATGCCGCCGAGCACCATAGAGCCGGTGACGAGTTGGGTGGCCACGGTGCCGCCCAGGGCGATCGCCAGGACGCCGAGCTGCCAGGGCTTGAGGTGCTGGGCGGCCTGGGCCGGGGTCTCGTCGCCATGGGCCAGGTCCAGGTCCCGATACTCGCGCTTGCCGCGGTAGCTGAACAGGGTGGCGACCAGCAGCCCCAGCGCCATGCCGCCGATGGGCACGATCATGGCGGTGGGCACCATGCCGGGGGTGACGTCGAGCCCCAGGGCGGCGCCGGCCTCGTTGAGGTTGGCGAGCAGGATGTCATGCAGGAAGATCGAGCCGAAGCCCACCGGCAGCAGCATGTAGGGGGCGGTGATGCCGAAGGTGATCACGCAGGCCACCGCCCGCCGGTCCAGCTTCAGGTGGTTCATCAGCTTGAGCAGCGGCGGTACCAGCACCGGGATGAAGGCGATATGCACCGGGATCAGGTTCTGGGAGCTCACCGAGGCGGCCAGCAGGATCCCGAGCAGGGCGAAGACGATCATCTTGCGATGGGGAGTCCCCTCATCGAGGTGCAGCTTGTCGATGGCCTTCTGGGACAGCATCTGGGTGATGCCGGAGCGTGACAGCGCCACGGCGAAGGCGCCGAGCACGGCATAGGAGATGGCCACGGTAGCGCCGTTGCCGAGGCCGTCGTTGAAGGCCTCGATGATCTCGCCGACCGGCATGCCGGCATAGAGGCCCCCCACCAGGGAGGCGGCGATCAGGGCGAAGACCACGGAAACGCGGGCGAGACTGAGCACGACCATCACCAGGATGGCCAGGACGACTGCATTCATTTTGTGTGGGCCTTGAGAATCGATGGTTGTTGTTGGGGGCTTAGCGGGCCGTTCATCCCAACGGGTCGCAGATACCAGGACCGCTCGGAGCTGATCCGTCGGCAGGCCTTCGAGGAGGCGCTCTGAACCCCTCCCTGGGCGCTACCGACGCCCTGCGGCGCTCTCGCTTCCTGCTCCGCTTGCAGGGCCGGTGCTGGCCATCCCTGGCCAGCCCGTTCGGAGCCGTGCTCCTCACCCCTGGCGTAGGACCTCCTCTACGGCCTGCCCCCGGCGCCCCTCGCTATAGGCACAACGATAACCCTGCCGTCCACCGCGCTGGCAGGTGGCGGTAGACGGGGGCGTCGCCTCAGTGGCTGGGCAGCAGGTCGGCGGGCACCAGGCGACTGAGGGTGCGCTCGGCCAGCAGCTCGCTGGCCGCCTCGATGTCCGGCGCGAAGAAGCGATCCTGGTCGTAATGGGCGACACGCGCGCGCAGCGCCTGACGCGCCTCCTCCAGGGCCGGCGTGGTGGTCAGGCCGTGGCGCATGTCGATGCCCTGGCTGGCGGCCAGCCATTCGATGGCCAGGATGCCGCGCACGTTGTCGGCCATCTCCCACAGGCGCTTGCCGGCAGCCGGCGCCATGGAGACGTGGTCCTCCTGGTTGGCCGAGGTCGGCAGGCTGTCGACGCTGTGTGGGTGGGCCAGCGCCTTGTTCTCGCTGGCCAGGGCCGCGGCGGTGACCTGGGCGATCATGAAGCCGGAGTTGACCCCGCCTTTCTCGACCAGGAAGGGCGGCAGCTGGGACATGTGCTTGTCCATCATCAGCGAGATGCGCCGCTCGGTGAGCGAGCCGATCTCGGCGATGGCCAGCGCCAGGTCGTCGGAGGCCATGGCCACCGGCTCGGCATGGAAGTTGCCGCCGGAGATGATGTCGTCCTGCTCGGCGAACACCAGGGGATTGTCCGAGACCGCATTGATCTCGACGGCCAGCACCTCGGCCACCTGGCGGATCTGCGTCAGGGCGGCGCCCATCACCTGGGGCTGGCAGCGCAGGGAGTAGGGGTCCTGGACCTTGTCGCAGTCGGCATGCGAGTCGCTGATCTCGCTCCGGCTGCCGAGCAGGTGGCGATAGGTGGCGGCGGCGTCGATCTGGCCGCGCTGGCCGCGCACCTCATGGATGCGGGCATCGAAGGGGGCTCGCGACCCCAGCGTCGCCTCCACGGTCAGGGCGCCGCAGACGCTGGCGGCGGCGAACAGGTCCTCGGCCTCGAACAGGCCCTTGAGGGCGTAGGCGGTGGACACCTGGGTGCCGTTGAGCAGGGCCAGCCCTTCCTTTGGGGCCAGGGTCAGCGGTTCGAGGCCGGCGATGGCCAGGGCCTCGGTGGCCGGCAGCCATTCGCCCCGGTGGCGGGCCTTGCCCTCCCCGAGCAGCAGCACGCTCATGTGGGCCAGCGGGGCCAGGTCGCCGGAGGCGCCCACCGAGCCCTTCAGCGGGATCTGCGGATAGACCTCGGCATTGACCAGGGCGACCAGCGCATCCAGCACCTGGCGACGGATGCCGGAGAAACCGCGCGCCAGGCTGTTGACCTTGAGCACCATGATCAGGCGCACCAGGTCATCACTCATGGGCGCCCCGACACCGGTGGAATGGGACAGCACCAGGGAGCGCTGCAGATCTTCGAGCCGGTCGTCCTCGATGCGGGTCTGGGCCAGCAGGCCGAAGCCGGTATTGATGCCGTAGACGGTTCGACCTTCCGCGACCACGCGATTGACGCAGTCGACGCCCCGCTGGATGTCGGCATCGGCGCTCTCGGGCAGGCTGACCGTCACGGGGGCCTCGAAGACTCGACGCGCCTGGGCCAGGGTCATGTGACCGGGGGGGATCTCGATATGCGACATGGGTGATTCACTCATGGGTGTCATTGGGTTGACCCTCGACAGGGCCAGGTCGTTCTCGGTGCCCGCCGCCGGCGCTACATCGCCGGCGGCGGGCGATTGGGGGGAGGCGCGGGTGACCCGCTCAGCGCTGGGTGGCCTCGATCATCGGCAGGTCGAGGCCGTTCTCGACGGCGCAGCGCCTGGCGATGTCATAGCCGGCATCGGCGTGACGCATGACGCCGGTACCCGGGTCATTGCGCAGCACCCGGCCGAGGCGGGCATGGGCGTCCTCGCTGCCGTCGGCGACGATCACCACCCCGGCGTGCTGGGAGTAGCCCATGCCCACGCCGCCGCCGTGGTGCAGCGACACCCAGGTGGCGCCGCCGGCGGTGTTGAGCAGGGCGTTGAGCAGCGGCCAGTCGGACACGGCGTCGGAGCCGTCCTGCATCGCCTCGGTCTCGCGGTTGGGGCTGGCCACCGAGCCGGAGTCCAGGTGGTCACGGCCGATCACCACCGGCGCCTTGAGCTCGCCGTTGGCGACCATCTCGTTGAAGGCCTGGCCCAGGCGCGCGCGATCCTTGAGGCCGACCCAGCAGATCCGCGCCGGCAGCCCCTGGAAACTGATGCGCTCGCGGGCCATGTCGAGCCAGTTGTGCAGGTGCGGGTCGTCCGGGATCAGCTCCTTGACCTTCTGGTCGGTCTTGTAGATGTCCTCGGGGTCGCCGGACAGCGCCGCCCAGCGGAAGGGGCCGATGCCCTGGCAGAACAGCGGGCGGATGTAGGCCGGCACGAAGCCGGGGAAGTCGAAGGCGTTCGCGACCCCTTCCTCCTGGGCCATCTGGCGGATGTTGTTGCCGTAGTCGAAGGTCGGGATGCCTTGGGCCTGGAAGTCGAGCATGGCCTGGACGTGCACCGCCATGGACCGCTTGGCGGCCTTGACCACCGCCTCGGGCTCGCTCTTGCCGCGGGCCACGTACTCCTCCCAGGTCCAGCCGGAGGGCAGGTAGCCGTGCAGCGGATCGTGGGCGCTGGTCTGGTCGGTGACCATATCCGGCTTCACCCCACGGCGCACGAGTTCCGGGAGCACGTCGGCGGCGTTGGCGCACAGGCCGATGGAGATGGCCTTGCCCTCGGCGGTGTAGCGCTCGAGGCGGGCCAGGGCGTCGTCCAGGTCCTCGGCCTGCTCGTCCAGGTAACGGGTGCGCAGGCGGAAGTCGAGGCTCGACTGCTGGCACTCGATGTTCAGCGAGCAGGCGCCGGCCAGGGTGGCGGCCAGCGGCTGGGCGCCGCCCATGCCGCCGAGGCCGGCGGTGAGGATCCAGCGGCCCTCGAGGTCGCCGTCGTAGTGCTGGCGGCCGGCCTCGACGAAGGTCTCGTAGGTGCCCTGGACGATGCCCTGGGAGCCGATGTAGATCCAGGAGCCGGCGGTCATCTGGCCGTACATCATCAGGCCTTTCCTATCCAGCTCGTTGAAGTGCTCCCAGTTGGCCCAGGCCGGCACCAGGTTGGAGTTGGCGATCAGCACCCGCGGGGCGTCCTTGTGGGTCTCGAAGACGGCCACCGGCTTGCCGGACTGGATCAGCAGCGACTGGTGGTCCTCCAGGCGCTGGAGGGTCTCGACGATCTTGTCGAAGCACTCCCAGTCGCGGGCGGCACGACCGATGCCGCCGTAGACCACCAGGTCCTCGGGGCGCTCGGCGACGTCCGGGTGAAGGTTGTTCATCAGCATGCGCAGCGGCGCCTCGGTGAGCCAGCTCTTGCAGGAGAGCTCGGGGCCGGTGGGGGCGGCGATCTGACGGCTGGGGTCGTGACGCTTGTCGGTCGGGGACATGCTTGGAATCCTCGCTGGGTGGTCGCGGTAAGGGGGGCTGACGGCTGGCGTGCCGAATCAGCCGTTCAGGGTCAGCAGATGGACGAGCCGCGCCGCCGCCTTGGCGGTACGGGCGTCCACGTCGAAATCGGGGTTGAGCTCGGCCAGGTCGGCCAGGCGCAGCTTGCCGCTGTCGCGGACCGCCTCGATCAGTGGTTCGAGCATGGCCAGCGACACGCCGCGGGCGGCCGGGGCGCTGACGCCCGGCGCCTCGGCGGCGGGCAGCACGTCCAGGTCGATGGTGAGGTAGAGGTGGTCGCAACGGGCGGCGAAGCGTTCGACGTCACGGACGATGGCATCGAGGCGCTGCGGGACGAAGTCGCGATCCTCCCGGACCAGCACGCCGAGCGCCTCGGCACGCTGGAAGAGGACGCGGGTATTGGCGGCCCGGCTGACGCCCAGGCAGGCGTAGCGGAAGGGCCAACCGCGATCCCGGCACTGCTCGGCGATCTGGGCGAAGGGCGTGCCGGAGGAGCGCACGTACGCCGGGTCGCGCAGGTCGAAGTGGGCATCGAGGTTGATGATGCCGATCCTGGGGGCGCGTTCCCGGGTCTCCAGGTGCCTGGCCAGCCCGGACCAGCTGGCGTAGGCCACCTCGTGGCCACCGCCCAGCACGATGGGCAGGTGGCCGGCATCGAGCAGCGGCGCCAGGCGTTCGGCCAGGGTGTCCTGGGCGGCCTCCAGGGCGTCGCCCTGGCAGCTCACGTTGCCGGCGTCGTAGGCGGGCCCGTCGCGATGCCAGGCCAGCGGGGCCAAGGCGCGGCGGATGGCCGAGGGGCCTGCGGCGGCGCCGGGGCGCCCCTGGTTGCGGGCCACGCCGGCGTCGCTGGCGAAGCCGATCAGCACGCTGCCCGGGGGGGTGTCGTCCTGCAGGGGACGGATGCACTGATGCCAGCGCTCGCTGTTCGGCTCCGGATCCTTGCGGCCCTGCCAGGGGGTCATGTCGACGGTGGGGAAGTCGCGCTTAGACGTCATGGCTCGGGACTCCCTGGAAGACTCGCTGACGCAGGCGGCCCGGCTGGACGGCGTAGGCCAGCTCCGCCGGCGAGTCGATGTTCCATACGCAGAGGTCGGCCGGCGCCCCTTCCTGAATCCGGCCCAGCTCCGGACGACCCAGCGCGGCGGCGCCATGGGCGGTCATCCCGGCCAAGGCCTCGGAGGGCGTGAGACGGAAGAGGGTGCAGGCCAGGTTGAGCATCAGGCTCGGCATGAACAGCGGCGAGCTGCCCGGATTGGCGTCGGTGGCCACGGCCAGGGGCACGCCGGCCTCGCGCAGGGCGGCGATCGGCGGCGCCTGGGTCTCGCGCAGGGTATGGAAGGCGCCGGGCAGGATCACCGCCACGCTGCCGGCCTCGCGCATGGCCTGGATGCCGGCCGCGTCGAGGTATTCGATATGGTCCGCGGACAGGGCGCCGTGGCGTGCCGCCATGGCGGTGCCGCCGAGGTTGGACAGCTGCTCGGCGTGGGCCTTGATGGGCAGGCCATGGGCCTCGGCGGCCTGGAAGACCCGCTCGCACTGTGCCACCGAGAAGGCGATCTTCTCGCAGAACACATCGACGGCATCGGCCAGGCCCTCGGCGGCGGCCGCCGGGATCATCTCCTCGCAGACCAGATCGATGTAGGCATCGGCGTCGTCCCGGTATTCCGGCGGCAGGGCGTGAGCGCCGAGCAGGGTGGTGACGATGCGGACCGGCAGGGTCTCGCCGAGGCGGCGGGCCACGCGCAGCATCTTGAGCTCGTCGGCCACGGTCAGACCGTAGCCCGACTTGATCTCCACGGTGGTGGCGCCGTCGGCGATCATCGCCTCCAGGCGGGGCAGGGCGGCACGCAGGAGGCTGTCCGCGTCGGCCTCGCGGGTGGCGTTGACGGTGCTCAGGATGCCACCGCCGCGGCGGGCGATCTCCTCGTAGCTGGCGCCCTCGAGCCGGGCCTCGAACTCATCGGCGCGGCCGCCGCCGAAGACGATATGGGTGTGGCAATCCACCAGGCCCGGGGTCATCACCCCGCCGCGTCCCATGTCTCGACAGTCGTCGGCCAGGTCATCGTCGAGGTCCCGCATCGGGATCAGTCGGGCGATGTGTTCGCCCTCGACGATGACCGCCATGGGCTCGGGCCGGGTGGCCAGCCCGTCGAAGACGGTGACGTCGCGCCAGAGCAGGCGGGTCGGCGTTGCCTGAGTCATGGGAAGGTCTCCGGATTGCGTTTGTATATACAAATATTAGCCGAAGTCCCGCGTCGCGTCACCCCCCCGCGGCGACATCGCCTGCCTCGGAGAGTCAGTCGCGAGAAAACGAGATTATCCCTGTAAAAACAACAAGTAAAAGTGTATCAAGGGGTGCTCTTGGCCTGTGGATCAGGTTCTCTTTCGCCCCTTTAAGACCAAAGTATGAGGGCATCGCGAGGGTGGAGGTTGGCGCCGTGGGATCTTATATTGTATATACATTACACGGCATCCCGAGGCCGCCACCACAACGACAACCCAGGAGCGCTCCATGTCTGTTCCTCCCTCCATCCCCCGGGCCGAGCGACGGCATTCGGCCGCCACCGTGCTGAAACTCTTCCTGCCCAGCTTGCTCGGCGTGCTGATCTTCTTCGTACCCTTGACCCTGGGCGGCACGACCACCATCCCGCTGGACCACATGGTCACCGGCGCCAGGACGCTGCTGGGGGAGGCCAGCGGTGTCTACGCCCTGGCGCTGATCGTGGCGGGGGCCCTCTACCCGCTCTATACGGGCATCTGGCGGCGCAGCCCGACGGACGTCATCTTCACCGTGCTCAAGTTCGCCGGCATCCTGACCGCGGTACTGGCGCTGACCGGTTGGGGGCCCGCCTTCCTGCACACCCCTGACATGTTGCCCTTCCTGTTCGAGAAGCTGGTGATCCCGGTGGGCCTGATCGTGCCGATCGGCGCCATCTTCCTGGCGCTGCTGATCAGCTTCGGCCTGCTCGAGCTGATCGGGGTACTGGTCCAGCCGATCATGCGCCCCATCTGGCGGACGCCGGGGCGCAGCGCCATCGACGCCGTGGCCTCCTTCGTGGGCAGCTATTCCATCGGGCTGCTGATCACCAATCGGGTCTATCAGGCCGGCGAATATTCGGCCCGGGAGGCGGCGATCATCGCCACCGGCTTCTCCACCGTCTCGGCGACCTTCATGATCATCGTCGCCAAGACCCTGGACCTGATGGCCGTGTGGAACGCCTATTTCTGGCTGACCCTGGTCATCACCTTCCTGGTCACCGCCATCACCGTGCGCATCCCGCCGCTGTCCCGCATGGATGACGCCAAGACCGACCCCGAGCCCGAGGCCGTGCCCGGCAAGCGGCTTGCCACCGCCTGGCATACCGGCCTGGAGGTGGCCGCCAAGGCGCCGAGCCTGCCGGCCAGCGTGGCGCTGAACTTCCGCGAGGGGCTGGTGATGGCCATCAGCATCCTGCCGTCGATCATGTCGGTGGGCCTGGCGGGACTGCTGCTGGCCAAGTACACCCCGGTGTTCGAATGGCTCGGCTGGCTGTTCTATCCGTTCGTCGCCGTCTGGGGCGTGGAGGAGGCCGCGGCCCTGGCCCAGGCCGCGGCCGCCGGCCTGGCCGAGATGTTCCTGCCGGCCCTGCTGATGGGCGATGCCGGCTTCGTCGCCCGCTTCGCCACCGGCGTGGTCTCGGTGTCCGCGGTGCTGTTCTTCTCCGCCTCGATCCCCTGCATCCTCTCCACCAGCATCCCGCTGTCGGTGGGGCGCATGGTCGTCGTCTGGTTCCTGCGGGTGGCGCTGAGCCTGCTGCTGGCCGTGCCGACCGCCTATCTGGTACAGCCGCTGGTCGGCTGAGCGACGCGACACCGGCGCCAGCAACGGGCACCACGAAAAGGCCGGAGGCGAATGCCTCCGGCCTTTTCGCGTTCCGGGGGATGGGGTCAGGCGGTGTGCAGGGAGGAACGAAGCTTGTAGCGGTCGCCGGGATGCAGCAGGCGGGCATAGCTGACCAGGTGGTCGCCGGACCAGGTGCGGCGGATCATGCGCAGGCAGGGCTGTTCCGGGCGAATCTCCAGCCGGTCGGCGGTGGCGGCATCCACCAGCACGGCCTCGACGACATGTTCCACGTCGCTGATCGGGCAGGCCGCCACCAGCACCTCGTTGGGGGTCACGGTGGTGAAGTCCGTCTCCAGGTAGTGGGGCACATGGCGCGGATTGACGTAGCGGTCCTCCAGCTGGATGGGCACGTCATCCTCGCGATGGATGATCAGGGTATGGAAGACCCGGGTGCCCAGGCGGACCCCGAGGCGCATCGATACCTCGTCGCTGGCCGCCAGGGCCTCGGCGGAGAGCACCTGGCTGGTGTGGCCATGGCCGCGGCCGGCCACCTCGGCGGCGATGTTGTGGACCTCGACCAGGGAAGACTCCGCCTTGTGGTCGGTGACGAAGGTCCCGACCCCCGGCTGGCGCGTCAGGTAGCCCTGCTGCACGAGGTCGCGGATCGCCTTGTTGGCGGTCATGCGACTGACGCCGAAGTCGCGCGCCAGCTGTTCCTCGGGGGGAATCTGGTGATGAGGGGGCCATTCGCCGCCGCGAATCTTCTCCAGCAGGTGTTGCTGGATCCTGAGGTAGAGCGGGAGAGTGCTGCCCATGGTCGGCCGTGAATCCTTCACTGTGGTATCGATGGCGTCGTGTCGCACAGTTTACCCGGGGGCGGGGGCCGGGGCACCCCATGACGGCCGCGTTGAGGCGACGGGAGCCCCTTTTGCCGGCGCGGCGTGGTGGCTTCACTTGCCGGGACGTCGAACTTCCACGATGTTGATACCAATGCGTCCCCTGACGCGCGGGTCGACGAAGTCGCCGCAATCATTCCACGGGGGAAGATCGCGACGGGAAGTGGCAGGCACGGGGAGATGTGCACCTTGTGGCGTCGTGTCGCCCGCTCCAGCAAGTGGAGGGTGAGTCATGTCACGTCTCTATTTCCTGACTCCTGACCTGGATACGACCGTCAACATCGCCCAGGAACTCGACGAACTCGGGCTGAGCCGCGAACAGGTGCATGTCACCGGGCGCGACTGGCAGCATCTCGAGGAGCGCGGGGTCAACAACGCCACGCTGCGCCAGACCTCGGATGTCGTTCATGCCGCCTATCGGGGGGTCCTCTATGGAGCCCCCCTGGGGGGGCTGCTGGGGGTGCTGGTGTATTTCGTCCTGGGGCCGGACATCGGTGTCGGGGCCACGGCCATCATCGTCGGCATGGGGATCGGCGGCGGCCTGTTCGGGGTGTGGGTCAGCACCATGGTCGGCGTATCGGTGCACGACGCCAAGGTCGACAAGTATGAGGACGAACTCGAGCAAGGCGCCTTCCTGATGATGGTCGACGTCTCGGATCAGCGAGAGGACCGGATCCGCTCGATCATCCACCGCCACCACCCCGACGTCACCATCGACAAGGTCACCGCCTGGGAGCGCAAGCATCACCTGGGGACGGGCGACTAGGCGCCTGGCGGCCCGGGGCGTCCCGCTGGCGCCGCCACCGGCTCGGGAAGGCTCGCCGTATCCGGATGAGGCGAGCCGGGACGACGTCGCGGCGTCTGCCGGGTTACCATCGCCTGCCCCGAGTGACGCGACAACCGAGGTGACCATGACCGATGCCCGCCTGCGGAGCCCCGCCGCATCGCGCAACCGCGGCCCGATCCTCGAGGTGTTGGCCGGGCTCCTGCCCGAGCGAGCCCGAGTGCTGGAACTGGCCGCCGGTAGCGGCGAGCATGCTCTCCACTTTGCCAGCGCGATGCCCGGCTGGGATTGGCTGCCCAGTGATCCGCAGCCAGGTGCACGCGCCTCCATCGCCGCCTGGAGGGAGGCGGCAGGGCCCGTCAACTTGAGGGCCCCCCTCGATCTGGATGTCAACGGCGACTGGCCCGACGGCGGGTTCGAGGCGATCGTCGCCATCAATCTTCTGCATATCTCTCCCTGGGACGTGACCGCAATGCTGATGGCCCGGGCCGGGCGGTACCTGGTGCCGGGGGGCGTGCTCTTCCTCTATGGCCCCTATCGGCGGAGGGGACGGCACACCTCGGAGAGCAATGCGGCCTTTGACGCGAACCTCCGGGCCCGTGATCCGCGCTGGGGGGTGCGGGATCTCGAGGCCGTGGTCGCCGAGGCCCGCCCTCATGGCCTGGTTCTGGAGCGTATCGTGGAGATGCCGGCCAACAACCTCGGCCTGGTCTGGCGCCGCCCCTGACACCGCGCCCTGGTTGGCGATCTCCCTGGCGAGTCACTAGAGTGATCACAGAAGCCCGCCATTCGCGCGCTGCGAGGCCGTGTGGCAGGCAAGGGGGCCGCCGATGGCGATTGCGATTGCCTTGATCGTACTGGCCGGGGGCTCGGTGTTGTTCTATTTCCTGAGCCCTTGGCACCTGACACCCCTGGCGTCCAATTGGGGGGCCATCGATGTCACGATCGGCATTTCCTTCTGGGTGACCGGCGTGGTCTTCCTGGCGATCTCCCTGTTCATGGCCGTCGCCCTGATCCGCTATCGCCACCGGCGCCACAGGCGCGCCCTCTACGAGCCGGAGAACAAGCGGCTCGAACTCTGGCTGACCGGCATCACCACGCTGGGCATCGCTGCCCTGCTGGCCCCCGGGCTCTTCGTCTGGGGCGATTTCGTTCGGGTTCCGGACGATGCCCACGAGGTGGAGGTGGTGGGCCAGCAGTGGCATTGGAGCTTTCGTTTCCCGGGCCGGGACGGTGTCTTCGGCGACGCCCGCAATGCGCTGATCGACGAGGCCAATCCCTTCGGCCTCGTGGCCGATGACCCGCATGGCCGGGACGATGTGCTGGTGGATCGTCCCGGTGTGCTGTTGCCCGTCGACCGCCCGGTGAAGGTGCTGCTGCGTTCCAAGGATGTGCTGCACAACTTCAAGGTGCCGGCGTTCCGCGCCAAGATGGATGCGGTCCCGGGCCAGGTCTCCTACTTCTGGTTCACCCCCACGCGTACCGGTGAGTACCAGGCGGTGTGCGCCGAGCTGTGTGGTGTCGCGCACTTCGCCATGCGCGCCCGGGTACAGGTGGTCGAGCCGGAGCGTTTCGACGCCTGGCTGGCCGAGCAACCCACCCGTGGCGAGTTGATCGCCCGTGGTCCGGGAAACCCCGAGGCGGGCAAGGCGCACTATGCGGCCTGCCAGGCCTGCCACGGGGCCCAGGGCCAGGGCCAGCAAGCCACCAACGCGCCACGCCTCGCCGGCCTGGATGCCGACTACCTGCGCCGCCAGCTGCACAACTTCCGTGTCGGCGCCCGTGGCACCCGGGAGGGTGACAGCTTTGGTCGGCAGATGCGGCCCTTCGCCCAGTCGCTGCCGGACGAGGCGGCGATCCGCGACCTGGCGGCCTATATCGAGACGCTGCCGGTGACGCCCACGGCCGCGACCGTCGATGGCGATCGGCGGATGGGAGAACGGCTATACCGCAGCTGTGCCAACTGCCACGGCCCCCAGGGGCAGGGACGGTCTGCCTATCGGGCCCCGCGCCTGGCGGGCATGAGCGACTGGTACCTGGTGCGTCAGCTCCAGCACTTCCGCGCCGGCATCCGCGGGCGACATCCCCGGGATGCCTATGGCAACCAGATGGTCGACATGGCCCAGGTCCTGGTGGATGATGCCGCCATCCGTGACGTGGTGGCCTATATTCACGACCTTCCCGGTACCGCCTCGGCCGGGGCGAGACAGCCGGGCGTGGAGGAATGAGCCATGCACGAACGCGAATATGACGCCAGCTCCCAGGCGCCCCCCGCCGAGGTCGAGGAGATGGAGCTCGTCCATCCCAGGACCTTCCTCGGCAAGTACGTCTGGAGCCAGGACGCCAAGGTCATCGCGGTCCAGTACGCGCTCACCGCCACCGCCATCGGCCTGGTGGCCCTGGTGCTGTCGCTGCTGATGCGCCTGCAACTGGGCTTTCCCAACAGTCTCTCGCTGATCGACCCGGGCAGTTACCTGCAGTACGTGACCATGCACGGCATGATCATGGTGGTCTACCTGCTCACGGCGATCTTCCTGGGTGGCTTCGGCAACTACCTGATTCCGTTGATGTGTGGCGCACGGGACATGGCCTTCCCGTACCTCAACATGCTCAGTTACTGGGTCTACCTGGCGTCGGTACTGATCCTGGTGGCCGGCTTCTTCGTGGCCGGTGGCAGTTCCGGCGCCGGCTGGACGCTGTACCCGCCTCAATCGATCACCCCGGGCACGCCGGGGGCCGACGCCGGTATCATCCTGATGCTGGTGTCGCTGGCGGTGTTCATCATCGGCTTCACGATGGGGGGGCTGAACTATGTGGTGACCGTGCTCCAGGGGCGGGCCCGAGGCATGACCCTGATGCGCCTGCCGCTGACGGTGTGGGGGATCTTCATGGCCACGGTGATGGCCCTGCTGGCCTTCCCGGCCCTGCTGGTGGCGGTGCTGATGATGCTCCTCGACCGGACGCTGGGCACCAGCTTCTTCATGCCGGAGATGCTGTCGATGGGGGAGGGCAGTGACCACCGCGGTGGCAGCCCGCTGCTGTTCCAGCACCTGTTCTGGTTCTTCGGTCATCCCGAGGTCTACATCGTGGCCCTGCCGGCCTTCGGCATCGTCTCGGACCTGATCGCCGTCCATGCCCGCAAGAACATCTTCGGCTACCGCATGATGGTCTGGGCCATCATCATCATCGGCGCGCTGAGCTTCGTGGTCTGGGCGCACCATATGTACGTGAGTGGCATGAGCCCCTACTTCGGCTTCCTGTTCGCGACCACGACGCTGGTGATCGCCGTGCCCACGGCGATCAAGGTCTACAACTGGGTGCTGACCCTGTGGCGGGGCAACATCCATCTCACCCTGCCCATGCTGTTCGCCATCGGTTTCCTGTTCACCTTCGTCAACGGCGGCCTCAGCGGGCTGTTCCTCGGCAACGTCACCGTGGACGTGCCGCTGTCGGACACCTACTTCGTGGTCGGCCACTTCCACATGGTGATGGCGGTGGCGCCGGTCCTGGTGATCTTCGGTGCCATCTACCACTGGTATCCCAAGGTGACCGGCCGTCTTCTCGACACGACGCTCGGCAAGATCCACTTCTGGGTGACCTTCCTGGGGACCTACGCCATCTACTACCCCATGCATTTCATCGGTCTCCAGGGCGTGCCGCGCCGTTACTATGCCTACGGCGAGACCGCCTTCATCACCGACTCGGTCCAGAGCCTGAACGCCTTCATCTCCATCGCGGCCTTCGTGGTGGCCCTGGCCCAACTGCTGTTCCTGTACAACCTGGCCTGGAGCTACTTCCGGGGGCGCGAGGCGGGCCCCAATCCCTGGCGGGCCACCACCCTCGAGTGGCAGACCCCGCACACCCCGCCGCGCCACGGCAACTTCGGCGAGGAGCTGCCGGTGGTCTATCGCTGGCCCTATGACTACAGCGTCCCCGGCGTGAAGGCCGACTTCATTCCGCAGAACGTGCCACCCGAGGCCGTGGAGCGTGAAGCACCCGGGGGACGGGGAGGCGGGTCATGACCCTCACCCTGGTGCTGATGGCGGTATTAATGGGGGGCATCGCCCTCTGGCTGTTCCGCCAGTCCCTGCATGTGCAGCCCTGGGTGGCCGAGTCGGGGCCCGGGCGCAGCGTGCCGGCCCCCATGACCGCGCCACGCACCGGCCTGGGGGTGTTCCTGGCGGTGGTGACCTCGGTGTTCTCGTTGACGATCAGCGCCTACCTGATGCGACGGGAGATGGGCGCCGACTGGCGCTCCCTGACGATGCCGGGAGTGATATGGGTCAACAGCGCCCTGCTGGTGCTGGCCAGCCTGGCCCTGCAACTCGCCTGGCGGGCCGCCGGACACGGGCAGGAGGGACGGCTGTGGCGGGCCCTGCTGGCGGGAGGCGGGCTGACGCTCGCCTTCGTGGCCGGCCAGTGCGTCGCCTGGGTGCGACTCGAGGCCGCCGGCTATTACCTGGCGGCCAACCCGGCCAATGCCTTCTTCTACCTGCTGACGGTCCTGCATGCCCTGCACCTGCTGGGCGGCCTGGTCGCCTGGGGGCGGGTGCTGGTGCGCGCCCGGGGCGGGACGCCAGCCGTACAGCTGCGCCCCAGTGTCGAGCTTTGCGCGCTCTATTGGCACTTCCTGTTGCTGGTCTGGGGCGTGATCCTCGGCCTGGTGCTGGCAACCTGAGGGGAGGACGACACCATGGCGGAGACGACGCCTCGAGGCCCGACCCTGGAGCCCGGCCTGCGAGGGCTGGTCACGGACCTGGCCTCCGATCAGCGTGCCTTCAAGAACGTGCCATGGAGCAAGGCGATGATGTGGCTGTTTCTGCTCAGCGACATCTTCATCTTCGCCTGCTTCCTGGTCGGTTACATGCAGGTGCGGATCACCACGACGGCGTCCTGGCCGAATGCAAGCGAAGTCTTCGCGCTCGAGCTCGGCGGGCAGCACGTGCCGCTGCTGCTGATCGCGATCATGACCTTCATCCTGATCAGCAGCAGCGGGACCATGGCCCTGGCCGTCAAGTTCGGCTATGAACAGAGGCGTCTGGCCACCGGCGTGCTGCTGATCCTGACGGCGCTGCTCGGGGCCTCCTTCGTCGGCATGCAGGCCTTCGAGTGGACCAAGCTGATCGGCGAGGGGGTCCGGCCCTGGTCCAACCCCTGGGGGGCGGAGCAGTTCGGTGCCGCCTTCTTCCTGATCACCGGCTTTCATGGCACCCATGTCAGCATCGGGGTGCTCTTCCTGATCATCATGGCGGTGAAGGTGATGCGCGGCTCCCTGGCGGCGGGCCGCCCCGGCTTCCTGACCCGCCGCCGGGGACGTTACGAGATGGTCGAGACGCTGGGCCTGTACTGGCATTTCGTCGACCTGGTTTGGGTGTTCATCTTCGCGTTCTTCTACCTCTGGTAGGCGGCGCGGGGGAGGCAGACATGGCGCATGGCGAGACACAGCAACATCCCATCGGGATCTATCTCTGGGTCTGGTTCCTGCTGTTCGTGCTCAGCGTGGGCTCCTATCTGGTGGACGTCATCGGCCTGGAGGGGTACCTGCGCTGGACCCTGATCATCCTGTTCATGCTGTTGAAGGCCGGTCTGATCCTCGCGGTCTTCATGCACATGGTATGGGAGCGTCTGGCGATCATCTGCGTCGTGCTGGTGCCGCCAGGCGTGCTGTTGTTCCTGACATTGCTGATGGCCATCGAGGGCAACCACGTCCTGCTGAGTCGGCTGGCATATCTCGGCCCGTGAGCCCTACTCGGGGATCTCGCCGGGCACCCGGTAGCGCACGCCCTCGGCTTGCTGCTCCTCGCGCGTCCTGGTCTCGTCCTCGGCGGGAATGCCCCACACCGTCTCGCGACTGCCGTCGGGCCAGGTGTAGGTGGTGCAGCCGCCGGTGGCCGCGATCAGCAGCAGCGTTGCCAGCAGGAGGGCGCGATGGATTCGGGGCATGCCATGTCTCCGGGCGAGGCGTGAGTGTCGATGGCGGTGCCTGGGGCGCCGGCCATATGCCGTCGTCGGCCGACCGGGATCGCCGGTCGGCCGCCAAGGGGCATTGCCGTGCAGTATCACACGTGTTCGGGATCGTGTGTCCAGACCTTCACGCCGTCCTCCTCGCCGGGCACCACCACCGAGAACTCGCCCGGCCCGAGCAGGGTGACCTCATGGCCGTCCCGGGTCTTGAAGGCGGGCAGGCCCCGATGGATCGCGCCGCCATGCGGCGGGCTGTCGATTTCCTTGATGTCGTTGTACTGATCGATGACGTACTCGTTGCCGTGTTCGTCGAAGGCGATGATGGTCTTCTCGTAGTGCCGCACCGGAGTGACCTCCCGTCGAGGGTTTGTCGTCAGTATCGCAATGGCTCCGCCGAAAGGCGAATGGTGCCGGCCAAGTGCGAGCGGCAGCGTGTGACATTGAAACATACGTTTGACTGGAGTCGACCATGACCGCACAACAGCCCGCTCTCATCCAGGACGTCCTCGAGCACTGGACGTCCCGCGCCACCGCCCAGCGTGAGGCGTACGACGCCATCGCCGCCTATCTCGGCTGATGTCCTCGCCCATCGCGACGGACGAGACCGGCAGCCCCTTGTGGCTCCCGGTCTCGTAGGGCAGGGCGTGACTCTCTGTCCTGTGCCAGCCACACCGGCGGGTTATACCGAGTATTTCCTAATGGACTCCGGGCCATGACTTGCTAGGATGCAGGATTCGAGTCATTGCTGGAGAACATGATGCGTTCGACGTTCCTGTTGCTGAGTGTCGCTCTCGTGGTGGGGCTGGCGGGGTGCAGCTACGATCCCGCGCGGGTTTCCACCGAACCCCTGGTCATCTTCGATGACGATGGGCACGGCGGCGGCGATTTCTGTCCGCCGGGACAGGCCAAGAAGGGGAATTGCTGACCCCCCTCGCGGGTGATGTCCCGGGCCGGCGTTCTCCTGCCGACCCGGGGCCATGCCTCGACGCAAGACCCTGGCGAGGGGCCTGAGGCCTGTCCTGTCGACGGACCCGCCGTGCCGATCGACGTCATCGGCCGGCCTCGAGGTTCTCCCCCATAGCGGCTCTCGGCCCGCCGGCATCATCCCGCCTCGATCGACTCATCTCAGGAAGAGATCATGTTGCCCGACTACACCTGGATCGCCTGGACGCTGATCCTGCTCTCCACCTATCTGACCGGCGTCTCCAAGGGTGGCTTCGCCGGAGGCTTCGGAAGCCTCTCCGTGCCGATCATGGCGCTGGCGATCGGTCCCATCGAGGCCGCCGGCCTGCTCCTGCCCCTGCTGCTGGTCATGGACGCCTTCACGGTCAAGGCGTGGTGGGGGCGACAGGACGGGGCCGAACTCCGGCGGATGACGCCGGGCCTGGCGCTCGGCGTCGTGATCGGCACCCTGCTGATCGGCCGCCTGGACGAGAATGGCGTGCGCCTGCTGCTCGGCGTGGTCTCCCTGCTGTTTGCCTTCTACATGGTGATGCGGCCGGCCGCCGGCCGGCCCATCGCGCCGTTCTGGGCCCTGCCGGCGGGGGTCGGCTGCGGCTTCACCAGCTTCCTGGCCCATGCCGGGGCACCGCCGGCCAACCTCTACCTGATTCCCCGCCGCTTGCCCAAGGAAACCTTCATCGCCACCAGCGCGATCCTGTTCGCGACGGTCAACCTGATGAAGCTGGGGCCCTATATCTGGCTCGGCGAGATCAACCTGACCAGCCTATGGGCCTCCGCACTGCTGGTGCCGGTGGCCTGGCTGGGGGTGAGAAGCGGGCTGTGGCTGCAGCATCGCGTCAGCGAGGTGCTGTTCTATCGGCTGGTGATCCTGGCCATGGCCATCGTCGGCGTGCAGTTGATGCTCAAGGCGCTGGTCTGAGGACACGATGCTATCCGGCGCCTGAATATCACGGTCTTCCCGGCCGATGGCCGGGAGCCGAACCACGAAGTGATATCGAGTCGCCCAGAGCCGGCACGATCGGGCCAAGATGAGGCCGACCGCTACGGGGGCGCCTGCGCTTCAAGTACCTGTTCTAACGGCGATTGCTTGCGATAGATCCGGCTTTGCCCCGCCTCGGCGGGGCTTTTGCATTCAAGGGAGCTCTTGGAGAGGGGGCATGCCCCGTGCGGTCGATGGTCAGTCGGGTGGCGTGTGGAATCAAGGCCACCAGGGATCCACGGCATCGGTGTAGCCATCGTTCCCCATCGGGGTGTACATGTCGCTGCTCCCCTGGCTGGCGCAACCGCCCAGCATCAGGGCCATCAGCAAGGCGATGGCCAAGGGCTTGATGTTCATGTGTCACCTCACACCAAAAGGCTGATTGGTCCTGTGATGGCGGTCGTCAGACGGGCCGTCTGTCATGCGCGGATGGCGTGGCGGCGTGTGGCGAACGTCTCCTGCCTCGCTGGGGGCGCTTCGTTTGCTGGTCGGCATGTTGCACTGCCACTTACAGTCTAGTCCTGTGGTGGCAGTATGCCGTGGGTAATGGCCCGATATGTCGGTCGAGATACCGCGCCTGGGGCGGGGCGGTTGTCTCGCGCGAGCGACGGTCACCGTCTTCCCAATGGTAGCGCGACCCATGCCAGCGACGGAGGCAGTGCGACTCGCCGACATGGAGCCGGCCATCAGGCGGTGTCGATAAGTCAAACGCTCGCTTCAACGCTTGCGACGGGCATGGGCTGCTACATTGATTGTGCAGTGCAATAACGGGCGTGATGGCCGTCTCCCACGGTCGTTGCCACCACGGAGGGTGTGAGCACTGTGGTTTGATGATTCACGGATGGGCACTCGGCCAGGGACGGCCAACACCCAAATCAGAGCGGGAGAGGCATGCCGTTCCAGTCGCTTCCGCCATGTGGTGCTCCGGTACCGGAGTTCGTCCTGCCGATCCATCCAATGCCACCGTCACACCGCCTCGGCGGGATTCCAGGTGATCAGCACCTCGCCGTTATCGAGTCTGGTGAGGTCGACATTACCGTGAGTCTCGCTCTCCTCGAGCAGACGCTCCCAGTCTGCCGGCTCGTCACCCGGCTGTGGGGAGAGGGTGATCTGGTACTGTTGCCGATGGGTCGCCGCCTCCAGCTGCTGCTGCACGCGCCGGCCGAGTTGCTCATAGGTGGTAGGGGTGTCCTGCGCCATCATGCCTCTCCCTGTGGATTCTGGATGGGTATCCAGTATCGGCAGGGGGAGGAGCGGGAAATGCAAGCGAGGCGTCGGCTACCTGCTCACGGCGTCGCCGCCGCCGTCGACGTTGCAACACCCAGGCTCATGGCATGCACGGTGACATGCCCACAGGCACCACCGTAATCCGGACCCATCCAGGCTCGGATCAGGCATACCGTGCCGCGGCGCGCTATCAGCTTAGCTTTCTTGTGACCGTGCAGTGGCACACATCACCCTCAATACTATCAATGCGAACAACAACCGGGCGATCCTCAGCCGGGTCTTCAGTGAACAGAAGCCAGGTATTTGAATCGAACCCTCGCACGTACTCCTTGCCCACCTCAGGTTCCTCTACCTGGTGAGTGCCAATCTGCGTGGTCATGCCAACCTGAAGGCGGTTTATGTCTTGCATGGACTTCACCTGTACCAACGAAAATGGAATACCAGCTGCCATGGTACATGGCTCGCTGAGCAGCTCCCATTACCCTCTCCTATCCACCCAGCCTGCTATGCCCAGCATAGCACCGCGCCCCATGGGGCATGTATGGGGCAAGCCGGACGCCATTCTATGCGAATCTACGGGGTAGGGTGGTCCCTGCGGGAGGCGTGACAGGCCAGTAGTGGTGCGGGTTCCCGGCTGCTGGCGCTGGATGGATGCCCATATGCTGCCATCATCGGCGTATGGCTCAGTAGCCCGGAGAGCTAGCGCTAGACAGTGCCAAGGGCAGCGCGCGATTACACATGGAAGCCCAACGTTTTGACATTGTATTGATATTTTTTTGAGTGCAACGAAAAACCGCCACCCGGCATGACCCGTAAGTGGCGGTTTCTCTTGATGTTCATGGTCGGAGCGACAGGATTCGAACCTGCGACCTTTGCAACCCCATTGCAACGCGCTACCAAGCTGCGCCACGCTCCGACGTTCTCTTTCAGCCTCGGCCATGGTGCTGCCTGGCTCCCGAGAACGAGGCGTATACTAGCGCGTTCCGTGGCAAATGAAAAGCCCCTTTTGCGCTTTTGTTTCAATTGCTTGGCCCCGCTGTCCCGGACGCTGCCGGTGCCGCCAGGCTTTGTCACAATAAGGGCCTGAAATGGATGCCGTGAGACACGAGCCGAGCAGGGGAGGGCGACGATGCCATTGATCATGGGGATGAGCATGCTGCTGGCATGCCAGATGCTTGGGGAACTGGTGGCCAGGGGGCTGGGGCTGGCGATACCGGGGCCGGTGATCGGCATGGTGATACTGTTGGTGGCCCTGATGGCGTTCGGCAAGGTGCCGGCGAGCCTGAGAGTCACGGGCGAGGGGCTGCTCCGCTATCTGACGCTGCTGTTCGTGCCGGCGGGAGTGGGGCTGATGGTCCATGGTGCCCTGATCGGCGCCGATTTCTGGCCGATCGTGGTGACCCTGCTCGGGGCCACCGCCGTGACCCTCGCGGTGACCGGCTGGGTGCTGACGCGGCTGACACGGCTCCAGGGTCGCCGTGCCCGGAGGTCGTCATGAAGGTCGCGGCCCTGGATCAGCTGTGGGTCTACCTGTCGGGCAACCCGCTGCTGTCGCTGCTGATCACCCTGCTGGCGTTCCTGCTGGCGGTGAGGATCAACCGGGCCCTCGGCGGCACGCCGCTGCTGCATCCGGTGACGCTGGCCATCGCCATGCTGATCGGCTTCCTGCTGCTGGTGGACATGGACTACGCCACCTATTTCGAGGGGGCCCAGTTCATCCACTTCCTGCTCGGCCCGGCCACGGTCGCGCTGGCCATCCCGCTCTACGATCACCGCGAGCGCGTGCAGCGCCTGTTGCTGCCGTTGCTGGTGGCCTGCCTCACCGGCATCGTCACCGCCGTGGCCAGCACCCTGGGGCTGGCCATGCTGTTCGGGGCGCGCCACGAGACCCTGATGTCGCTGGCGCCGCGCTCGGTGACCTCGCCCATCGCCATGGGCATCGCCGAGCAGATCGGCGGCATCCCCTCGCTGGCGGCAGGACTGGTACTGCTGACCGGCTCCATCGGCTGCATCCTCGGTCCCGCCATCTTCCGCCTGTTGAGGGTCACGGACCCGGCGGTACAGGGCTTCACCATGGGGCTGGCCGCCCACGGCTTCGGCACCGCGCATTCCTTTGCGCGGCTCGGCGCCGTCGCGGGGGCGTTCTCGGGGCTCTCCATGGGGCTGACGGGGCTGCTGACGGCCTTCCTGCTGCCGGTGATCACGCGCGTGCTGGGGCTCAACTAGTCGACCCCGCGGGGCAGGCAATGCCGGCGGGATCGAGGCCGTGGGGTCAGAGTTCCTCCCAGATCCGCTTGCGAAAGTCCTCTGACAGCTCGGCGACCTTCTCGAGCCGCTGCATATGAGTCTGGGTGACGTCTTCCATGAGCTTCTGGTAGCACTCATGGAGGTCCTGCGGGTTGGCGGGGGTCTCGCTGCTCATGCACCCGGACAGCCGCTGACCGCTCTCGGCCAGTGCATGCAGGCATTGTGCCTCGAACTGCATGGCTTCCGCGAGGCTCTCCATCCAGGCCAGTTGCATGCGGGCCATGGGCGTGACGCCCTGGAGCCACTGCTGGCTCCACCACTGCATCATGGCGTCATTGGGCGCCTTGAGCGCATCGGCGGCATCACCCTGTCGTTCAGTCATCACGGGTCTCCTGGAAAGGTAGGGAACAGGCATAACGGAGGGCCACGATCATGGCGCCTTCCGCATCTCACCAGTATAGAAGGGCATGGCTGCCCCGGCGCTCCCGTTGCGCGGTGCCGTCGGCTTCGGTGATGTGGATCAACGCCCCGCCGCCGTCAGGCTGGGCCATACTCCCGGGGCAGAGACGCCCAACGCCGAGGAACTCGCCCATGTGGAACGTGATCAAGTCGGTGCTGGCCGCCTTCTTCGGGGTCCAGAAGGAGGAACGTCGGCGCGAGGACTTCGCGAAGGGCCGGCCCGGCCCTTTCATCGTCGTCGGCGTGGTGATGGGCATCGTCCTGGTCGTGCTGATCGCGCTGGTAGCCTCGCTGGCCGCGAAATGACGCCTCGCTGAACGTTGATAGTCGCGTTTACGGGGGGCGACGCCCGTCGCCGGTGTCGTGCCATCGGCCTTCTATACTCGATCAAGGCATGGCTAATACAACAACGCGATTCAGGAGGGGGCGATGCGCAAGCGGCTCGTGTTGATGGCGGCGGGAACCGCCTTCACGGGACTGTCCCAGGGCGTGCTGGCCAACGGCTGGAACATGCCGGTCGGGGTGACCGACGTCAGTCGCGAGATCCACTCCCTGCACATGATCATCTTCTGGATCTGCGTGGTCATCGGGATCGTCGTCTTCGGGGCGATGTTCTATTCGCTGTACCGCTACCGTCGCTCCCAGGGGGCCAAGGCCACCCAGTTTCACGAGCACACCACCGTCGAGATCATCTGGACCGTCATTCCCCTGCTGATCCTCGTCGGCATGGCCGTCCCGGCCACCGCCACCCTGAAGACCATGTACGACGCCTCCGAGGCGGACCTCGACGTCATGGTCACCGGCCAGCAGTGGCGCTGGCGCTACGAGTACATGGGGGAGGAGGTGTCCTTCACCTCGAACCTGGCCACGCCCCGCGCGCAGATCGAGGGCAGCGACGCCAAGGACGACACCTACCTGCTGGAGGTCGACGAGCCCCTGGTCCTGCCGACGGGGCGCAAGGTGCGCCTGCTGCTCACCTCCGACGACGTCATTCATTCCTGGTGGGTGCCCGACCTGGCGGTCAAGCAGGATGCCGTGCCCGGCTTCGTCAACGAGAACTGGGTGCGCATCAACGAGCCCGGCATCTATCGCGGCCAGTGTGCCGAACTGTGTGGTCGCGACCATGGCTTCATGCCGGTGGTGGTCAAGGCGGTGGAGCCCGACCAGTTCGACACCTGGCTCGCCCAGCGCAAGGAAGCGGCGGCGCAGGAGGCCATGGGCGTGGATCGCGAATGGTCCCGGGAGGAGCTGATGGAGCGGGGCGAGCAGGTCTACGGCACCATCTGCGCGTCCTGTCACCAGCCCGACGGTTCCGGCAACCCGCCGACCTTCCCGGCCCTGGCCGGCAACCAGGCGCTGTTGGACGACCGGGAATGGCATATCGATACCGTCGTCAACGGCGTCTCGGGCTCCGCCATGCCGGCCTTCCGCAGTACCCTCAATCCGGTGGAGATCGCCGCCGTGATTACCTATGAGCGCAATGCCTGGGGCAACGAGACCGGCGATGTCATTCAGCCCTCGGCCATTGCCGAGCAGCTTTCCGACTAGCCGGGCTGTCCCACCCTCACGAGACGGCAACCAGGGAGAACTTCGATGGCGTCGCACCTGCCTCCCAAGCCCATCGCGCAGTATGAAGAGACCGCGGGCGGCGGCCTGGCCGCCGGGGCGCAGCATGCCCCGCGTGGCCTGATGCGCTGGCTCCTGACCACCAACCACAAGGAGATCGGGACCCTCTACCTGATCTTCTCCCTGACCATGTTCTTCATCGGCGGCATCTTCGCCATGGTCGTTCGGGCGGAACTCTTCCAGCCGGGGCTGCAGCTGGTACAGCCGGAGTTCTTCAACCAGATGACCACCATGCATGGCCTGATCATGGTGTTCGGGGCGGTGATGCCGGCCTTCGTGGGGCTGGCCAACTGGATGGTTCCCCTGCAGATCGGCGCGCCCGACATGGCCCTGCCGCGGCTCAACAACTTCAGCTTCTGGCTGCTGCCCGTGGCCTTCTTGATGCTGCTGTCGACCCTGGTGATGCCCGGTGGGGCGCCCGACTTCGGCTGGACCTTCTATGCGCCGCTGTCCACCACCTACGCGCCGCCGTCCACGACCTTCTTCATCTTCTCGCTGCACCTGGCCGGGATCAGCTCGATCCTGGGGGCCATCAACATCATCGCCACCATCCTCAACCTGCGGGCCCCGGGGATGCGCATGATGGACATGCCGCTGTTCGTGTGGACCTGGCTGATCACCGCCTTCCTGTTGATCGCGGTGATGCCGGTGTTGGCCGGCGTGATCACCATGATGCTGCTGGATATCAACTTCGGCACCAGCTTCTTCAATGCGGCGGGGGGCGGTGACCCGGTGCTCTTCCAGCACCTGTTCTGGTTCTTCGGCCATCCCGAGGTCTACATCATGATCCTGCCGGCCTTCGGCATCGTCTCGGTGATCATCCCGACCTTCGCCCGCAAGCGGCTGTTCGGCTATGCCTCCATGGTCTACGCCACGGCCTCCATCGCCATCCTGTCGTTCCTGGTCTGGGCCCACCACATGTTCGTCGTGGGCCTGCCATTGGTGGCGGAGCTATTCTTCATGTACACCACCATGCTGATCGCGGTGCCCACCGGGGTGAAGGTCTTCAACTGGATCGCCACCCTGTTTGGCGGCTCGATCAGCTTCGAGCCGCCGATGCTGTTCTCCCTGGCCTTCGTCGTGCTGTTCACCATCGGCGGCTTCTCCGGGCTGATGCTGGCCATCTCGCCGGCCGACTTCCAGTACCACGATACCTACTTCGTGGTGGCGCACTTCCACTATGTGCTGGTGCCCGGGGCGGTGTTCGCCATCATGGCCGGGGTCTACTACTGGCTGCCCAAGTGGACCGGCCACTATCCGCACCTGCGCCTGTCCCAGTGGCACTTCTGGCTGTCGGTGATCGGCGTGAACCTGACCTTCTTTCCCATGCACTTCGCCGGGCTCGCGGGCATGCCGCGGCGCATCCCCGACTACGCGCTGCAGTTCGCCGACTTCAACATGGTGACCAGCCTCGGTGCCTTCCTGTTCGGCGCCTCGCAGCTGCTGTTCGTGTGGGTGGTGATCAAGTGCGTGCGCGGCGGCGAGAAGGCGCCGGCTCGGGCCTGGGAGGGGGCCGAGGACCTGGAGTGGAGCGTGCCGAGTCCGGCCCCGCTGCACACCTTCGAGACGCCTCCCGACTTCCAACCGCAGCAGCACTGACCTCCGGAGGCTGGCATGGCGGCGAACGGCGAGCACCAGGCGAGACAGGCGGGGGTCCGGCGCACCGTGGCGCGGACGCTGGTGGTGCTGGCCGGCATGTTCGTCTTCGCCTTCGCGCTGGTGCCCCTCTACGACGTCTTCTGCCAGGTGACGGGACTCAACGGCAAGACCAGCGGCCGCGCCCAGGCCCTCGTGCATGCCGATGTCGACACGTCGCGCACCATCACCGTGCAGTTCCTCACCCGGGGCAGCTCCGGCTTGCCCTGGGAGCTGGAGACCGATACGCGCCAGGTGCGCGTGCACCCCGGCGAGAGCCGCGAGGTCTTCTTCCGGTTTCGCAACCGGGGCGAGGAGGCGAGCCGGGCGCGGGCGGTGCCCAGCGTGTCGCCCTCCGAGGCCTCCCTGCACCTGCGCAAGATCACCTGTTTCTGCTTCCAGGAGCAGCGGCTCGCCGGCGGGGAGCGGCTCGAGGCGCCGCTGGTCTTCCAGCTGACGCCCGACCTCCCCGACGACATCAAGACCGTGACCCTGGTCTACACCCTCTATCCCGTGGAGCAGGCGCTGGCACGGCGCTACCTGGGGTTCATCAGTGAAGGAGACCGAGCATGAGCGGTGGCACCTACTACGTACCGGCCTCCAGCAAGTGGCCGGTGCTGGCCTCCCTGGCGCTGGGGGCGATGATGGCGGGGGCCGGCACCCTGCTGGTTTACGGTATCGCCGGGCTGCCGGTGATGGTGGTGGGCCTGTTGGCCATCCTCGCGGTGATGACGCTGTGGTTCCGCGATGTCATCCACGAGTCGCGCAGCGGCCTCTACGATGCGCAGATGGACCGCTCCTTCCGCTGGGGCATGGGCTGGTTCATCTTCTCGGAGGTGATGTTCTTCGCCGCCTTCTTCGGCACGCTCTACTATGTGCGCACCTTCGCGCTGCCCTGGCTGGACGGCGAGGGCGCCAAGGGGGTGGCCGCCCTGCTGTGGCCCGACTTCACCGCCTCCTGGCCGCTGATGAACCCGCCCGACGCGTCCATCGAGGGGCCTCACGAGACCTTCAGTCCCTGGCACCTGCCGCTGGTCAACACCCTGATCCTGGTCAGCTCGAGCATCACCCTGACGGTGGCCCACGAGGGCCTCAAGGAAGGCTACCGCACCACCGCCCGTCACTGGCTGCTGGGCACCGTGCTGCTGGGGCTTTGCTTCATCACCATCCAGGGGTTCGAGTACTACGAGGCCTACAGCCACTATGGCATCACCCTGCAGGCGGGCATCTATGGGGCGACCTTCTTCCTGCTGACCGGCTTTCACGGCCTGCACGTGATCATCGGCACCATCATCCTGATCTCGATCCTGGCCAGGGTGCAGCGGGGCCATTTCACCCGCGACGACCACTTCGGCTTCGAGGCGGCCGCCTGGTACTGGCACTTCGTGGACGTGGTGTGGATCGGCCTGTTCACCTTCGTCTATGTCTTCTGACCGGCCTCAGCCGGCGAGGTCGCCGATGTAGAAGCCGTAGACGAGCAGGGTCATCAGCAGCGCCGCCAGGCCCACCCGAAGCTTGAGGGAGACGAGCACCCGCCGCGAGCGACCGCCGTCCTTGATCAGGAAGCCGGCACCGGCCGCAAGGCTCGCCACCATTGTAAGAAAGACGAAGGCAATCAGGGTCTTGAGCAGCATGGAACACTCCGTGAAAGGGTCATCCACCAAGCGGCCTGCCGGTCGGCGCCTGACCATCTGGTGCGGGTTCTGGACCTGCCTGGTGGGACTGGGGCTGGCACTGGGACTATGGCAGTGGGAGCGGGCCGCCGACAAGCGGGAGATGCTGGCGAGCTTCGCGTCGGCGCCGCGCCTGGAGGCCCCTCGGACGGCGCCCCCGAACGGGGCCCGCCTGACCCTGGAGGGGGAATACCTCGCCGACGAGACGCTGTTTCTGGATAACCGGACCCATGATGGCCGGCTCGGGGTGGCGGTGCTGACGCCATTGCGCGGCGAGGATGGCCGTCTGTGGCTGGTCGAGCGCGGCTTCCTGGCCACCGGCCCGAGCCGGGCGACGCCCGCCGTGGCCACCCCCGAGGGGACGGTCCGGCTGCGGGGGCGCTGGCAGGTCGCCGGCGAGGCGGCCCCGGTGTTCGGGCCCAACCGCGAGGGCCAGCGGCTGCAGCGCATCGACCTGGCCGCCTGGCCGTCCCCGGGGGCCTTCGCCCATGCCGGCTGGCTACACTTGGAGAGCGGCCCCGGCCATCTCGCCTCCTGGTGGCAGCCCAACGTCCTGCCCCCGGCCCGTCATCTCGGCTACGCCGTTCAGTGGTGGGGGCTTGCCCTGGCCGCCCTGGTGATGATGGTCGTCGGTGGCCGCCGGCTGCGTCGAGACGGCCGTGCCTGTCAACGATCCCCCGAGGAGGCGCACCCATGAGCCTGTCCCGTCCCGTCCGTTCCCGGCTCAAGCTGGCCGCCCTGTTCGCGGTCTTCACGCTGCCCATGGCCATGGCCTGGGGCATGGTGGAGTGGCGCCTGGGCATTCCCGAGGGGCGCACCGCCCACGGCACCCTGCATCCCGAGGTCCCGGGGCTGGCGAGTTGGCCGCTGACCGGGGTGGCCAAGGACGGCGCCGATGACTGGCTGCTGGCCTTCGATTGTCCGCAGTCTTGCCCGCAGGCGGCCGATCGCTGGTGGCGGCTGCACCGCGCCCTGGGGCGCGATGCCCACCGGGTCAGCCGTCTGCGCATCGGCGGCAGCGCCCCGGCGCTGCCGGGCGAGGCCGTCGCCGCCTGGACGGGCGCAGCGCCGGCGTGGCGGGTGCCGGGCGCGCTATGGATTCTCGATCCCGAGGGCCGGGCGGTGCTGCGCTATGGGGCCGATGTCGAGACCGCACAGGTCCTCGAGGACGTCGAGCGGTTGCTGCGCCTCAATCCCGAGCCGCCCCTGGCGCGGCTCCATGCGGAGTGAGGGCCATGGTCGAGGAGCGGGAGCGTGAGCGACGCCGACTGCGCTGGTTGTGTCGGCTGACCCTGCTGGGGGCCGTGTTCACGGCCCTGGTGGTCCTGGCCGGGGCCTGGACCCGGCTGGTGGATGCCGGGCTGGGCTGTCCCGACTGGCCGGGCTGCTATGGGGCCCTGGTGGTACCGGATGCCGGGCGGGCCATGGCGCACACGCCGGAGGTCCCGCTGGAAGCCGCCAAGGCCTGGATGGAAATGATCCACCGCTACCTGGCGTCCACCCTCGGGCTGCTGGTCATCGCCGTGGTCGTGCTGGGCGCTTCCCTGCGTCGCCGCGTCGGTTATCCCTGGTGGCTGTCCCTGGGCCTGTTCGGGGCGATCCTGCTGCAGGGCGCCTTCGGGGCCTTCACCGTCACCCTCAAGCTGTGGCCCCAGGTGGTGACCCTGCACCTGCTCGGCGGCCTCGCCATCATGGGGCTCTTCCTGTGGCTGCACCTGCGCTTGCGACGGCTGATCGCCGGTGCGGCCTCGCCGTCCCCCCGGCGCCTGACGCCACTGTGGTCGGCGGCCGTGGTGTTGCTGGTGGGCCAGCTGGCCCTGGGTGGCTGGACCTCGAGCAACTATGCCGGCATCGCCTGCCAGGGCTTCCCCACCTGCAACACCCAATGGTGGCCGGCGCTGGACTGGCGCGAAGGCTTCAACCTGGCCCAGACCGTGGGCCCCAGCTACCTGCATGGCCAGCTCCATGCCGAGGCCCGCTCGGCCATCCAGGTCGGCCACCGCCTCGGCGCCCTGGCCCTGGTGGCCTGCCTGCTGACCCTCGGGTTGCGCCACCGGCGTGATCCGCGGCTGCGCGGCTGGCTCGGCATGCTTTGCAGCGCCTGCCTGCTGCAGGCCTCCCTCGGCATCGCCAATGTGCTGCTGTGGCTGCCGCTGTGGCTCGCGCTGATGCACACCGCCGGGGCGGTGGTGCTGGTCGCCGCCATGGTGCTGGCGGTCTGGCACTGGCGCTGGCCGGCCGCCCGCGACGCGGCGACCACTCGACAACACGCGAAAGGAGGGGAGTCATGCCTGACGGTATCGTGATGGCGCAGACGCGCCTCGAGGGGAGCGCGACCTGGACCTGGCGCGACCTCCTCACCCTGTGCAAGCCCCGGGTGGTGGTGGTGATGCTGGTCTGCAGCCTGGTCGGCATGTTGCTGGCCGGGCCCTGGCCGGGAGCGGGCGCCCTGGTGTTCGGGCTGGCCGGCATCGGCCTGGCGGCCGGCGGGGCGGCGGCCTTCAACCACGTGGTCGATCGACGGCTGGACGCTTTGATGCTGCGCACCGCGCGACGGCCGCTGGCCAGCCGGCGCCTGCCGACCCCGCTGGCGCTGGGCTGGGCGACGCTGCTGTCGGTGGCCGGGATCTCGCTGTTGCACTGGCAGGTCAATGCCCTGACGGCCTGGCTGACCCTGGCCTCGTTGATCGGTTATGCCCTGGTCTATACCGCCTTCCTCAAGCGGGCCACCCCGCAGAACATCGTCATCGGCGGGGTGGCGGGGGCGGCCCCCCCGCTGCTGGGCTGGACCGCGGTGACGGGCCAGCTGGGGCCCGAGCCGCTGCTGCTGATGCTGATCGTGTTCGCCTGGACGCCGCCGCACTTCTGGGCCCTGGCCATCCACAAGCGGGACGAGTATGCCCGGGCCGGGGTGCCGATGCTGCCCGTCACCCATGGCGAGGCCTTCACCCGGCTCCAGGTGTGGCTGTATGGCTGGCTCACGGTGGCGGTGACGATGCTGCCCTTCGTCATCGGCATGAGCGGGGCGCTGTACCTGGTCGGAGTGCTGGCCCTGAATGCCCGCTTCATGGTGTGGAACTGGCGTGTCTGGCGCGGCCGCGACCCGGCCGCGCCGATCGCCGCCTTCTGGTTCTCGATCCGCTACATCCTCGGCGTGTTCGGGATCCTGCTGCTGGATCACTACGCCGTGGCCTGGCCGGTGTAGCCGGCGGGACGCAGCGACCAGCACCAGCGGCAGCGGGGAGGTGGCAGGCAAGCACATGGCAATCACGGGTTTGGGACGCATCCCTCGGGCAGTATAGAATGCGCTGTCCATTCAACGCTCGCCGGGAAGCTACCCATGACCACCACCACCGCGCTGATCCTGCTCGGCCTTGCCCTGGCCGTCGTGGCCGGCCTCGGGGCCTATGCCGTCACCCTGTGGCGGGAAGTGAGACGTCGCCGGGACTTCCGCGAGGAGGAACTGCGCCGGGCCCACGAGAACTGCCTCGAGAACCTCGAGCTGGTCGCCTCGGCCCTGATGCAGCAACAGGTGGACATCACCGAGGGCGCCTGGCGCTGCAAGACCCTGCTCGAGATCCTCGACCCGAGCCTGATCGAGCGTCCCGAGTTCCGCGCCTTCGGTGAGGTGCACAGTCGCACCCGCCATCTGCATACCCACTCCGCCCGCCAGGCCCTGAGCCCCAAGGCCCGCTTCCACGAGGACCGCGAGCGACTGGCCGTCGAGGACGAGCTGCGCGATGCCGTCCTCGAGGCGGCCGGCGCCGTGGTCAGCTTTCGACGGGGCTGGCCCGGGTCGCTGCATTGAGCCCGGTCAAGGGCGTCATTATCGGCGCCTGACGGCCCTTTTGATTGCATCATCCGTCAGACTTCGGCAAGCTTGCCCCCGAGCCGTAGATGGCTGATATGTGGAAGGAGTCCGCAGTCATCTCGCGGCGTTGACTGGCTGAAAAGGCATATCCGTGCTTTCTTGGTCGGAGAGGGCGGGGTTTGCTCGCCTCGCCTGAACCGCAGATCGGACCCACTGCTTACTGGATGGCTTCGCTGACGTCGCCCATGCCAGAATTTGTGTCAAGAAGGAGTCTTACATGAAGAAATCAACGACTGGCTTGCTGCTCGGTTCCGCTCTGGTTGTCGGCCTTTCCGGCTGCGCCAGCTCGGCCTCTCAATCTTCCGGCATGGGGGATACCGCATCCTCCGATCGCGCCTGGTACCAGCACCCCTTCGTCTGTGGCCTGGCCGGCGGCGTGGTCGGCGGCGGCATCGGCTATGCCACCAGCAGTGAGTCCGACGAGGACCAGGGCGCGGCCATCGGCAGCACCGCCGGGGCCACCATCGGTGCGCTGCTGTGTGCCGAGCCCAATCGCACTCCGGCGCCCGACCGGGAGGCGCGCGACACCGACGGTGACGGCGTCATCGATGCCAACGACCAGTGTCCGGGCACCCCGGCCGGTGTGGCCGTGGATGCCGTCGGCTGCCCGCTGGATTCCGACGGCGACGGCGTGCCGGACTTCCAGGACCAGTGCCCGGGTACCCCGGCCGGTGCCGAGGTCAATGCCCTGGGCTGCGAGGAAGACCTGGTGCTGCGTGACGTCAACTTCGAGTTCGACTCCGCCACGCTGACCATGGGCGCCGAGCAGATCCTGGCCGATGTCGCCGAGAAGCTGCGCGCCAACGAGAACGTTCGTGTGCGCATCGAGGGCCACACCGACTCCGTGGGCAGCGAAGCCTACAACGAGGATCTGTCCCAGCGTCGTGCCGACTCCGTCGCCGACTACCTGGCGACCCAGGGTGTCGATCGCAACCGCATGCGCACCATCGGCTATGGTGAGTCGCAGCCGGTCGCGACCAACGATACCGACGCCGGCCGCGCCGAGAACCGCCGCGTGGAGCTGGGCGAGTGGGAGTGATCCCGCGTTGACCCCTCATGCCCCGGCTCGCCGGGGCATGTCGAGTCTCTGGGAGGCGCCTTCGGGCGCCTCTTTTCGTGGTGCCTCCACCGCCGGCCATGGCGTCGAGGGGGGGCGTCTGCTAGGCTAGGCGGCGCTTTTTCGAGCGCCCCGACGACCATTCTTTCTGGCGACACGTGATCCCTGGTATGGATCACCACTGCGCACAAGGAACCTCTTCATCATGCCCATCGTGACCCTGCCGGACGGCAGCCAGAGATCCTTCGACGAACCGCTCACCGTGATGCAGCTGGCCGAGAGCATCGGCACCGGCCTGGCCAAGGCCTGCGTGGCCGGCCGCATCGACGGCGTGCTGGTGGATGCCGCGGACATCATCGACCATGACGCCGAGGTGGCCATCATCACCGCGCGTGATGAGGAGGGGCTGGAGATCATTCGCCACTCCTGTGCCCACCTGATCGGCCACGCCGTCAAGCAGCTCTATCCCGATGCCAAGATGGCCATCGGTCCGGTGATCGAGGACGGTTTCTACTACGATATCGACTTCGGCCGCTCGGTGACCCCCGAGGACCTCGAGGCCATCGAGCAGCGCATGAAGGCGCTGATCGACACGGGCTACGACGTGGTCCGCGAGTACGTCGACCGCGACCAGGCGATGCTGACCTTCCTGCACCGCGAGGAGCCGTACAAGCAGGAGATCGTCCGCGAGATTCCCGAGGGCGAGACGATTCGTCTCTACCATCACCAGGAATACACCGACATGTGCCGGGGGCCGCACGTGCCCAATACCCGGCACCTCAAGGCGTTCAAGCTCACCAAGCTGGCCGGTGCCTACTGGCGGGGGGACGCCGAGCGTCCCATGCTGACCCGCATCTACGGCACCGCCTGGGGCGACAAGAAGCAGCTCAAGGGCTACCTCAAGCGCCTCGAGGAGGCCGAGAAGCGCGACCACCGCAAGCTGGCCCGCAAGATGGACCTCTTCCACTTGCAGGAAGAGGCCCCGGGCATGGTCTTCTGGCACCCCAACGGCTGGACCATCTACCAGGCCCTCGAGCAGTACATGCGCCGGGTGCAGATCGAGAACGGCTACCAGGAGATCAAGACGCCCCAGGTCGTCGACCTCTCGCTGTGGAAGGCCTCCGGTCACTGGGGCCATTACAGCGACCTGATGTTCACCACCGAGTCCGAGAAGCGCGAGTACGCGGTCAAGCCCATGAACTGCCCGTGCCACGTGCAGGTGTTCAACCAGGGCCTGAAGAGCTACCGTGACCTGCCGCTGCGCCTGGCCGAGTTCGGCAGCTGTCACCGCAACGAGCCTTCCGGCTCATTGCACGGCCTGATGCGCGTGCGCGGCTTCACCCAGGACGATGCCCATATCTTCTGCACCGAGGGCCAGATCCAGTCCGAGGCCGAGGCCTTCATCGCCCTGACGCTCAAGGTCTACCGGGAGCTGGGCTTCGAGGACGTGGAGCTCAAGCTGTCGACCCGCCCCGAGGGCTTCATGGGCGAGCCGGAGCTCTGGGATCGGGCCGAGGCGGGCCTCGAGGCCGCCCTGGACGCCACCGGCCTGGACTGGGAGCTGCAGCCGGGGGAGGGCGCCTTCTACGGGCCCAAGATCGAGTTCTCCCTGCGCGACTGCCTCAACCGCGTCTGGCAGTGCGGCACCCTGCAGCTGGACTTCAACCTGCCGGGTCGCCTGGGCGCCCAGTTCGTCGACGAGGACGGGGCGCGCAAGACCCCGGTGATGCTGCATCGTGCCATCCTCGGCTCCTTCGAGCGCTTCCTGGGCATCCTCATCGAGCACTACGCCGGTGCCATGCCGCTGTGGCTGGCCCCGCAGCAGGCGGCGGTGTTGACGATCACCGATGCCCAGCGTGATCATGCCCTCGACCTCGAGCAACGGCTGCAAAAAATCGGCCTGCGCGTCAAGGCGGACTTGAGGAACGAGAAGATCGGCTTTAAAATCCGCGAGCATACGTTGCAGAAGGTCCCCTATCTCCTGGTGGTGGGAGATAAGGAAGTCGAGGCCGACTCGGTGGCCGTGCGAACCCGCACTGGCGAAGATCTCGGTATCATGACGGTGGACGCCTTCATCGACCTGGTACGGGCCGAGCGGCAATAGCGACATCTTCCCTAAGCGAAAGTGGAGTCGGAACCATCAAGCGAAGCAACCCTAGAGGGCGCCCGCAGGACAAGCGCCCCCCGATGAACGAGCGCATTACCGAGGATCAGGTTCGCCTGATCGACAATGACGGCGAGCAGCTGGGCATCGTGCCCACCAGCGAAGCGCTGGAGCGCGCCGAGGCGGCCGGTATGGACCTCGTCCAGATTTCCAATGCCGATCCGATCGTCTGCAAGATCATGGATTACGGCAAGTTCGTCTTCGAGCAGAAGAAACAGAAGGCGGCACAGAAGAAGAAGACGAAGCAGATTCAGGTCAAGGAAGTCAAGTTCCGGCCTGGCACCGACGAGGGCGACTACCAGGTGAAGATGAAGAACCTGGTACGCTTCCTCGAAGGTGGCGACAAGGGCAAGGTCACGCTGCGTTTCCGCGGTCGCGAGATGGCCCATCAGGACCTCGGTCGCAAGCTGATGGAGCGGATCGCCGCCGATCTCGAGGAGATCGGTACCGTGGAGTCCTTCCCCAAGATGGAAGGGCGCCAGATGATCATGATCATTGCCCCCAAGAAGAAGTGATCCGACGGCCCGTTCAACGGGTGGCCGGCGAGACGCCGGCCATCGGCCCCGGATTTTCTAAAGAATCTCGAGCGGAGTTCATCTCATGCCGAAAATCAAGAGCAACAGCGGCGCTGCCAAGCGCTTCAAGAAGACGGCCAACGGCTTCAAGCACAAGCAGTCGTTTCGCAGTCACATCCTGACCAAGAAGTCCACCAAGCGGAAGCGTCAGCTGCGTGGTATGAAGCAGATCCACGACGCCGACAAGCAGCTCGTGCAGCGCATGCTGCCGAACCTGTAACCCCTTGGTCGCAACCCTCTACCGTCAGGAGTAAGCCATGACTCGCGTCAAGCGTGGCGTCGTTGCACGTCGCCGTCACAAGAAGATCCTCAAGCAGGCCAAGGGCTACTACGGTGCCCGTTCACGCGTCTTCCGCGTGGCCAAGCAGGCCGTCATCAAGGCCGGTCAGTATGCCTACCGTGACCGTCGCCAGCGCAAGCGTCAGTTCCGCGCCCTGTGGATCCAGCGCATCAACGCCGGTGCCCGTCAGCACGGTCTGTCCTACAGCCGCTTCGTCGGCGGGCTGAAGAAGGCCGGCATCGAGATCGACCGCAAGGTGCTCGCCGACCTGGCCGTTCACGAGAAGGCCGCCTTTGCTGCCATCGTCGAGAAGGCCAAGGCTGCCCAGTAAGTGGTCTCGATTCCGGGAGGGTGCGGACCACGGTGCGTGCCGTCCCGATGATCGTCGCAGGGGAAGAGCAGCCGCTCTTCCCCTGTTTTTTTCGCATGCGACAAAGCAAGCTCAATACTTCGGAGCATCAACGGATGGACCACCTTCCCACTCTGGTCGCCGAGGCCCGCGACGCCATCCACGCCGCCGACGACATGGCCGCGCTGGACGAGCTGCGCGTGCGCTACCTCGGCAAGAAGGGCGAGATCACCGCGCTGCTCAAGGGCCTCGGCAAGCTGCCGGCGGATGAGCGCCCGGCCGCCGGCGAGCGCATCAACCAGGCCAAGCAGGCCCTGGCCGAGGAACTCGACGAGCGCCGTCAGACCCTGGAGAAGGCCGCCCTGGAAGCCCGCCTGGCCGCCGAGCGCATCGATGTGACCCTGCCCGGTCGCGGTCAGCCGAGCGGCGGCCTGCACCCGGTGACCCGCACCCTGGAGCGCATCGAGGGGCTGTTCACCCGCATCGGCTACGACGTGGCGGTCGGCCCGGAGATCGAGGACGACTACCACAACTTCGAGGCACTCAACATTCCCGCCCACCACCCGGCGCGGGGCATGGCCGACACCTTCTACTTCGATGCCACCCGGCTGCTGCGCACCCACACCTCGCCGGTCCAGGTGCGTACCATGAAGGAGGCCGAGCCGCCGATCCGCATCGTCTGCCCGGGGCGGGTCTATCGCAGCGACTCGGACCTGACGCATACCCCGATGTTCCACCAGGTCGAGGGGCTGCTGGTGGACGAGGGCGTCAGCTTCGCCGACCTCAAGGGCACCATCGAGGACTTTCTGCACGCCTTCTTCGAGCGCGAGGACCTTTCGGTGCGCTTCCGCCCGTCCTATTTCCCCTTCACCGAGCCGTCGGCGGAGGTGGATATCCAGTGCGTGATGTGCAACGGCGATGGCTGCCGGGTCTGCTCGCACAGCGGCTGGCTGGAGGTGATGGGCTGCGGCATGGTGCATCCGGAAGTCTTCCGCCACTCCGGCATCGACACCGAGCGCTACACCGGCTTCGCCTTCGGCATGGGCGCCGAGCGCCTGGCGATGCTGCGTTACGGGGTCAACGACCTGCGGCTGTTCTTCGACAACGACCTGCGCTTTCTCAAGCAGTTCGCCTGAACGTCTCAAGAACACAGCCAGGGTAATCGTCGTTGGGCTGACGAGAGCGTCGGGGACAGGTCCAAGAGGGGGTCCTACGCCAGGAATGGCGTCGGTAGCGCCCAGGGAAGGGTTTACAGCGCCCCCTCGCAGACCTGTCGCCGAATCAGCTCCGACATCCACTGGACGGCGAGAGCCCTGAGACCACAGCGATAGGATTTGTCATGAAATTTTCCGAACAGTGGCTGCGTGAATGGGTCTCCCCGGCGCTGTCGACCCAGGCCCTGGCCGACCAGATCACCATGGCCGGCCTGGAGGTCGATGCCATCGAGCCCGTGGCGTCCGCCTTCGAGGGCGTGGTGGTGGCCGAGGTCGTCGCCAAGGCCCCGCACCCGGACGCCGACAAGCTCAGCGTCTGCCAGGTCGACGACGGCAGCGGCGAGCCGGTGCCGGTGGTCTGCGGCGCGCCCAACGTGGCCGAGGGCCAGAAGGTGCCCTTCGCCCGGGTCGGCGGGGTGCTGCCCGGCGACTTCAAGATCAAGAAGGCCAAGCTGCGCGGGGTCGAGTCCCGCGGCATGATCTGCTCCGCCTCGGAACTGGGGCTGGCGGAGGAGACCTCCGAGGGCATCCTGGTGCTGCCGGTCGGGGCGCCGGCGGGCGAGGACTTCCGGGACTTCCTGGGCCTGGATGATCACACCATCGAGGTCGACCTCACGCCCAACCGCGGCGACTGCCTGAGCGTGAAGGGCATGGCCCGAGAGGTCGGCGTGCTCAACCGCCTGGCGGTCGAAGGACCGAGTATCACGCCGGTGGCCCCGGTCCACGACGAGACCTTCCCGGTGCGCGTCGAGGACGCCGAGGGCTGTCCGCGCTACCTGGGACGGCTGATCAAGGGCGTCGACGTGACCGCGGAGACGCCCTTGTGGATGGTCGAGCGGCTGCGTCGCGGCGGCATCCGCGCCATCGACCCGGTGGTTGATGTCACCAACTACGTGATGCTCGAACTCGGCCAGCCCCTGCATGCCTTCGACCGCGCCAACCTGCAGGGCGCCGTGGTGGTCCGCCAGGCGCGGCAGGGCGAGCGCCTGGTGTTGCTCGACGGCCAGGAGATCACGCTGGGCGACGGCACCCTGGTCATCGCCGACGAGCGCGGCCCGCTGGCCATCGCGGGGGTCATGGGCGGCGAGCACTCCGGCGTGAACGCCGAGACCCGGGACATCTTCCTGGAGTCGGCGCACTTCTCGCCGCTGACCGTGGCCGGCCAGGCGCGCGCCTATGGCCTGCACACCGATGCCTCCCATCGCTTCGAGCGCGGCGTCGACCCGACCCTGGCCCGCGAGGCCGCCGAGCGGGCCACGGCCCTGCTGCTGGAGATCACCGGCGGCGAGGCCGGGCCGCTGGTCGAGGTCGTCGATACCGATCGCCTGCCCGGCGAGCGCGAGGTGCTGCTGCGCCGGGCCCGTCTCGACCAGGCGCTCGACAAGGTGCTGCCCGCGGAGGATGTCGGCGAGATCCTCGAGCGTCTCGGCATGGCGGTGGAGGCCGGCGAGGAGGGCTGGCGCGTGCGGGTACCGAGCTGGCGCTTCGATGTCGCCATCGAGGAGGACCTGATCGAGGAAGTGGCCCGCATCCACGGCTACAACCGCCTGCCGGTGCGTCGTCCCCAGGCGCGACTGGGCCTGCGCCCCGATCACGAGGCGCGCACGCCGCTGGCGCGGCTGCGTCGCCAGTTGGTGGCCCGGGGCTACTTCGAGGCGGTCACCTACAGCTTCGTCGCCCCCGAGCTGCAGGCGGCCCTGTTGCCCGAGGCCGTCTCGCCGACGCTGGCCAATCCCATCTCCAGCGACCTCTCGGTGATGCGGGCGAGCCTCTTCCCGGGCCTGGTGCGGGCCCTGCAGCACAACCTGAACCGCCAGCAGACCCGGGTGCGGCTGTTCGAGACCGGACTGGTGTTCCGCGGCGAGCTGGATGCGCTGAGCCAGGTGCCGATGCTGGGCGCCCTGGTCTGCGGCGCCCGCGAGCCCGAAGGCTGGAGCGGCGGCAAGGACAGGGTCGACTTCTTCGACCTCAAGGGCGACCTGGAAAGCCTGCTGGCCATGGGCGGCGAGCCCGAGGCCTGGCGCTTCGAGCCCGGGGAGCATGCCGCCCTGCACCCCGGGCAGTGCGCGCGCATCCTCTACCGCGGCGAGGAGGCCGGCTGGATCGGTACCCTGCATCCGGCGGTGCGGGCCAGGCTGGGGCTGAAGGTGGATGCGCTGCTCTTCGAGGTGCGCCTGGACGCCCTGACCCACGGCAAGGTGCCGGCCTTCCGGCCGTTGTCGCGCTATCCGGAGGTGCGCCGCGACCTGGCCTTCCTGGTCGATGCCGACCTGCCGGTGCAGGCGCTGCTCGATACCCTGCGTGACCAGGCCGGGGAATGGCTCGTGGAAGCGCGCCTGTTCGACGTCTACCAGGGCACGGGGGTGCCGGAAGGACGCAAGAGCGTGGCCCTGGGCTTGACCTGGCAGCATCCTTCGCGCACGCTAAATGACGATGAAATCAATCAGTTGGTCGATGCCATCGTCGAGGAGTCACGGCTGCACCTGGGTGCCGAGCTTCGCGCATGACGACGAGGGAGGTCGGCCATCAGCGTGAGGAAAGCGACATGGGGGCGTTGACCAAGGCCGAACTGGCCGAACACCTGCACGCCGAACTCGGCCTGTCCAAGCGCGAGGCCAAGTCCATGGTGGAGGCCTTCTTCGAGGAGATCCGCGGCTGCCTGCGCGAGAACGAGCAGGTCAAGCTGTCGGGTTTCGGCAACTTCGACCTGCGCGACAAGCGCGAGCGGCCCGGGCGGAATCCCAAGACCGGCGAGGAGATCCCCATCTCGGCCCGGCGTGTGGTGACCTTCCGGCCCGGGCAGAAGCTCAAGACCCAGGTCGAGGACTACCATCCCGAGGAGCGCTGACGCCCGGCCGTTGACGACGACGCCACCCCTCGGGGTGGCGTCGTTATTTCGTCTCCGAGATCCGGCTGGATCTAGATGATGCCGTTCTCCAGGGCCCAGGTGATCACCACCTTGAAGACATAACCGAGCATGCCGGCGCCGAGCACCACGAAGAGCATGATGGTGCCGAAGCGGCCGGCCCGGGACTGCTTGGCGAGGTCCCAGATGATGAAGCACATGAACAGCATCAGGCCGCCGATCATCAGCGGCGTGATCCAGGCTTCGAAGGTCTGTTGCATCTTGCCTCCGGGCAGAGGGTGGGAAATCGAGGCCAACCATTATACCCGGTCTCCGGGGCGCTCGCAGGTGGCCGGGCGCGGCACGCTGCCCCACCCGCCGGGATGCGGGGCGGGGCCGCCCCGTGTTAGTATCCGAGAGAAATTCTCAGGTAATTCCACGACATGCCCATGCTGAAGATCTTCGTCGGTACCATGTATGGCGGCGCCCTGGACGTGGCCGAGCAGGTCAAGCCGCTGTTCGAGGAGGCCGGTTATGAGGTCGCCATCTATGATCAGCCGACCCTGGACGACCTGACCGGGTCGCCCACCGACCTGGCGCTGTTCTGCGTCTCGACCACCGGCAGCGGCGACTACCCCGGCAACATCGTGCCCTTCGTGCGCGAGCTGGAGACCCGGAGCCCCGGACTCGGCTCGCTGCGCTACGGGCTGATCGCCCTCGGCGACAGTTCTTACGTCGACTCCTACTGCGGGGCCGGTCGCAGCCTCGACGAACTGCTCCAGGGCCAGGGAGCGTCGCGCCTGGGCGAGCGCCTCGAGGTGGACGCCATGGAAACCTTCATGGCCGACGACGAGGCCCTGCCCTGGGTCGAGGAGTGGATCGAGGCCCAGCAACTCAAGGTCGCCTGAGCATGGCGGTGCCGACGCCGGAGCGGTTGAGCCTGCTGCTGGGACTCGCCGCCGTCATGCTGGTCAGCCTGCCGCGCTACCTGATGGACGGCCAGCAGAGCCGCCTGACGCTGCTGGGGATCGCCCTGGTGGTGGTGAGCGGCGTGGCGCTGGCCCAGTGGCGCCTGCTGGCCGCCGAGGCTCGCGGGCGCCTGCCCGTCTTGCTTCGGCGCCTGGTGGTCTGCCTGGTGGTCGGGGTCCTGGTCACCGCGGGCTGGCAGCTGCTGGCGGCCGGCTGGCGAGGCTGGGCGCTCCTGGTGTCCCATGGCGCCACCGCGGGGTTGCTGCTGCACGCCCTCGGCCTCTGGTGGAAGCCGTTCGACGAGAGATAAGACGCAAGAGGGAAGACGAAAAGCGGCGAGGAAGAAGAGCGAAGCGTTGAGAACTGCGATCGGCAGGGTTCTCCTGCCTGCTTCACTCTTCACTCTTCACTCTTCACTCTTCACTCTTCACTCTTCACTCTTCACTCTTCACTCTTCACTCTTCACTCTCGTCCCCTCGTCCCCTCGTCCCCTCGTCCCCTCGCTTAACCCAGCGTGTAGCAGGGCTCGTACTCGCCGGCAAGCTTCATGCGGCCCTGGGCCACGAAGGAGCCCAGCAGTTCGTCCAGCCGGGCCATCAGCTCGGGTTCGGCGCTGAGTCGGAAGGGGCCATGGGCCTCGATCAGGCGAATGCCGCGCTCCTTGACGTTGCCGGCGACGATGCCCGAGAAGGCCCGGCGGAGGTTGGCGGCGAGCTCGTGCACCGGCTGGTTGCGGTGCAGGGCCAGGCCGGCCATGGACTCGTGGCTGGGATCGAAGGTCTCCTGGAAGTCCCGGGCCACGGTCAGCCGCCAGTTGTAGTAGAAGGCGTCCTGGCGGGCGCGGCGGTACTCGGTGACATCGTCGATGCCCTTGCGCATGGTGCGGGCGACCTCGATGGGGTCGTCGATGATGATGCGGTACAGGCGGCGCACGGATTCGCCCAGGGTGTAGACCAGGAACTCGTCGATCCGCTGGAAGTAGTCGGCGGAATCCGCGGGACCGGTCAGGATCACCGGCAGCTCCATGTCGGCGTTGTCCGGGTGCAGCAGGATGCCGAGCAGATAGAGGATCTCCTCGGCGGTGCCCACGCCGCCGGGAAAGACGATGATGCCGTGGCCCAGGCGCACGAAGGCCTCCAGGCGCTTCTCGATATCGGGCATCACCACCAGCTCGTTGACGATCGGGTTCGGTGCCTCGGCGGCGATGATGCCGGGCTCCGAGACGCCGAGGTAGCGGCCCTCGTTGCGGCGCTGCTTGGCATGGGCCACGTTGGCGCCCTTCATCGGCCCCTTCATGGCGCCCGGTCCGCAGCCGGTGCAGATGTCCAGCTCACGCAGGCCCAGATGGTAGCCGACGTGCTTGGTGTAATCGTATTCCTCACGGCTGATCGAGTGCCCGCCCCAGCACACCACCAGGCTGGGGTCGCGGCTCGGCTTCAGGGTGCCGGCCTTGCGCAGGATGTGGAAGACCGCATTGGTGGTGCCCTCGGCGGTGGTCAGGTCGAAGCGGTGGTGGGTCTGGATCTCGTTGTAGACGTAGACGATGTCGCGCAGCACCGAGGACAGGTGCTCGCGGATGCCGCGGATCATCTTGCCGTCGACGAAGGCCTCGGCGGGGGCGTTGGTCAGCTTGAGGCGGACCCCGCGATCCTGCTGGAGCACCTCGATGTCGAAGTCGGGATAGGTCTCCATCAGGGCGAGACCGTCATCGGTGGGGTTGCCGGAGTTGAGCACGGCCAGGGCACAGCTGCGCAGCAGCTCATGGAGCCCGCGGCGGGAGGTGTCATGCAGCCGGTTGACCTCGTGCTGCGAGAGGATCTCGAGGCTGCCTTCCGGGGAGATGGTGCTGGAGATGGTGTCGGCCATTCAAGGGCGTCCGTGTCACTGGGGATAGAGGCGGGCGGCTAGGGCCCGCGGCTTGGCTCGCCGACCCGTGCGGCGATGCCGATGGATGATGCCTTCATGCTACCATGCCGCCTTGCCGCGGGCAGCGCTGCGGTGCGGGGGGCGAGCTGGTAGAATGGTAGCGCCCGGTCCCTTGCCAGCGACGTTCGTGCCATGTTCAACGCCCAGTACTTCCGTACCTTCATCACCCTCGTCGAGACCGGCAGCTTCACGCGCACGGCCCGGCGCCTCGAGATGACCCAGCCGGGGGTCAGCCAACACGTGCGCAAGCTCGAGCAGTACCTGGGCAAGCCGCTGCTGGACCGCCAGGGGCGGCGTTTCGTGCTCACCGAGGCGGGGCGGCGCGCCTACGACTATGCCCTGAAGCTGTTCGCCGAGCACGAGCAGTTCCGCCACTCCCTCGACGACGAGAGCCTCGACAGCGGCGAGTGCCGCCTCGCCTCGCCGGGCAGCGTCGGGCTGATGCTGTATCCCTTCATCCTGGGTCAGCAGCAGATGTACACCGGGCTGACGGTCAGCTACAGCTTCGCCTTCAATCACGATATCGTCACCGACGTGCTGGCCGGGCGCCATGACCTGGGCATCGTCACCGAGGCCGTGCGCCACCCGGACATCGACTGCGAGGCCTGGCACCAGGAGCCGCTTTGCCTGGTGGTGCCGGCGGACTTTGCCGGCACCGGCCTGGCCGACCTGATGGGCATCGGCTTCATCAGCTATTCCGATGGCGTCAACCATGCCGGGGTGCTGCTGCGGCACAACTTCCCGGCGGAATTCCGCTCGATGAGCCACTTTCCTCGCCAGGGCTTCACCAACGAGGTGAGCATGGTGCTGGACGCCGTGGCACGGGGCCTGGGCTTCACCGTGGTCTCGCGTCTGGTGCTGGAGACCTCGCCCTGGCAGCGTCAGGTCAAGGAGCTGTCGCTGCCGTATCCGGTCCATGAGACCCTCTACCTGGTCACCCGGCGAGGCAGCCGCATGCCGCGGCGCTATACCCGGCTGCTGGAGGCCTTCCGGGAGCATCGCCGTCACGAGCGTTACGGCCATGGCGAGCTGCCGATGCCCGAGGCCGGCGAGCGCCTGGGCTGAGTCGGAGCCGCCCCTTCGTCCATGAAAAAGCCCCGCACATGGCGGGGCTTCTCGTTCCTGGGCGCCAAGCTCACTCGCGGTAGGCGTCGATGCTCGGACAGGAGCAGATCAGCTGGCGATCGCCCAGGACGTTGTCGACCCGGTTCACCGCCGGCCAGTACTTGGCGGCCTTGACCGCCTCCGAGGGGAAGGCGCCGAGCTCGCGGGAGTAGGGGCGCTCCCAGTTCGCGTCCATCAGGTCGGCCATGGTGTGCGGGGCATTGACCAGCGGGTTGTCGTCCGCCGGCCACTCGCCGGCCTCGACCCGCGCTACTTCCTCGCGGATGGCGATCATGGCGTCGCAGAAGCGGTCCAGCTCGTGGCGCGACTCCGATTCGGTGGGCTCGATCATCAGCGTGCCCGGCACCGGGAAGGACATGGTCGGCGCGTGGAAACCGTAGTCCATCAGGCGCTTGGCGATATCCTCCTCGCTGATCCCCGAGGCCGCCTTGAGCGGACGGATGTCGATGATGCACTCGTGGGCCACGGTGCCATTGGCGCCCTTGTAGAGCACCGGGTAGTGCTCGCCCAGGCGGCGGGCGATGTAGTTGGCGCCGAGGATGGCCAGCTCGGTGGCCTCGCGCAGGCCGCGTGCGCCCATCATCTTGATGTAGGCCCAGGAGATCGGCAGGATCGAGGCGCTGCCGAAGGGCGCCGCCGAGACCGCGCCGGCATCCGCCTCGACCCCGTCCAGCGGGCGCACCACGTGGTTGGAGACGTAGGGCGCCAGGTGGGCCTTGACGCCGATCGGGCCCATGCCCGGGCCGCCGCCGCCGTGGGGAATGCAGAAGGTCTTGTGCAGGTTGAGGTGGCTGACGTCGCCGCCGAAGTCGCCGGGGCGAGCCAGGCCGACCTGAGCGTTCATGTTGGCGCCATCGATGTACACCTGGCCACCATGGGCATGGACGATCTCGCAGGCCTCGCGCACGCCTTCCTCGAAGACCCCGTGGGTGGACGGGTAGGTGAGCATGATCGCCGAGAGGGTGTCGTCGTGCTGCTCGGCCTTGGCGCGCAGGTCGGCGAGGTCGATATTGCCGTCCTCGTCGCACTCCACCACCACCACCTTCATGTGGGCCATGGCCGCCGACGCCGGGTTGGTGCCGTGGGCGGAGCTGGGGATCAGGCAGACGTCACGGTGCCCCTGGCCCTGGGCCGCCTGGTAGCGGCGGATCGCCACCAGGCCGGCATATTCGCCCTGGGCGCCGGAGTTGGGCTGCATGGAGATATGGTCATAGCCGGTGATCTCCACCAGGAAGGCGGCCAGTTCGTCGATGATCTGCTTGTAGCCGGCCACCTGGTCCTTGGGCGCGAAGGGGTGGATGCGCGCGAGCTCCGGCCAGGTGATGGGAATCATCTCCGTGGTGGCATTGAGCTTCATGGTGCACGAACCCAGCGGGATCATGGCGTGGGCCAGGGAGAGATCCTTGTTCTCCAGTCGCTTGAGGTAGCGCAGCATTTCCGTCTCGCTGTGGTAGCGACGGAAGGTGGGGTGCGTCAGGAACTCGGACTCGCGGCGGCTGGCCGCCGGGATGCCGCTCCTGCCGGCGGCGACGATTTCGGCATCGAGGGCGGCCACGGACAGGCCATGCTCCTCGCCCAGCAGGACGTCGAACAGCAGGTCGAGGTCGTGGGCGGTGGTGGTCTCGTCGAGGCTGATGCCCACGTCGCCACCCGCGAAGTAGCGCAGGTTGACGTCGTGAGCCATGGCGCGGCCGTGGATCTTGAAGGCATCCGCGCCGGTCAGCCGCAGGGTGTCGAACCAGCTGTCGTGGGCCAGGGTGATGCCGCTGCGCCTCAGGCCCTCGGCGAGGATGGTGGTCAGGCGGTGGATGCGCCCGGCGATGGTGCGCAGCCCCTCGGCACCATGGTAGACGGCATAGAAGCCGGCGATGTTGGCCAGCAGCGCCTGGGCGGTGCAGATGTTGGAGGTGGCCTTCTCGCGGCGGATGTGTTGCTCGCGGGTCTGCATGGCCATGCGCAGGGCGGTATGGCCGCGGTTGTCCTTCGAGACGCCGATGATGCGGCCGGGGATCGAGCGCTTGAGCTTGTCGGTGGTGGCGAAGAAGGCGGCGTGGGGGCCGCCGAAGCCCATGGGCACGCCGAAGCGCTGGGCCGAGCCGACCACCATGTCGGCGCCCAGGGCGCCGGGCTCGCGCAGCAGCACCAGCGACATGATATCGGCGGCCACGCAGGTCATGACGCCCTTGTCCTTGGCCGCGGCCAGCAGCGGGGCCAGGTCGTGGACCCGGCCGCCGTCGCCGGGATACTGCAGCAGGGCGCCGAACACGTCGTGGGCGGCCAGCTCCTCGGCCGGGCCGACGATCAGCTCGAAGCCGAAGTAGTGAGCCCGGGTGCGCACCACGTCGAGGGTCTGGGGGAAGACATCGTCGGCGACGAAGAAGGCATCGGTCCTGGCCTTCTTGTTGGCGCGACGGCACAGCGCCATGGCTTCGGCGGCGGCGGTGGCCTCGTCGAGCAGCGAGGCATTGGCCAGGCCCATGCCGGTGAGGTCCATGATCATCTGCTGGAAGTTCAGCAGGCCTTCCAGGCGGCCCTGGGAGATCTCCGGCTGGTAGGGCGTGTAGGCCGTGTACCAGCCCGGGTTCTCCAGCACGTTGCGCTGGATGACCGCCGGCAGGTGGGTGTCATGGTAGCCCTGGCCGATGTAGCTCCTGGCCACGCGGTTCTGGCGAGCCAGGCGATAGAGATAGTCCAGGGCCTCGGCCTCGCTGCGCGGCGGATCCAGATCCAGCTCACGCCCCAGGCGGATGCCTGCCGGCACGGTGCGCTCGATGAGGCTGGCCATGCTGTCCATGTCCAGCGTCGCCAGCATCGCGGCCACGTCGGAAGCCTCCGGGCCGTTGTGGCGACGGATGAAAGCATCATGATTGGCCAGGTCGGCCAGGCGGCGTTTGTCGAAAGCCATGGAATACCCTGTTTGCGTGTCGTCACCCGAGTCCGGGCAGGAGAGCGGGAAGCCGGGACCCGACCGCCGGTCGGGTCCGCCGGGAGGGGTCAGTCGTCGGCGTCGGCCACGGCCTCGTAGGCGTCGGCGTCCATCAGGTCGTCGAGGGCGGCGGCGTCCTCGATGCGCACCTTCATGATCCAGGCGTCCTCGTAGGGCGACTCGTTGATGGACTCCGGCGCGTCCTCGAGGGCCTCGTTGACCGCCACCACCTCACCGGACACCGGGGCGTAGAGGTCGGAGGCGGCCTTGACCGACTCGACGACCCCGAACTCGTCCCCCTTGGCCAGGGTGGCCCCGACTTCGGGCAGCTCGACGAATACCACGTCACCCAGCGACTGCTGGGCATGGTCGGTGATGCCGATGGTCACGGTGCCGTCACCGTTGTCCAGCACCCACTCGTGACTTTCGGCATAACGCAGGTTGGCGGGGATAGAGCTCATAACGATTTCCTATACGAAAAAGGTTTTCTGATGCGGGGGCATCCTAACGCCCTCGTGGCCGTTTGGCGAGCCCCGGTACGCCCGGATTCCCCCGTGACCGGGAGGATCCACCTCCAGCTTAGGTGCCCGTCGCGGGTCTTGCCCAGTTCCGTGTTGCCCCGGTGCGCCGAGCGCAGGAGCCGCACCGTCCGTGCCAGCCCTTGCCCTGGCGGGGCGTCGCGGCTAGAGTGGCACCGTTTCCAATAAGAAACAAGTTTCTCGATGGCGCCCCGGAGGTCCGTGCGGCGCGCCCGAGGCGGCAACCGCGGCCAGGAGGTGCACATGATGAGGGGCCAAGGCGCGGCTGGGACTATACTTTGTCCTGCCAGATCGAGAAATCACCAAATTTTCCAATAGGAGACTGGAGCGCCAACGGACGTATCCGCTATGGTACGCGTGTTCGTATCAGCGTGGTTTCACCCGACCGCGAGCACATGCACGTTGGTGCATAACAACAACCAGTATAGGGAGACGAGACGTGGAAACCTTTACCAATCTACTGTCAGCCATCGAGGGGGTCGTATGGGGCCCCTTGATGCTGGTGCTGTTGCTGGGCGTCGGCCTGTATCTGCAGGCGGGGCTGCGCTTCCTGCCCATCCGCAAGCTGGGCATGGGCTTCAAGCTCCTGTGGCAGGGACGCACCACCGCGAAGGGCGAGGAGGGGGAGGGTGAGGTCTCGCCCTTCAACGCGCTCATGACCTCGCTGTCGGCCACCATCGGCACCGGCAACATCGCCGGTGTCGCCACCGCCATCTTCCTGGGTGGGCCCGGGGCGGTGTTCTGGATGTGGATCACCGCCCTGGTGGGCATGGCCACCAAGTTCTCCGAGGCCGTGCTGGCGGTGCGCTATCGTCAGGTCGACGAGGCCGGCGACCACGTCGGTGGCCCCATGTACTACATCCGCAACGGCCTCGGCAGGAAGTGGGGCTGGCTGGGCGGCGCCTTCGCGCTGTTCGGCGCCGTGGCCGCCTTCGGCATCGGCAACACCGTGCAGTCCAACTCCGTGGCCGACGGCCTCGGCCAGTCCATCGGCCTGCCGCACTGGATCACCGGCCTGGTGATCATGGTGCTCGCCGGCGCGGTGATCCTCGGCGGCATCAAGCGGATCGCCAAGGTGGCCGGGAAGCTGGTGCCGATCATGGCGGTGGCCTACATCGGCTGCGGCCTGCTGGTGCTGATCATCAACGCCGATCAGGTCGGCGCCGCCCTGGGCATGATCTTCGGTCACGCCTTCACGCCGATCTCCGCGGCGGGCGGCTTCGCCGGGGCCGCCGTGGCCAAGGCCATCCAGTTCGGCGTGGCGCGGGGCGTCTTCTCCAACGAGGCGGGCCTCGGCAGCGCGCCCATCGCCCACGCCGCGGCCCAGACCAAGAACCCGGTGCGCCAGGGCCTGATCGCCATGCTCGGGACCTTCATCGACACCATCGTGGTCTGCACCATCACCGCCCTGGCCATCCTGACCACCGCCTGGACCTCCGGCGAGACCGGCGCCTCCCTGACCGCCCTGTCCTTCGACGCGGCCCTGCCGGGCGTCGGCCAGTACGTGGTGTCCTTCGCCCTGGCGGTGTTCGCCTTCACCACCATCCTGGGCTGGGCCTTCTACGGCGAGAAGTGCTTCGAGTACCTGTTCGGCGTGGCCTCGATCAAGGTCTACCGGGTGGTCTACATCCTGGCGATCTTCGTCGGCTCGGTGCTGCCGCTGGGCTTCGTGTGGCTGCTGGCCAGCGTGTTCAACGCCATGATGGCCATCCCCAACCTGATCGCCCTGGCGCTGTTGTCGCCGGTGGTGTTCCAGCTGACCAGGGACTACTTCGAGGGCAGGCCCGTGCTGCCGGGCGAGGACCTCAACAAGTAAGCGACGGCGTGTCCGGCCCGGGGCCGGCCACGCCCGCTTTCCACTCATGGGAAGGGTGAAACGAACCGATGACCGAACAACGCAAGACCCCGCTTTACGATCTTCACGTCGAACTGGGCGGCAAGATGGTGCCCTTCGCCGGCCATGCCATGCCGGTGCAGTTCCCCCTCGGTGTGAAGAAGGAACATGAGCACACCCGCCAGGCCTGCGGCCTGTTCGACGTCTCGCACATGGGGCAGGTGCTGCTGCGCGGGCCCGAGCCGGCCGAGGCGCTGGAGACCCTGGTGCCGGCGGACCTGGTCGGCCTGGCCGAGGGCATGCAGCGCTACGGCCTGTTCACCAGCGAGGACGGCGGCATCCTCGACGACCTGATGATCGTCAATGCCGGCGACCACCTGTACCTGGTGGTGAACGCCGCCTGCAAGGAGCAGGACATCGCCCATCTGCGCCGCGGCCTTTCCGACCACGAGGTCGAGGTGCTGGATCGTGGTCTGCTGGCCCTGCAGGGCCCGAAGGCCGCCGCCGTCATGCAGCGCCTGTGTCCCGACGCCTGCCGCATGGTCTTCATGCAGCATGGTCGCTTCGAGATCGACGGCATTCCCGTGTGGATCAGCCGCAGCGGCTATACCGGCGAGGACGGCTTCGAGATCTCGGTGCCCGCCGAGCACAGCGAGGCCCTGGCGCGTCGCCTGCTCGCCGAGGACGAGGTCGCGCCGATCGGCCTGGGCGCGCGGGACTCGCTGCGCCTCGAGGCGGGGCTGTGCCTGTACGGCCACGATATCGACACCGGCACCACCCCGGTGGAAGGGGGCCTGATCTGGGCCATCGGCAAGCCGCGCCGGCGGGGCGGCGAGCGCCCCGGCGGCTTCCCGGGGGCCGACCTGATCCTGCACCAGGTCGCCGAGAAGGACCACCAGCGCAAGCGGGTGGGCCTGCTGGGGGAGGGCCGGGCGCCGGTCCGCGAGGGCAGCGAGCTGTTCGACGCCGATGGCAATCGCATCGGCGCGGTGACGTCGGGCGGCTTCGGCCCCAGCGTCGGCAAGCCGGTGGCCATGGGCTACGTGACCATCGACCAGGCCGAGGTCGGCACCACCGTGCATGCTGAGGTGCGCGGCAAGCGGTTGCCGATGACGGTCAGCAAGATGCCCTTCGTGGCGCCGGGATACTATCGCGGCTGACCTTATACCGTTATCTTGAGGTCATTCCACCAGCGGCCATCCCGAGAGGGGTGGCCGTTTTTCATGGTCCCGCTGCCGGTGGAGTGTCGCGTCCCGTCAGGTGGCGGCCGGCGTGACCCAGCGGAAGGTCAGGCTGATGCGCAGGGCATCGCCCCGGCGCGGCAGCAGGGCATGCTCGAGCGCCGTCTGGGTACCGGGGCCCATCAGCAGCAGGCTGTCGTGGGGCTGGTCCACATTGAAGGCCGGAGCGTGGCGGTCCTTCCAGCGGAAGCGCAGTGGGCGGTCGGCGCCCAGGGAGACGCCCACGATCAGCGGCGCGGGGCCCAGTTCCGGCTCGTCATCGCTGTGCCAGCCCATGCGCTCCTGGCCGTTTGCATAGCGGTTGAGCAGCACGCTGTTGAAGCGGGCCGGGTGACCGGCCTGGGCGAGGCGCCGGATCACGGCATCGCGGATGAGCACGACCGTCGGATGCCAGGGGGCCGGCAGGAAGTCCCGGCACGAGTAGCGATAGCGGGCCTCGCCCATCCAGACCTGGCGTCGCGGGATCGGATGCTCGCGGCCGTAGAGGCGTAGCCGCGGCCGCTGCCAGTCCAGCTCGTGGTCCAGGCGGTCGAGGGCGCTGTCCGCCGCGGGAGCGCCGAGCAGGTCGGTGAAGCGAATCAGCGCCGGCGAGGCCAGCAGCGCCTCGCCGCGGGGAGGGTCGAACGGGGCCATGCCCCGAGGATGCCAGCCCGCCGGCTAGCCGGCCAGGGCCAGGCTCGCCAGGGCGAAGGCATAGCCGATCGCCGCGCCGGCGGCCACGTCGCTGAGGTAGTGCAGCCCCAGGCCGACCCGCGACACCGCGATCAGCGCCACCAGCGGGACCAGGGCCGGCATCAGGGCGGGGCTGTGGGCCGCGACCAGGGTCAGGAACATCACCGCGTGAATGGTGTGCCCGCTGGGGAAGCTGTAGCGGTCTCGGGCCGGCTCCTGGCAGGGAATGCTGGCGAAGGTGATGAAGGGGCGCTCGCGGCACAGGCGGGTCTTGAGCAGACGGTAGACGACGATGGCCGCCGCGGCCGTCAGGGCATACTGGGCGGCCAGTCGCCAGCCCGCCTGGGGGTGCAGCCAGGGCTGGGCGAGGATCACCACGACCCAGATCGGCCAGTCGCCGAGCTTGCTGGCCAGGCGCAGGGTGGCGAGCCAGGGCCGGTGGATGCTGAAGCCGGCCAGTCGCTGGCAGAGCTGCCACTCCAGCAGGTCGAGGCGTTCAAATACGGCAGGGGCGCGTGGTTTCATCGGACATCTCCCGGGCAAGGGTCAGGGCGGCGAGGAAGTCGTCGGTGATGGCCGGCCAGCGATAGTGCAGCGCCCGCTCCCGGGCGGCCCGCCCCAGCCGGCCATAGCGGGCCGGCTGCTGGCACAGCGTGACGGCGGCATCGAGGAAGCCGGTCTCGTCGCCGACGGCCAGGCTGACGCCGTTGACGTCATCGTCGATCAGCTCGGCGCCGGCGGCGTGGCGGAAGGCCACCGTGGCCAGGCCGCTGGCCATGGCCTCGAGGAGCACGTTGCCCCAGGTCTCGGAAATGGAGGGGAAGATGAAGAGGTCGGCGCTGGCATAGTGGCGGGCCAGGCTCGCGGCGTCGATGAAACCGGTGAAGTGGACCTCGGGCAGCGCCTTCTCCAGCGCTGCCCGGCCCGGGCCGTCGCCGACCGCGACGAGGGTCATGTCCGGGCGGGCGGCGAGCATTGCCGTGAAGGTGTCGCGCAGCAGGTCGAGGTTCTTCTCGGGTGCCAGCCGCCCCACGTAGAGCGCCACCGGCCGATGGGCGTCGCTGCCCCAGGCCGCGCGCAGGGTCGGGTCTCGGTGGCGGGGGGAGAAGTGCTCGCCGTCGATGCCCCGGGCCATCACCCGCACCCGCTCGAAGCCCCGGGCGGTGAGGGACCGGGCCTGGTCCCGGGTGGGGACCAGGGTGGCCCCGCAGCGGTTGTGGAAGTGCCTCAGCCGTCGGGTGACCAGGGAGGACAGCCAGCCGACGCCATAGTCGCGGCAGTAGTGATCGAAGTTGGTGTGCCAGCCGCCGACCACGGGGATACCGAGTCGTTCGGCCACGCCCAGCGCCGACCAGCCCAGCGGCCCCTCGGTGGCCAGGTAGACGACATCGGGGCGGTCGGCCTCCCAGAGGCGGCGGATCCGGCGTGCCGCGGGCAGGCCCAGGCGCACCTCCCGGTAGCCGGGCACCGACATGCCACGGACCTGGAGCTCGGCGGTGATGCCCTCGGCGACATGCGGGCTCCCGGCGGGGCGCGGACGGATCAGTTGCAGCGTCATGCCGCGCCGCAGCAGGTCGTCGCTGAGGCGTCCCAGGGTATGGGCCACGCCGTTGATGTCCGGTGACCAGGTTTCGCTGACCAGGCAGATGCGCATGTCGTCCCTCGTGGCGTCGCGGGCCGGGATGGCCCCCGTCAGTCACGACGATGCCCGAGGCGCGTGACAGCGGGGCGACAGCGCGGTGAAGCGGGGATGACAGCCCCGGCGGATCAGCGCAGTACCGTGGTCGGGTCGATGGGCTTGCCGCCGTGTCGCATGTCGAAGAGCAGCTCATGGCGTCCGCTGGCGGCATGCAGGCCGATCTCGCAGAGCGGCGTGCCGCGACGGACCTCCTTGCCGCTCTCGACCAGCAGCGTCTCGCACAGGGCGTAGACGCTCTGCAGGTTGTCGGGGTGATGGACGATCACCACCCGGCCCAGCTGGCGCATGCTGCCGGCGAAACGCACCTGGCCATCGGCGACGGCCCTGGCCCGGGCCCCCTCGCCGGTGGCCAGCAGCATCGGCTGGAGGGTGCCGCGGCCATCGGGACCGTAGCGCCGTGCCACCCGGTAGTCGTCCAGGGGCCAGGGCCAGCCGCTGGCCTGGCGTGGCACCTCGCCGGGGTCCGGCAGGCGGGTCCGCGACGGGCGCGAAGGGGCTGGCGTGGCCGTGCTCCGGGAGGCCTGGCGGGCGCCGCCCAGCGGCACCTGGATCAGCTGCCCCACCTCGAGGTCGGTGGCCGCGATATTCGGATTGGCCGCCGCCACGCGGCCGGGGGCCGTGCCGAAGCGCCGCGCGATGGCGGTGTAGGTGTCGCCGGGGCGCACCTGATAGCGATAGGGGCCGCCGGAGGGCGCCCGCTCGCGGCGGCTGGGCACCAGCAGGCGCTGCCCCACGGCGAGGCGGCGGGGGTCGACGCCGGGGTTGAAGCGCCGCAGGCGGACCAGCGGCACCTCGGCACGCCGGGCGATCTCGCCGAGGGTGTCGCCGCGCTGGATGGTGATCCAGTTGCCGGCCAGCGGCTCGCCGCCCCGCAGGGCGCCCGTGGGCGTTCCGGCACAACCGGCCAGCAGGACGAACAGCAGGATCAGGGCGAGTCGAGGGCGGCGTCCTTGGCCTGCCACAGGGCGTTGAGCCATGAGTGGAAGCGTTCCTTGTAGATCGGGTCTTGGTGGTAGTCGCCTTGCAGCATCCAGGCCGGCACCGCCAGGTACCGGGCCTGCAGGTGGATGGTTTGTTCGCGGCCGCAGAGGAAGTCCCAGAAGCGGGGCGCGGGATTGTCGTAGCTGATCGTCACGTCGAGGATGCCGCCGAGGCGGTCGCCGAGCAGGCTCAGGACCTGGGCGATGCCGCCGGCCCGGGGCGGCAGCAGGTGACGATAGGGGCTGCGGCGTGCGGCATGCTTGGCCGGCGTGAAGCGGGTGCCTTCGACGAAGTTGTAGATGGCGATGGGCCGTTCCCGGGCATGGCGGCACATGCGCTCGGTCGCTTCCCGGTCGCGACGGGCCAGGTGCGGATGGCGTTCCCGCTGCTCCCGGCTCATGCGCCGCAACATGGGAAATTCCAGGGCCCAGAAGGCCAGGCCGATCACGGGCAGCCAGATCAGTTGGCGCTTGACGAAGAAGTGCGGCATGGGGATGCGTCGGTGCAGGGCCATGAAGAGCACGAAGATGTCGGTCCAGCTGCGATGGTTGGAGAGCACCAGCCACCAGTCGTCCCGGGTCAGGCCGTCCGGCAGGTCCAGGCGCAGGTCGGGCCGTACCCAGTGGCCTATCCACCAGAGGTTGCCGTCGACCCACCAGCGGGCGATGGCGTTGAGCCCGAACAGCACCCGCCGACGCAGCGGGCGCCCCGGCGTGACCAGCTTGAGCAGGGTGAGCGCGATCAGCGGCACCGCCCAGAACAGGGTGTTGAGGGTCAGCAGCAGCAGGCTGACGATCCCCCTGAGGGTCGACATGCCGGTCTCCTTCGTCATCGTCGTGAAAGGCAATGCTAATGGATCACGGCGAGGGTGCCCAGCGTTGAGGCCAACGGCATCGAGGCGTCGTTCGACGGAGATGGCCAGGGGCCACGACGTGGCGTTGGCAAGCGTCATTCCTGCAGGTCGGGCAGGTCCTCGAACAAGGCCAGGGCCTCGGGGTTGGCGAGCGCCTCGCGGTTCTTGACGGGCTGTCCGTGGACGATGTTGCGCACCGCCAGCTCCACGAGCTTGCCCGAGCGGGTGCGCGGCAGGTCGTCGACCTGGAGGATCTTCGCCGGGACATGCCGCGGCGTGGTGTTGGCGCGGATGGTGTCGCGGATCGTCTGGCGCAGGGCGTCGTCCAGGGTCAGCCCCTCGCGCAGGCGCACGAAGAGCACCACCCGCACATCGTCCTGCCACTCCTGAGCGATGCACAGCGACTCGAGTACCTCCTCGACCTTCTCCACCTGGCGGTAGATCTCGGCGGTGCCGATGCGCACCCCGCCGGGGTTGAGCACGGCGTCGGAGCGGCCGTGGATGATCAGGCCGTCCTCCGCGGTGATTTCCGCCAGGTCGCCGTGGGCCCAGATGCCGGGAAAGGTGGCGAAGTAGGCGTCGTGATAGCGGCTGCCGTCGGGGTCGTTCCAGAAGCCCACCGGCATGGCGGGGAACGGCTGGGTGCAGACCAGTTCCCCCTTCCCCCCGCGCAGCGGCCGGCCGTCGTCGTCGAGGACGTCCACGGCCATGCCCAGCCCGCGGCACTGCAGTTGGCCACGGTAGACGGGGCGAATCGGACAGCCCAGGGCGAAGCAGGAGACGATATCGGTACCGCCGGAGATCGAGGCGAGCAGCAGGTCGGCCTTGATGTCCCGGTACACATAGTCGAAGGATTCATGGGTCAGGGCCGAGCCGGTGGAGAGCACCACGCGCAGCCGCGAGAGGTCATGGTCGCGGCCCGGCACCAGGCCTTCCTTCTCGCAGGCGGCGAGATACCGGGCGCTGGTGCCGAACACCGTCACCCCTTCGCGCTCGGCCATCGCCCAGAGGGCGTCGGGAGACGGCGCGAAGGGGGCGCCATCGAACAGCACCAGGGTGGCGCCGCTGGCGAGTCCCGAGACCAGCCAGTTCCACATCATCCAGCCACAGGTGGTGTAGTAGAAGAAGACATCGTCCGCGCGCAGGTCGGTATGCAGGCGATGCTCCTTGAGGTGCTGGAGCAGGGTCCCCCCGGCGGAGTGGACGATGCACTTGGGCGTGCCGGTGGTGCCCGAGGAGTAGAGGATATACAGCGGCTGGTCGAAGGGCAGGGAGGCGAAGGTCGGCTCGTCCGCCTCCCCGGCCAGGTAGTCGTCCCAGGCCACCGCGCCCGGGATGTCGCCGAGGTCGGGACGGTCGTCGAGGAAGGGGAAGACCACCACGTCCGCCAGCTCCTCGAGGGCCGCGGCGACCTGCGCCAGTCGCGGGCGGATATCGATCTCCTTGCCGTTCCAGGTGTAGCCGTCGGCGGCGATCAGCACCTTGGGCTCGATCTGGCCGAAGCGGTCGAGCACCCCCTGGGCGCCGAAGTCGGGCGAGCAGGAGGACCAGATGGCGCCGAGACTGGCGGTGGCCAGCATGGCGATCACCGCCGGCTCCGCATTGGGCGCCAGGCCGGCGACCCGGTCGCCTGGCGTCACGCCACTGGCACGCAGCGCCGCGGCCAGGCGCGCCACCTGGCGATACAGCTCGCCGTAGCTCAGGCTGCGCCGCCGGCCGCGCTCGTCCAGGGCGACCAGGGCCGGGTGGTCGTCCCGGCGACGCAGCAGGTTGGCGGCGAAGTTGAGTCGTGCCTCGGGGAACCAGCGGGCGCCGGGCATCGCCTCGGGATCGACGAGTACCCGTTCGCCGCGGGTCTCGGCGACGATCTCGAAGGTCTGCCACAACAGCGCCCAGAAGGCCTCGGGGTGGGCGAGACTCCAGGCGTGCAGGGCCCCGTAGTCGGTGAGGGTCTCGCCATGGACATCCTGGATACGCCGCATCAGGGCCGTCATCTGGGTGGCCGCGACCGCCTCGGGGGACGGTTGCCAGACTGGGGTGGCCATATGCTTCCCTCCCTCGCCGTGCCGTTACCCTGAGCTTAGCATCGGCGTCGGCACGCTTTCCTGCAGCACCTCCCGCAGGGCCTGGGCGGCCACCGAGAGGTCATCGGCGCTGGGCGAGAGGATGCCCACCGCCCGCTCGATGATCGGCGCATGCAGCGGCAGGCAGTGGGCGCCGAGTTCCTGCATCTGGTGGATGCACAGCGAGGGGACGGCGCTGACGCCGAGACCGCTGGCGACCATGCGTCCGACGGTGGCCAGCTGGTGGCTCTCGAAGGCCACCGGCAGTTCGATCCCCTGCAGGCGCAGCTGCTGCTCGAGGAGCCGGCGGACCATGGAGGGACGCTGCAGGGTGATGAAGTCCCGGGTCAGCAGCGCCGGCCAGTCGATCGAGGCGCGCGTCGCCAGGGCCGAGGCGGCGGGGACCACGGCGACGAAGCGGTCCACGTAGAGGGGGGCGAAGTGCATCGACTGGGCGGCCTCGGGCTCGAAGGCGATGCCCAGCTCGACGCGGCCCTGGTGGACCATGTCGATGACCTGCTCGTTGATGACGTCGTGGACGGTCACGTTGATGCGCGGATAGCGCTTGCGGAAGGCCATCAGCACGTCGGGCAGCTGGTTGCCGGCGAAGGAGGGCATGGCGGCCACGGCGACGCGGCCCAGGCGCAGGGTGAAGCGCTGGCGCAACAGCTCCTCGGTGTTGTCCCAGTCGGCCAGCAGGCGCTCGGCGAGCGGGACCAGCGACTCGCCTTCCGGGGTCAGCCGCACGCTGCGGGTGCTGCGGGTCAGCAGCCGTCCGCCCAGGCTTTCCTCCAGGCCCTTGATGGTCAGGCTCAGGGCCGGCTGGGAGAGATGGAGTCGCTCGCAGGCCTGGGTGAAGCTCAGGGTCTGGGCCACGGCGAGGAAGGCCCGGAGTTGCTTGACGGTCATGGCGGCCTCCGCGGTGGCGTCGATTAATTTGAAATATAAAATAATCGATAAGAAAAACAAACTTAACAAATATATTGCCTGCCGCGACACTGCCAGAACCGCGATAACAACCATCCTCCAACCATCTGAGGCAGCGATATGGCCGGATTCGACAAGCGTGTGCATTCCTATGAAGAGGCGATGGCCGGCATCGAGAGCGGTATGACCGTCATCGCCGGTGGCTTCGGGCTGTGCGGGATCCCCGAGAACCTGATTGCCGAGATCAAGCGGCGGGGCGTCAAGGACCTGACCGTCTACTCCAACAACTGCGGCGTCGACGGCTTCGGCCTGGGCCTGCTGCTGGAAGACCGCCAGATCAGCACCATCCATGCCTCCTACGTGGGCGAGAACGCGCTCTTCGAGCAGCAGATGCTGGAAGGCGAGATCGAGGTGGTGCTGACCCCCCAGGGCACCCTGGCCGAGAAGATGCGGGCGGGCGGCGCCGGCATTCCCGCCTTCTACACCGCCACCGGCTACGGTACCCCCATCGGCGAGGGCAAGGAGGTCCGCGAGTTCGGCGGCCGGCACTATATCCTCGAGGAATCCGTGGTAGGGGACTTCGCCATCGTCAAGGGCTGGAAGGCCGACCGCTACGGTAACGTCGTCTACCGCGACACCGCCCAGAACTTCAATCCGCTGGCCGCCACCGCGGGCAAGATCACCGTGGTCGAGGTCGAGGAGATCGTCGAGCCCGGCGAGCTCGAGCCGGACCAGATCCACACCCCGGGCATCTACGTCGATCGCATCATCCAGGGCAGCTTCGAGAAGCGCATCGAGAAGCGCACCGTCCACCAGGGCTGAGCGTTTTTCTCCATCTCCCGGACATTCGCCGTTGGATAGCGCGAGAGGCGCCGGGGGCAGATCGTAGAGGAGGTCCTACGCCATGGAATGGCGTCGGTAGCGCCCAGGGAAGGGTTCACAGCGCCTCCTCGTGGATCTGCCGCCGGCATTGGCCTCGAGCAGGGTTCACCGGCGCTTATCCCTTACAAGACACAAGAGGCATCAAGATGGCACTGACTCGCGAACAGATGGCAATGCGCGTGGCGCGCGAACTCGAGGACGGTTTCTACGTCAACCTGGGCATCGGTATCCCCACCCTGGTCGCCAACTATGTCCCGGACGACATCGACGTGATGCTGCAGTCCGAGAACGGCCTGCTCGGCATGGGGCGCTTCCCCACCGAGGAGGAGGTGGACCCGGACATGATCAACGCCGGCAAGCAGACGGTCACCGCCCGGCCCGGCGCGGCGATCTTCTCCTCGGCGGAGTCCTTCGCCATGATCCGTGGCGGCCACGTGGACCTCACCGTGCTGGGCGCCTTCGAGGTCGACCAGCACGGCAACATCGCCTCCTGGATGATCCCGGGCAAGCTGATCAAGGGCATGGGCGGCGCCATGGACCTGGTGGCGGGGGCCGAGAACATCATCTGCACCATGACCCATGCTTCCAAGCACGGCGAGTCCAAGCTGCTCGAGCAGTGCAGCCTGCCGCTCACCGGCGCCGGCTGCATCAACCGGGTGCTCACCGACCTCGCCTACCTGGAGATCGAGAACGGCGCCTTCGTGCTCAAGGAGCGCGCCCCGGGCGTGTCCGTCGAGGAGATCGTCGAGAAGACGGCCGGCAAGCTGATCGTGCCGGAGCACGTGCCGGAGATGACCTTCACGGAGTAAGCCGGCGCATCTCGTCTTGACCCGCCTCGGCCCGGACCCCGTGTCCGGGCCGAGGCGTGTCGGGATGCCGAAATTCTGACCATTCCGAGCGACACCTCGCTGTCAGGCCGATCCCACACGGTTGTCCGTCACCGGTGCACAGCGTTATCCACAGAATCTGTGGATGGTCCGGTCAGCTGAGCTCGCAGCGGGTATGGTGGGGGAGCAGCAATTCGACGGTGCGCTCCTGGTTGGCGCTGACCTGCTTCTGGACGAGTGCCAGCCCGCCCAGGGCCAGCCGATGCTCATCGCCCTCGGCGAAGGCCAGCCGACGGGGCAGCGTCGGGTAGAAGCGGTAGTCCAGCAGGGGGGAAATCGGAAAGACGCCGTGGTGGCGGTCGGCGTCGCCGCTCAGGCCAGTGTCGCGCAGGCGGGTGTCCAGCCGGCCGATGTCCTCGCCGAGGCGGGCGCAGTCGAAGCCCGGGTGATGCAGCCTGGGCCCCATCACCGCCAGCCAGCCGGCCAGCGGATGAGCCGCCGCCAGGGCCTGGTAGCTCGCCCAGTCGGGCATCGGCCAGGGCCGGGCGCGACACAGCAGGTTCTGGCCGCGGGTCGCCTCGGGTGGGGCCTGCGTCACCAGCCGTTCCAGGGCCGCCCGGGGCCCCCGCGAGAGAGTGCCGAGCTGCAGCTCGGCGAGCACCAGCCAGGCGCCCTCGTCGGGGGCAGCCAGCAGCGTCACCAGCAGCCCCCGGTCGGCCATGGCATAGCGCTGCACGGGACGGTAGCCGAAGCGCACCAGGGTCGGCAGCAGCGCCTCCATCGACCAGGGGCCATGGTTGAGGGTCAGCAGGGCCAGATATTCCGGTGGGGTCTCCACCGGCCACAGCCGCAGCCCGCCGATATCCGGGTGGTGGTGGACATAGTCCAGCCACAGTTGCTGAACGAACTCTTCACGTTGCATCCTGCCTTGCCCTCTGTGCTGGTGCCCTGTGCGCTGACTCTACGCAGTGTAAGCGGCGGGGGTGTGGGCGGATTCAACGAGGCAGGAACGCCGTGGCCCGAAACGCGAAAACCGCCCGTAGGCGGTTCTCGGTGCGCGGTGTCGGAGGCTCAGGCGCTGGCGGTCAGCCACTCCTGGTCGCGCACGTACTGGTCGAACTCGGTGAAGCCGCCCACGTGGGTCTGGTCGACGAAGATCTGCGGCACGGTCTCGACCGGCTTGCCGATGGTCTTCTCCATGTCGGCCTTGGTGATGCCTTCCTCGTGGATATCCACGTAACGGAAGCCCGCGATGGCGCCGGTGCCTTCCAGCCTCTCGGCGAGTTCCTTGGCGCGCACGCAGAACGGGCAGGCGGGACGACCGAAGATAACGACGAACATCAACTACTCCTTGCATCCGGGGATGCGTGAAATGGGTCGGGGAAAAAACTGGCGCCATTGTGAACGAGCGCAGCGGATTTGACCAATAGGCGAGGCCTGATGGGGTCATTGCCGGGGACTATCGGGCGGGCCTCAGAACGTCGCCAGCTCGCTGGCATCGGCGCGGCGCAACAGGTTGCCGAGCTCGTCATAGAGGGCGGGGCTGGTGACCAGCAGGTTCTCGCCGTAGAGCTCCTCGGGGATACCGCCGGGACCGGGATAGAGATGGCCGGTGCGGGCCCCGGCCTCACGGGCGATCAGCAGGCCGGCGGCGAAGTCCCAGGGCGAGACGCTCTCGTAGTAGGCATCGAGGCGCCCGCAGGCCACGTCGCAGAGGTCGAGGGCCGCCGAGCCGTTGCGCCGCACGTCCTGGCAGTGGGTGAGCACGGCCATCAGCCGGCGCATCAGCGGCGGGCGACTGTCGCGACGGTAGGGGAAGCCGGTACCCACCAGGCAGCGTGCCAGGTCCCGGGTGCGGCTGGCGTGGATCGGTTCGCCGTTGCGCCAGGCGCCGCGGCCGGCCAGGGCCGTGAAGGTCTCGTCGAGGAAGGGCGCGTGGACCACCCCGAGCTTGAGGTGACCGCCGCTCACCCAGCCGATGGAGACGGCCACGTGGCGCAACCCATGGGCGAAGTTGACGGTGCCGTCGATGGGGTCCACCACCCACATGTCCTGGGTGTGTTCGAGGGCCTCGCGGTCGGGGGCCAGTTCCTCGCTCAGGCGATGCTCGTCGGGAAAGCTCGCCTCCAGGCGATCGCCGATATAGGTGTCCACCTCGACGTCGGTATCGGTCACCAGTTCCTGGCCGTGCTTGAAGCGGTGCTCGATGCCGCCTTCCTCGCGGGCCTCGGCGATCTGGCGCCCGGCGTGGCGGGCAATGTCGACGGCGATCTCGAGGCGGTTCTCGGGGCTCATGACGGCTCCTCGGGCTGGGGGAAGGACGCCTTCATGCTAGCAGCTCGCCCGGCCCCTGCCGAATGCCCGGCCGAGCCCCTATACTGTCGCCCCGACACCCGCCGGAGGACGACATGCAGGCATTGACGGCCGAACAATATGCCCGGCTGCAGCAGCTGGCCCGGGCCTGGGAGCGCCACCATCTCAGGGCGGCCAAGGCCGAGGCGCACTACAACCCCCGGCTGGGGGTGGATGCGCTGTGCTTCCAGCCCCATGCCCTGGAGGAGGGGCGCGAGGTGCTGCTCGGCGCGCTGATCACCCCGCTGTCGCTGTCCCTGGCCCTGGTGCCGCTCCAGGACGAGCCGCCCCCGGCGCCCGAGGCCCTGCGTCGGGTGTCCCTGCCCTCCGGGGTCTATCCCTTCCGTCCCCTGGCCCTCGAGGGCCAGCCGGGGCTGTGGGTCTGCGAGCTGCTCGATGACCTGTCCGATGTCGGCTCGCTGCACGAGGGCAGTCGCCTGGCCCAGCGGTTGATGGAAAGGGTCATGACGCCGCCGCCCTGAACTGGTGCTGTACGTTGCGGCCCCTTATGCTGGACGGGCCCATCTCCCGGCAACCCTCAAGGAGCCAACATGACCGCAACTGCCCCTACCCCTCGCGTCGCCCTGGTCACCGGGACCAGCAGCGGTATCGGCGAGGCCGTGGTACGCCACTTCTGCGAGCAGGGCCACCAGGTGTTGGCCGTGGACTTCAACCCCGCCGGCCAGGAGGTCGCCGAGCGAGCCGGGGCCGCCTTCTTCCAGGCCGACCTGACCGATGGCGAGGCCTGCAAGGCGGCGGTTCAGGAGGCCCTCAAGCGATTCGGCCACCTGGATATCCTGGTCAACAACGCCGGCATCCAGCACGTCTCGCCCATCGAGGACTTCCCGGAGGACCAGTGGCGCCGCATCATCGACCTGATGCTGACCGCGCCCTTCCTGCTGACCCAGGCGGCCTGGCCCTCCATGCGCGAGGGCGGCTGGGGGCGTATCGTCAACGTCGCCTCGGTGCATGCCCAGGTGGCCTCCCCGGGCAAGGCCGCCTATGTCAGCGCCAAGCACGGCATGATCGGCCTGACCAAGACCGCCGCGCTGGAGGGCGGCAGCCAGGGCATTACCGCCAACGCCATCTGCCCCGCCTACGTGAAGACGCCGCTGGTCGACAACCAGATCGCCGACCAGGCCAAATTGCACGGCATGGAGGAGCAGGAGGTGGTCGAGCAGATCATGCTCAAGAACGCCGCGGTCAAGCGGCTGATCGAGCCCGCCGAGGTGGCCTCGCTGGTGGGCTACCTGGCCTCCGATGCCGCCGGGGCGGTCACCGGCGCGAGCTGGAACATCGACCTGGGGTGGACGGCGCAGTAAGACGCGGCTGCGCCGGGAGCCGTAAGCTTTAAGCTGGAAGAGCGGCGCTACGCGCCTGGAAGAGCCGGGCTTCGCCCGGAGCTGGAAGATCGCCCGCTCCGCGGCAGTAAGCTGGAAGCTTGAAGAGCCCCCCTTGACTCGGGCTCTGGAAGCCACACGCTGCCTTCCAGCTTGCGGCGTTATCGCCTGACCGGCCGCTTCTGCAGCTTGCGCTGCAGGGTGCGGCGGTGCATGCCGAGCGCCCGGGCGGTGGCGGAGATATTGCCGTCGTGTTCCTGCAGCACCTTCTGGATGTGCTCCCAGGTCAGGCGGTTGATCGAGGGCGGACGGTCGGCCACCTCGGCCTCGGGGTCGCCTTCCTCCTTGGCCAGGGCGGTGAGCACCTCGTCGGCGTCCGCCGGCTTGCACAGGTAGTTCACCGCGCCGAGCTTGATGGCCTCCACCGCCGTGGCGATGCTCGAGTAGCCGGTCAGCACCACCACCCGGCAGTCCGGGACCCGCTCCAGCAGCTCCGGCAGCAGCTTGAGCCCCGATTCCTGCTCCAGCTTGAGGTCCAGGGTGGCCAGCTCCGGCTGGTGCTGGCGGGCCAGGGAGAGGGCCTCGGCGGCGTCGTGGGCCACCAGGACCTCGAAGCCGCGCCGGCTCATGGCGCGATGCAGCACATGGCAGAACATCTCGTCGTCGTCGATGATCAGCAGGCGTTGGGCGGTGTCTTGCATGGCATCCTCGCGGGGGAGTCGATGGCCCTTGCGGTTCAGGCCGCGGGGTCGCTGCGGGGCAGGGTCACCTCGGTCAGGGTGCCGCCCTCGGGATGATTGTACAGGCTCACGCCGCCACCGAAGCGATTGATGGTGGCATGGGTCAGGAACAGGCCGATGCCGAGCCCCTTGCTCTTGGTGGAGACGAAGGTGTCGCCCAGCTGGTCGGCGATGGACAGTGCCACCCCGGGCCCATGGTCGCGGATGTCGATCACCACCTCCTCGTCGTTCCAGTCGAGCTGGATGGTGATGTCGTCGGGGTTGGCGTCGGCGGCATTGTTGAGCAGGTTGGTCAGCGCCTGGTCGAGGGTGGCGTCCACGGCCAGACGGGGCCGGCCGCGCCGCTCGGCGATCGCGAGACGATGCGCCACGTCCGGGCGCAGCACCAGCCAGCGCTGCACTACGGCGGCGAGCCAGTCGCCGGCCTCGCGAATCTCGGGCTGGGCCATGCGGCGACGGTCGGCGCTGTCCACCAGGTGGCGCAGGCGTGACTTGCAGGTGTCGACCTGCTGGCGCAGCAGGTCGATGTCGGTCTCCAGCTGGGTGTCGCCCCGGGCGTCCTGGCGCATCTCCTTGAGCAGCACGGCCATGGTCGACAGCGGGGTGCCCAGCTCGTGGGCGGTCCCGGCGGCCTGGGTGGCCACGGCGAGCACCTGTTCGTTGCGCAGCACCGCCTCCCGGGTGCGCGACAGCGCCTGCTCCCGGCTGCGCAGGGCCCGGGCCATCTTGTAGAGGAAGAAGGTCACCAGGCCGGCGGACAGCGCGAAGTTCAGCCACATGCCCAGGGTATGCAGGTTGATGGTGGTCTCGGCGTGGGGCATGCCGAGCTGGGGCACCGGGTGGTAGACGAACATCAGGAAACTGTAGGCGGCCATGGCCGCGGCGGCGATGGCCCAGGCATGGCGCCAGGGCAGGGTGGCGGCGGCGATGGTCACCGGCACCAGGTAGTAGTTGATGAAGGGATTGGTGGAGCCGCCGGTGAAGTAGAACAGCAGGGTCAGCCCGGCCACGTCGGCGAGCAGGTGGCTCAGGTACTCCCGGTGGGTGACGGCGCGGGGACGCCCCAGGCGCCACCAGGTGGCGACGTTGATCAGGCCCATCACCAGGATCACGCCGATGACCGCGGGGAGGTCCAGGGCGAAGCCCAGTCCCTCGACGCCGATGATGATGCCGGCCAGGAACCCCGTCCAGGTGATCCCGCGCACGATGGTCAGGCGCACCAGGTTGCGGTTGGGGGTGGAGAGCGGCAGGGGCAGGGCGGCTTGCATGGGGACTCCGCGGGCGATCGGTGCCGCGATGATAACCGATTGCCCCGCTGCGCCGCCTCTCCGCCGCCGCGGCGATGTGTCGCCCGGCTGCCCCCGGCGGGCCCAGCCTGTATATTGGAGGTTGCGAATTCTTGCCGATGGCCACCGTTCGATGCGAAGACTGCTGATCCCGCTGCTGATTCTCGCCCTGGGCCTGGCGGCCTTCGTGGGGCTGAGGGTGACTCGGCCCGAGCCGGCCACGGTGACGCCCCAGGAGCGCAGCTGGCGGGTCGAGACCCTGACCGTGAGGCTCGCCGACCGGGTGCCGGTGTTGCCCCTGTACGGCGAGATCACGGCCCCGGAGCGGGTGACGGTCACCGCGCCGCTCACCGCCCGGGTGGCCGAGCGTCCGGTGCGCGAGGGCCAGCGCGTCGCCGCGGGCGCGCTGCTGATCGCCCTCGACGAGGCCGATACCGGCCCCCCGGTGGCGCGGGCCGAGGCCCGGGTCGCGGATCTCGAGGCCCAGATCGCCGCCGAGCGCATCCGCCACGAACGCGACCAGGCCGCCCTGGCGCGCGAGCGCGAGCTGCTGGACAACGCCCGGCGACAGCTGGAGCGCAACCGCTCCCTGGTGGCGCGTAACCTGGCCTCGCAGGCGGCCCTCGACGACGCTCGGGATGCCCTGGCGCGGGCGCGGGTCACGGTCAATGCCCGGGAGGGCAGCATCGCCGAGCATCCGGCCCGCCTGCGCGGCCTCGAGGCGGGGCTCGCCGAGGCGCGTGCCGGCCTCGCCGAGGCCCGGCGGGATGCCGAGCGCGCCCGGGTCGAGGCGCCCTTCGACGGCATCGTCACCGGCCTCACTGCCGCCCCCGGGGAGCGGGTCAGCGAGGGGGCCGAGCTGCTGTCGGTCTACCCGCGGGAAGGCCTGGAACTCCGGGCCACGATTCCACAGGCCTACCAGGGCGAGCTGGCGGAGGCCCTGGCCGCCGGCCGGCGCCTGGTGGCGCACGGGGAGGGGGCGCGTTTCGTGCTCACCGGACTGGCCGGCGAGAGCGCGCCCGCCGGCGTCGAGGCGATCCTGCGCCTCGAGGGCGAGAATGCGGGCCTGCGTCCCGGCAGCCTGGTGGACGTGCGCCTCGAGCGTCCGGTCGCCGAGGATAGCCTGGCCGTGCCGGCCAGCGCCCTCTACGGCGACGATGTGCTCTACCTGATGGACGCCGACGGGCGCATGCGCCGCCTCGCGGTGACCCGCCGCGGCCAGGTGCCGGGCCCCGACGGCGAGAGCTGGGTGCTGGTCGCCGGCGAGGCCCTGGCCGACGGGCAGCGGGTGATCACGACCCACCTGCCCAATGCCGTCCAGGGCCTCAAGGTCGAGCGCGACACCGCCGGGGAGGGGGCATGAGCGGCCGCCGGGGACCGATCGGCTTCTTCGTCCATCACCGCGTGGCCGCCAACCTGATCATGCTGGTGATGCTGCTGGGCGGGATCCTGGGGCTGGCGCGGATGAACATCCAGTTCTTCCCCAACTTCGCCCTGGACATCATCAGCGTGCGCACCGTGTGGACCGGGGCCGCCGCCGAGGACGTCGAGCAGGGCGTGACGATTCCCCTGGAGCAGCGCCTGCGCAGCCTCGACGGGCTCAAGCGCATGACCTCCACCTCGGCCCAGGGCGTCTCCAGCATCACCCTCGAGTTCCAGGAAGGCGCCGATCCGGTGCTGGCCCTCGACGACGTCCGCCAGCAGGTCGACGACTTCACCAACCTGCCGGCGGACGCCGAGCCGCCCCGGGTCAGCCGGGTGGCCCATTACGAGCCCGTGGCCCGCCTGCTGATCCACGGTGCGGTCTCCGAGCGGGAGCTGCGCCAACTGGCCAACCGCTTCGAGGACGCCCTGCTGCAGGCCGGTATCGACCGGGTCGAGACCCAGGGCCTGCCCGAGCAGCAGATCAGCATCGAGGTGCCGGTGGCGCGCCTGCAGGGCCTGCAGCTCAGCCTCGACGAGATCGCCGAGCGCATCGACGTGATGTCCCGGGACCTGCCCGCGGGGCTGCTCGGCCAGCAGGACAGCGCCCGCGAGTTGCGCGCCGTGGAGCAGCGTCGCAGCGCCGCCGGCTTCGGTGAGCTGCCGATCCTCAGCAGTGACCGGGTCCAGCTGCGGCTCGGCGACATCGCCACCATCCGCCGGGAATCCCGCGACGCCCAGGTCACCCTCAGCCAGGACGGCCGGCCGGCGGTGGAGCTGCAGCTGCAGCGGGCCGAGAACGGCAACTCCCTGGCCGCCGCCGAGACCCTGCAGCGCTGGCTCGACGAGACGCGCCCGCAACTCCCGCCCTCGGTCCGCCTCGAGGTCCACGACGAGACCTGGCGGCTGATCGCCGAACGCATCGGGCTGCTGATCAGCAACGGCCTGGGGGGCCTGGTGCTGGTGCTCGGGCTGCTCTACCTCTTCCTGCCGGCCCGGGTGGCGCTGTGGGTGGCCATCGGCATTCCCACGGCCTTCCTCGGTGCCATGACGGTGTTCTGGGTGATCGGCGGCTCGGTGAACATGATCTCGTTGTTCGCGCTGATCATGGCGCTGGGGGTGATCGTCGACGATGCCATCGTGGTCGGCGAGGATGCCGACGCCCACTTCCGCCAGGGCGAGGCCCCCCGGCATGCCTCCGAGGGCGCGGCCAGGCGCATGCTCTGGCCGGTGCTGGCCTCGTCGCTGACCACCGTGGCGGCCTTCATGCCGCTGCTGCTGGTCGGCGGGGTGATCGGCAACATCCTCGGCGATATCCCGGTGGTGATGATCTGCGTGCTGATCGCCTCGCTGCTGGAGTGCTTCGTGGTACTGCCCGCCCACCTGCGCAATGCCTTCGTGCCGGGCCGGGCGCGCCGTGCCGGCCGGCTGTCACGCCCCCGGGAGCGCTTCGAGGCCGCCTTCGACGCCTTCCGCGCAGGGCCCTTCCGGCGCTTCTCGGCGCTGACCCTGCGCCACCGGGCCTCGACCCTGGCCGCGGCGGTGGCCGTGGTGCTGGTCACCCTGGGGCTGCTGATGGGCGGCCGGCTGGCCTTCAACTTCTTTCCCACGCCGGAGCCCAACGTGCTCTACGCCAACGCCAGCTTCGTCGCCGGCACCGACCGGGACCGGGTCGACCGGCTGCTGGCGCGGATGGAGGCGAGCCTCGAGGCCACCGACGAGGCCCTGGGCGGGGGGCTGGTGCAGCACGTGGTGACCCGCCACGGGACGACCCTGGTCGGCGGCGAGCCCTCCCGCGCCGGCGACAACCTGGGCTCGCTGATGGTCGAGCTCACCCCCTCCGACGACCGAACGGTGCGCAACGCCGAGTTCATTCGCGCCTGGCGGGAGCGGCTGGCGCCGCCGGCGGGGCTCGAGACCCTGACCATCTCCGAGCGCGCCGCCGGGCCGCCCGGCAAGGACGTCAATGTCCGCCTGACCGGGGAGTCGGCGGAGGCGCTCAAGCGGGCGGCCGAGTCGCTGGCGCGCTCGCTGGCGGAGCTGCCCGGGGTCCACGACACCGAGGACGACATGCCCTGGGGCCGGCAGCAGCTGATCTACCGGGTCAGCCCTCGCGGCGAGGCCCTCGGCCTGACCACCCGGGAGCTGGGCCGCCAGCTGCGTGCCGCCTTCGACGGCCGGCTGGTGCAGGTCTTCCAGGACGGCCCCGACGAGGTCGAGGTGCGGGTGCTGCTGCCCCGCCACCAGCGTGAACGCCTGGAGACCCTGGCGCGCCTGACGATCCGCACCCCGGACGGGCGCTTCGTGCCGCTGGACCAGGTCATGACCCTGGACCATCGCCAGGGCTTCGAGGCGCTGCGCCATGCCGACGGCCGGCTGGCGGTGGAGGTCACCGCGGAGGTCGATACCGAGGCCAACAGCGTCGATGGTGTCCTCGCCGGGCTGGAGGCCTCGGTGCTGCCGGCGCTGATGCGCGACCACGGCGTGCGCTACAGTTTCGAGGGGCGCTCCGCCGACCAGCGGGAGACCTTCGCCGACATGCGCATGGGGCTGGTGGTGGGGCTCACCCTGATGTACGTGGTGCTGGCCTGGGTCTTCGCCTCCTGGAGCCTGCCGCTGATCGTCATGGCGATCATCCCGCTGGCGCTGGTCGGCGCCCTGCTGGGGCACTGGCTGCTGGGGCTCGACCTGACCATGCTGTCGCTGTTCGGGCTCTTCGGCCTGTCGGGCATCGTGGTCAACAACGCCATCATCCTGGTGGCCTTCTACCGCCAGCAGCGCCGCCAGGGGCTGGCCATCGATGCGGCCCTCAACGAGGCGGTGGTGCAGCGGGTGAGGGCGGTGCTGCTGACCTCGCTGACCACCATCGGCGGCCTCACGCCGCTGCTCTTCGAGACCTCGCTGCAGGCGCAGTTCCTGATCCCCATGGCCGTGTCCATCGCCTTCGGTCTCGGCCTCTCGACCCTGCTGGTGCTGGCGGTGATTCCGGTGCTGCTCAGCTACCTGGAGCACCTGCGCGCGCGCCTCGGGCGTCACGAACACGCCCCCGGCGCCGGCCAGGACACCGCCTGACGGCCTCAGGGGCCGTCGGCGTCCTCGGCGAGCCGGGCCAGCAGGGCGGGTTGGCGAGGCACCAGGCCAACCCTCAGGCCCAGGGGGCGAAAGACGCGGTTCATGCTGGCCATGGAGGCGTTGCCGGCGTCCCGTTCGAGGTCGGACAGGGTGCGCCGGCTGACGCCCACCAGGTCGGCATAGGCGCCCTGGGACATGCCCAGCACCTCGCGGCGCAGGTGGCGCAGCACCTGCCCCTCGCTGAGCTCGCCACGCATCAGGCGGCGCAGTTGGTCCAGCAGCGCCGCCTCGCGCTCCTCGGGCGTCATGGGAGTCGGTTTCATGGGGCCAGTCCCCAGCGCGTCAGCCGTCGGTCGAGGTGGCCGAGGCCCACGGCCGGCATGGTCAGGATGCGTTCGGGGACCCCGCGCGCCGCCAGGCGCTCCGCCAGGCCATGCAGGCGGGCCCCGAGGCGTTCCAGCTCGGCCATCAGGCGGTCCGGGTCGGCCAGCTCGCCGAGTGACCGGGCGATGGCGGGCCAGTCGAAGTCGCCGCCCTGCTCAAGCGGCGGGCCCCACTGGGTAGTGCGCGTCACCCCCTCGGGATCGGCCTTCATGGGGGCGAAGTCGTAGACCGGAGCATGCCAGATGCCCTCCGGGCGCTTGAGCAGGGCCGCGTTGCGCCCGTGGTTGTCGGAATTGCCGAAGGCCACGTTGAGCAGGTCGCGCCTGACCCACTCGATCACGAAGCCCTCCCGGTCGAAGGGCTCGCCCAGTTCGCGGACCCGATGCTGGCGCTCGAGCAGCGCGACCAGCCGCGCCAGCACCGCCGGGTGGCGCAGGTGGGTGCCCGGGGCCACGCCGAGCAGGGCGTAGACGGATTCCAGGCCGAAGCGACACAGCCGCCCCTCGCGGGGCGCGACGTCGAAGCGCGGCAGCCACAGCGAGGGATAGCGCTCGCCCTCGGTCAACTGGAGGCCTTGGCGAGGCACGGTGTCGATGCCGAGCTCGGCCAGTTCCCGGTAGTAGTGGTACTCGGCGCGCAGGATGTCGCAGTCGTCGGCGCCGCGCCGGCCGCGGGGAAACTTGACCAGGAAGTGGGGATCGAGATTCGTCGGGTCGTCCTGCCAGGTGTCGATCCAGACCTCGTCGCCGGGCGTGCGACGCACCAGCAGCTTGGGCGCCTCGCCGCCGGCGCCGGTGGCCCCGCCGCTGGCGGCGCCCATCTGCTGGGCATACTCGAGGAAATCGGTATGGCGATCGATGACATCGCTGAGCGGGAAGCGCTGGGCCTCCAGGGTGCCGCCCGGGGGGCGAGGCGGCACGGCCTCGCGGATGCGCAGGTTGCCGACCGGCGCGATGGTGCCCAGGCGCAGCAGCTCGGTGTCCTGCTCGCCGGGGGCCAGGTCCTGGATGCCGAGGTGCTGTATCCAGTAGCGTCGGCTCGCCCCGGCCGGCATGATGTCCTCGAGAAAGCCGAACCAGCGCTCACCGTGGTGCCGCATCATCAGCTCGACCGGCAGGGTCAGGCTGCAGGCGTGCTCGTCGTCATGGGACATCCACTGCAGGGCATAGTCCTGCAGGTAGCCGAGCCGGGCGGGACCGCGCGTGCCGCGTTCCGGATGCGGAAGTTCCAGGCGGGCCGCGTCTTGCCATCGGCCCTGGCGGTAGATCTGGATGGTGAGCTGCATGCTGGACTCGGTGAGCAGGATAATGCTCATAGTCTAGCCTATGAGGTAATCGTGAGCAGCAAATTGCGCAAAATCTTCCAATAAATTCATTTCTGAGTGAAATATTGCTCAAAGGAGGTGTCCCGATGCCCACTGTCCTGATCACCGGCGCCAACCGCGGCGTCGGCCTGGCCCTGGCCCGGCACTACCATGGCGAGGGCTGGCGTGTCATCGGGGCCTGTCGGACCCCGTCAGCGGAACTCGACGAAGTGGCCGGGCAGGTGGTCGACGGCATCGACGTGACGTCGCCGGCGGATGTCGCCCGGCTGGCCGCGGCCCTCGACGGCCGGCGTCTCGACGTGTTGATCAACAACGCCGGCATGCTGCACGACGAGGCGTTGGGCGAGCTCGACTTCGATGCCATCCGCGCCCAGATGGAGATCAATGCCTATGCGCCGCTGCGGGTGGTCGAGGCCCTGCTGCCCTGCCTGGGCGAGGGCGCCAAGATCGCCAACATCACCAGCCGGATGGGCTCGATCGCCGACAACGATTCGGGCGGGCGCTATGGCTACCGTGCCTCCAAGGCGGCGTTGAATGCCTTCGGCAAGTCCCTGGCGGTGGACCTCGCGCCGCGAGGCATCGCCGTGGCCCAGCTGCATCCAGGGTACGTGAAGACACGCATGGTGAACTTCGGCGGCCTGATCGGTCCCGAGGAGGCCGCGGCTGGCATCGCCGCGCGCATCGCCGACCTGACCCTGGCGACCAGTGGCGGCTTCTGGCACAGCAACGGCGAGCCCCTGCCCTGGTAGGCGAGCCGCCTGCGCCAGCCTCCTTTGCCCCGACCGGGAGACCGCATGAGCGCTTGCGTGATCCCGTCGACGCGTCGACGCGTCGCCGCCTGCCTGCCCCTTGACAAGGGCTGACACGGGGCTATCGGCCGGGGCTGTCCTGGCCGTCGCGCAGGTAGGCCAGCCAGTAGACCCCGGCCACCAGCAGGGTGCCGCCGACGATGTTGCCGGCCGTCACCAGGCCCAGATTGAGCAGGGCACCGGCCACCCCGATGCCCTGCGGGGCCAGCCAGAAGCCCATCGGCAGGAAGAACCAGTTGGCCACCGAGTGCTCGAACCCCAGCGCCACGAAGGCACTGATCGGCAGCAGGAGGCCCAGCAGCTTGTCGGTGACGCTGTGGCCTCCCATGGCCAGCCACACGGCCAGGCAGACCAGCACATTGCACAGGATGCCCCGGACGAAGGCCGCCATGGGGCCGAGGGCGACCTTGGCCAGGGCGATCTCCCTCAGGGTCTCGCCGAGGCTGCCGTCGCCCAGGGCGGCGAGGTCCGCCGACACGGCCAGCACGACGGTGCCCAGGCAGCCCAGCACGTTGCCGAGGTAGACCAGTCCCCAGTTCCTGAGCAGCTCGTGTCCGCGAATCTCGCCGCTGGCCCAGGCCATGGCCAGCAGGTTGTTGCCGGTGAAGAGTTCGGCGCCGGCCACCACCACCAGCGCCAGGCCGAGGCAGAAGCTCAGGCCGCCCAGCAGGCGGGTGATCCCGAAGCCCAGCTCGCTACCGGTCACGACCACGGCGAAGAACAGCGCGCCGAGGGAGATGAAGGCGCCGGCGAGGGTCGCCAGCACCAGCAGGGTCAGCGCATCGCCCCGGGCCTTGGCCACGCCCATGTGGGTCACGCGATGGGCGATCTCCCTGGGCTGGTAGGCGTCGCCGAAGAGTGGGTCCCTGTCCATCGCTGCGCTCCCCGTGTCCGCGTGGCGTCCTGTCACTATAGCGGTCCTCGTCCATAGGCCCCGGCAGGCGCCGTGACGGGGCAGGGGAGGCAGGACCGAGCGCCTGAGCTTGATGGCGATCAAGGTCCGGGCACCAGGTGGCGGGTCCTGTGGACCTTGCAGCAATGGGGCTCCCGTCAAGGATGCTCACGTCGCAAAATTTTCACGCCATCGTCACCTACCACCCCCCTACAAATGGACTATGTTGAAATCCCACCGGGTCGGGAAGAGGAGGCGGTCAATGCAGCATATCCAGTTGGAGCGACTACCCTGGCAGCACCTCGATCATCGCAAGGCCGAGGCGGCCGACGTGGTGTTCGTCATGCCCCCCGACGAGGAGGTGCGGGGCGTCGGCGTGGACCCGCGCCGAGGCATCTTCCTGCTGCTGAAGTCGAACCTGCGCGTGTTTCCCGTCTATGACGGCAGCCACGGCGACGAGCCGGGCGGTCTCCAGCTCCTGGCCGTGGAGGTCGACGACGCCAACGACCGTCGCGTGACCGAGTTCGTTACCGAACGCCTCTGGCGCGAGATGGGCGCCGCCGCCGGCTAGTCGTGCCCCCCTGGCGGTGCCGGGCCCCCACCGGCGCCGCCGGCTGTTACCTTCCTGCCCTGTATCGCCCGCGCTATCCGCCGATGCCCCCTTGGGGCCGCAGCTCGTGTCGGCCACGACCGGCGACAGAATCCGTGGCTGACGGTACAATCGGTGCACAGACGATACCGACACGCCCCGGCCGGCACCGATCCCGGCCGGGGGAGCACCACTCAGCGACGAGACGCAATGTCCAACTCGACCCTCGCCCATGAAACCGGGCTTCGCCGCACCTTCGCTATCATTTCGCACCCCGACGCGGGCAAGACCACCATCACCGAGAAGATGCTGCTGTTCGGCAACGCCATCCAGATGGCCGGCTCCGTGAAGAGCAAGCGTGACGACCGCCATGCCACCTCCGACTGGATGAAGATGGAGCAGGAGCGGGGCATCTCCGTCACCACCTCGGTGATGCAGTTCCCCTATGGCGGGCGCATCGTCAACCTGCTCGACACCCCCGGGCACGAGGACTTCTCCGAGGACACCTACCGCACCCTGACGGCGGTGGATTCGGCGCTGATGGTGATCGACGGCGCCAAGGGCGTCGAGGACCGGACCATCAAGCTGATGGAGGTCTGCCGCCTGCGGACCACGCCGATCCTGACCTTCGTCAACAAGATGGACCGGGATATCCGCGACCCCATCGAGGTGATGGACGAGGTCGAGGAGGTGCTCAACATCCAGTGTGCGCCCATGACCTGGCCCATCGGCATGGGACGCCACTTCAAGGGCGTCTACCATCTCTACAACGATGTCATCCACCTCTACACCCAGGGGCAGGGCAATCGGATCCCGGAGGACAGGCGCATCGAGGGCCTCGACAATCCCGAGGTCGATGCGGTGCTGGGCGAGGATGCCGCCGAAGAGCTGCGCATGGAGGTGGAACTGGTCCGGGGCGCGTCCCACGCCTTCGACCACGCGGCCTACCTGCGCGGCGAACAGACCCCCGTCTACTTCGGCACCGCCATGGGCAACTTCGGGGTCCGCGAGATGCTCGACGGCTTCGTCGAGTACGCGCCGTCCCCCCAGCCCCGGGAGACCGACAAGCGCTCCGTCGAGGCGGAGGATGGCAGCTTCACCGGCTTCGTCTTCAAGATCCAGGCCAACATGGACCCCAATCATCGGGATCGCATCGCCTTCCTGCGGGTGTGTTCCGGCAAGTACGAGAAGAACATGAAGATGCGCCACGTGCGCATCGGAAAGGACGTCAAGATCGCGGATGCGTTGACCTTCATGGCCTCGGACCGGGCTCACGTGGAAGAGGCCTGGCCGGGCGACATCATCGGTCTGCACAACCATGGCACCATCCAGATCGGCGACACCTTCACTCAGGGCGAGGACATGCGCTTCACCGGCATCCCGCACTTCGCCCCGGAGCTGTTCAAGCGCGTGCGCCTCAAGGACCCGCTGAAGATGAAGGCCCTGCAGAAGGGCCTGCAGCAGCTCTCCGAGGAAGGGGCGACCCAGGTGTTCATGCCGCTGGACAACAACGACCTGATCCTGGGGGCCGTGGGCACCCTGCAGTTCGACGTGGTCGCCCATCGCCTCAAGCAGGAATACAAGGTCGATTGCCTCTACGAGGGGGTGAACGTCAACACCGCGCGCTGGATCTACTGCGACGATGCCAAGCGGCTCGAGGAGTTCAAGCGCAAGGCCAGCACCAACCTGGCCATCGACGGCGGCGGCTACCTGACCTATATCGCGCCGACCCGGGTCAACCTGCAGATGACCCAGGAGCGCTGGCCGGAGATCCGCTTCAACCATACCCGGGAGCACTGAGCCCTTGATCGCACATAGCTGGATCACTCGGGGCTGAGCCGGCGGCGGGCCCCGATGTGTCGGACCATCGAGGAGGCGCTGTAAACCCCTCCCTGGGCGCTACCGGCGCCATCCCTGGCGCAGGACCTCCTCTTCGGCCCGCCCCTGGCGCCCCTCGCTTGGAGCAAGTCGGCAAGGGGATCTTGTCCTTGCTCCTTGCTCCTTGCTCCTTGCTCCTTGCTCCTTGCTCCTATGCTCATCGACGCCCACTGCCACCTGGATTTCCCCGACTTCGACGCCGACCGAGAGGCGGTGTTCGAACGGGCCAGGGCGGTGGGCGTCGCGCATTTCGTGGTGCCGGGAACCACCCGCCGCCACTGGGACCGGGTGCTGGCGCTGGGCCGGCGGGACGCTGTCAGCGTCTGCCTGGGGCTGCACCCCTATTTCATGGACGAGCATCGGGAGGGCGACATCGAGGCGCTGGCCCGGGCCCTGGACGCCCATCCCGAGGCGGTGGCGGTGGGGGAGTGCGGCATCGATGCACGCTTCGACGAGACCCTCGCGGCCCAGTGGTCGCTGTTCGATGCCCAGCTGCGCCTGGCCAGGGCGCGCCGCCTGCCCGTGGTCATCCACTGCGTGCGGGCCAACGACCGGGTGGCCAAGCGGCTACGCCAGCTGGCGCTCCCCGCGGGCGGGCTGATCCACGCCTTCGCCGGCTCCCCCGAGCAGGCGAAGGCCTTCCTCGACCTGGGCTTCGTGGTGGGCCTCGGCGGGGCCCCGACCCATGCGCGGGCCAGGCGGCTGCATCGAGCCGTGGCGGCCCTGCCGGACGACGGCTACGTGCTGGAGACCGACAGTCCCGACATGCCCCCGGCGGGGCATCGGGGCGAGCGCAACGAGCCGGCGCGCCTCGCCGAGGTGTGCCGGGCCGTGGCCGGGCTGCGCGGCCAGGCCGCCGAGCGGGTGGCCGAGGCGAGCTCGGCCACGGCGCGGCGCCTGTTCGGCCTGCCTGCGGACTGAGGCGGAGGGCTACGCCTTGCCGGCCAGGCTCTCGGGGTCCAGGCGCTCCAGCGGGTAGGGCAGCTTGAGCGGCTTGAGCTTCTGGCCGGCCACGCGCAGCGGCGGGCTCGGCTCCCGGGTGCTCATCACCGCCAGCACCTCGGCCTCGCCATAGGCATCCAGCTCGGCACAGAGCACCTCGCCGAGCCGCTTCTCCTCGGCATCCTCGATGGCGCTGCCCGCCTCCGGGATCAGGCCGCCATCGAGCTGGCCGCGCACCAGGCGCTTCTTCACCTGGCCGCGGAAGTGGGCCCGGGCGACCACTTCCTGACCGGTGTAGCAGCCCTTCTTGAAGCTGATCCCGCCGAGCGCCTCCCAGTTGAGCATCTGCGGCAGGTAGGTGTCCTGCTGGCCGGCCTCCAGCCAGGCGAGCCCCGCCTGGATGTCATGGAGTCGCCAGACGGCGTTGTCCACGGGGGTGGCCTGGGCCGCGAGCGTGTCCCAGGTGGCCGTGGCCCGTTCGACCGGCAGGCAGGCCAGCAGTCGCGGCCGGGGGCCGGGATGGGCCAGGACCTGGAGGTCATCCCGGTTGGCCTGGTGCCAGACCGCGGGCGGCACCACGTCGAGCAGGACCTCGGCGACGGCGGGGATCTCGCGGCCGATCAGGCCGATCAGCGCCAGGTCGTCGCGGGGCGTCAGCGCGACCCTGTAGAAGGCGGCGAACTTCTGGAGGTGGTCGCGGAGCGAAGCCACCAGGCTCTGGTGCATCAGCAGGCGGTAATGATCGGGAGCCACGCGCCACAGCTGGGCATTGGCCAGCATGCGGCCCTTGGGGGTGCAGAAGCAGGTCAGCGGCGCGAAGGCGCCATCGGCCAGGGCGACCTGGGCACTGGTCTGGCCCTGGAGGAAGCGTTCGGCATCCTCGCCGGCGACATCGAGGATGCCCAGGTGGGCCAGCGGGGTCATCGCGTTGGCCTCCATGGCGCGGCGGGCCGGCTCGGGCGTGTCGAAGACGACGCGATCGGCGCCTTCCCGCTGGCCTCCGAGGTGGGCGATCCAGTCGTTCATGTCAGGGTTCCTTGTCGTGTCCGTTGACGGGCGTTGGTCGGGACATGCGGTCGAGCGGTCCGCATTGCAACCGCTGCCGCGTGTTCGGGCGGCGTGCTAGACTCGCCCCTGTTCGATTCCAGCCGTACAGGAGCCGCCCCATGGCGCACCAGTCTCTCAGTTTCCAGGGCGTCGAGAGCGCCGACCAGGTCAATCGCATCACCACGGCTCTGATGATGCTCGACGGCGTCGAGAGTGTCGAGGTGGGACGCCATGGGGCCGAGGTGGACGGCAAGGTGCGCCGTGAGGCGCTGATCAAGGCCGTGCAGGCCCTCAGGCTCGGCATCGAGGTGACATGATGGCCCACGGCATCCGGATTGTCAGCGAGCGCAACCGTATCTTCCGCCAGCGCGTCGAGCTCGAGGGCTTCGAGGATCTCTTCGTCGACGTGCCCGAGGCCTTCGGCGGCGAGGGCAGCGCCCCGGACCCCCACGACTACTTCGACCTGTCCCTGGGGGCCTGCAAGGCGATCACCGCCCAGATGTACGCGCGTCGCAAGGAGTGGCCCCTGGACGGCGTCAGCGTGGTGGTCAACCGCGATGAACGCGACGAGCGCCGTGGGGTCTACCGACTCGACGTGACCATGACCTTCCACGGGCCGCTGGACGCGACGCAGCGGGCGCGGCTCGAGGAGATCAGCGACAAGTGCCCGATCCACCGCCTGATGACCAGCGCCACCGTGGAGATCACCACCCGTCGGCGGGGCTGATCCCGTCGTATCCCGCCGGGCGCGATGCCGGTCCGGCGCCACCAGGAGAGCCGATGAGCAAGCCGTTCCGACTGCAAGCGAAGTTCCAGCCCGCCGGCGACCAGCCCACGGCCATCGAGAGCCTGGTCGGGGGGATCGACGCCGGGCTGGCCCACCAGACCCTGCTCGGCGTCACCGGCTCGGGCAAGACCTTCACCATGGCCAACGTGGTGCAGCGCCTGCAGCGCCCGACCATCGTGATGGCGCCCAACAAGACCCTGGCGGCCCAGCTCTACGGCGAGTTCAAGGCGTTCTTTCCCGACAACGCCGTCGAATACTTCGTCTCCTACTACGACTACTACCAGCCCGAGGCCTATGTGCCGTCCTCGGACACCTTCATCGAGAAGGACGCCTCGATCAACGACCATATCGAGCAGATGCGTCTCTCGGCGACCAAGGCGCTGCTCGAGCGCCGCGATGCGCTGATCGTGGTCTCGGTGTCGGCGATCTACGGTCTCGGCGATCCCGACCAGTACCTGAAGATGCGCCTGCACTTCACTCGTGGCGAGCTGATCGACCAGCGCTCCTTCCTGCGCCGCCTCGCCGAGCTGCAGTACACCCGCAACGACATGGACTTCAAGCGCGGTACCTACCGGGTGCGCGGCGACGTCATCGACATCTTCCCGGCAGACGCCGAGGACGAGGCCGTACGGGTGGAGCTGTTCGACGACGAGATCGACGCCATCAGCCTCTTCGACCCGCTGACCGGCGAGGTACGGGGCAAGGTGCCGCGCATGACCATCTACCCGAAGTCGCACTACGTGACGCCCCGGGAGACCATCATGGGCGCCATCGACGCCATCAAGGAGGAACTGGCCGAGCGGTTGGCCTGGCTGCGTCAGCACGACAGGCTGGTGGAGGCCCAGCGCCTGGAGCAGCGCTCGCTCTACGACATCGAGATGATGCTCGAGCTGGGCTACTGCAACGGCATCGAGAACTACTCCCGTTACCTGTCGGGGCGCCAGCCCGGCGAGCCGCCGCCCACCTTCTTCGATTACCTGCCCGCCGATGCCTTGCTGTTCATCGACGAGTCCCACGTCAGCGTTCCCCAGGTGGGGGGCATGTACAAGGGCGACCGCTCGCGCAAGGAGACCCTGGTGGAGTACGGCTTCCGGCTGCCCTCGGCGCTGGACAACCGGCCGATGACCTTCCAGGAGTGGGAGCGGATATCGCCCCAGACCGTGTTCGTCTCGGCGACGCCCGGTCCCTACGAGGCCGAGCATGCCGGCCAGGTGGTGGAGCAGGTGGTACGGCCGACCGGGCTGCTCGATCCCGAGCTGGAGGTGCGACCGGCCTCGACCCAGGTGGACGACCTGCTCTCCGAGATCCAGGCCCGGGCGGCGGTGGAGGAGCGGGTGCTGGTGACCACCCTGACCAAGCGCATGGCCGAGGACCTCACCGAGTACCTGGACGAGCACGGCGTGCGGGTGCGCTACCTGCACTCCGATATCGACACCGTGGAGCGGGTCGAGATCATCCGCGACCTGCGCCTCGGCAAGTTCGACGTGCTGGTGGGCATCAACCTGCTGCGCGAGGGCCTGGACATCCCCGAGGTGTCGCTGGTGGCGATCCTCGATGCCGACAAGGAGGGCTTCCTGCGCAACGAGCGCTCGCTGATCCAGACCATCGGCCGGGCGGCGCGCAACGCCCATGGCAAGGCGGTGCTCTACGGCGACCGGGTCACCGACTCCATGCGCCGGGCCATCGACGAGACCGAGCGGCGCCGCGCCAAGCAGCTCGCCCACAACGAGACGCACGGCATCACTCCGGAGACGGTCTCCCGCTCGGTGGCCGATATCCTCGAGGCCGCCCAGGCCCCGGGGCGCAAGGGCAAGGGCCGCAAGGCCGAGCGCAAGGTCGCCGAGGGGGCCGCCATCTACGACCCGACCGATCTGGGGCCGGCGGAGCTTGCCCGGGAGGTCTCGCGGCTCGAGGACGCCATGTTCGAGGCGGCCCAGAACCTGGAGTTCGAGGAGGCCGCGCGGCTGCGCGATCGGCTGCACGAGCTCAGGGAGCGCCAGCTGGCCGTCGGCTGAGACGGACGGCCAGCCGGCCCCCGGGGATCGCTTCGGGTCATGAGTTATACCGTTATCTTCCCTGCCAAGACCCCGTCAGCCCATGGCCACTGCGTCGACGCTGCCGGGGCAGGGCAAGTGCGCTATAATGCGCCTCCGTTCGAGCCCGCCGCCGGTGTCCCGGACCGGCCCAGAAGCGGGCGTGTCGACCCAGCCAAGGAGCGTCTTGCCCATGACCGTGATCCGCCAGGATGACCTCATCCAGAGCGTCGCCGATGCCCTGCAGTACATCTCCTACTACCATCCCAAGGACTTCATCGACGCCATGGCGGCGGCCTACGAGCGGGAGGAGAACCCGGCGGCCAAGGACGCCATTGCCCAGATCCTGATCAACTCGCGGATGTGTGCCACCGGCCATCGTCCGATCTGCCAGGACACCGGCATCGTCACCGTCTTCGTGCACGTCGGCATGAACGTGCGCTTCGAGACCGACATGAGCCTGGACGACATGATCAACGAGGGCGTGCGTCGGGCCTACCGGCTGCCCGACAACGTGCTGCGCGCCTCGGTGCTGGCCGATCCGGACGGCATGCGCGCCAACACCCGCGACAACACCCCGGCGATCATCCACCACAAGCTGGTGCCCGGCGACACCGTCGAGGTCCATGTGGCGGCCAAGGGCGGCGGCAGCGAGGCCAAGTCCAAGTTCGCCATGCTCAATCCCTCCGACAGCGTGGTCGACTGGGTGCTTGAGCAGTTGCCCAGGATGGGCGCCGGCTGGTGCCCGCCGGGCATGCTGGGCATCGGCATCGGCGGTACCGCCGAGAAGGCCATGGAAATCGCCAAGGAGGCGCTCCTCGAGCCCATCGACATCCAGGAACTGCAGGCCCGCGGGGCGTCGAATCGCGCCGAGGAACTGCGCCTGGAGCTCTACGACAAGGTCAACAAGAGCGGCATCGGCGCCCAGGGGCTGGGCGGGTTGACCACGGTGCTCGACATCAAGGTCAAGGACTACCCGACCCATGCCGCCAACAAGCCGGTGGCGATCATCCCCAACTGTGCGGCCACCCGGCATGCTCACTTCACCCTGGACGGGACGGGCCCCGCGGCGCTGCCGGCGCCCAGGCTCGAGGACTGGCCGGAGATCACCCGCGAGGCCGGCGACAACGTCAAGCGCGTCGACCTCGATGCCATTACCCCGGAGGAGGTGCGCACCTGGCAGCCCGGCGACACCCTGCTGCTCAACGGCAAGCTGCTGACCGGCCGGGATGCCGCCCACAAGCGCATGGTCGACATGCTGGCGAAAGGGGAGAGTCTCCCCGTCGACCTGCATGGCCGCTTCATCTACTACGTGGGGCCGGTGGATCCAGTGCGCGACGAGGTGGTCGGCCCGGCCGGTCCCACCACCGCCACGCGCATGGACAAGTTCACCCGCACCATGCTGGAGCAGACCGGCCTGCTGGGCATGGTCGGCAAGGCCGAGCGAGGGCCGGCGGCCATCGAGGCCATCCGCGACAACCAGGCCGTCTACCTGATGGCGGTGGGCGGCTCCGCCTACCTGGTGGCGCAGGCCATCAAGCAGGCCCGCGTGGTCGGCTTCGAGGACCTGGACATGGAGGCCATCTACGAGTTCGAGGTGGAGGACATGCCGGTGACCGTGGCGGTGGACAGCGCCGGCACCTCGGTCCACCAGACCGGTCCCGCCAAGTGGAAGGAGATCATCGCCGAGCGCGCCTGACCGCGCCGCCGGCCGCGACGGCCCAGGGCTATTGCAGATAGCGGTATCTCTCGGGGCTGCTCCGTCGACAGGTCCCTCCCATCCTCTTCGACCTGTCCCCGTCGCCCCTCGTCAGACTCAACTGCAATAGCCCTGCGCGACGGCCCCGCCAACTGGCGGGGCCGTCGCCGTTGCGGGTATGCTGGTGGCGGCGTCGTGTCCGGCGCCGCGGCTTCCTCCCACGGAACGGGGACTGACCATGGCCTCCTGGCTGTTCGGCGTACTGATCCTGCTGGTCCATGTGCTCGGTGCCCTCTCGGCGGTACAGGCGCTGATGTCCAGCCGTACCTCCCAGGGCGCCATCGCCTGGATCATCTCCCTGCTCACCATGCCCTACCTGGCGGTGCCGGCCTACTGGGTGTTCGGTCGTCCGCGCTTCTATGGCTATGTATCGGCCCGGGGCGAGCGGGATACCGTGCTCCGGCGCGTGCTGGCCCGCTACCGGGAGCGGGTTTCGCCCTACCTGGCCAGCGCCCGGGAGGCCGACGTGCTGGCGGTGGAGAAGCTGGCGATGATGCCATTGACCGGTGGCAACCGCTGCGAGCTGCTGGTGGACGGGGAGGCGACCTTCGATAGCCTGTTCGCCGGCATCGAGGCGGCGCGCGACTACATCCTGATCCAGTTCTTCATCGTCCGCGACGACGCCCTGGGCCTCGAGCTCAAGCACCGCCTGCAGCGCGCCGCCGAGAAGGGCATCCGGGTCTGCTTCCTGTTCGACGAGATCGGCTGCCACAACCTGCCAGAGCGCTACCTGCGCGATCTGCGCGAGGCCGGGGTGGAGGTCAGCGCCTTCCACTCCTCCCGGGGGGTGCGCCATCGCTTCCAGCTCAACTTCCGCAACCACCGCAAGATCCTGGTGGTCGACGGTCGCCAGGGCTGGGTCGGCGGCTTCAACGTCGGGGTCGAGTACCTGGGACAGCATGCCCGGCACGGTCACTGGCGCGACACCCACCTCAAGCTGACCGGCCCCAGTGTGCTCGGCCTGCAGGAGGCCTTCTGGGAGGACTGGCACTGGGCCACGGGGGAGGTGATCCGCCTCAACTGGACGCCCGAGGTGACCTGCGAGGAATGCCAGAACGTGGTCATCGTCCCCTCGGGGCCCGCCGACCCCCAGGAGACCGCCAGCCTGCTGGTGCAGCATGCCATTCACAGCGCCGGGGAGCGGCTCTGGGTCACCAGCCCCTACTTCGTCCCCGACCGCAGCGTCCAGGATGCCCTGCGCCTGGCGGCCATGCGCGGGGTCGATGTGCGCATCATGATGCCGGAGCGTCCCGACCACCTGCTGGTGTTCCTCTCGGCCTTCTCCTTCCTGCCCGACATGCTGCGCGCCGGGGTCAAGGTCTACCGCTACCAGCCGGGCTTCCTGCACCAGAAGGTGATCCTGATCGATGACAAGGCGGGCAGCGTCGGCACCGTCAATCTCGACAATCGCTCCTTCCGCCTGAACTTCGAGATCACCGCCTTCGTGCCCGACCGCCGCTTCGCCGCCGAGGTGGCGGCGATGCTCGAGCGGGACTTCGCCGACTGCCGCAGGGTCAGCCTGGAGGAGATCACCTCGCGTCCCCTGTGGCGCAAGCTGGTGTCCCGGGCGGCGTACCTGTTCGCCCCCGTGCAGTGACGCGGCTTGGGTCCGTGCCGCGGCTGGGGTACATTACCAGCCCTCGGCTGGCTCCGGTACGGGGCCGTTCATGCATCAGCGATCGGGAGTCGTGGTGAACCTCGAGACCAAGTGGCTGGAAGACTTCGTTGCCCTGGCCAACACGCGGAGCTTCTCCGCCTCGGCGCGCCAGCGCCATGTCACCCAGCCGGCCTTCAGCCGGCGCATCCGCTCCCTGGAGCAGGCGGTGGGGGTGACCCTGGTCGACCGCTCCACCACGCCGGTCGACCTGACCCCGGAGGGGCAGCTGTTCCTGGTCACCGCGCGCAGCATGGTCGAGCAGCTCAACGAGAGCCTCGGCCACCTGCGCGGCCTGTCCATCGCCAACGAGGCGCTCGATATCGTCGCCGCCCATTCCCTGGCGCTGAGCTTCTATCCCCAGTGGATCTCGCGTTTGCAGAAGGGTCTGGGCGAGCTGCCGACCCGACTGGTGGCGATGAACGTCGGCGATGCCATCCATGTGCTGCGCGAGGGCAACTGCGACCTGATGCTCGCCTACTACGACCCCTACGCCAGCATGCAGCTCGACGCCGAGGTCTTCCCGTCCTTCTCCATCGGCCAGGTGAAGATGCTCCCGGTCTGCCTGCCGGATGACCGGGCACGGCCGCGCTTCCCCCTCGAGGGCAACGAGCCGGTACCCTATCTCTCCTATACCCAGGGGGCCTTCCTGGGCCGCAGCGTGCGCATGTTGCTCAAGAACGACCCGCTGCGCATGCGCCTGCGCACCGTCTACGAGACCGCCATGGCCGAGGGGCTCAAGGGCATGGTGTTGCAGGGCATGGGCATGGCGTGGATCCCCGATTTCTGCATCCGAGAGGAACTCAAGGACGGTCGCCTGGTGCGGGCCGGCGACGAGAGCCTCGATGTGCCCCTGGAGATCCGGCTCTATCGCTGCTCGCTGGTTCACAAGCCCGGCGTCGAGAAACTCTGGCGGCAGATGATGAAGTTGCCGAGGGACTTCCTCCAGGCCTAGGAGCCTGTCGGTAGGGGGATAAGCGCTAGCGCATCCACCACGATACCGGCACGAGCCTGGCCTCCTGGCACGCCCGATGCGCCCGCTGCGCGGGCTTATCCAGCCTACGCGATGCTCATGCCCCTGATAGATCCACCCTCGACGCCGTTCGTGATCAGGGCTCGCTGAAATCCGCCGGCAGGCCGAGGAAGTTCTGGATGATGAAGAAGTGGTCCTCGAAGAGCCCGTCCGGCTCCAGGTCGGCCAGGGGCACCCAGCGGGCATGGTCCCCCCCCTTCACCGGCTTCAGCCGCGGCAGCTGCTGCTCGGGGCGCAGGGCGAAGTAGAAGGCCTCGGCCAGGGTCCGGCCGCGCCAGCTGCGATGGGGCTCGTCGAACAGTCGCTGGCCCCTCAGCGAGCCCTTGAGCACGGGTTCCGGAACCTTGAGCCGGACCCGTTCGCGCAGTTCCCGCAGGCAGGCATCCAGCAGGCGTTCATGGGGATTGATGAAGCCGCCGGGCAGGGCATGGAGGCCCTTGCCCGGCGCCGCCGTGCGCTTGACCAGCAGGACGTGTCCCGACTGCACCACCACGGCGTTGACGGTGACGAAGATCGGCGGGTAGGGCGCCTGGGACCAGGCGTCGCGGTACTGGTCCAGCAACTGCTGTTCCTCGACCAGCTGCCGGTAGGGCTCCGCGACGAAGAACGTCTGGACCTCCTCTACCACCCCGGGGGGCAGGTCATGGGAGGCGCCGGTATTGGCGTAGTCCGTCGCGGCCGCCGGGGAGCGAAACAGCCGCTCGCGGATCTGGCTGGCCGAGATGCCCTCGACCATCGGCACGCTGACCGACTCCCACTGGGGAAACAGCGACAGGTAGTAGCTCGACTGGCCGCGGCTGGCCCCGATCAGCCCGATCCGCGGCAGGCGGGCATGGCTCGGCGAGGCGATATCACGCACCTTGCGCTGCACGTCGCGTACCCAGACGTCGTTGTTGTAGAGGGCGTCCAGCAGCGGCACGATCTCGAGGCGAGCGTTGTCCTCCTCGTCGAAGGCGGTGCGCAGCATGCGGCGCCGCTCGTCGAAGCGCCAGGGGTTGCGCAGCGAGCGGGCCTGCCAGGCGGAGCCCACCAGCACGATGACCTGGCGCGCGCGCTTGAGGGCCTCGTGGATGACTGCCAGGTGACCGAGATGGGGAGGCTGGAAGCGGCCGATGAAGACCAGACAGTCGAAGTCGTGGGGGGGGCTGTCGGCGTCCGGGCTCGGACTCATGGGCTCGCTCCGCGCAGTAAAACGCCCATTATGGTGACCCGCTCGGGGCCGTGCAATTCCCGCACCCTGCACGGCGGGCGCGGCTTCGGTATGCTGGCGGACAGGCAAGGGAATGTGAGGTAAGCAGATGATCAAGAAGCACGTGTTGTTCTGGTGGGGCGTGGTGCATGCCGCCGTGAAGCTGTGGCTGGAGCGCAACGCCTTCAGCTATGCCGGGTCGCTGGCCTTCTACACCCTCTTCTCGCTGGCCCCGACGATGATCATCGCGGTCACCGTGATCGGGCTGGCCCTCGGCGAGGAAGCCGCCCAGGGACAGATCGTCGCCCAGTTGCAGGGCACCATGGGCCAATCCGCCGCCGAGGCGATACAGGCCGCCGTGGCCCAGTCGCGCATCCAGGAGTCGGGGCTCTGGCCGACCCTGCTCGGCGTCGGGGCGCTGCTGGTCGGCGCCACCACCGTCTTCGGCCAGATGCAGTACTCCCTGAACACCCTGTGGGGGGTGACGGCGCGCCCCAGCTCCAATAGCCTGCTGATCTTCCTGAAGAATCGCACCCTGTCGCTGGCCGTGGTGCTGTCCATCGGCTTCATCCTGCTGGTCTCGCTGATGCTGGGGGTGGCCGTCAATGCCGTGCTCAAGACCGCCAACGGTCTGCTGCCCTTTCTCGGCGTCCTGGCCGCCGGCCTGGAGTTCCTGATCTCCCTGGCCGTGGTGGCGGCGCTGTTCGCCACCATCTTCAAGGTCTTGCCGGACGTGGTGCTGAGCTGGCGGGACGTGCTGGTGGGGGCGGTGGTCACCGCGCTGCTGTTCGCCATCGGCCGGTCGGCGATCGCCGCCTACCTGGCCTATACGGCCACGGCATCCACCTACGGGGCCGCCGGCTCCGTGGTGGTCGTGCTGCTGTGGGTCTATTACTCCTCGCTGATCCTGCTGTTCGGGGCGGCCTTCACCAAGTGTCACCTGCTGGCGCGGGGGCGCGAGGTGGTCCCGCGCAACACCGCGGTGCGGGTCAAGCACGAGCTGCTCGACGAGCCCGCGGTCGAGCGCTCGTCACGCCGGCGTGGCCTGTCCCTCAAGAGACGCCGCGCCGGCGAACCGGAGGGCGACGGGTAGGCGCCTCACGAGACGTCGGGGGCCGTGGCGGAAAGCCACAAGGGCGCCGAGGAGGCGCCAAGCCGAGAAGACGCCGTGGGGGCGGAGGCCTCGGGCCGCACGGACGAGGCCGCCTCGCGGCGGGGGCGTCGGGACTGATCCCGGCCCCCGTCGGGCGTCAGGCGGGGCGGAAGCGTTCCCGGGCGAGGTCGTCGGCCACCCGGGCGGGGCTCTGGCCCTCGCGCTCGGCGCGCCGGAAGATCTCGTCGAGGGTGGCCCCGATGCCCTCGATATGGCCCATGACGGCCTCGCGGCGATAGTCCTCGCGACGCTGCCAGGCGATCTCGATCACCCCGCCGGCATTGGCGACATAGTCCGGCGTGTAGAGGATGCCTCGCGCGGTCAGCAGGCGGGCCACGTCGGGATGGGCCAGCTGGTTGTTGGCGGCGCCGCAGACCACCCGGGCCTTGAGCCGCTCGACCACGGTCGGGCTGAGGGCGGCGCCCATGGCGCAGGGGGCGAAGACATCCACCTCGGCATCGGCGATGGCCTCGGGGGCGGTGACCTCGGCATCCAGCTCATCGGCGAGCCGCCCCAGCGCATCCCGGTCGACATCGGTCAGCACCAGCTGCGCGCCGGCCGCGTGGAGCTGGCGTGCCAGGTGGGCCCCGACATGCCCCACCCCCTGGATGGCCACCCGCAGCTCGCCGAGGTCGTCACGGTCCAGGCCATGGCGCACGGCACTCTTCAGCGCGCAGAACACCCCGTGGGCGGTGAAGGGCGAGGGGTCGCCGGCGCGGCCGGCGTGGCCGAGTCCGCCCACATGGGTGGTGCTCTCGGCGATGATCCGCATGTCGGCCTCGCTGGAGCCGGAGTCCTCGGCGGTGATGTAGTGCCCGGACAGCGAGTCGATCAGGCGTCCCATGGCGCGCAGCAGGTCGGGGCTCTTGTCGCGACGCGGGTCGGCGATGATCACGGCCTTGCCGCCGCCGAGGGGCAGGTCGGCCAGGGCCGACTTGTAGGTCATGCCCCGGGACAGGCGCAGGACGTCGGTCAGGGCGTCCGCCTCGCTGGCGTAGGGGAAGATGCGCAGGCCGCCCAGGGCCGGACCGCGGTGGGTGTCGTGAATGGCGATGATGGCGCGCAGGCCGCTCGCCTCGTCGCTGCCGAAGACGACCTGCTGATGGTGGTCGAACTCGGGGTGGTCGAAGACCAGCATGACGTGGCTCCCTTGTGAGGAAGGTTGTTGTGGGAGGATCCGCCGCGGGGTGGGCGGCGAATCCTGGCATCGCCCCGGCTTTTGGCCGAGCGATCGTCTGTATGACACCCTGAAGACTAGTGCATCGCCTGGCCCCGGGGAAGCCCCGCGCCTTGGTGGTGAGCGGCCGGGATGCTAGAAAGGAAAGCAAGCTCCCATTCCCTTGCGGGCCGCGGGTCCGCGCATCGAGATGGAGGACGCCGAATGGACAGCTGCTGTGTGAAGGCCTTGGTGACCGGCAAGGTGCAGGGGGTCTGGTATCGTCGCGCCACCCAGGAACAGGCCCTCAAGGCCGGGATCACCGGGCATGCCAGGAACCTGCCGGACGGCCGCGTCGAGGTGTTGCTGTGCGGGCGCCGCGAGGCGGTCCGCGATCTCAGCGAGTGGCTGTGGAAGGGGCCGCCGGGGGCCCGGGTCACCCATGTGGAGCTCGAGGTGGTCGAGCAGCACGACCCGGACACCTTCACGACGGCCTGAGAGTCACGCCAGGGTCTCGGTGATCCACTCCACCACGGCCGTGCCGTCCACGCCCAGGCAGACATCCGCCAGCGGCGTGCGCGACCAGCGTGGCTCGATATAGCCACGGTTCTCCGGGGCGAAGATGGTCTGGCCCTCGGCATCGCCCTGGGTGGCCACGGTAAGGTGGCCGCGGGCGGTGGTGAACAGCTCCGGCCGGATCAGCCAGGCCAGGGCGCAGCTGTCATGGGGGCAGCAACCGTCGATGCCGAGCATGTCCTGGTAGAAGCCGCGGTAGAAGCCGTAGCTGCCGGCCAGCACCTCGCCGAGCTTGCCCTGGCCGGCGGCGATGCGCGCCATGTGCGCCGGGCCGAGCACGCAGCGGTGGGTCACATCCAGGCCCACCAGGGTGAGCGGCCAGCCTGCCGTGAGCACCCGGGCGGCGGCATGGGGGTCGTTGAAGATATTGGCCTCGGCCACCGGGGTCACGTTGCCGCCTTCCCGAATCGAGCCGCCCATCACCACCACCTGCTTGACCTTGTCGATGATGGTCGGGTCGAGTTGCAGGGCCGTGGCCAGGTTGCCGAGCGGCCCGACCGCCACCAGGCTGACCTCGCCGGGGCGGGCATTGACCGTATCGATGATGAAGCGTGCCGCGCTGCGCGGGTCGGCCCGGCCCTGCACCGCGGGCAGCGCGATGTCGCCCAGGCCGTTGGTGCCATGGATATGCGCCGGGGCCGGGTGGCGGGGCTTGACCACCGGGGCCGCGGCCCCCTGGGCCACGGGCACCTCGCGACCGGCCAGCTCGGCGAGCAGCAGGGCGTTGTGGGTGGCGATGGCCACGTCGACATTGCCGAAGGTGGTGGTCATGCCCAGCAGTTCGATGGCGGGGTGGCGCAGGGCGATGGCGATGGCCTGGGCGTCATCGACGCCGGGGTCGGTATCGAAGATGATCGGATGGGTCATGGGGCTCCTCGTCGATGACGGTCAGGGGGCGTCGAGGCCGTGGCGCAGGACCTGATCCACCTCGGCGGCGTCGGGAATGCTCTCGGTGGCGCCGAGGCGCCGGACGCTCAGGGCCGCGGCCGTGGCGGCGCGCTCGAGGCAGGCCGTCGGCGGCAGGTCGGCCTGGACCGCGGCCAGGTAGTAGCCGATGAAGGTGTCGCCGGCGGCGGTGGTGTCCCGGGCGACGACCGGCAGCGGCGGCTGGAAATGGCGCTGGTCGCCGTGCTGGTACCACGCGCCGTCGCCGCCCAGGGTCAGCACCGTCTCGGTGGCGGGCAGCCGGCGGGCGAGGGCCGCCAGCAGGGCCTCCGCGGGGGCATCGGCAGCGAGGCCGGTGAGGGCCTCGGCCTCGCCACGGTTGACGAACAGCAGCCGGCAGGCCTCCAGGGGCAGGCTGGCGACCTCATCGGTCATGGGCGCCGGATTGAAGGCGATCTTCACCCCCCGAGCCTGTGCCTGGGCGAACACCCGGGGCAGGGCATTGCACTCGTTCTGGGTCAGTAGCCAGTCGTCGGGGGCGACCTCGGCGATCCGCGCGTCCAGGTCGGCCGTCGTGAAGCCATGGTTGGCGCCCGGGAACAGCAGGATGGCATTCTCGCCCTGGTCGTCCACCTGGATGATGGCGTGGCCGCTGGGCTCGTCGACGAGCGCGACGCTGTCGACGGCCACGCCGTTGCGCGCCATGAGGTCCCGGGCCCAGGCGTCCTGCCGGCCGAGCCGCCCCCAGTGGCGGACCCGGCCGCCGGACCGGGCCATGGCCAGCGACTGGTTGGCGCCCTTGCCCCCCAGGCCGACGCGATAGTCGTGGCTGGCCAGGGTCTCGCCGGGCCTGACCAGGTGGGGGACGCGATAGACGTGGTCGAGATTGATCGACCCGAAGTTATGCAGCATGCCGTGGACCGGGTGAGGCTGAAAAAAGGGGTGGTCGGCGGAAGTATCCAAGCCCGGCGCCAGTGGTGCAAGCCGGGTCGCGGGGTAGGGAATATTTATACCGTTATCTTGCATGTGCCCAATCCCACGCTCACTGCCCGATCAACCACCCAGTAAAGCCGGGCCGATGAGGGTCTGGAGACGGCCGCTGCGGCCACCGCCCAGCCAGCGGTCGTCGGCGACGCGCTAAAGGGGCGGGCAGCGCACCCGCCCACCGTCAGCCGCGTGCCAGGAAGGTCGCGAGGTTGTCCGCGGTCAGCGCCACGATGCGCTGGCGAGCCTCGGGGCTGATCCAGGCATTGTGCGGGGTGACGATCAGGTTCAGCGGCTCGTCGAGGGCCGAGAGCAGTGGATGGCCCTCCCGGGGGGGTTCCTGGGGCAGCACATCGATCCCCAGGCCGCCGAGGCGTCCCTGGCGGAGGGCGGCCAGGGCGGCGTCCTCGTCGATGATGCCGCCACGGGCGCAGTTGAGCAGCAGGGCCTCGGACTTGAGACTCGCCAGCAGGGCCTCGTCCACCAGGTGGTGGGTCGCCTCGGTGAGCGGGCAGTGCAGGCTGATGGCATCGGCCTCGGGGGCGAGGGTGGCCAGGGCTGGCCGGGGGTCGTCGTCGGCGCCGCCGGGGCGGGCGGCGAAGCTGACGCGCATTCCGAAGGCCCCGGCCAGCTCGCCGACCCGCGACCCCAGCTCGCCCTGGCCGACGATCACCAGATGCTTGTTCGCCAGTTGCAGGGTGGGGTGGTCCAGCAGGCAGAAGAAGGGGCTCGCGTTCCAGCGCCCCCGGGCCACGTCGCGCTGGTAGCGGGGCAACCGGGCGGCCAGGGCCAGCAGCAGCATCAGGGTGTGCTGGGCGACGCTGGCGGTGCCGTAGGCGGTGACATTGCGCACCGCGATCCCGCGCCGCTCGGCACTCGCCATGTCGATGTTGTTGGTGCCGGTGGCCAGCACGCAGATCAGCCGCAGCGCCGGCAGGCGGCCGAGGGTATCGTCGTCGAGCACCACCTTGTTGACGATGGCGACCTCGGCGCCCGCCAGCCGTGATGCCACTTCCCCGGGGGCGGTGTGGTCATGGACATCGAGCCTGTCCAGCTGTGTCTCGATCGGGGCGAGGTCGATATCCTGGCCGAGGCTGGCGGCGTCGAGAATCACGGCGTGCATGGCGGTTTCCTCGTGTGCAGGGCGACGACGGACGCGTGGCCCCGGGGCTGGGCCTCGGGCGGCACGACAGGCTATAATATGCGGCTTTCGAGGCAGGCTTGGAGTTTGCGCCGGCTGCCCATATATCGCAGAACGCCACCCGCGACCGAGCCATGTTGCGTCGTCGCTTCGTCCACTGGGACGTCGTTTCACGGAGACCCAAACCATGCCCATCTACGAATATGAGTGCAAGGCCTGCGGCCACCGGCTGGAGAAGCTGCAGAAGCTCGGCGCCGCGCCGTTGACGGATTGCCCTGCCTGCGACGAGGCCGAACTCGGACGCCTGGTGTCGGCCGCCGGCTTCCGGCTGGCCGGCGGCGGCTGGTACGAGACCGATTTCAAGTCCGGGGGCAAGAAGAACCTGGCCGGTGACAGCCTGGGGGCAGGGACGTCCTCGGACGGCGGCGCCGCGGCCTGAGCCGTCACCACTCTCGCTTTTTCATCACGCAACGAAACAGGATACGACATGCGCAGCCATTATTGCGGCCAGCTGAACGAGACCATGGTGGATCAGACGGTCACCCTGTGCGGCTGGGTACATCGCCGCCGTGACCATGGCGGGGTCATCTTCCTTGACATGCGCGACCGTGACGGCATTGCCCAGGTCGTGGTCGACCCCGATACCGCCGAGGCCTTCGCCATTGCCGACCGCGCCCGCAGCGAGTATGTGCTGCGCATCCAGGGTCGCGTGCGGCTGCGCCCCGAGGGCACCGAGAATCCCAACATGCCCACCGGGCTGATCGAGGTGCTGGCCAAGGACGTCGAGGTGCTTAACACCGCGGTCACGCCGCCCTTCCAGCTCGACGAGCATGGCAAGGTCGGCGAGGAGGTTCGCCTCAAGCATCGCTATATCGACCTGCGGCGCCCGGAGATGATCGACAAGCTGCGGCTGCGCTCGCGCATCTCCCACAGCGTGCGGGCCTATCTCGAGGGCCAGGGCTTCCTGGACATCGAGACCCCGATCCTGACCCGCGCTACCCCCGAGGGCGCCCGGGACTACCTGGTGCCGAGCCGCACCCATGCCGGCAGCTTCTTCGCGCTGCCGCAGTCGCCCCAGCTGTTCAAGCAGCTGCTGATGGTGTCCGGCTTCGACCGCTACTACCAGATCGCCAAGTGCTTCCGCGACGAGGACCTGCGCGCCGACCGTCAGCCGGAATTCACCCAGATCGACCTCGAGGCCTCCTTCGTCGAGGAAGAGGACATCATGGCGATCACCGAAGGCATGATCCGCCAGCTGTTCAAGGAAGTGCTGCAGGTCGAGCTGCCCGAGTTCCCGCGCATGCCCTACGCCGAGGCCATGAACCGCTTCGGCTCCGACAAGCCGGACCTGCGCATCCCGCTGGAGCTCACCGACGTCGACGACCTGATGAAGGACGTGGACTTCAAGGTGTTCTCGGGGCCGGCGAACGCCGACGACGGCCGCGTCGCGGCCCTCAAGGTCAAGGGCGGTGCCTCGCTGTCGCGCAAGGAGATCGACGAGTACACCAGGTTCGTCGGCATCTACGGCGCCCGCGGCCTGGCCTGGATCAAGGTCAACGAGCGTGCCAAGGGCCTCGAGGGGCTGCAGTCGCCGATCGTCAAGTTCATGGAGGGCGTGGTCGAGCAGTTGCTGGACCGGGTCGGCGCCGAGGATGGTGACATCATCTTCTTCGGGGCCGACAAGGCGCGCATCGTCAACGAGGCGCTGGGCGCGCTGCGCGTCCGGCTGGGCGAGGATCTCGACCTCTACACCTGCGAGTGGTCGCCGCTGTGGGTGGTCGACTTCCCGATGTTCGAGGATGACGGCAGCGCCCGCCTGCAGGCGCTGCACCATCCCTTCACGGCACCGTCCTGCGACGTCGAGACCCTCAAGAACCGCCCGGCCGAGGCCCTGTCCCGGGCCTATGACATGGTGCTCAACGGCACCGAACTGGGCGGTGGGTCGATCCGTATCCACGACCAGGCCATGCAGCAGACGGTCCTCGAGGTGCTGGGCATCGACCAGCAGGAGGCCCGCGAGAAGTTCGGCTTCCTGCTCGACGCCCTGCAGTACGGCGCGCCGCCCCATGGTGGCCTGGCCTTCGGCCTCGACCGCCTGGTCATGCTGATGAGCGGGGCCCGCACCATCCGCGAGGTCATCGCCTTCCCCAAGACCCAGAGCGCGGCCTGCCTGATGACCGACGCCCCGGGCGAGGTCAGTGCCGAGCAGCTCAAGGAGCTCAACATCCGCCTGCGCCAGAAGGCCAAGGCGGAAAGCGCCGGCGAGTAAGGCACTCGCTCCGGCAAGCTCGCACCGGCGCCTCAGGGCGCCGGTGTCATTTGCGCCCGACACCCACCCAGCCAGCGACAACGCCCCGATGCCCGCCTCGCGCGACGCGCCGGGCACGGCGGGCCAACGAGGCTTCCCGAGGAGACGTGACATGGCAGGCCATAGCAAATGGGCCAACATCAAGCATCGCAAGGCCGCCCAGGATGCCAAGCGCGGCAAGATCTTCAGCAAGCTGATCCGCGAGCTGACCGTGGCTGCCCGCCAGGGAGGCGGCGAGCCCGGCGACAACCCGCGCCTGCGGGCCGCCATCGACAAGGCGCTGGCCAACAACATGACCAAGGACACCATCCAGCGGGCGGTGGACCGGGGCGCCGGCAACAGCGACGGCGACGACATGGAGGAGGTCGTCTACGAGGGCTATGGTCCCGAGGGTGTGGCCATGCTGGTGGAGGCGATGACCGATAACCGCAATCGCACTGTCTCCGAGGTGCGACATGCCTTCAACAAGCACGGCGGCAATCTGGGCACCTCCGGCTCCGTGGCCTTCATGTTCCACAAGCAGGGGCGCCTCACGCTGCCCCGGGGGACCAGCGAGGAGGCCGCCATGGAGGCGACCCTGGCCGCCGAGCCCGAGGATATCGAGACCCTGGACGATGGTCGTCTGGAGGTGGTCACCAGCCCCCAGGCCTTCGGCGCGGTGAAGGATGCCCTGGTCGCGGCGGGCATCGACCCCGACGCCAGCGACGTCGGCCTGTACCCCGACAACTATGCCCCCATCGACGACGCCGAACTCGGGCGACGCATCATCAAGCTGGTGGACATGCTCGAGGACCTGGACGATGTGCAGAATGTTTACACCAATGCGGACTTCTCGGATGCCATCATGGAGGCTCTTGGAGAGTGAGCATGGCCACCAATGCACGCTTGACCGGCCTCGGATGCCATCATGGAGGCTCTTGGAGAGTGAGCATGGCCACCAATGCACGCTTGACCGGCCTCGGCTGCCATCATGGAGGCTCTTGGTGAGTGAGCGGGGCCACCAATGCACGCTTGACCGGCCTCGGCTGCCATCATGGAGGCTCTTGGTGAGTGAGCGGGGGCGGGCGGGTGCACCCTCACGGGCGGAGCAGGGCCGATGCTGATCCTGGGCATCGATCCCGGGTCGCGGATCACCGGTTACGGGGTGCTGGATGTCACCGAGTCCACGCCGCGCTACGTGGCCAGTGGCTGCATCCGCACCCGGGGCGACGACCTGGCCCAGCGCCTGGCCCAGGTCTATGCCGGCATCAGCGAGGTGATCGGCCGGCATGGCCCCGGGGAGTTCGCCATCGAGCAGGTGTTCATGTCGAAGAACGCCGACTCGGCGCTCAAGCTCGGCCAGGCGCGCGGCACCGCCATCGTCTGCGCCGCCAACCATGGCCTGCCGGTGAGCGAGTACGGCCCGCGCCAGATCAAGCAGGCGGTCACCGGGGGCGGGGCGGCGGACAAGGCCCAGGTCCAGCATATGGTGACCGCCATCCTCGGGCTGTCGGGCACGCCCCAGGCCGATGCGGCCGATGCCCTGGCGATCGCTCTGACCCACGCCCATGCGCGACGGGGCCTGATCACCCGGGGCAGCTACGGCGGTGGCAGCAAGCGGTCACGCAAGGGCAGCACCTGGCGGGACTACCGGCCCTCCTGAGTGTCGCGGGATGGCGACGCGAGCCCGTTTTCGAACGCCGTTTGCCTGGACTGGCATGGCGCGAAGGGGACCAGTATAGTGATCGCGACGCGCCCCGCCGCGCTGGATTCTTGACCAAGGACAGTGACATACCATGATCGGACGCTTGCGTGGCACCCTGCTGGAGAAACAGCCACCCTGGCTGGTGGTGGACGTGGCCGGTATCGGCTATGAGCTCGAGGCGTCGATGACGACCCTGGTGGCCCTGCCGGGTCTCGGGGAGGAGGTCACGTTGTACACCCACCTGACGGTGCGCGATGACGCCCACCTGCTCTACGGCTTCGCCCGGGAGCAGGAACGGGCCCTGTTCCGGGCCCTGATCAAGGTCAATGGCATCGGGCCCAGGCTGGCCCTGGCGATCCTCTCGGGCATGGACGAGGATGCCTTCATCCGCTGCGTGATGGACGACGACGTCAAGGCGCTGACCCGCCTGCCCGGCGTCGGCAAGAAGACCGCCGAGCGGCTGATCGTGGAGATGCGCGACCGCTTTCCCCACTGGGAGGGCGGCGCCGAGCTCACGGCCGCCGAGGTGGGGCCCGTGCCGTCGCCGGCGACCGGTCGCCAGGAGCCGCTGGCCGATGCCGAGGCGGCGCTGGTCAGCCTGGGCTACAAGCCCGCCGAGGCCACACGCATGCTGGCCGGTCTCGAGGAAGAAGGCAGTACCGAGGCGATGATCAAGGCGGCCCTGGCTCGCCGCATGGCGGGCTAGACCATGCCCCGGCCATCCTTCCCATCCCGGCTCCCAGCGGAGGACCAGCATGCTGGAAACTGACCGCTTGATCGCTGCCGACACCCGCGAGGGCGAGGGCAGCCTCGACCACGCCATCCGACCCAAGCATCTCCACGACTACATCGGGCAGCCCCGGGTGCGCGAGCAGCTGGATATCTTCATCAGCGCCGCCCGCGGCCGCGAGGAGAGCCTCGACCATACCCTGGTCTTCGGCCCACCGGGGCTGGGCAAGACCACGCTTGCCAACATCATCGCCACCGAGATGGGCGTGGGCCTCAAGTCGACGTCCGGCCCGGTGCTCGAACGCGCCGGCGATCTCGCCGCCATGCTCACCAACCTGACGCCCGGCGACGTCCTGTTCATCGACGAGATCCACCGCCTGTCGGCGGTGGTCGAGGAGATCCTCTATCCCGCCATGGAGGATTTCCAGCTCGATATCGTGATCGGCGAGGGACCGGCGGCGCGGTCCATCAAGCTCGACCTGCCGCCCTTCACGCTGGTCGGCGCGACCACCCGCGCCGGCCTGCTGACCTCGCCGCTGCGGGACCGCTTCGGCATCGTCCAGCGCCTGGAGTTCTACAGCATCGAGGAGCTCACCGAGATCGTCGCCCGCTCGGCCCGACTGCTCGGCGTGGAGAGCGATACGGGCGGAGCCCGGGAGGTGGCGCGCCGCTCCCGGGGCACACCGCGTATCGCCAACCGTCTGCTGCGTCGGGTGCGCGACTTCGCCGAGGTGCGCGGTACCGGACGCGTCGATGCCGGGATCGCCGACCAGGCCCTCAACATGCTCCACGTGGACCACCATGGCCTGGACCACATGGATCGTCGCCTGCTGCTGGCGATGATCGAGAAGTTCGATGGCGGTCCGGTGGGCGTCGACTCCCTGGCCGCCGCCATCGGCGAGGAGCGCGACACCATCGAGGATGTCATCGAGCCCTACCTGATCCAGCAGGGCCTGATGATGCGCACCGCCCGCGGTCGGGTGGTGACCCGCCAGGCCTGGCAGCACTTCGGCCTGGCCCCGGACGACCGGGCCCCGACCCCCTGACGACTCACCCAGTCACGATCGAAGAGACGAGGAATCCCGTGAACGACGCCATGTCCATTCCCCACCTGATCATCAACGCTAGCGGCGTGGTCCAGGCGGTGATGCTGTTGCTGCTGCTGGGTTCGCTGCTCTCCTGGGTAGTGATCTTCCAGCGCACCTTCGTGATGCGCCGGGCCCGCAAGGCCCATCGCCGCTTCGAGGACCGCTTCTGGTCCGGGGTCGACCTCAACGAGCTCTACCGCGAGACGCCCTCCGAGCAGGAAACCCTGGGCGCCGAGCACATCTTCCGTGCCGGTTTCCGCGAATTCAATCGCCTGCTGCCCAAGACCCGCAGCCCCCAGGCGATCCTCGACGGGGTCCAGCGCAGCATGCGCGTCGCCTGGTCCCGGGAGGAGGACCGCCTCAACCTGCACCTGGTCTTCCTGGCCACGGTCGCCTCGTCGAGCCCCTATATCGGGCTGTTCGGCACCGTGTGGGGGATCATGGGCTCCTTCCAGTCCCTTTCCATGGCCCAGCAGGCGACCCTGGCCACCGTTGCGCCCTGGATCGCCGAGGCGCTGATCGCCACCGCCATGGGCCTGTTCGCCGCGATTCCCGCGGTGATCTTCTACAACCGGCTCTCCTCCGAGTCCTCGCGGCTGCTGGGCAAGTACGAGGACTTCGCCGAGGAGTTCCATTCCATCCTGCACCGCAACCTGCAGGGGCGCGGCGACGCCGCCGCCGGCTGAGGGAGACACGTCATGCACGGACCCTTCCATCGCATGGGTCGGCGCAAGCCGATGAACGAGATCAATGTGGTCCCGTTCATCGACGTCATGCTGGTGCTGTTGGTGATCTTCATGATCACCGCGCCGATGCTGACCCAGGGCGTCCAGGTCGACCTGCCCCAGGTCACCTCCGAACCCATCGAGGAGAGCGAGGAGCGCGACCCGATCGTCGTCTCGGTGGACCGTGAGGGGCAACTGTTCATCACCCTGGGCGACGACACGACCGAGGTGACGCTGGACGAGCTGAGCCAGCGGGTGATCATCCTGCTCGAGCGCCAGCCCGGCACACCGGTGCTGGTCGAGGGAGATCGGAACGTCTCCTACGGCCAGGTGGTCACCCTGATGAGTACCCTGCAGACGGCCGGCGTCGAGAACGTCGGGCTGATCTCGGAACCGCCCCCCGGGGAGGCCTGAGGAGAGCCCATGGCCAGACACCAACGACGCGTGGGCTATGGTCTGCCGCTGCTGCTCGCCATTGCCCTGCATCTCGGGATCCTGGTGATCAGCGTGATCCGCTTTCCGGCGGCCGAGGAGGAGCCACCCAATCGGGCCATCGTGCAGGCCACCCTGGTCAGCACCGAGACCGCCACCGACCGGGCGCAGCGCGCCGAGGAAGCCAAGTCCGCGGCCCAGGCGGCCAAGCAGGCCGAGGAGGAAACGGCGCGCCGGCAGGCCGAGGAGGAGGCCCGACAGGCCGAGCGGGAGCGCCAGGCCCGGCAGGCCGAGGAAGCGGCCGAAGCCGAGGCGCGTGAGGCGGCCCGTGAAGCGGCCAAGCAGGCCGCCGAAGAGGCGGAGCGGCGTGCCGCCGAGGCCGAGCGCGAGGCCGAACGCCAGCGCCAGGCCGAGGAAGAGGCCCGGCGCCAGCGCGAGGCCGAAGCGGAACGCCAGCGCCAGGCCGAGGAAGAGGCCCGGCGCCAGCAGGAGGCCGAGGAACAGCGCCGCCGGGAGGCCGAAGCGGAACGTCAGCGCCAGGCCGAGGAAGAGGCCCGGCGCCAGCGGGAGGCCGAGGAACAGCGCCGCCGGGAGGCCGAAGCGGAACGCCGGCGCCAGGCCGAGGAAGAGGCCCGTCGCCAGCGGGAGGCCGAGGAGCAGCGTCGCCGGGAGGCCGAAGCGGAACGTCAGCGCCAGGCCGAGGAAGAGGCCCGTCGCCAACGGGAGGCCGAGGAGCAGCGTCGTCAGGAAGAAGCCGCCCGCCGCGCGGCGGAGGCGGCCCAGCAGGGGCTGGACCAGGCCATCGCCGGCGAGTCGGAGAGCGTGGCCAACAGCGCCCAGGCCCAGGAGGCCGCCAACGGCTTCATTAACCTGGTGCGTCAGGCGGTCGAGCAGGCCTGGGCGATACCGCCCAACGTGACCGGCAATGCCACCGCCGAGATTCGGGTGCGGCTGGGGCCCTCCGGGGAGCTGTTCGCCGCGAGCATCGGGCGCAGCAGCGGTGACAGCGCCTTCGACCGCTCGGCGCTCCAGGCGGTCGAGGCCGCGGCACCCTTCGCCGAACTGCGTGAGCTACCTTCATCGGTACAGCGTCAGTACCGAGAATTCAACCTCAGATTCAAACCGGGGGATATCCGCTGATGAGAGCCTTGATGACTACCTGGCTGGCGGCCGCGCTGCTGTTCTGCGCGCCGTTCGTCCAGGCCGAACTGACCATCGACATTACCCGCGGCAACGAGCAGGCCACGCCCATCGCGGTGGTACCCTTCGCCGACGAGGGTGGCCAGCTGCCCGTCGACGTGGCCCAGGTCGTCGCCGACGACCTGGAGCGCAGCGGCTACTTCGACCCCCTCGAGCGGGAGGCCATGTTCGCCACTCCCTCGAACGGCGACGAGGTCAAGTTCGGTGACTGGCAGGCCCTGGATACCCGCTACCTGGTGGTCGGGCGGGTCCGCCGCGAGGCCGGACGGGTCGAGATCCGCTACGAGCTGATGGACGTCAGCGGCCAGTCGCGGATGCTCGGTGAGGTGCTGACCGCCAATGACAGCCAGCTGCGTGCCGCGGCGCACCGCATCAGCGACAAGATCTTCGAGGAGATCACCGGCATTCGCGGCGCCTTCTCGACCCGCATCGCCTATGTCACCTCCCAGGGCGTGGGCGAGCAGACGTCCTACCAGCTGTTCGTCGCCGATGCCGACGGACGCAACAGCAAGCAGGTGCTGAGCTCCGATGAGCCGATCATGTCGCCGGACTGGTCGCCGGATGGCCGCAAGCTGGCCTATGTCTCCTTCGAGTCCGGCCGACCGGCGATCTACGTGCAGGAAGTGGCCAGCGGCCGCCGGGCGCAACTCACCTCCTTCGAGGGCCTCAACAGCGCGCCGGCCTGGTCGCCGGACGGTCGCCGCCTGGCCATGGCGCTGTCCAAGGACGGTCAGCCGGACATCTATGTCATGGATATCGGCTCGCGCAACCTCGAGCGGGTCACCAGCGGCGACAGCATCGAGACCGAGCCCGCCTGGGCGCCGGACGGGCGTAGCCTGATCTACACCTCGGACCGCAGCGGCGGCCCGCAGATCTATCGCCAGGCGCTGGGCGGCGGCAGCCCCGAGCGCCTGACCTTCACCGGCAACTACAATGCCCGGGGGCGCTTCGGCCCGGACGGCGAGTCCATCTTCCTGATCCATCGCGGCGGCAACGGCTATCAGGTCGCCCGCCAGGACCTCGACAGCGGGCGTCTCGTCGAGCTGAGCGAGAGCGGCCAGTCAGAATCGCCCAGTGTCGCGCCCAACGGCACCATGGTAATCTTCGCCACCCAGCAGGGAGGCAACGGTGTGCTGGGGGCCGTGACCGCGGATGGACGCGCGTCCTTCCGCCTGCCCGCGGCCCAGGGTGAGGTTCGCGAACCCTCCTGGTCACCTTTCCTGAACTGATGTCTCACGCAAGGAGTCTTACGATGCAACTCAAGCCCTATGTCCGCTCTCTGGCCGTCGCCGTGTCGCTGGCCTTCGTGGCCGGCTGTTCCAGCGGTGGCGGCACCCAGGAGGGATCCATGGATGGCATCGCGGGCGGCAACGGCGCCGGTGGCGCCGGTGGCGCCGGCGGCGCTGGCACCAGCGGTCAGGTGAGTGGCAGCGGTCTGGGCGAGGGCGCCGGCCAGATGGCCGGTGCGCGGATCCCCGAGGTGCGCACCATCTACTTCGCCTACGACAGCGATGCGATCCGCCCCGAGTTCCAGTCCGTGCTCGAGTCCCACGCCCAGTTCCTGCGTGGCAACCCGGACGCCAGCGTCGTGCTGCAGGGCCACACCGACGAGCGCGGCACCCGCGAGTACAATCTCGCGCTGGGCGAGCGTCGTGCCGGTGCCGTGGAACGCTTCCTGAGCGTGCAGGGTGTCTCGCCGTCCCAGGTGGAGGTCGTCAGCTACGGCGAAGAGCGCCCGGCGGCCCGCGGCGGCAACGAGGAGACCTATGCCCAGAACCGTCGGGTCGTCTTCGCCTACTGAGCCTGAGCCCGGCTTCAACCTCGACAGGGAGCAAGCGATGACAGAGGGTCTGAAACGACTGTGCAAGGCGGGGGCCCTGGGCCTCCCGTTGGTCCTGGCGGTGCCTGCCCTGGCCCAGCAGCCGGTGGTGGAGGACCTCACCGGCGGCTCCGGCGGTGGCAGCTTCTACGAGCAGGCGACCACCCGCGAGGAGGCGGGGGGGCGTCTGCTGCTGTTCAACGAGGTGCAGCGCAACCAGGAAGAACTCCGCCAGCTGCGGGGTCAGGTGGAGGAACTGCGTTACCAGCTGGAACAGCTGCGCCGACAGACCCGCCAGCAGTACATGGATATCGAGGACCGCCTGGCCACGGGTGGCCCCGCCATGTCGGCCGGCGGCAGTCGCGGCCCGCAGGACGCGGCCGCGGGCGGAGACACCGCGGCCGAACCGACCGGCCAGCAAGCGTCGTCCGGTGGCGGCGATGCCGCGGCCCGCTCCGATTATCAGGCCGCCTTCGCCAAGGTCCAGGCACGCGAGTTCACGGCGGCCACCCAGGCCTTCGAGGCCTTCGTCGCCGAGTATCCCGACAGCCAGCTGACCGGCAATGCCTACTACTGGCTGGGCGAGCTGCATTCCGCGGCCTCCGAGCTGGAGCCGGCCGAGGCGGCCTTCCGTCGCGTCCTCGAGGACTTCCCCGACAGCAACAAGGTCCCGGATGCCCTCTACAAGCTGGGGCTGCTGAAGGCGCGCCAGGGCGAGCCGGATGCCAGCCGCGAGCTGCTCGAGCGGGTGCGTGACCAGTACCCGGACAGCAGTGCCGCCAGCCTCGCCGGCGACTTCCTGCGCCAGTCGGGCAACTAGAGGAGCCGTGATGCGCTGCAAGATCGACTATGCCCCGCCCGGCGACCTGCTCGCCGATCGAGTGATCCTGGTGACCGGGGCCGGCGACGGCATCGGGCGGGCCGCCGCGCTGAGCTTCGCCCGGCATGGCGCCACGGTGATCCTGCTGGGCCGGACCATCGCCAAGCTGGAGGCGGTCTACGACGAGATCGAGGCCGAGGGCCTGCCGCAGCCGGCGATCTTTCCCCTCAACTTCGAGGGCGCCAGCCTCAAGGACTTCCATGACATGGCCGAGACCCTGGACAAGGAATTCGGCCGGCTCGACGGCATCCTGCACAACGCCGGCCTGCTGGGCCGCATCACCCCCTTCGAGCAGTACAACCCCGAGCTCTGGGAACAGGTGATGCAGGTCAACATCAACGGCCCGATCTGGATGACCCAGGCGCTGTTGCCGTTGCTGACCGCCTCCAGGGATGCTTCGGTGATCTTCACCTCTTCCTCGGTGGGCCGTCGCGGTCGCGCCTACTGGGGCGCCTATGCGGTCTCGAAGTTCGCCACCGAGGGCTTCGTCGAGGTGCTGGCCGATGAGGTCGAGCACCTGGGCAGCCTGAGGGTCAACAGCCTCAATCCCGGCGCCACCCGCACCGCCATGCGCAAGAGCGCCTATCCGGCGGAGGACCCGATGACCCTGCGCACCGCGGAAGACATCATGCCGACCTACCTGTGGCTGATGGGCCCCGACAGCCGCGGACACAATGGCGAGCAGTTCGATGCCCAGCCGCCCAAGGCCTGACGGTCCTGCGTCACCTGGTATGTCTTCGCCGCTTGCCGCGCTGCGCCCCCGCCATTACTTGTCGGGATCAGTCTTGTCGGGATGGGCGGTGGGCAAGCCGTGTTCGGGGGGCGTGCTCTCACCCTCTTCGTGATTGTCACGGCGCGCGCGGGGTTCTTTATAGGCAAGAGGGTCTCCCCTGGCAGCGCCGCACTTGTACTCAACGATGCCCGGCGGCGTATAGCAGGGTCTTATGGTGTTGCGGAGGGTGGAGACATCTTCGCTACTGATCAGGCCCACGCGACTATCGATAAGGGCAATATGGGCGACGAGGCGACCTTCGTATGTCCAGCAGCGCTGTGGAACTTCTGAGACCCGCCAGTGACGGCCCTGCCAGTGCGCGGAGCCGTCCTGCTCGAGCCGCAACGCCTCCAGGGGCATCAAGGCCTGGAAGAGACGGCTGTTGAGCACCGGTCCTGTCTGACCGATGCCGAGGCCGCCTCGATACTCTCCTTTGGCCAGTGCCTCGATGACGGCCCAGCGTCTCTGATCGCACTGCAGGGTACCGACTCCACAGAGATGCAGTATGTCGTCATCGATCTGCTTGATGACCCAGACTCGGATCGGAGCCCTGCCCAGCTATTTCAACAGTGTCGATATCGGCCCTGGGTGGGCGGGCGAGCAATAGCCGGCATTGGCCTCTGCCGGTCGTTCTGAGGGCATGCTGACGGGAGGGCCTGGCTCACCCGGATGAGAAGGGAGCGAATCCTGCTGGGCGTCGCGACGCATGGTCTCAGCCGCTGTAAGAGCCTCATCCCGGTTGACACTGGCCCCGCAATCGATGCAGGAATAGCGGTGAGGGCGCCTGACAAGGCGTTTCCAGAGAGGACGTCGGAGTTTGACGACGCTAAAGCTCTCGCAGTGCGGGCAGCGCTTCCTCATCACGCCTACCTCGTGGAACACCCTGATCGCAGACATGGCACAAGCGGTGGACGCTTCCACGTCGCTGTACAGGAAGCCCCCGGGGCTCGGCTTGAGCATGTCTTGTATTGTCGCTCTCCCTCGGCCTGACCGCCAGGCATCAGGGTGATGGGGATGCCCTCAGTGCCCGAGCAGTGCCGCTACCAGCGCCTCGGCGGTGTCGAACCACAGGTCGGCCGGCCACTGCCGGTAGTCGTCCTCTTCCTCGAGATAGCCATAGCCCACCGCCACGGCGGTCATGCCGGCGGCCCGGGCGGCCTGCATGTCGCGCACGTGGTCGCCGATGTACCAGCAGGCCGTGGCCGCGACGGCGAGTCGGCGGGCGGCCTCGTGGAGGGGGGCCGGATCGGGCTTCTTCACCGGCAGGTCATCGGCGCAGAGCAGCGTTCCCGGCGCCAGGCCCAGCTCGCGGACCAGCGGGGCGGCATAGGCGCGGGGCTTGTTGGTGACGATGCCCCAGGGGCGACCGGTGCCGCTCCAGCCGGCCAGCAGGCGCTCGAGGGGCGGAAAGACGCGGCTGTCCACGGCCACCGCCTCCCCATAGGCCGCCAGCAGGAAGTCGCGGGCCGCCTGGTGCTCGGGATGTGCCTTGTCGAGGCCGAGGGCCAGGGTCACCAGGGCACTGCCGCCGTTGGACACCTGGGCGCGGATCACCGGGTAGGGCAGGGCCGACAAGCCGTGATGGGCACGCAGGGCGTTGGTGGCCCGGGCCAGGTCCGGCGCGGTATCCACCAGGGTGCCATCGAGGTCGAAGAGCAGGGCCGAAGGGAGGGGCGAGCTCATGTCGTCTCCCGGCGACAGTGCATCAGGTAGTTGACCGAGACATCGGTCGCCGACAGGCGATAGCGACGGGTCAGGGGCTGGTAGGTCAGGCCGCTCTGCTCGCACACCGCGAGCCCCGCCTCGCGGCACCAGGCGGCGAGTTCCGAGGGGCGGATGAACTTGGCGTAGTCATGGGTGCCCCGCGGCAGCATACGCAGCAGGTATTCGGCCCCCAGCACCGCCAGGGCGTAGGCCTTGGGGTTGCGGTTCAGGGTCGAGAAGAATACCTGGCCGCCGGGCTTGACCAGCCGGGTGCAGGCGCGCACCACGGACGCCGGATCGGGGACGTGCTCGAGCATTTCCAGGCAGGTCACCACCTCGAATTCGCCGGGGTGGGCCTCGGCCATTTCCTCCACGCTGACGCGCCGGTACTCCACCGCCACGCCGGCCTCCGCGGCGTGCAGGCGGGCCACGGCCAGGGGCGCCTCGCCCAGGTCGATGCCCGTGACCTCGGCCCCGCGATGGGCCATGGCCTCGGCGAGGATGCCCCCGCCACAGCCCACGTCGATCACCCGGCGTCCCGCCAGGCCCGAGCGCGCATCGATGAAGTCGAGACGCAGGGGATTGATGTCGTGCAGCGGCTTGAACTCGCCGTCCTTGTCCCACCAGCGGTCGGCCAGGGCCTCGAACTTGGCGATTTCCGCCTGGTCGACATTGCCCGGTTGCGACTGGCTTGCCGTCATCTCTCGTCTCCGTAGGTGTCGCCGCGCTGCCACGCTGGCAGGTTCGGCCTCGATCGGTATCATGTCTATTCTACGCATTCCCGGGACCGCATTCCCATCGTCCTGGCCCCGGGACCCATTCGGCACTGAGATGACAGGGACCGCACCATGATCCGCAAGGCAGTTTTGCCCGTCGCCGGCTTCGGAACTCGTTGCCTGCCCGCCTCGAAGGCGATTCCCAAGGAAATGATCACCATCGTCGATCGACCGGTGATCCAGTACGTGGTGCAGGAGGCCGTCGAGGCCGGGATCCGCGATATCGTGCTGGTGACGCATGGCAGCAAGAGTGCCATCGAGAACCATTTCGACAAGCATTTCGAGCTCGAGGCCAGCCTCGAGGCCAAGGGCAAGGACGAGCTGCTCGAGGAGCTGCGCTCGATCGTGCCCGACGACGTCAATATCATCAGCGTGCGCCAGGCCGAGCCCCTGGGCCTCGGCCACGCGGTGCTCTGCGCCCGCCCCGTGATCGGCGACCACGAGCCCTTCGCCGTGCTGCTGCCCGACGTGCTGGTCGACGGCATCGGCCTCGAGCGCAACGACCTGGCGGGCATGCTCGAGGCCTTCGAGCAGACCGGTCACAGCCAGCTGATGGTGGAGGAGGTCCCCCATGAACTGGTCTACAAGTACGGCATCGTCGCCCCCCAGGGCGAGCCGCCTGCGCCGGGCGGGTTCTGCCCGCTGGCCGGCGTCGTCGAGAAGCCGACGGTGGAGGAGGCGCCCTCCGACCTGGCGGTGATCGGGCGCTACGTGCTGCCGGGTCGGATCTTCCCGCTGCTCGCCGAGACCGCGCCCGGGGCCGGCAACGAGATCCAGCTGACCGATGCCATCGAGACCCTGCGCCGCGAAGAGGGCGTGGATGCCTGGCGCATGCGCGGTCGCACCTATGACTGCGGCCATCAACTCGGCTACCTGGAGGCCATTCTCGCCTATGGCCGCCGCCACCCGCGCTATGGCCAGGGCTTCCGCGAGCTGCTGAGCCGCTACAGCCACGAGGACTGAGCCATGCGTGTACTGGTACACGGCAGTGAACTCGCCGCGGCCACGGCCGCGGCGGCCCTGTCCTGGGTCGGACACAGCGTGGTCTGGCGGCCTCATGCCAGCGAGGACTGGACCACCCTGACGAAGAGCGGCTGGCTGACCAGCGAGCCGCAGCTCAAGGAGCGCCTCGAGGAGGCCGTGACCACGGGGCACCTGCGCATTCTCGCGGCGGACGAGACCCCGGACGAGGGGGCCGCCTTCGACGTGCTGTGGCTGGCCCTGTCGCCGGAGCAGCGTGGCGACGCCGCCGAGGCGGTGGCGCAGGCGAGTGCCGCGCTGTCCCCCGAGGCGGTGCTGATCAACAACTCGACCTTTCCGGTCGGCGATACCGACCAGCTCGAAGCCGGCTTCGGCGGGCGCCATGCGGTGGCGCTGGCCGACCTGCTCGAGGAAGGTCGCGCCTGGGAGGCCTTCACCCGCCCATCTCGCTGGCTGCTGGGCTGCGATGACGATGCCGCCGAGCATCAGGTACGCGAGCTGTTGCGTGCCTTCAATCGCCGCCGCGAAGTGTTCCAGCGGATGCCGCGCCGGGCGGCGGAGCTGACCAAGCTGGCCATCAACGGCATGCTGGCCACCCGCATCAGCTACATGAACGAGATCGCCGGCCTGGCCGATTCCCTCGGCGTGGATGTCGAGCATGTCCGGCAGGGGATGGGGGCCGATACCCGGATCGGCTACGAGTACCTGTACCCCGGTTGCGGCTTCGGCGGCCCGAACTTTTCCCGGGACCTGATGCGCCTGGCCGACGTGCAGTCGGCCAGCGGCCGGCACTCGGCGCTGCTCGACCAGGTCGTCGATATCAACGAGCACAAGAAGGAAACCCTGTTCCGCAAGCTCTGGGCGCATTACCACGGCCGGCTGGAGGGGCGGGTGGTCGCGATCTGGGGAGCGGCCTTCAAGCCGGGCACGGCGCGTATCGACCACGCCCCGGTACTGACCCTGCTGCGCGCCCTCTGGGCCCAGGGGGTGCGGGTCCGGCTACACGATCCGGCGGCCGTCGGCGCCCTGCGCGAGCGCCTCGGCGAGCATCCGCTGCTCGAGCTGTTCGATGGCGATCCCTTCGAGGCCAGTGAAGGGGCCGACGCCCTGATGCTGGTGACCGAGTGGAAGGCCTACTGGAATCCCGACTGGCCCCGCCTGGCGGGGCAGTTGACCGGTCGCCTGCTGTTGGACGGGCGCAACATCTACGATCCGGCCCACGTGGCCTCCATGGGCCTGCACTATCGCGGGATCGGCCGCCGCGCGGATCCCTGAGTCCAGCGCCAGGCAAACGAGACGGCCCCGCCATATGGCGGGGCCGTCTCGTTTGCATTTCCCTGGCGCCGTGCCCGAACGGGCACGGCGCACCGGATCAGCTGAAGTTCTGGGCGACGAAGTCCCAGTTGATCAGGTTCCAGATGTTCTCCAGGTACTTCGGACGCGCGTTGCGGTAGTCGATGTAGTAGGCATGCTCCCACACATCGATGGTCATCAGCGGCGTCTGGTCGTGGGCCACCGGAGTGTCGGCGTTGCTGGTGTTGACGATGTCGACGCCGCCGTCGTCGGTCTTGATCAGCCAGGTCCAGCCGGAGCCGAAGTTGCCCGCGGCCTGGGTGTTGAAGGTCTCCTTGAACTTGTCGAAGGAGCCGAACTTGGCGTTGATGGCGTCGGCCAAGGCGCCGGTGGGCTCACCGCCACCGTTGGGCGACAGGCAGTGCCAGTAGAAGGTGTGGTTCCAGACCTGGGCCGCCTGGTTGAACAGCCCGCCGGAAGAGGTCTTGATGATCTCCTCGAGGGACTTGTTGGCGTTGTCGGTGCCGTCGGTCAGCTCGTTGAGCTTGTTGACGTAGGCCTGGTGGTGCTTGCCGTAGTGGTACTCGAGGGTCTCGGCGGAGATGTGCGGTTCCAGCGCGTTCTTCTCGTACGGCAGTGCGGGTAGTTCGAATGCCATTTCGTTTCTCCTCGTCGTCAGCGTTGCGGGTCGGCGACCCATGATGCGGTGATGCACGACGGAGATTCAAGGTCTCGTCGGCCTCCGTTGGCCGCGCCCCGTTCGCTCCGTCGATAAAAAACCTTACACTATCAGCATGCTGTGCCAGCCACCACGGCATCATATCACTCGGGTCCGGGACCGCCAATTCCGATCGTCGTACTCGGACTTGTGGTAGCGTCGCCCCCCCCTAGGCCGGCCGGAAGCCGTCACCGCACTGAGCAAGGAGAACGTCATGGCAGAGCGCCCGGAAGACAGCCGGTTCCCCCGACCGATCGTTCCGGACCCCGATGCCAGCCTGTCCGGGCATCGGCATCACGGCGCGCCGCCTGCCCGTCTCTGGCCGCTGTGGCTGCTGATCCTGCTGTTGGTGCTGGCCCTGGCCGCCCTGGCCGCGGCGGGGTGGATGGAGCGACAGCGCGTCGAGCAGCGCCTCGCCCGGCTGGGCGGCGAGGTCTCCAACGTGCATGCCCGCTTCGACGCCGAGGCAGGCCGGGACGAGGCGCTGGACGCGATCCGGGAGCGCCTCGCCACCCTGGACGGCCTGGAGGAGCGTCTCGACGAGCGGCGCGAGACCCGGCTGACGGCCTGGGAGGAGGAGCACCTGACGCCGCTGACCGAGGCGCAGGCGGAGCTCGAGGCGCGCCTCGCCACCCTCGAGGAGGACGGCGAGGTGCGAGACACCACCCTCGAGGCCGTTCGCACCTCCCTGGACGCCCTGGAGCGCGCCGGCCAGGAGGGCCGCGCGGCCCTGCGCGAGCGCCTGGCGACCCTCGCGGAGGGCCGGCAGGCGACCCAGTCGCGTCTGGCGAGTCTGGAAGGGGATCGCCGCGCGACCCGGTCGCGCCTGGCGGGGCTGCAGGCGCGACTCGAGGAGCATGCCGACCGCGCCGACTCTCGCCTCGACGCCCTGGGGGAAGACATGACCGCCCTCGGCAACGAGGTTGAAGCCCTGACGGGGGCGGGGGAAGATACCCGGGGACGGGTCGCCTCGCTGGAGGCGCGCCTCGCCGACATGCAGACCGAGCTACGCGATCTCCGCCAGTCCCAGCTGGCCCTGAATGCCCAACTCGAGGCCCTCCGGGAGTGACAGGACGTCCGCCAGGAACCCATTGCCCTATGGAAAAACACCTAGTGACACGCCTGGGCCCCGCGCTGCTGTGCCTCGGCATGGCCCCCGCCGCCCTGGCGATCGATGCCCGGATCGAGGGGGTCGAGGAGGAGCTGGCCGACAACGTCGAGGTCTACCTCGACGAGCTGGACGCCGGCCAGTATCGCCCGGAACGGCTCGAGGCCGAGGTGCGTCGCCTCAGCCAGGAGGCCCTGCGGGTCTACGGCTACTATTCCCCCCAGCTGCGGGTGCGCTTCGATGATGCCGAGGCCCCCACGGAGGTCACCGTCGACATCGACCCGGGGGCGCCCGTCAGGATCGAACGCCTGACGTTCCGCCTGGAAGGGGAGGCGGCCGAGGACCGGCCCTTTCGCGAGGCCATCGAGGCCTACCCCCAGGCGGAAGGTGACGTGCTGCGCCATGCGCCCTTCGATGCGCTGCGCCGTCGCCTGGCCAGCCTGGCCCTGGAGCGCGGCTATTTCGACTGGCGCTTCGACGAACGGCGCATGGAGATTCGTCCCTGGGCGAACAGCGCGCGCCTGTCCCTGACCCTGGACAGCGGCGTGCGTCACCGCTTCGGGGAGGTCAGCTTCAGCGGCGAGCACATCGAGGCGGACCGCCTCCAGAACCTGGTCCCGTTCGGCGAGGGCGCCCCCTACCTGGCCAGCGACGTGGCGACCCTCAACCAGCGGCTCGGCGAGACCGAGTGGTTCGGTTCGGTCAGCGTGCGGCCCCGTCTCGATGCCGGCGTCGGGCGCCTGGCCCTGCCCGAGGTGCCGCTGGGGGTCTATCGTGCCCTGGACGTCGAGGGCGCCGGCCCGCTCCCAGGGCCCGCGCCACGCCTGAGCCGCGAGGCCCTGGCCGCCGCCGGCCAGGTGCCGGCCCCCGCCGTGCCCTCGGTGCCCATCGATGTGACGGTCACCCCCGCGGACCGCCACCAGTTCGAGGTCGGCGTGGGCTATGCCACCGATGTGGGCCCCCGGGCGCGCTTCGCCTGGGACCAGCCCTGGGTCAACCGCTACGGGCACAGCCTCGATCACGACCTCAACATCTCCGGCCCCGAGCAGCAGTTCAGCGGCGTCTACCGCATGCCGCTGGAGGATCCGCTTCGCGATAGCTATCAGCTGCAGTACGGGCTGCGCAACAAGGACAGCGAGGATACCCGGACCCTCGAGGCCAGCGTCGAGTTCGGTCGCCGCTGGAAGTTCGACAACGCCTGGGAACAGCTCATCTATCTGCGCAGCACCTACGAGGACTTCACCCAGGCCGGGGTGTCGAACCAGGTGGTGCTGCTCTATCCGGGGGTGCGCTGGACCCGCACCCGGTCGCGCAACCCCACCTTTCCCACCTGGGGGGACCGTCAGCAGCTGACGCTCCAGTACTCCAGCGAACTGTGGGGCTCCTCCGCCGAGTTCCTGCGGCTCAACGGCGACAGCCAGTGGATCCGCATGCTCGGGGACGCCAACCGCTTCATCGGGCGGGTCGGGGTGGGGGCGATTTCCACCGATGATTTCGCCGATATCCCTCCCTCGCTGCGCTTCTTCACCGGCGGCGACAACAGTGTCCGCGGCTATGCCTACGAGAGCCTGTCCCCCGAGGACGAGGACGGCGAGTTGATCGGTGGCGAACAGCGCTTCGTCGCCAGCGTCGAGGCCCAGCGCCGGCTGACCGGCAAGTGGTGGCTGGCCAGTTTCGTGGATGTCGGCGACGCCTTCACCGACTGGTGGCCCGCCGAGCTCAACAGCGGCGCGGGGCTCGGCGTCCGCTGGATCTCGCCCGTGGGGCCCATCCGGCTGGATATCGCCCATCCCTTCGACGCCGAGGATGCCTTCCGCATCCACTTCGCCATTGGCCCGGAATTCTGAGAGGCCGTATCGTGAGAGTCCGTCTTCTGACCTGGGCCCTGGCCCGCCTGTTGATCGTCCTGCCGCTCTGGTGCCTCGGCCTGGGGCTGCTGGTCCTGGGCCTGGCCCTGTCGCCCTGGGGCACGGGCCTGCTGCTGAGCCAGGGGGAACGCCTCGGGCTGCTCGAGGTGGGCCGGGTCGAGGGGGCGCCGCTGGACACCCTGCTCATCGAGGACCTGCGCGTCTCGGCGGGGCCGGCCCGGGTCGCCGTGGCCCGCTTCGAGCTGGCCTGGGCCGAGGACTGCCTGCTCGATGGCCGGCTGTGCCTGGACCGGCTCGTCGTGGAGGGCGCGCGCATCCGGCTCGCCGGCAGCGACGCCGCCCCCGAGGAGCCGCCCCCCGAGGCGGCCGGTGACGACCCGCCCGGGGCGATCCAGCTGCCGTTTCCCATCGAACTGCGCGAGCTGGCCCTGCGCGACGTGGAGGTGACCCTGGCCGACGGCACCCAGCTCCGCTGGGAAAGCTTCACCACCGGGGCGGTGGCCGAGGCGGGCACGCTGCGCCTGGACCCCACGCGGCTCACCGGCGCCCGCCTGCGACTGCCACTGTCGCCTGGCCAGCAGCTCGCCCTCAGCGAGGCCGAGCAGGCCACGCCGCGCCTCTCGGCGGCGGCCATCGATGCCGCCGTCGCCGTGCGCTCGCCGCTGCCGGCCCAGGCCGCGGCGGTGGTCGAGGGCCGGGACTCGACACCCCCCGAGGAGCGGCCGCGCCTCGCGCTGCCCGAGATCACCCTGCCGCTGGCGGTGGAAGTGCCTCGCCTGACCGTCGAGGATGCCGCCCTGGAAGGCGCCATGGCCTACGTGATCGATCGTCTCGAGCTGAGCGTCACGGCCCGTGACCAGCGTATCGCCATCGACCCCCTGGCGGTGGCGACCCGGGAGGCGGATGCCGAGCTGATGGCCCGGATCACCCTGCACGGGGACTATCCGCTGCAGGCGCGACTCGCCGCCGACTTCTACCTGCCGGAGCGGCTGCCCGCCCTGGCCGGCCAGCGTCTCGAACTGGTCCTGGCGGGCAGCCTGGCCGACCTGGAGGTCGACCTCACGGCCAGCGGACCGGTGGAGGCGCACTTCACGGCGCGCCTCGATGCCCTGGACCCGGACCTGCCCTTCGCGGCGAGCCTGCAGAGCCCCGAGCTGCAATGGCCGCTGCCCGGTGCGCCGTCGGCCGACGCGCCGACCAGCGAGGGGGACGGCGGGGAACCGCCCGCACCCTGGCGCATCGAGGACCTGTCGCTGTCCGCCGAGGGCCGGCTGACCGATTACCGGACCCGTCTGGCCCTGACCGCCGAGGGCCCGTCGCTGCCGCGCAGCGAGCTGAGCCTGACGGGGAGCGGCAACCTCGAGCACTTCGCCTGGCAGCCGCTGCGGCTGGCCACCGGTGAGGGCATCGTCAGCAGTCAGGGGCGCGTCGACTGGTCCGAGGCGCTGTCCGTCTCCGCCCGACTGGGCCTCGACAACGTCGATCCCGAGCCCTTCGTCGAGGGGCTGTCCGGGCGCCTGGACGGCGAGGCCGAACTGGCCTTCAGCCAGACCGCCGATGGCTGGCGACTCGGCGTGCCCTCGCTGGCTCTCGACGGAGAACTGGCCGACCAGCCGCTGGCCCTGCAGGCCCGTCTCTCCGGTGACAGCGGCATGCACTGGTGGATCGACAGCCTGATCCTGCGCCAGGGTGACAATCGCCTCACCGCCGACGGGGAGGTGGCGCCCGAGCGCCTGGCCCTGGACGCCGTCCTGGATCTGCCCCGGCTGGGCGACCTCTACCCGTCCCTGGCCGGCGCGCTGTCCGGACGCCTCCATGCCGCGGGAAGCCTGGAGGCGCCCCGGCTCGAGCTGGCCCTGGAGGGCGAGAACCTGGCGTTGGGCGAGAACCGCCTGACCCGCCTGTCGCTGGCCGGCGAGGTGGCCGGCCTCGAGGATCCGACCCTGGACCTGGCGCTGACCGCCAGCGAGGTAGCCGCCGGCGGCCAGCAACTGGCCGACATCAACCTGAACCTGGACGGCCGGCTGTCGTCGCACCGCCTGACCCTGGCCGTCGACGGCGACCCCGAGGGCCCGCTATCGCGCCTGGCCCTGGCCCTCGAGGGCGGCCTCGGCGCCGAGCGGCAGCGTTATCGGGGGCGCCTGAGCCCGCTGGAGGCGGTGACCGCCTATGGTGGCCTGGCCCTGGAGGAGGCGCTGACCTTCGAGGCCGACTTGGCGGCGGGGGCGGCCACCGTCGAGCCCTTCTGCCTGGTCCGGGTCGAGGGCGGGGCCCTGTGCCTCGAGGAGACGCTGTCGGCCTCCGCCGAGCAGGGCCGCGCCGTCCTGACGATCCGCGATCTGCCCATGGACCTGGTCGCCGAGAGCTTGCCGGCCGGATGGGACATCGCGGGCAACAACACCGGGGACATCGTCGCCAGCTGGTCCCGGGGGGCGGCCCGGTGGCAGCTCGACGCCGCGCTGCAGAGTCGCGCCGCCATCGAGGGGGAGGACGCCTATGGCCAGCCCTGGTCGGTGCCGGGCACCGGACTGGAACTCGACCTCGAGGCCAACCAGGCCCGGGCCGACCTGGCGCTGGCCCTGACGCTCGGCGACAGCGGCGCGCTGCGCCTCGACCTCGAGGTGGACGATCCCCTCGGCGCCGGCAGGCTCGACGGCCGCCTGCGGGTGGAGGACCTGCGCCTGAGCCCCTATCGACCGCTGGTCGCCGGCCTCGAGACCCTCGAGGGCGGGTTGGATGGCGAGGTGGGCATCGGCGGCACCCGGACCACGCCGCGACTCGATGGCCGGGTGGAGCTGGCGGGCCTGCGCGCCGCCGGGCTCGACCTGCCGATCGCGGTGACCGATGGCCGCGTCACGGTGGCGCTGGCCGGCGAGCGCGCCGATATCGACGGCTTCCTGGCCACCGAGGAGGGGCGATTGCGGATCACCGGCGACGCCCGCTGGCCCTCGCCGGAGGCCTGGCGGGCCGCCATCGACCTGCAGGCCCGCGACGAGCCGCTGCTGGCGACATTGCCCGGTTTCGGCCGCCTGCGCCTGGCACCGGACCTGTCGATCCGCGCGACCCCGGAACGCCTGCGGGTGCGCGGCGACGTGCGGATTCCCTGGGCGCGGCTGGAAGTCGGCCAGGTGCCGGCCTCGGCCGTCTCGCCGAGTCCCGATGAAGTGATCCTCACCCGGGAGCAGGCCCAGCAGCTGGACCAGGCGGCCGAGCAGGACGCCCCCGGCGCGTCCACCGCCGAGGCCATGGAGCGTGCCGGCATGGCGCTCGACATTCGCGTCGACCTGCAGCTGGGCCCCGACATGCGCCTCACGGCCTACGGCCTGGAGACCGCGCTGGCCGGCGGGCTGGAGGTTCGCCAGTCCACCGGGCCTCTGCAACTGTTCGGCGACGTCAACCTGGAGGACGGCCGGTTCCGCGCCTTCGGCCAGGACCTGATCATCCGCGAGGGGATCCTCTACTTCAGCGGCCCCCCGGGGGAGCCACTGCTCGACTTCGAGGCCATCCGCAATCCCGCCAGCACCGAGGACGACGTCGTCGCCGGGCTGCGTGTCACCGGGCCGGCGTCCAGCCCGAGCCTGGCGGTCTTCTCGGAGCCGGCGATGGACGAGGCCCGGGCGCTGTCCTACGTGCTGCGCGGGCGGGCCCCGGATGACGCCGGCGGCGCCGACGGCGCCCTCACCTCGGCGCTGATCGGCGTGACCCTGGGCCGGGCCGGCGGCGCCGTGGGGGCCATCGGCGAGGCCTTCGGCATCCAGGACCTGAGCCTGGACACCGCCGGCACGGGGGAGGAGAGTCAGGTGGTGGTCACCGGGAACCTGACCGACCGCCTGAGCGTCGGCTATGGTGTGGGGGTCTTCTCGCCCATCGCCGAGCTGACCCTGCGTTACAAGCTGTGGCGGGACTTCTACGTCGAGGCGGTGTCCGGCGCCGCCCAGGCCGTGGACCTGATCTACACCTTCAGCCTGCCCGGCGATCCCCCCACGCCATGATCCCCATCGGAGGAACACGCTATGCCGACACGAGTCGATGACGCCCCCGAAGGCCGCGATACGCCCATGGCCCTTCATGGCCAGCATGCGGTCAACGGCCAGGCCATGACCCCGCCCTGGCCCGAGGGCATGGAGGAGATCGTGCTGGGTCTGGGCTGTTTCTGGGGCGCCGAGCGGCTGTTCTGGCAGCTGCCGGGCGTCCATGTCACCGCGGTGGGCTATGCCGGGGGCGTGACCCCGAACCCCACCTATCGCGAGACCTGCAGCGGGCGGACCGGCCACGCCGAGGTCGTGCGGGTGGTGTTCGATCCCCGGCGGATCGACCTCGAGACCCTGCTGCGGCATTTCTGGGAGGCCCATGATCCCACCCAGGGCCATCGCCAGGGCAACGACATCGGCCCCCAGTACCGCTCGATCATCCTCACCACCAGCGCGGCCCAGCGCGAGGTCGCCGAACGCAGCCGGGCGGCCTACGCCGAGGCCCTGCGCCGGGCCGGTCGCGGCGAGGTCACCACCGAGATCGCCCCGCTGGAGGCCTTCTACTATGCCGAGGACTACCACCAGCAGTACCTGGAGAAGAATCCCGGGGGCTATTGCGGGCTGAAGGGGACGGGCATCGGCTGCCCCATCGGCTGAGGACCCCGGCCAGGCGGGCCACGGCTCGGCCCCTCAGGCGCCCGTCACCCCCCGGACATCCAGTGCCGCCAGGCGCGTCCTCAGGCCGTCCATCTGGTCGCTGAGATATTCGCCGTCGAAGTCCGCCATCTCGCGAAGCCGGGCTTCATCCTGGATGACGATGAACGCCTTGTGCTTCTTCATGATGCCATCGCGTTCCAGGGCCCTCAGGGTGCGGTTGATGTGGACCGGGGAGAGCCCCAGGATCTGACCCAGTAGCCGCTGGGAGATCGGAAAGGGCATCTCGGCGGGGTCGACGGGCTGGAGCTTGGCCAGCCGTATGAAGGTCTCGATCACGAAGTGGGCGATCTGGGCCCGCGCCGTGTGATGCAGCGTCACCAGCATGCGCTCGCTGAGCAGTGCCTCCTGGCGGCCGATGGCGGCGAACAGGGCGATGGTCAGCGGCGTGGACGCCGCGACGAGGTCCACGATGTCCTCGTGGGGGAAGGGGCAGACGATGCCGGGGCTGATCATGTATGCGTCGGTGACGTGACGCCGGAAGGTGAACTCCCGCAGGCCGAGGATGTCGCCGGGCAGCAGCAGCTCGATGACCTGGCGCTCCCCCTCGCAGGTATCGCGGATGGTGCAGGCCCAGCCGCTCTGCAGGATATAGAGCTCGCCCAACACGGCATGCGCGGACCACAGGCTCTCTCCCTTGGCGGCCCGGCGCGGGCGGCGCTCGAGCCGTTCGAGCAGCCGCCGGTCGCTGCCGGCCAGGCCGAAGTAGCGGCCCATGGCGGCCTGGATGCTCGTGGCGTGACTCATGGTGGCGTCCTGGGTCGGAGTGGGCGCGGCACCCTCGGATCCCCCCTGATCGCGTCAACCGGGCGCCAAGGCAAGGGCATTCCCCGGGCGGGAATGCTCGCCCGTGTCTTCACTATAGGAGGCGCGGCCCCGGAGCACGATGTCCCGCGACCGACCGGCCGGCTCGTCCTCCTAGGGGAGGCGCCTGCGGCGTCGCCGCGCGGCACCTCGGCCGGGCGGGACGCTGCCCAGGGGGCGATGGCAGGCGGGCAGTTGCTGTCGCGTCTCGTCGAGCAACTGGCAGTGGGCCCGGGACTGCATGATGAAGGCATCGAGCAACGCATCCAGGCCCGGGACGACGCTGGCCTGCCGGAGTCGCGCATAGAAGCGGCGGGAGCGCCCTTCCTCGAGTAGCGTCCTGGCCATCTCCAGGCGTGCCATGTCGTCATCGACGATGAAGAAATGGGGCGGTCGGCCCGACTGGATCCAGCTCGCCAGTGGGCGTTCGGCGACCGACAGACCCGCCATCGCCTCGGCCAGGGCGCCGAGGCGATGGCGGCTCTCGGCGGCGAGGGCCTGCATCAACTGGCTCAAGCCGGGATGGTAGGTCAAGAATCGCAGGGACCGCCATCGATAGCAATGATATTGATGGTGCTCATGGTTCTGCACCAGGCTCATCAACTCCTCGGGCAGGATGAGCGATCGGTGTGCGTCGGCGAGGCGTGCGTCATGGCGTCGATGCTGGTTCGGCTTGTCCAAGGTATTTCCCCCACCTGTGTTGTCTCGGCTCGTCGGGATCGGGCGCTGCCGTGTCCTGGGCATCGCCGGGGGATCCGGCCGCATTGTCATGGGCGTAGCGATGGCCTTCCCTGGCCCTCGCTAACGGGTTCAGCCTAGGCGGCGGGGCCCTGGCGGGCCGACAACATGGGTTAACGGCGCGACGGTTTTTTCGGCGGCGGGAATCAATCGGTCGAGCGGCCGAGACGTCGCGCGGCGGGCCGCAGGGTCGCCCGTCAGGCACCGCGCCGGGCCGGCACCGCACCCGATGCCTCGAGGGCCTGCCACAGGGAGGCCACCGCGCGATGGGGGGTGGCGCGATGGCGATAGAGGCGGATCTCCATCGGTACCTCCCAGCGGCGGCCGCCGGCCGCCACCAGCGTGCCGTCGGCCAGGGCGTCCCGGACCGCGCGATGCGGCAGCCAGCCCAGCCCGTAGCCCAGCCCGACCAGCTCGCGGATGTTGCTGCTCTGGATGCTCTCGTTGAGCACGCTGAAGGTCGGCGCGTCCGCCTGTTGCCGGAGGTGGCTGCGGATGACGGTATCGATCAGCCCCCGAGGATGGTAGGCGATCAGGGGAACCGGCCGCCGCCCGGCCCCCACCAGCGAGAAACGCGGCCGCCCGTCGGCGTCCGGCAGGGACACCGGCAGCAGGCGTTCCTCCCCCAGGACCCGGTACTCCAGACCCTCGGTATCGAAGGCCAGCGGACAGGGCTCGGCCGGCCAGTAGCAGAGCGCCAGGTCGCACTCGTCCCGGGCCAGCGCCTGGAAGTAGTCGTCGGCGAGCCAGCCGGTGGCCCGCAGGTAGGGGGTCAGCGGCGGAGGCGTCGCCCAGCGCGCCAGCCATTCCGGCAGGAAGTGGGCGAGCAGGCTCTGCGGCGCCGCCAGGCGGATGCGGCTGGCACTGGCCTCGGCCAGCTGGACCAGTCGCTCGCGGGTGGTGGCGACGCGTCGGGTCACGTCCTGGCACAGGGCCAGGAATTCCTCCCCGGCGGGGGTCAGGGAGAGGGGCAGGGTCTGGCGGTTGACCAGCACGGTGCCCATCTCCTCCTCGAGCAGCTTGATGCGCCGCGAGAAGGTCGGCTGAGTGACGTTCTGCTCATCCGCCGCCCGCGAGAAGTGCCGGGTACGGGCCAGGGCGATGAAGTCGTCCAGCCAGCGTAGTTCCATATCAGCCTCGTCCCGACGGCCGGCCGATGGGGTAACATCGGCCGGCCGTCGCTGTGTGACGCTTGCCAGCGTCCCATGAACCGCAGAGCGGCCGGATCACGGCCGCTCCGCGGTATGTCAACGCGCTAGTATGCCAGATCCCGCGGCTCAGCCGATGCGACCTTCTTCCACCCCGTGGCAGGCGACCCGGCCGCCCTGGTCGGTGGCGATCAGCGAGGGCACCTCGCGGCGGCAACGCGCATTGGCGTGGGGGCAGCGGCCATGGAAGACGCAGCCGGCGGGCAGGTGGACCGGGGTGGGCACCTCGCCCTCCAGGCGCAGATGCTGGGGACGGTCGTCCTCGAGCCGCGGGATTGCCGACATCAGCGCCCGGGTGTAGGGGTGTCGCGGCGTGGCGAACAGCGTGGCCGTGGGGGCCACCTCGCAGACCCGGCCCAGGTACATCACCGCCACCCGGGTGCCGAAGTGCTCGACCACCGCCAGGTCGTGGGTGATGAACAGGTAGGTGAGGTTGCGCTGCTGCTGGGCCTCCATCAGCAGGTTGAGCACCTGCGCCTGGATGGACACGTCCAGCGCCGAGATCGGCTCGTCGGCGACGATGAATTCCGGGTCCACGGCCAGCGCCCGGGCGATGGCGATGCGCTGTCGCTGGCCGCCGGAGAACTCGTGACCGTAGCGGGCCCCCCAGTCGGGGGCGATCCCCACCGAGGCCATCACCTCGGCGACCTGCTCCTTGACCCGCTGGGGCGTCCAGTCCGGGTGGTGGAGCCGGATCGGCTCCTCCAGGGTCTGCTGGATGGTCATGCGCGGGTTCAGCGAGGCATAGGGGTTCTGGAAGATCATCTGCATGCGCCGGCGATAGGGCAGCAGTTCCTTGGTGGTGCGGTCGTCGATGCGCTCGCCGTCGTAGTGGATCTCGCCGCCGCTGGGCGTGAGCAGGCCCATCACGGTGCGTGCCACCGTGGACTTGCCACAGCCCGACTCGCCCACCACGCACAGCGCCTCGCCGCGCTGGATGTCCAGGTCGACGCCGTTGATGGCGTGCACGTATTCCTGTTCGCGGACCAGCTTGCCGCCCTTGAACTTGAGCTGTTCCAGGAAGTCCCCGGACAGCGCGAAGCGCTTCTCCAGGCCGCGCAGCGACAGCAGCGGCTGGGCCTGCTCCGGCGCGGGGGATGTCGCGGTCGAACTCATCAGTCATGCTCCTCGGCCGGAAGGCGTTCACGTTCGATCATCTCGGCCACCATGTGGCAGGCCGCCTGGCAGTTGCCGGAGGTCACGAAGCCCGGCACCTCATCGACACAGGCCTGGCGCGTCGAGCCGTGGGCACGCGTCACGAAGCCACAGCGCGGGTGGAAGGCACAGCCACTCGGCAGGTTGTCGAGCGACGGCATGCTGCCGGGGATCTGGTTGAGGCGTGAGCCGGGCGTGGCCATCTGCGGCAGGGCGTTGATCAGCCCCTGGGTGTAGGGGTGCTGGGGATCGTTGATGATCTCCCGGGTGGGACCCTGCTCGATGACTCGGCCGGCATACATCACCAGCATCCGCTGGGTGACCTGGCTGACCACGCCCAGGTCGTGGGTGATCAGGATCAGGCCCACGTGGTGCTCCTCGCAGAGCTCGAGCAGCAGGGCCATGATCTCGGCCTGGATGGTCACGTCGAGGGCCGTGGTGGGCTCGTCGGCGATGATGATGTCCGGGTCGAGCAGCAGGGCGATGGCGATGATCACCCGCTGTCGCATGCCGCCGGACAGCTCGTGGGGGTACTGGTCGAGCCGCGCCGAAGGGGAGGGGATCTGCACCTGCTCGAGCTTGCGCAGCGAGATCGCCCGGGCGTCCCGAGTACCGATGCGACGGTGGGCCTTGAGGCATTCGACCATCTGCTCGCCGATGGTCAGCACCGGGTTCAGGGTCATCATCGGATCCTGGAAGATCATCGAGATGCGGTGCCCGCGGATCCTGCGCAGGGCCCGGTCGCGCATGCCGATGAGTTCCTGGCCGTCGAAGCGGATGCTGCCGCCGGCGATGTAGCCGGGCTTGGCGATCAGGTTGAGCAGGCTGAAGGCCGCCACCGACTTGCCGGCGCCGGACTCGCCCACGATGCCCAGGCGCTCGCCGCGATCCAGGCGGAAGCAGACGTCGCGCAGGGCCTGGACGTCGCCGCGGCGCAGCGCGAAGCGCACGTCGAGATTCGTTACGTCGAGAAGTGACATGGGGTCTCCTTGGCCTCAGCCCTTGTGCCGAACGAAGAGCCGCGGGTTGAGCACGTCGTGCCGGCGACCCTCTAGCCGATAAACGTTATCGAGACGATGCATGGAATCAGCCCTTGTAGAGTCGCGGGTTGAGCACGTCGCGCAGCCAGTCGCCGAGCAGGTTGATGACCAGCACCAGCACCACCAGCACCAGGCCCGGGATCAGGGTGATCCACCAGGAGCCGGACTGGAGGTAGTCGAAGCCGGACTTGATCAGCGAGCCGAGTGACGGCTGGGTCTCGGGCATGCCGAGGCCCAGGAAGGACAGCGCCGCCTCGGAGATGATGGCGTTGGCGACCTGCACGGTGGAGATGACGAAGATCGGCGACAGGGTGTTGGGCAGGATGTGGCGGAACATGATCCTCCGGCTGGACAGGCCCATCACCCGGGCGGCATCGACGTATTCCTTGCCCTTCTCGGCGAGCACCGAGGCGCGCACGGTGCGCGCGTACTGGGGCCACTCGGCCAGGCCGATGATCAGCACCAGCAGCGGCACGGCGTAGGCGCTGTAGGTGGCGCCGCCGAAGATCGCCTTGAACAGGGCGCCGACCACGATCGCCACCATCAGGGTGGAGAAGGATAGCTGGATGTCGGCCAGGCGCATCAGGAAGGCGTCGACGCGCCCGCCCAGGTAGCCGGCCAGCAGGCCGAAGCAGACGCCCAGCGCCGCCTGCATGGCCACCGCGCCGAAGCCGATGATCAGCGACACCCGGGCGCCGTAGAGGATGGTCGACAGCAGGTCGCGGCCCTGGGCGTCGGTGCCCATCAGGTAGGCCGGATCGCTGCCGTCGATCCACAAGGGCGGCAGCTCCGAGGCCAGGATGTCGATCTGGGCCAGGTCGTACGGGTTCATCGGCGCCAGCCAGGGGGCCAGCACGGCGGCGGCGACCAGCACGGTGAACACCGCGAGGCTGACCTGGGCGATCGGGTCGCGCTTGAAGCTGTAGAGCAGATAGGAGTCACGCAGGCGCTCCCAACGGCTCACCGTGGGGGAACTCTCGATGGCAGAGGTCGTGGTGGTCATGCGGGCTTTCCTGTCAGCTTGACGGTGGGGTTGAACAGGCCGTAGATCAGGTCGACCAGGGTGTTGGTGATCACGAAGATCAGCCCCACGATCATCAGGTAGGTGACGATCAGCGGAATGTCGGAGCGTTCGATGGCGTCGAGGAACATCAGGCCCATGCCCGGCCACTGGAAGACCGTCTCGGTGAGGATGGTGTAGGCCACCAGGGTGCCGATCTGTACCCCGCCGACGGTGATCACCGGCAGCATGGTGTTCTTCAGCGCATGCAGGAAGTGGATGCGCCGCGGCGAGATGCCCTTGGCCCGGGCGAACTTGACGTAATCGGACTGCAGCACCTCGAGCATCTCGGCGCGGATCAGGCGGATGAACAGCGGCAGCATGATCGAGGCCAGCGAGATGGCCGGCAGCACCAGGTAGGAGAGCCCCTCGAGGGAGGCGAAGTTGGTCTCCCAGGTGCCGATGACGGGGACCGGGTTGCCGCGACCGTAGGCCGGCATGCCGCCGTCGGTGGTCAGCAGGCCATTGAGCCAGGCGCCCCAGCCGGTGTCGGCGGGGAAGGGGCTCCAGGACACGCCGATGGCGAACAGCTGGATCAGCACGATGGCGGTCAGGAACACCGGGATCGAGATGCCGATGATCGACACGCCCATGAAGAAGCGTGACAGCCAGGCGCGTGGCTTGATGGCGCTGTAGACCCCGATGGGAATCGACAGGGCGATGATCAGGAAGGCCGAGGCGGCGACCAGCTCCAGCGTCGCCGGCAGGTGGCGCAGGATGACGTCGGTGGTCGGCTCGTTGAAGACGTAGGAGTAGCCGAAGTCGAACTGCACCGCCTTGGCGGCGAAGCGCAGGTACTGGACCGCGAAGGGGTCGTTGAGGCCGAGGTCCTCGCGCAGGGCCTCGCGCTCGCTCTCCGGGACTGACTGGCCGACCATCTGCTGGATGGGGTCGCCCAGGTTGTCCTGGATGGCGAAGGCGATCACGCTGATGACGAGCATCACCAGCAGCGCATGGAAGAGGCGCTTGATCAGGAAGGCGATCATGGGTGGCGTCCCGTGTGCAACACGTGGTGACAGGCTCCGCGGAGCCTGTCACGGGGTCAGGGTTGGAGGACTCGCCGGCAAGGCCGCCGGCGAGGGAGGATCACTCTTCCGCGATGACCAGGTCCCCGAGGTAGGGGAAGTTCATCACGTTGAGGACCGGTTCGATGTCGACCTGGTCGGCGGAGGCCCAGGCCAGGTCCTGCCAGTGCAGGGGGATGAAGGCGGCCTCCTCGTGCAGGGTCCGCTCGACCTGCTGGAGCATCTCGGCGCGCTTCTCGAGGTCGACCTCCAGGTTGGCCTCGGCGACCAGGGCATCCAGCTCCGGATTGCAGTAGTTGCCGGCGTTGTACTGGCCGGCCCCGCTGTCGGCATCCGGGCACTGGGTGAGGTACTCGTGGAAGTTGGCGGAGTCCTCGGTGTCGGCGTGCCAGCCGATCATCATCATGTCGGCGACGCGGTCGTCGTACTCGCCCCAGTACTGGGCCTTGGGCAGGGTCTTGAGGTCCACGGTGACGTTGATGCGCGCCAGCATGGCGGCCACCGCCTGGGCGATCCTGGCGTCGTTCACGTAGCGGTTGTTGGGCGCCATCATGGTGATCTCGAAGCCGTCCGCGTAGCCGGCATCAACCATCAGCTCCTTGGCGCGCTCGATGTCGTAGCGCGGCGTCAGGCTCTCCACGTGGCCGGCATAGCCTGCCGGCGAGAACTGGGCGGCCGGGGTGGCGAAGCCCTTCATCAGGCGATCGGCGATGCCTTGCTGGTTGATGGCGTAGGCGAAGGCCTGGCGCACGCGCGGGTCCTGGAAGGCCTCGACGCGCTCCTGGTTCATGTGGAAGAGGATGATCCGGGTGCCGGACATGGTGACCAGCTGGGTGTCCTCGTCCTTACGGATGCGCTCCAGGTCGTTGGGCGGCACCGGGGCGACGAAGTCGACGTCGCCGGAGAGCAGCGCGGCCACGCGGGTGGCGTTCTCGCTGATCGGCGTCAGGACGATGCTGTCGACGTTGCCCGGGGAGGCCTCGTCCCAGTAGTCCGCGTTGCGCTCGAAGGCGATGCGCACGCCCTGCTGGCGTTCGGTGACCTCGAAGGGACCGGTGCCGGAGAGGTGGCGTGAGGCGTAGGAGTTGCCGTTCTTGACGATCTCGTCCTTGGGGTCGCCGTCGGCGTCGGTGCCGCTGTAGAACTGGCGGTCCATCGGGAAGATGTAGGTGGCAAGGTTCGGCAGCAGCGGGTAGGGCTTCTCGGTGGTGAACGCCACCGTGTGCGCGTCGACCGCAGTGACGGAGGCGATGGGCTCGAAGATCGCCTTGAAGTCCGGGCTGCGCTTCAAGCGCTCCACGGTCCACACCACGTCCTCGGCGGTGAAGGCGTTGCCGCTGTGGAACTCGACACCCTCGCGCAGGCTCATGCGCATGGTGGTGTCGTCGACCTGCTCCCAGGCGGTGGCCAGGCGCGGCTCGAACTCGAGGTCCCGGGTCCAGCGCACCAGCGGGTCGAAGGTCATGTGGGAGAGCTGAAGGATGCCGCCGGAAAGCTGCTCGTGGATGTCGAGCGAGACCGGGTCGGCGTCGTAGGCCATGCGCAGATGGTTCTCGGCCTGGGCGGCCGGAGCGATCGCAGCAGTCGTCATGGCGGCGCCGACGACGCTGGCCAGCAGAGTCTTATTGATTGTCATGAGTCGTTCCATGCCGGATGGATTGTTGTTCTCCGCCTCGCCGAGGGCGGCGAGGCGAACGACCGTTTATTCCGGTCCAGGCCTCAACATAGAGAGTCCGGCGGCAGGAAGACAATCGAAAAAGTGAGAGGCGTCATGCGCCCGGCGAATGAGGGCGAGGGCTCGCCGGGCGGCGGGGGATCAGTCTTCGCTCGACGGCGCCACGCGATCGATCCGATACAGGGTGGAGACCTGGTCCAGGCCGGTGACGCTGCACTCCAGGTCGGTGATGCGGCCGTCGCTCAGGCCGTAGACCCAGCCGTGCACGGCGAGCGGCTGGCCGCGCTGCCAGGCGCGCTGGATGATCTTGGTGCGGCACAGGTTGTTGACCTGGGCCTGGACGTTGAGCTCGCACATGCGGTCGACCTGCTGCTCCAGCGGCAGGTGCTCGAGGGTCGGGCGATGCAGGCTGTAGAGCTCGCGTACCGAGTGCAGCCAGTAGTCGACGATACCGCATTCGCCGCCGGTGACCGCGGCCTTGACGCCGCCGCAGCCGTAGTGGCCGACGATCATGATGTGCTTCACCTTGAGCACGTCCACGGCGAACTGCACCACCGAGAGGGCGTTCATGTCGTTGTGATGGAGCAGGTTGGCGACGTTGCGGTGGACGAACACCTCGCCCGGCGGCAGGTCGATGATCTGGTTGGCCGGCACCCGGCTGTCGGAGCAGCCGATCCACAGGTAATCGGGATTCTGCTGTTGGGAGAGGCGGGCGAAGAAGTCGGGATCCTGGCGGCTCACGCTCTCCGCCCAGTCGCGGTTGCGCTCGAGCAGCTGCTTCATCTCGGTTTTCATGGTGGAGTCTCTTATGAACAGGCCATCTGACCGATAGCATTTTTTATTACCGGCATAGTGCCGGTCAATGGCCGCGGGGCTCCCTGGCGCTGCCGGCGGCTGGTATGATCGCTGCCACTTCACGCTCACCCACTTCTCAGGAGATTCCTGTGTCCGAGTACGATTACGATCTGTTCGTCATCGGGGCGGGTTCCGGCGGCGTGCGCGCCGCGCGGACCGCCGCCGCCACCGGGGCCCGGGTCGCCGTGGCCGAGGACCGCTACCTGGGCGGCACCTGCGTCAACGTGGGCTGCGTGCCCAAGAAGCTGTACTCCTACGCGGCTCACTTCCACGAGGCGTTCGAGGACGCCGGCGGCTTCGGCTGGCAGCTGCCCGGTGCGCCGGCCTTCGACTGGCCGACCCTGCGTGACAACAAGATCGGCGAGATCAAGCGCCTCAACGGCATCTACGGCCGCCTGCTGGACAACGCCGGGGTGCGGCTGATCAATGGCCGCGCGACGGTGCTCGATCCCCACCACGTCGCGGTGGCCGGGGAGACCATCAGCGCCGAGAAGATCCTCGTCGCCGTGGGTGGCTGGCCCTGGGTCCCGGAGTTCCCGGGCAGCGAGCTGACCGTCAACTCCAACCAGGTCTTCGATCTCGACACCTTCCCCGAGCGCTTCCTGGTGCTGGGCGGCGGCTACATCGCCGTGGAGTTCGCCAGCATCTTCAACGGTCTGGGCAGCGACACCCACCTGATCTATCGTGGCGAACTGTTCCTGCGCGGCTTCGACCGGGAGGTGCGCGAGTTCACCCGGGACGAGATGACCAAGAAGGGCGTCAACCTGCATTTCGAGACCAACGTCGAGGCCATCGAGAAGGTGGCGGGCGGCCTCAGGGTCACCCTGACCAGCGGCGAGACCCTGGAGGTGGATGCGGTGCTCGCGGCCACCGGCCGGCGTCCGCACCTGGAGGGGCTGGGCCTGGACCAGTTCGACCTGGCCACCAATCGTGACGGTTCCCTCGAGGTCAACGAGCGTTTCGAGACCTCGGTGCCTTCCATCCTGGCGCTGGGCGATGTCATCGGCGGTCCCGAGTTGACACCGGTGGCCCTGGCCGAGGCCATGCAACTGGTCGAGCACCACTACGGCGAGACCACGCCGGCGCCGCTGGACTACGCGCGGATCGCCACGGCGGTGTTCTGTCACCCCAACATCGGCACCGTGGGCCTGTCCGAGGAGGAGGCCCGGGAGCAGTGCGGCGAGATCCGGGTCTACACGGCGGACTTCCGGCCCATGAAGCACACCCTGTCGGGCAGCAGCGAGCGCTGCCTGATGAAGCTGATCGTCGATGATCAGAGCGACGTGGTGGTGGGCGCCCACATGGTCGGCGAGGAGGCCGGCGAGGTGATCCAGGGCATCGCCATCGCGGTGCGTGCCGGGCTGACCAAGGCCCAGTTCGACCAGACCGTCGGCATCCACCCCACTGGGGCCGAGGAGTTCGTCACCATGCGCAGCCCCTCGCGGCGCTGAGCGCTCCCCGGCCGGCGAGGCTGTCATGTCCTCGTCACTTCAGCGGGCCACCCTCACGAGGGTGGCCCGCTGGCGTTTGGGGCGGGGCATGGTGTTCGCCGGGTGGACTAAACTAAAAAAAGGTCGTGCCTTCCGGGAAGCCCACGACATACTATAATTTCGTATTATGGTTTGTCGGCAGCAGGATAACCTGCTTTTTGAAAAGGAGGTAAGCGGCTGTTATGATGCCCCTCAAATTCGCTACAGCGAACACCATAATGAATGCAACCACCGAGCCCTTCATTCCCTCCGCCGACCTGGCCAGGCCCAGCGTGGCCGATGCCGTGGTCGGCCATCAGGCCACGCCGCTGTTCATCCGCAAGCCCAGCCCCGACGACGGTTGGGGGATCTACGAACTGGTCAAGTCCTGCCCCCCGCTGGACGTCAATTCCGCCTATGCCTACCTGCTGCTGGCCACCCAGTTCCGCGACAGCTGTGCCGTGGCTACCAACGAGGAGGGCGAGATCGTCGGTTTCGTCTCCGGCTACGTGAAGAGCAATGCCCCGGACACCTACTTCCTGTGGCAGGTCGCGGTGGGCGAGAAGGCCCGCGGCACGGGCCTGGCCAGGCGCCTGGTCGAGGCCGTGATGAGCCGTCCGGAGATGGCCGAGGTCCATCACCTCGAGACCACCATCACCCCCGACAACCAGGCATCCTGGGGGCTCTTCCGGCGCCTCGCCGACCGCTGGCAGGCGCCGCTCAACAGCCGCGAGTACTTCTCCACCGACCAGCTCGGCGGCGAGCACGACCCCGAGAATCTCGTCCGCATCGGTCCCTTCCAGACCGACCAGATCTGAATCCGATGTTGCCGTGCCGGCCCGACACGGGCCGGCAGAGCACCCCTTTATCCGCCGATTTTTCCCGACAGGAGGTCGCAATGCAGACCCAGACCCTCGAACGCATGGAATCCGATGTCCGGACCTATTCACGCTCCTTTCCGGTCGTCTTCACCAAGGCGCAGAATGCCCGCCTGACCGACGAGGACGGTCGCGAGTACATCGATTTCCTGGCCGGCGCCGGGACCCTCAACTACGGCCACAACAACCCGCACATCAAGCAGGCGCTGGTCGACTACCTGGCCTCCGACGGCATCGTCCACGGGCTGGACTTCTGGACCGCGGCCAAGCGTGACTACCTCGAGACCCTGGAGGAGGTGATCCTCAAGCCGCGGGGCCTGGAGTACAAGGTCCACTTCCCGGGGCCGACCGGCACCAACGCCGTCGAGGCGGCGATCCGTCTGGCCCGCGTGGCCAAGGGCCGTCACAACATCGTGACCTTCACCAACGGCTTCCACGGCGTGACCATGGGGGCGCTGGCCACCACCGGCAATCGCAAGTTCCGCGAGGCCACCGGCGGCATCCCGACCCAGGGCGCCTCCTTCCTGCCGTTCGACGGTTACCTGGGCGAGGGCACCGACACCCTGGACTACTTCGAGAAGCTGCTCGGCGACCAGTCCGGTGGCCTCGACGTGCCGGCCGCGGTCATCGTCGAGACGGTGCAGGGCGAGGGCGGTATCAACGTCTCCGGCCTGGAGTGGCTCAAGCGCCTGGAAGGCATCTGCCGGGCCCATGACATCCTGTTGATCGTCGATGACATCCAGGCCGGCTGCGGCCGTACCGGCAAGTTCTTCAGCTTCGAGCATGCCGGCGTCACCCCGGACATCGTCACCAATTCCAAGTCGCTGTCCGGCTTCGGGCTGCCCTTTGCCCACGTGCTGATGCGCCCCGAGCTCGACAAGTGGAAGCCCGGCCAGTACAACGGCACCTTCCGCGGCTTCAACCTGGCCTTCACCACCGCCGCGGCCACCCTGCGCAAGTACTGGAGCGACGACAGCTTCGAGCGCGATGTCCAGCGCAAGGGCCGCGTGGTCGCCGACCGCTTCCAGAAGATCGCCGCCTGGCTCTCGGAGCAGGGCATCGAGGCCTCCGAGCGAGGCCGTGGGCTGATGCGCGGCATCGACGTGGGCTCCGGTGACATCGCCGACAAGATCACCGCCAAGGCCTTCGAGAACGGCCTGGTCATCGAGACCAGCGGCCAGGACGGTGAGGTGGTCAAGTGCCTGTGCCCGCTGACCATCACCGACGAGGATCTCCTCGAGGGGCTCGACATCCTGGAGGCCAGCGCCAAGCAGGCCCTCAGCTGATATGCTGATTAGCCACCGGGGCGGCTGCGTCGGCCCGACGGCCAGATCCTCGGCCGGTCGCGGCCTCGCCTTGGCCGACCCGTCATAGACACTACTGGAGAGCCACCATGATCGTTCGCAACCTCGAAGTCGCCCGCGAGACCGACCGTCTGGTCACCGCCGAAAACGGCAACTGGGACAGCACCCGTCTGTCGCTGGCCGACGACGGCGGCAACTGTTCCTTCCACATCACCCGTATCTATGCCGGCACCGAGACCCATATCCACTACAAGCATCACTTCGAGGCGGTCTACTGCATCGAGGGCGATGGCGAGGTGGAGACCCTGGCCGACGGCAAGATCTGGCCGATCAAGCCGGGCGACATCTATATCCTCGACCAGCACGACGAGCACCTGCTGCGGGCGTACAAGACCATGCACCTCGCCTGCGTGTTCACCCCGGGGCTGACCGGCAGGGAGGTCCATCGCGAGGATGGCTCCTATGCGCCGCCGGTCCACGAGGAAGCCGACGACGAGAAGCCGCTCTAAGCCGCCAGGGTGGTCTGACTCCAAGGCCCCGGACCTCCAGGTCCGGGGCCTCGTCGTGTGGGCCTGCAGGACACTAGAACAGGCCCCTGGCCAGGTCGGCGGCCTTGTGGCGATAGGCGTCCTTCTCGTCCCGCACGTAGGCCTCGGTGGTCGCGGAGTTGGCGTGGCCCAGCAGCACCTGCAGCTCGCGTATCGACATGCCCTGCTCATGCATGAAGGTGGCGAAGCTGCGGCGCAGGTCATGCGGTGTGACCGCCTCTCCCAGCAGTTCGGCACAGCGCCGTCTCGCCTTGCCCAGCACGTAGTTGATCACGCCGAGGGTCAGGCCGTTCTCGCCGATGACCGGGGTCGCGCGGTTGTTCCAGTAGGGGCAGAAGAGGGCGCCGTTGGCGTAGCCTCGCTCGGTCTCCAGGTAGTCGAGCAGCGCCCGCCAGACCGGCTCCGGCGGCACCACGAGGCGCTCCTTGTTGCCTTTCCCGTGGATATGGATCTCCCGGGTCCGGAAATCGATATCCCGGGGAACCCGTATCCTGGTGACTTCCTCCCGGCGAATGCCCAGGGAGGCCATGAAGGTGATGATCAGCGCATTGCGTCGGGCGGTCGGGGTGCCGTCGGAGGCCGACGCCTGGATCAGGCCACGCAGGGTCGCGATATCGTGGGCGCGCCCCTTGGGCTTGCCGGGATTGCTGGCCGGCCGGATCGCCCGGATCCTCTCGAAGGTGTCGGGCGACATGACCTCCATCGCCCAGGATTCCTTCGCGGTGCCTTTCAGGGCGGCCAGGTAGGCGTTGCGGGTGCTCGCCTTGTAGCCCGCCTCCCGCAGGTGGGCGAGGATGAAGTGGACCACCGGCGCCCGGAGGTCGTGCCAGACGAGATGTTCATAGTCCTCGGCGCCGAACAGGCGAGCCATGTTGTTGAGCAGGTAGAGCTTGCTGCGGGCGCCGGAAGGGGAGTTCTGTGTCTGCAGGTGGACGTGGGCGGGATTCTCGAGCCGGGGGATGGGCGTCGGCGCGATGCGCATCACGGGACGCGAGGCATCGACGGCCCCGGGCCGATGCTGGTGAGCGGCCGGCAGATGCGGGCGGTGTCGCTGCGTCGGCTTGCGACCGCCGGCCGGCCCGGCGGAAGCCGGCGGTGCCGACGGGGCCAGACGCCCGTCGCTGTCTCGATCGTCCTCGTGGAACCCGCTCATGGTGTTGTCGGTCCTTGTCATTCGCTGTGGCAGGGAAGCCTGGGATACACGGGCCGCCGACGCGACGGTCGCCACGGCGTGCACCGGCCCCGAGGGAGTACCTAAGATCATCATTTTACGGATTTTTTCGTCTGGCGCGATGATCCGGTGAGTGTCGTCGCAGATGTTGGCCAGGGGAAGCTGCGAGGACATGGGACTCGATGCTGCCCGAGTGTCACGGACGGTTCCGGGTCAGGATCGGCAGGCGAGGCGCCGCCACAACTTGCATCATGGCCCGGCATGACTATGCTGAGGTTGACTCTCTGGATGAGTCAATTTGATCATAACGTCAATTATGTTCAAATTGATTCATCTTGAGGCCGCCCCGACTCCTTCCCCTGATCCCGGCCCGGTTGCCCGTGTCTCCCACCCGTGCTGCAGGCTGGCTGCCAGAACCCGCTCGAAGGCGAAGGAGGGCCGTTGACCCGCGCCGCCAACGATTCCCGGCCTCTCGGGCAGCACGCGACGACGCGCTCGTCTCGCCTTGACCACCCGCGCGCCTGGCCCGGGCCACGTCGTGCTCGGCGGCCCGACGGACCGAACACGATGGGGATCTTCGCCAGGATCGCGTCGAACGTCTTCATGATGCAGCGAATCACGCCCATGAACGCCGTCAGCCCCGACGATCGGCGTCGGGATAGGTGAAGCATGAGTCCTGGGCCAGGCTCGGGTATTGCCGACGAAAGACGCCGCAATATCGCGCCGGGAGTGGTGCCGGCATGGCGCTCGATATCCGCGCGCTGCCACAGCCGGCCAGGGAATCGCCAGGCAACCGGGGCCGGTTGCCTGGCGTAAGGTATAGTGGCGAAGGGTGATTGGGAAAAGTGCTGACCAGGAGTTCGTAGAATATATATTATGTTAAATGCATGATGGGTCAGATGCCCGCATGTCGCCACATCCCCCTCACTCGCCTTGGGCCTGCGGCCGGCACGACGGCTCGCCGTGGACAGGCGCGGCCCGTCTCCTTATCATCGCCGCATTCGTTTGTTCGCTCGAACGCCCCGGCGTTTGCTTCCCCGGTCTGCACAAAGGACGTTTCCGACATGCCGTTACGCCCCCCGTTGATGCTGTCTCTTCTCGGACTGACGTGGCTTGGGGGATGTGCGCTCGTGCCTGCGGATCGCCCCGACCCACCCGAGCCCCTGACCCCGCCGGCCTTCGAGGCGCGTATCGACCACCTCGAGGAGGCCCTGTCGGCACGCTGCGATGCCCGGCTTGAGACGCTCGCCCAGCATCGTCAGCAGCAACAGCGGCTGACCACCGATGTCCGCGAAGTGGGAAGCCTGTTGCGCCGCCTCCGCGAGGATGTCGCGGGTCTGAGCGCCGATGCCGCCGAGTCGCCGATGGTCGCCGACTGCCCGGCCGGCGATGAGCGCCTGGCCAACAAGGCGCTGCTGGGACGCTCCGAATGGATCGGACTCCCCAGCGTCGGCACCTATCTCGAGGCGCGCATCGATTCCGGCGCCAACACCTCGTCGCTGTCGGCTACCGAGATCACCTCCTTCGAGCGTGACGGCGAGGATTGGGTCCGCTTCAAGCTGGGGCTGAACGACGAGGATGGCGCGGTCGACGCCGTGCGCGATGACTGGATCGAGGCCCCGGTGGAACGCCGCGTGCGGATCGTCCAGGCCAATGGCGAGCAGTCGCGCCCGGTCATCAGCCTGCTGATGACCCTGGGGTCGATCCGCGAGACCGTCGAGTTCACCCTGACCGATCGCATCCCCCTGGACTACCCCGTGTTGCTGGGCCGTCGCTTCCTGATGGACATCGCCGTGGTCGACGTGGCCCGGGAGCATATCCACGAGCGCCCCAGCTTTCCCGACGATGGCCCGGCAACGGAAGACGGCGCCAACGACCCCGACGGTGATGCCGAGCAGGACACCGGCTCCGCCTCACCCTGATCCCCAAGGAAGATGTAATGTCCCGACTGCCCTTCTATCTGGTCGTCGCCCTCCTGCTCGTCATCGGCATCGGCATGAGCGTGCATCGCCATGTCGAATTCGAAGTGCCCTGGACGCCCGGTGAACAGCGCCAGGTGTGGGAGATCGAGGCACAGGTCAACTTCCGCGCCGATGGCGGCCCCGCCAAGGTGGAAATGGCCCTGCCCTCCACCCAGGACGGCTACCGCGTGCTCACCGAGCATACCGCCTCGCCGGGCTACGGGCTCAGCTTCCTCGAGGAGAACGGCAGCCGTCGTGCCCAGTGGTCGATCCGCGAGGCGCGCGGCCCCCAGCAGCTCTACTACAGCGCCCAGCTGTTGGTCGCCCCCCAGGCACGGGATGCCGACCGGCCGACGCCGAAGCCCCTGCCGGCGGTGGTCTGGGAGCGTCCCTACGATACGGCGGCCAGCGAGGTCATCGAACGCGCCTGGTCGCGCAGCTCCGACCCGTTCACCTTCACCCGGGAGCTGATCGGCGACTTCACCGAGGACCGCCAGAGCGAGAACACCCGGCTGCTGCTGACCCAGTTCGATCGCGTGCCACTGCTGGTGCGCCTGCTCAACCAGGCCGGCGTGGCGGCCCGCGAGGTGAATGGCCTGATGCTCGAGCATGGGCGCCGCCGACAGAGCCTGACCTCCTGGATCCAGGTTTATGACGGCGACGAGCAGGCGCTGTTCAACCCTGGCGATGGCGCCCAGGGCCGGCCGGACAACCTGCTGCTGTGGGAGGCCTCGGGGCAGTCGGTGCTCGAGGTCCAGGGGGGCACCAACTCGCGGGTGACCTTCTCCATGCTCTCCCGCAACCAGCCCGCCGCCGCCGCCGTGCGCAGCCAGCTGGCCAGGGGCTCCGACACCCTGCTCAACTTCTCGATCCACAGCCTGCCCCTGGAGGAACAGGCGCTGTTCCAGACCATCCTGTTGTTGCCGATCGGCGCCCTGGTGGTGGTCCTGCTGCGGGTCCTGGTGGGCATCAAGACCTCGGGCACCTTCATGCCGGTGCTGATCGCCCTGGCGTTCATCCAGACCACCCTGGTGACCGGGCTCGTCGGCTTCCTGCTGGTCGTGGCGGTGGGGCTGGTGATCCGCAACTATCTGTCCTACCTGAACCTGTTGCTGGTGGCGCGAGTGACGGCGGTGATCATCACGGTCATCGCCATCATCTCGCTGTTCTCGGTGCTGTCCTATCGCTTCGGGCTGAATGCGGGACTGCAGATCACCTTCTTCCCGATGATCATCCTGTCCTGGACGATCGAGCGCATGTCGATCCTCTGGGAAGAGGAAGGCCCCAAGGAGGTGCTGATCCAGGGGGGCGGCAGCCTGCTCACCGCGGTGCTCGCCTACCTGGCCATGAACAATCCCTGGATTCGCCATATCACCTTCAACTTCCTGGGGGTGCAACTGATCCTGATGGCGCTGATCCTGCTGCTCGGCAACTACACCGGGTACCGCCTGCTCGAGTTGCGCCGCTTCAAGCCGGTGACGGAGGACTGACGCCATGTGGACCTCTCCCGGCCGCCTGAAGGCCAAGGGCATCATCGGCATGAATCGCCGCAACATCCGCTATATCGGTCGCTACAACGACCGGCGCCTGTATCCGCTGGTCGACGACAAGCTGAAGACCAAGCTGCTGGCCCAGCAGTACGCGATCACCACCCCAGCCCTGATCGGCACCGTGACCACCCAGTTCGGCGTCAAGCACATCCGCGAGATGCTCACCGGACACACCGGCTTCGTGATCAAGCCGGCCAAGGGCAGCGGCGGCAAGGGGATCCTGGTCGTCGAGCGGGTCGACGGGGGCGATTACATCAAGCCCAGCGGCAGCCGGCTGTCCCTGGAGGACGTCGAGCGGCATGCCTCCAACATCCTGTCCGGCCTCTACTCCCTGGGCGGGTCGCCCGACGTGGCGCTGATCGAGTCGCTGATCAACTTCGACGAGACCTTCGGCGAGTACACCTATGAGGGCGTGCCCGACATCCGCGTCATCGTCTTCAAGGGCTATCCGGTGATGGCCATGATGCGGTTGTCCACCGCCGCCTCGGACGGCAAGGCGAACCTCCACCAGGGGGCGGTGGGCGTGGGGATCGACATCGCCACCGGCACCGCCATCCGCGGGGTCCAGTTCGACCGGTCCCGCCACGACCATCCGGACACCGGCCACGAGCTGGCCAGCCTGTGCATCCCCGGCTGGCAGACCCTGCTGCTGCTGGCGGCGAGCTGCTACGAGATGACCTCGCTGGGCTATCTGGGCACCGACATGGTGCTGGATCGTGACCATGGTCCCATGCTGCTCGAGCTCAATGCCCGCCCCGGCCTGGCGATCCAGATGGCCAACGGCGAGGGGCTCCGTCCGCGGCTCGACCTCATCGAGCAGCAGCCCGAAGGCATCGGCGTCGAGGAACGGGTGGCCTTCGCCCAGCGCCACTTCGCCCGCCGCAGCGAACTCGCCACCACCGAGGAGCCGCCGGTGGCCATCTCCAGCGCCTGAGCGGGCCCCGGCATTCGTCCCGAGCCTGGGTATGAGACATCTCATACCCAGGCATGAAATCGGGCCTTCGAGGGACAAACCTGACCTCCGTCAAGGAGCCCATCCCCCCGGCCCGCTACCCTTGCCTCCCATAACGACACTCCCATAACAACAACGCCGCAGCCACGGGAGGCCGCCTCATGACACACCCGTATCCCCGCGAATTCCCCGCCGTCCTGCTGCCCGGGGAGCTCCTGGCCCTGGCCGGCGATCACGAACGCCAGGCGATGGGCCACTATCGCCGCCTGGCCTTCCGCTTCCTGCCCTTCGGCCGCGGCATCAGTCGCCTGATGGCGACCCTGGGCATCGAGTGCGAACGGCGCCTGGCGGAGATCCACCGGGTCGCCCGTGAGCTCGAGCCGCCAGCATCACGTGTCGCGCCCCCGAGGGGACCTGCCTGGCCGGCAGGCGCGGAAGCGGAGAGCGGCAAGGTCGCCGGGCTGATCGCCGGTCGCGGCCAGGCGCTCGCCGCGCTGAAGCTGGCCGAGGCCCGGGCCGAGCACACGGTGCGGGTGGCGACGCACCTCGAGGAGATCAATGCCACCCCGTTCCTGCAGGCACTGCTGCTCGGCATGCTCGCCCAGAAGCAGGCCGAGCGGCATATCCTCGCCGAGCTGGTGGCGGCGTATGATGGAGCGGACGCCGAGGATGCCCGGCTGGCCGCTCGCGACTGGCCGCGGGGCTGGCTGGCGGGGGCCAGGCGACTGCCCGCCCCGTCCTCCGGCTGAGGGCAACGACCAGGGGTATCGCAGATAGCAGGATCGTTCGGGGCTGATCCGTCGACAGGCCCCGGGGTGCCGGACCATTGAGGAGGCGCTGTGAACCCCTCCCTGGGCGCTACCGACGCCCTGCTGCGCTCTCGCGTCCCGCTCCGCTTGCAGGTCCGGTGCTGGCCATCCATGGCCAGCCCGTTCGGAGCAGTGCTCCTCACCCCTGGCGTAGGACCTCCTTACGGTCTGCCCCCGGCGCCCCTCGCTATAGGCAACTGCGATAGCCCTGGGGCAACGACGCGGTGACTGGCTCCCTCCGGGCGTGACGCGTAGAATATGGCCTTCATCCCGAGACCCGCATGGCCAGCATGACCGATTCCCGCGCCCTGATGCACCAGGCCGAGCGACAGTGCCGCCGCCGCGGCGTGCGCTTCACCCCCATCCGCCAGCGGGTGCTGCAGATGATCGCGGACACCCGCGGCGGCCTCAAGGCCTACGACCTGCTGGATCGCCTGGCCACGGAGCATGCCGCGGCACGGCCGCCCACGGTGTATCGCGCCCTGGAGTTCCTGATCGACCAGGGCCTGGTACATCGCATCGAGTCGCTCAATGCCTATGTCGCCTGCCCCTGCCCCGAGCATGCCCACGGCTTCCAGTTGCTGATCTGCCGCGACTGCGGCCGCGTCGAGGAACTGCACCTGGACGACATCAACGAGCAGCTGGGCGCCCGGGCCCGGGAGCTGGGCTTCGTCGTCCAGCGCCAGACCATCGAGCTGCTCGGCCAGTGCGATAGCTGCCGCTCGGCCGCCGAGGCCCTCTGACCATCATTGCCGGAGACTGCATGTCCGATACCTTCAAGGCGCTGGAAGGCGCCGCCCGTGACAGCCGCCACCCGTTGGCCGAGATCCTCGCCGCCATCCGTTTCAATGCCGACGGGCTGATTCCGGCCATCGCCCAGCAGCATGACAGTGGCGAGGTGCTGATGATGGCCTGGATGAACCGCGAGGCCCTGGAGGAGACCCTGCGCAGCGGTCGGGTCTGCTACTGGTCGCGCTCGCGCGGCAAGCTGTGGCGCAAGGGGGAGTCGTCCGGCCAGCAGCAGCACCTGCGAGCCGCGGCCCTGGATTGCGATGGCGATACCCTGCTGCTGCAGGTGGACCAGACGGGGCCGGCCTGTCACAGCGGCCGGCGCAGCTGCTTCTACGTGGCCCTCGAGGGCGACCAGGCGCGGGTGACCAGCGCCCCGCTGGTCGATCCCGCGACCCTCTACGGCGCCGGGACGCCTCGCTGAGCCCATGGCGTCGCGGCATGATCGGGGCGCCATGGGCTGGCTCGGTCGGGCGATGCTCGGGCTGCTGCGAGGCTATCAGCTGCTCCTGAGCCCCCTGCTCGGCCCGCGCTGCCGCTACTGGCCGAGCTGCTCGCACTACGCCATGGAGGCCATCCGGGTGCACGGCCCGGGCCGCGGCGGCTGGCTGGCCCTGCGCCGGATCCTGCGCTGTCACCCGGGCTGCCCCGGGGGAATCGACCCCGTCCCGGGCGGGCCCAGCGAAGCGCTGTGCCGCGACGACCCCGAGCTCGACGAGCACTTTCGCTGCCGCGCCCGGCCGGGGCGCACGGACTGAGCCCGGGTGTAGTAGTGGGCTACCACCCGCCCCGTGAGCGCCCATGCCAGACTGACCTCTCCGCGCAATGCTAGGAGAACCGCCATGTCCGGCAAGCGAATCCTGATGCTCTGCGGCGATTTCGCCGAAGACTACGAGACCATGGTCCCCTTCCAGGCCCTCCAGGCCGTGGGACATCGCGTCGACGCGGTCTGCCCCGACAAGCGCCCCGGCGACACCGTGGCCACGGCGATCCACGACTTCGAGGGCGACCAGACCTACACCGAGAAACCGGGCCATCGCTTCGCCCTGAATGCCAGCTTCGAGGAGGTCGACCCGGCCGCCTACGATGGCCTGGTGATTCCTGGCGGGCGAGCGCCCGAGTACCTGCGTCTCGATGCCCGGGTGATCGAGATCGTGCGGCACTTCTTCACGGCGGACAAGCCCGTGGCGGCCGTCTGCCACGGCGTCCAGCTGCTCGCCGCCGCCCGGGTGCTGGAGGGGCGGCGCTGCTCCGCCTACCCGGCCTGTCGCCCCGAGGTGGAGCTCGCCGGTGGCCACTATGCCGATATCGCCGTGGACGCGGCGGTGACCGACGGCAACCTGGTCACCGCGCCGGCCTGGCCGGCCCATCCCGCCTGGCTCGCCCAGTACCTCGAGCGGCTCGGCACCCGCATCGGCCACGCCTGAGGCCCGGCTTGCCGAGCCCCCTGCCAGGCGGCATGCTGTCGCCTGGCACCTCGTGCGGTGCGCCTGGACCATGCCGCCAAGGAGATCGGGACCATGTGCAAGCTATTCACCGGCGCCGACCCCGCCCTGTGGGAGTCGCAGACGCGCTCCATGCGACTCGACGGGGTGAGCACCAGCGTGCGCCTCGAGGGATTCTTCTGGGGCGTGCTCGAGGAGATCGGCCGCCGCGACGACCTGGGGCTGAGCCAGCTGCTCACCCGGCTCTCCCGGGAATGGATCGAGTCGGGACGCGACGTCGATAACTTCGCGTCCTTCCTGCGCGTCTGTTGTGGGCGCTACTACGCCCTGCAGCTCGCCGGGGAGGTGCCGCCCCGCCAGGACGCCCCCATCGCCGACCTGGATGCCGAGGCCATCCTGGCCAGGGAGCGCCGCCGTCGCCACGGCGCGAGCGCGGCCCGTCAGGCCGAGGCCGCTTCCTGCTCGGCCACGCGGTAGATCCGCTCCAGCATGGCGTTCAGGCCGTTGCTGCGGGTCGGCGACAGGTGCTTGTCGAGGCCCAGGTCCTTGAGGAAGTGCGGGCTGGTGGCGCGGATGTCCTCGGGGCGCTGGTCATTGTAGATGCGCATCAGCACGGCGATCAGCCCCGAGACGATGGCCGCATCGGAGATCGCCTGGAAGTGCAGGCGATCGCCCTGCCGCGCGTGGTGCATCCAGACATTGGACTGGCAGCCCTGGATCTTCAGCTCCGCGACCTTCCACTCGTCGGGAAAGGCCGGCAGCTGCTTGCCCATGTCGATGATGTACTGGTAGCGATCCATCCAGTTGTCGAACATCTCGAACTCGTCCAGCAGCTCCTGCTGGGCCTGTTCGGCGGTGGTCTCTGTGCTCATGGGAACTCCTCGATGTGATGGTCGCGATTATAACGTCCGGGAGCCGCCCTCGTCCGCCCCCTCGCCTGCCACCCGGCCCGACAGCCCGTGCCGGGCCTGCTGGCGATGCCACTCCGCGTCCTCGGCATGGAGATAGCGCGCTGTGGTGTCGAGCCGCGCATGGCGCGCCGTCTCGGCCAGGTAGCGCAACTCGATCCCGGCCTGGGCCTGGTGGGTCAGGGCCGTGTGGCGGAGCCAGTGGGGCGTGGCCCGTCGCAGCTGGGCCACCTCCCGCCTCGCCGCCTCGCCGAGCTCGGCCGCCAGGCCCCCTGCCGCCTCGTCGAAGACACCGCGCATCAGCCGGTACAGCCGGTTCTCGCCCAGGCCGCGGCGACCGTCCAGCCCCCGCAGCAGCGGCGTGGCCTCGTCCGGCCCGGGCTCGGGGGCGAGGCCGAGGTGGCCTCGCCAGTCGCCGAGCAGGTGCATCATGTCCGGGGGTACCGGAAGGCGGGCCGCCTTGCCGCCCTTCCCCACCACGTCCCACCACCAGCGCCCCTCGCGCCGCTGGAAGTCGCTCATGCGGGCCGCCGCCATCTCCGAGATCCGTGGGGCCAGCAGGTAGGCGAAGCCGAACGCCAGGCGGCGCCGCTGTGCCTCGAAGCGTTCCCGTGGCGTGGCCTCGGCATCCGGCTCGCGATCCAGCCAGCCCCACAGCCAGTCCCACAGCGGGCGCTCCAGGTAGCGCTCGATCCGCGGCTGACGGTTGTCCAGGCGACGCCGCTTGTCGCGCATCAGCCGGAAGGGGTTGTGGGCGATCCAGCCCGCCTCGGCCAGCCAGGCGAACAGCCCCTGCAGGATGACCAGGCTCTGCCGGCGACTGGCCGGTGACAGCGGGCCGCGGAACGGTCGCCAACGAGGATCGCGACGCGGTCGCGTCGCGCCCACCCAGCGCTCCCGGGGCTGCGGGTCGCCGAGGAAGGCCTCGAAGGCGTCGAGATGGTCGCGGCGCACCTCGGCGAGCCCCAGGTTCTGGGTCGCCAGCCACAGCAGCAGGCGCTCGGCCTCGCGACGGTAGGCGCGCCGGGTATTGGGGCTGGCCCGGTACTCGGCGAGCCACAGGCCCACCGCCTCGATGTCGTCGCGGGCGGCGATATGGCTGGTGCCCTGGGCGGACGGCGCGGCCGGCACGGCGGGCGCCGTCTCGTACAGCCCCTGCACCATCTCCTGCCCGATGACGGAGTCCGACATTCCTTCCCCTCTCCCTCTTCTCTCTTCCGTGTGCGACACGCCGCATGACGGCCGGGAACAGTGTCCCCGTGGCCACCAGGAAAATCAAGATAAGCCGCGTAATCTTGATTTTTATCTCGAAATGGTAATGTATTTTACGTAAAACGTAATATGTAATTATTTTGTTTTCCCGTCTCCCGGGGTATGCTGCGCGCATCGGCGAGGCCTCCGGGGAGGCGAGTCAACAGGCGAGGAGAACGGCATGGCACGCAGCGGTGTGCAGTACGAGGATGTGCAGCGGGCGATCGATACCCTGATGGCCAGGGGCGAGGCGCCCAGCGTGCAGAAGATCCGCGAGGCGCTGGGCACCGGCAGCTTCACCACCATCAGCGAACACCTCAGGGAGTGGCGCAAGCGCCGCGAGGAGAACCGGGACGTGCCCCCGCCGCGGGGCATGCCGGCGGCCCTTCAGGACATGGCCGAGACGCTCTGGCAGCAGGCCCAGGCATCGGCCAACGAGGCACTGGCCCACTATCGCCGCGAGGCCGACGACAAGGTGGCCGAGGCCGGCGAGCAGGCCGCGGAGGCCGTGCGCCGAGCCGAGGACGCCGAACAGCGCGAGGCCGCCCTCTCCGCTCACCTGACACGCACCGAGGCGCGCCTCGAGGCCCAGACCGCCGAGCTGGCGCGACTACAGGCCGACCATGAGGCCCTGGCGAGCCGCGAGGCACGCCAGCGGGAGGCCCGGACGCGGCTGGAGGCACGCCTCGAGGAGCTGCAGGCGGAGCTGGAGGCCCAGGGCCAGGCCCACCGTCAGGCGCAGGCCGACCAGGAGGCGACCCACCAGGCGCGACTGGCCCAGGAGGAGCAGCGCCACGAGAGCGCCGAGGCGCGCTTGATGGGGCTGCTCGACGAGGCCCGCCGGGAACGCCAGGCCGCCGAGAAGGCCCATGCCAGCCGCCACGACAAGCTGGAGAAACGCCTGGAGACGCTTCAGGAAGAGCACAGGGCGCTGCGCGCGGAACTCAGCGAGGAGCAGCGGCGGCGCCGTGAGGCGCAGCAGGCGGGGCGCGACGCCGAGGCGGCCCGCCTGTCGCTGGAGGAGGAAAGGACGCGCCTGACGGCGCGGCTGGAGGACAGCCAGCAGGCCCTGGCATCGCGCCAGGAGCGCGTGGAAGCCTTGGAGCGACGCCTCGAGGATCGCCTCTGGTCATCACTGGAGGGGATCCGCGAGACCCAGGCCCGGTTGAGCGAAACGGTCGAAAACGACGCGGGCCCCGACGATGCGGGGCCCACGCAGGCAGAGAGTGCCGAGAACTAACCAAGGAAACGCAGATTTGCGTCGTGAGCGAAGATAGGCTGGTTGACGCCGGCGCGGAGCGACCGGAGTTTACGTGCTGCTAAATGAGGATCGCGACGGTCCGACGCCTCGGCACCGCCGGCGGCCGGCCTATCGAGCGCAGCAGCAAATCAGGGTTTCCTAGCGGTAGTAGGCGTTGGTGGTGTCGGTATGGTCGGTGACGTCGCGGATGCCGGCCAGCTCCGGGATACGCTCCTTCAGGGTCTTCTCGACGCCTTCCTTGAGGGTCAGGTCGACGGCGGCGCAGCCCTGGCAGCCGCCGCCGAAGGCCAGCACGGCCACCTGCTCCTCGGTCAGCTCGACCAGCTTGACCTCGCCGCCGTGGGCGGCCAGCCCCGGGTTGATCTCGCTGTAGAGCACGTAGTTGACGCGGTCGGCCAGCGGGCTGTCGGCGTTGACCTTGGGCATCTTGGCGTTGGGCGCCTTGATGGTCAGCTGGCCGCCCATGCGGTCGGCATTGAAGTCGACCACCGCCTCCTCGAGGAAGGGCAGGCTGTGCTTGTCCAGGTAGACGGCGATCTTGTCGAGCTCGAGGCGCTCGTCGCTGGGCCGGCAGTAGGCCAGGCAGGTCTCGGCATAGGGCGTGCCGGGCTGGGTGATGAAGATGCGCACGGCGATGCCCTCGACGTTCTGCTTGGCCAGCAGTTCGGCGAGGTAGTCCTGGGCACTGTCGGTAATCTGGATGCTGTCGCTCATGATGCTCTCGCTGTTCGAGCCGGGCCGCCGCGGTGCCGACCGCCGCGACCGCAGGCCGCAATGAGGTGATGGGCCCATGGTAAGCGAGTGGCCGTCGCGAGACAATCCCGAGTGATTTGCTGGGTTATAGGGCGCGTTGACCATCGCAACGTGCGTGCGATGGTCAACGCGCCCTAGGCCCCTGCCGCCGCACGCCGGCTTTTGCTACCATAGCGGTTTTCGGTTTTGTCACGGGCCTCGTTGCCCCGCCGACTCTCGACGGCCACCTCGTATGGCAAGACGCCCCAGGCGCCGCGCCGTCGATGCGCCCCGACGCCTTCACGCTGGAGATTGACCCGACCCATGGCTGCCGTCCCGACTCCCCTGACCGCCACGCTTACCGAACGCCTCGGCCAGCACATCCTGATGCTGGACGGGGGCATGGGCACCATGCTGCAGAACGCCGCGCTGTCCGAGGAGGAGTTTCGCGGCGAGCGCTTTTCGGACTGGCCCAGCGACCTCAAGGGCAACAATGACCTGCTGGCGCTGACCTGCCCGGACCTGGTCACGCGGATCCATCGGGACTATCTCCTGGCCGGGGCCGACATCGTCGAGACCAACACCTTCAACAGCACGCGCCTGTCCCAGGCCGATTACGGCATGGAGGCACTGGTCCCCGAGCTCAACCGCGAATCGGCCCGGCTGGCGCGCGAGGTCTGTGACGCCGTGACCGAGGAGACCGGGGTGCCCCGCTATGTCGCCGGGGTGCTGGGGCCGACCTCGCGCACGGCCTCGCTGTCCCCGGACGTCAACGACCCCGCCAAGCGCAACGTCACCTTCGACGAGCTGCGCGACAACTACCGCGAGGCCGCCGAGGCGCTGATCGAGGGCGGCAGCGACCTGATCCTGATCGAGACGATCTTCGATACCCTCAACGCCAAGGCCGCGATCTATGCCCTCGAGGAACTCTTCGAGGACCGCGGTGAGCGGCTGCCGGTAATGATCTCCGGGACCATCACCGACGCCTCGGGGCGTACCCTGTCCGGCCAGACCACCGAGGCCTTCTGGAACTCGGTGCGCCATGCCCGGCCGCTGTCGGTGGGCCTGAACTGTGCCCTGGGCGCCGAGGAACTGCGGCCCTACGTCGAGGAGCTGGCCAAGAAGGCGGACACCTTCGTCTCGGCCCACCCCAACGCCGGCCTGCCCAACGAGTTCGGCGAGTATGACCAGACCCCCGAGGAGATGGCGGCCATCGTCGCCGAGTTCGCCGCCAGCGGCCTGGTCAATATCATCGGCGGGTGTTGCGGGAGCACGCCGGAGCATATCGCCGCCATCCACCGGGCGATCCGCGACCTCGCCCCGCGGCCGCTGCCGGAGCGGGCCCTGGCCTGTCGCCTGTCGGGCCTCGAGCCGTTCAACATCGAGCACGACTCGCTGTTCGTCAACGTCGGCGAACGTACCAACGTCACCGGCTCCGCCCGCTTCAAGCGGCTGATCGTCGAGGAGGACTACACCACCGCCCTCGAGGTGGCCCTCGAGCAGGTGGAGAACGGCGCCCAGGTCATCGACATCAACATGGACGAGGGCATGCTCGAGTCCGAGGAGGCCATGGTGCGCTTCCTCAACCTGATCGCCGGCGAGCCCGACATCGCCCGGGTGCCGATCATGGTCGACTCCTCCAAGTGGGAGATCATCGAGGCCGGCCTCAAGTGTATCCAGGGCAAGGCGGTGGTCAATTCCATCTCCATGAAGGAAGGCGAAGCGGCCTTCCGCGAGCAGGCCACCCGCTGCCGCCGCTACGGCGCCGCGGTGGTGGTGATGGCCTTCGACGAACAGGGCCAGGCCGACACCTTCGCGCGCAAGACCGAGATCTGCCAGCGCGCCTACCGGCTGCTGGTCGACGAGATCGGCTTCCCCCCGGAAGACATCATCTTCGACCCCAACATCTTCGCCATCGCCACCGGCATCGAGGAGCACGACAACTACGCGGTGGACTTCATCGAGGCCACCCGCTGGATCCGCGAGCACCTGCCCCACGCCATGGTCTCCGGCGGGGTGTCCAACGTCTCCTTCTCGTTCCGCGGCAACAACCCGGTGCGCGAGGCCATCCACTCGGTGTTCCTCTACCACGCCATCCGCGCCGGCCTGACCATGGGCATCGTCAACGCCGGCCAGCTGGCGGTCTACGACGACCTGCCCGAGGAGCTCCGCGAGGCGGTCGAGGACGTGGTGCTCAACCGGCGCAGCGACTCCACCGAGCGGCTCCTCGACCTCGCCGACAAGTACAAGGGCGACGGCAGCGGCGGCGCCAGGAAGGAGGACCTCGAGTGGCGCAGCTGGGAGGTCGAGAAGCGCATCGAGCACGCCCTGGTCAAGGGCATCACCGCCTATATCGAGGACGATACCGAGCTGGCCCGCCAGCGGGCCACGCGCCCCATCGAGGTGATCGAGGGCCCGCTGATGGATGGCATGAACGTGGTCGGCGACCTGTTCGGCGCCGGCAAGATGTTCCTGCCCCAGGTGGTCAAGTCGGCGCGGGTCATGAAGCAGGCGGTGGCCTACCTGATCCCCTACATCGAGGCGGAGAAGAGCGAGGACACCCAGGCCAAGGGCAAGATCGTCATGGCCACGGTCAAGGGCGACGTCCACGACATCGGCAAGAACATCGTCGGCGTCGTCCTGCAGTGCAACAACTACGAGGTGATCGACCTCGGCGTGATGGTGCCGGCGGAGAAGATCCTCCAGACCGCCCGCGACGAGAACGCCGACATCATCGGCCTGTCGGGGCTGATCACCCCGTCGCTGGACGAGATGGTCCATGTCGCCAAGGAGATGCAGCGCCAGGGCTTCACGCTGCCGCTGCTGATCGGCGGGGCCACCACCTCCAAGGCCCACACCGCGGTCAAGATCGAGCCGGGCTACGAGCACCCGGTAATCTATGTCACCGACGCCTCACGGGCCGTCGGGGTGGCCGGCAAGCTGCTCTCGCCGGGGCTCAAGGAGGCCTATGTGGCCGAGATCCGCGCCGAGTACGAGACGGTCCGCGAGCGCAACGCCAGGCGTCGCCCCAAGGCCGCGGAGATCAGCTATGCCGAGGCGCGTCGTCACAAGCCGGTCATCGACTGGGCGCACTACAGCCCGCCGCGGCCGGCCCTCGAGGGCCTCAAGGTCTTCGATGACTACGACCTGACCCGGCTGGTCGAGCGCATCGACTGGACGCCCTTCTTCATGAGCTGGCAGCTGGCCGGCAAGTACCCGAGGATCCTCGACGACGACAAGGTCGGCGAGGCGGCACGCAGCCTGTTCGCCGACGCCCAGGACATGCTGGCGCGGATGATCGACGAGCGCCTCATCCAGGCCCGCGGCGTGATCGGCCTGTGGCCCGCCAACAGCGTCGATGACGACGTCATCGAGGTCTATGCCGACGAGTCCCGTGCCGAGGTGGTCGAGCGGCTGCACCATATCCGCCAGCAGACCACCAAGAACCGCGAGGGGGTCTGCTACAGCCTGGCCGACTTCGTCGCGCCCAAGGCCAGCGGCAAGCCCGACTGGATCGGCGGCTTCGCGGTGACCGCGGGGCACGGCGTCGAGGAACTCGCCAACCGTTACAAGGCCGCCGGCGACGACTACAACGCCATCATGGTCCAGGCGCTGGCCGACCGGCTCGCCGAGGCCTTCGCCGAGCACATGCACGAGCGGGTCCGCAAGGAGTTCTGGGGCTATGTGCCCGACGAGACGCTCGACAACGACGCGCTGATCGCCGAGAAGTACCAGGGCATCCGCCCCGCGCCGGGCTATCCGGCCTGCCCGGACCATACCGAGAAGGCCACCCTCTTCCGCCTGCTCCAGGCCGAGACCCACGCCGGCCTCGAGCTCACCGAGAGTTTCGCCATGTGGCCCGCCGCGGCGGTCTCCGGCTGGTACTTCGCCCATCCCCAGTCGAAGTACTTCTCCACCGGCAAGATCACCCGCGACCAGGTCGAGGTGCTGGCCAGCCGCAAGGGCATGTCGGTCGCCGAACTGGAGCGCTGGCTGGCGCCGGTGCTCTCCTACGACCCCAGCTGATGGCGCGGCGTGTCATCTCGGGCCCCCGGCGCGGGGCCGGCCCCGGTCGTGACGGACGGTGCCATGCTGCCTGAGTCTCCGCGCCGCCGGACCATCCTGCGCCTCGCCCTGCCGATCATCGGCGGCATGCTCAGCCAGAGCCTGCTCAACCTGATCGACGCGGCGCTGGTGGGCTCGCTGGGTGAGGTGCCCCTGGCCGGGGTGGGCATCGGCGGCTACGCGATCTTCTTGATCACCGCCGTGGTGTTCGGCCTGTCGTCCGGCGTGCAGGCGCAGACCGCGCGACGTCACGGCGAGGGGGACTGGGAGCGGCGCGCCCTGGCCCTCAACGCCGGGCTGGCGATCGCCCTGGCCGTCGCCCTGCCCCTGACCCTGCTGTGCCTGTGGCAGGCGCCCCGCCTGCTGGCTCTGATCAACCAGGACCCGGCGGTGAATGTCGAGGCCGTCGCCTACTTTCGCTGGCGCGTGGTGTCGCTGGTGCCGGTGGCGATGATCTTCTGCTTCCGCGGCTACTGGAACGGCATCCAGCGGACCGGCGTGTACCTGCGCATCATCCTGGTCATGCACCTGGTCAACGTGGTGGCCAGCGTGCTGCTGATCTTCGGCTGGCTGGGGCTGCCCGCCATGGGGGCCGCCGGCGCCGGGGCCGGCACCAGCCTCTCGCTGTATGCAGGACTCGCCATCTGGGCGGGGCTGAGCCTCCGGCATGCCACCGGCAGCGGGTTCCTGGCGGGTCGGCCCTATCCCCGGACCCTCGTCACCACCCTGCGCCTGGCCGTGCCCCATTCGTTCCAGCAGGTCTGGTTCGCGGCGGGCTACGCGGTGCTGTTCTGGATCCTCGGGCAGGTCGGTACCGCCAGCGTCGCGGTGGGCCACGTGCTGGTGAACCTCTCGCTGCTGCTGATCCTGCCCGGCGTGGGCCTGGGCATGGCGGCGATGAGCCTGGTCGGCCAGTCGCTGGGCCGCCAGGACCACCACGAGGCCCACCGCTGGGGCTGGGACGTGGTGCGCCTGGCCTGGCCGTGCCTGGCGCTGATCGCCCTGCCCATGGTGCTGTTCCCCGAGGCGGTGCTCGCGCTCTTTCTCCACGACCCGGCGCTCACCGCCATGGGGCGGATGCCGCTGCGGCTCACCGCCGTGATGATCGTGCTCGATGCCGCGGCGCTGGTGTTCGCTCAGGCCTTGCTCGGGGCCGGAGCGAATCGTACGGTAATGACGACCACCCTGACCCTGCAGTGGCTGGTGTTCCTGCCGCTGGCCTGGTGGGTGGGCGTTCAACTAGGCTATGGCCTGGTGGGCATCTGGTGGGTTCAGCTCGGCTATCGCTGCCTGAACTCCGCCTGGTTCGTGATGATCTGGCAGCGACGCCGTTGGCTGAGGCTCGCGATATGATGTCGGGAGCCCGCCGGAGGCGACCATTGGGGCGAATCCCACAGGCGCCACGGCTCATTCCATTTCGAATATAAAGTATGAAGATTTATTCTTTTATAGAATAACCCCGACCCATTAAGGTGGTCGCCAAGCTCCGCCACTTCCAAGTTGCAGGTAAGCGCTGAATGTACCGTTACGACACCCATGATCAGACCCTGGTCGACGAGCGCGTCGCCCAGTTCCGCGACCAGATGCGTCGCTACCTCGAGGGCAAGATCAGCGACGAGGAGTTTCTGCCGCTTCGCGTGCAGAACGGTCTCTATATCCAGCGCTATGCGCCGATGCTGCGCATCGCCATCCCCTACGGCATGCTGGCCTCCTACCAGCTGCGCAAGCTGGGCGAGATCGCGGCCCGCTATGATCGGGGCTATGGCCATTTTACCACCCGCACCAACCTCCAGCTGAACTGGCCGAAGCTCGAGGACGTGCCGGACATGCTGGCGGAGCTCGCCAGCGTGCAGATGCACGCCATCCAGACCAGCGGCAACGACATCCGCAACACCACCACCGACCAGTTCTCCGGCGTCGCCGCCGACGAGGACGTCGATCCGCGCGCCTGGTGCGAGCTGATTCGCCAGTGGTCGACCTTCCACCCCGAGTTCGCCTATCTGCCGCGCAAGTTCAAGATCGCCGTGACCGGGGCCGAGGAGGATCGCGCCGCCATCCAGGTCCACGACGTGGGCCTGCGGCTGTGGCGCGACGAGGCCGGCGAGGTGCGCGTGAAGGTGCTGGCCGGTGGCGGCCTGGGTCGCACGCCGATGATCGGCGACGTGGTCCGCGAGGACCTGCCCTGGCAGCACCTGTTGACCTACCTGGAAGCGATCCTGCGGGTCTACAACCAGTTCGGCCGTCGCGACAACAAGTTCAAGGCGCGCATCAAGATCCTGGTCAAGGCGCTGGGCATCGAGGAGTTCCGCCGCCGCGTCGAGGCGGAGTGGGCGCACCTCAAGGACGGCTCCCAGACCCTCACCGAGGAGGCCGTGGCGGCGGTCGCCGATCACTTCGTCGACCCCGAGCGTCGCGAGGTGAGCCAGGAGGCCATCGCCGCCTACGAACGCCTGCGCACGGAGAACCGCGCCTTCGCCCGCTTCGTGACCAACAACGTCACCGACCACAAGGTCCCCGGCTACAAGGCCGTGACCCTGTCGCTGAAGCGCCGCGAGCACTCGCCGGGCGACGTCACCTCCGAGCAGATGACCGCAATCGCCGACCTGGCCGACGAGTTCGGCTATGGCGAGCTGCGGGTCACCCACGAGCAGAACCTGGTGCTGACCGACGTCCCGGTGGACCGCATCGAGGCACTCTGGCAGCGCCTCGAGGCCCTCGGCATGGCCAACCCGACCGTGGGCACCCTCGCCGACCTGATCTGCTGCCCCGGCGGCGACTACTGCGGCCTGGCCAACGCCAAGTCGATCCCGGTCGCCCACGCCATCCAGGAACGCTTCGAGGACCTCGACTTCCTCTATGACCTGGGGCCGCTGGAGCTCAACATCTCCGGCTGCATGAACGCCTGCGGCCATCACCACGTCGGCCACATCGGCATCCTCGGCGTCGACAAGAAGGGCGAGGAGTACTACCAGATCTCGCTGGGCGGCAGCCAGGGCAACGGCGCCTCCCTGGGCAAGATCCTCGGCCCGTCCTTCTATCGCGAGGACGTGCCCAGCGTGATCGACAAGCTGCTGCAGGTCTACGTCGGCGAGCGCACCGCCGACGAGACCTTCCTCGACACCTATCGCCGCATCGGCCTCAAACCCTTCAAGGAGCGTGTCTATGCCTGAGCAGACCCCCAGCCGTCCCCTGATCGCCGAGCGTCGTGTCGTGAGCGACGAGTGGGTCCTCTGCGAGTCCGCCGAGGAGCGCCCCGAGGGGCAGCCCGCCATCGTGCCGCTGGAGGCCTGGCAGGCCTCCGACAAGGGCCAGGATATCGCGCCCTGGCTGGCCAGCGACACCGAGATGACCGCGGCGCTGGCCGAGGAGCTCAAGGCCGCTCCCCTGGTCGCCATCGACTTCCCCAGGTTCACCGATGGCCGTGGCTACAGCATCGCCCGGCTGCTGCGGGAGCGCCACGGCTACCCGGGTCAGATCCGCGCCGTGGGTGATGTCCTGATCGACCAGCTGTTCTACATGTCGCGCTGCGGCTTCGATGCCTTCTCGCTGCGCGAGGACCAGGAGGTCGAGGCGGCGCTGAAGGCCCTGGACACCTTCAGCCTGAGCTACCAGCCCGGCGTCGACGAGCCGGAACCGCTGTTCCGGCGCCGCCTGCGTGAGCCGGGAAAGACTAAGGCGGATCGGGCCGTGGCCTGATCCGCACTCCTCGCCTCACGGACGACGAAGCCGGCCCCCGTGGCCGGCTTCGTCGTTGTCATGGTCACCTCAGCCGCGTCGCTTCTGCTGTCGCTCGCGATTGGCGGCCCGGGCGCGGTCGCTCTTGCGCAGCATCACCCAGGTGGCTCCCAGGCCGCCATCGGCCTGCACTGCCGAGGCGAAGGCCTGGACCTCCTCGAAGGTCGGCAGCCACTTGGCCAGGTAGGAGCGCAGCACATTGGGCGGGCTATCGATCTCGCGTCCCCGCCCGTGGATGATCAGCACCGAGCGCAGATCATGCTCCCAGGCCTCGCGCAGGAACGCCGGCAACGCCCGGCGGCATTCCTCGAGGGGACGCCGAAGCAGGTGGAGACTGGCCTGTACCGGATAGCCCCCATGGCGCAGGCGGTCCATCACCCCCTGCTGGATGCCGTCGCGGCGAAAGGCCAGCGGATCGAAGGGCGGCACCAGGTCGACGAAGTCGTCGGAGAGCATGTCGCGCCCCTCATCGCCGCCGGCCGCACTCTCGCGACGGGCGAGCTGTGCCTCGCTCGGGCCGTGGCGACGCCGACCGGCATCGGCCCGGTCCGTGCCGCGATGCAGCGGACGCACCTCCCCGACGAGGGCCCGAAAGTCCAGGTCGTCATGGCGGGACTGGGTCATGGGTCACCTCCGTCGCAGATGATCTCGTTGCCATCCTAGCAAAGCGAGCCGGGGGGCTTAAGTCCCGGGCCCCGGCATGTCAGGATGGCCCGATTGCCCGTCTCCCATTCCATCATGAGCCTCTCCCATGCCGCGCCGCCTGATCGCCGTTTGCCTTCTTGCCTCGCCTCTCGCTTTCGCCGGCTGGCTGTGGCTGACCCTGCTCAGTCCCTGGACCTATGAGCGTCCCGAGCACCTGGCGCCGGTGTCCCCGGGGGCGCACCAGCTGTTCGTCTACGGCACCCTGCGCCATGCGCCGGTCCGCTGGCTGGTGTATGGTCGCGTCGGCGACCCCGAGCCGGTCAGGGTCGCCGGCTATCGCCGGGAGGGGCTGGACCTGGTCCCCGCCGCTGGCGCCAGCGTCGAGGGCCTGCTGCTGCGGGTGGATGCCGAGGAGCTCAGGCGTCTCGACCGTTACGAGCGGCTGGGCATTCGCTACCGGCGGGTGCGCATCCGACTCGCCGATGGCCGGAGCGTATGGACGTATCGTCGACTGGATTGACCTTGAGTCCGGAGCATGATGGGGGAACGTTCATAGCTTTGAGGTAACGGTATAATATTTCGTATGGCTCCTCCCTGCCGGGTCTGTCTCAGGCACTGCGGGCCTGGTGAGCGGAGCCAAGCAGAACCCCATGGTTGCCGACACCATCACCGCCGCGGCGACCGAGGCCCGCCCCCGCCCCGCCGGTTGTGGCGGCGCTCGAGCACGGCCTACAATGAGCCGCGTTCATCACGACCGACCACAAGGACCCATGCGTCATGATCACCCTCCTCCATAATCCGCGCTGCTCCAAGTCCCGCCAGGCCCTGGCGCTGCTGGAAGAGCGCGGCGTCGATGTGCAGGTCCGTCGCTACCTCGACGACCCGCTCGACGAGAAGGAACTACGCTCCCTGATGGCGCGGCTGGATGCCGACGGTCAGGCCCTGGTGCGCACCAACGAGGCCGAGTGGAAGGCCCTCGGCGCCGATCCCAGGGATCCGGATCAGGTCGTTCGGGCCATCGTCGCCCACCCGCGGGTCCTGCAGCGGCCGATCGCCGACGACGGGAGCCGTGCCGTGATCGGACGTCCTCCGGAAGACGTCCTCGCCCTGCTCGACTGATCCGTCCTCTCCCGCACCAGGAAGCCCCATGTCCGTCCCCTTGCCCTATGTCCTGATCCTCTATTACTCGCGTCATGGCGCCACCCGCGCCATGGCCGAGCGCCTGGCCGCCGGCGTCGAGTCCTGCCGCGGCATCGAGGCGCGGCTGCGTACCGTCCCGCCGGTCTCCCCCACCTGCGAGGCCGTCGACCCCGAGATCCCCGCCGAGGGCGCGGTCTACGCCTGCCTCGACGACCTGCGTCACTGTGCGGCGCTGGCCCTGGGCAGCCCGACGCGGTTCGGCAACATGGCCGCGCCGCTCAAGCACTTCGTCGACTCCACCAGCGAACTCTGGCTGGGCGGCACCCTGGTGGACAAGCCAGCCACCGCCTTCACCTCCACCTCCAGTCTCCACGGCGGCCAGGAGACCACCCTCATCTCCATGCTGCTGCCGCTGCTGCACCACGGCATGGTCTATGCCGGGCTGCCGTACAGCGAGATCGAGCTGATGGAGACCCGGGCCGGCGGCACCCCCTACGGGGCCAGCCACGTGGCCGGCAAGCGCAGCGATCGCCCGCTGGACGACCAGGAGCGTCAGCTCGCCTTCGCCCAGGGCAAGCGCCTCGCGCGGCTCGCCCTGGCCCTCGCCCATCGGCCCGGAGAGCGCTCATGAGACAGTGGCTGGAAGATCTCGAGGCCCGCCGAGGCCTCGACCACCTCACCGCCGGGTCCCGCAAGCTGGTGGTGGTCAGCTATGCGCTACTGCTGATGCTGATGGTCTACCGCGGCCTGGCCGTCGACAGTGGCGGCAGCTCCGTCGGCCCCCTGGTGGCCTTCGTCCTGCCCCTGCTGCTGTTCCTGCCGTCGATCCTGGCGCGTCGCGCCCGGGGGCATGCCTGGCTGGCCTTCGTCAGCCTGCTCTACTTCACCCAGGGGGTGATGGTCGCCACCCTGCCCGGCCAGGCCTCCCGCGGAGCCCTCGAGGCGCTGGTGTCCCTGGCGCTGTTCACCGGCTGCATGGGCTATGCCCGCTTCCGCAGCCGCCAGCTGCGGCAGTGATCCATCATGCTGTCGCCCGCTGCATGACGTCCCAGAGCGTATCCACCGTCAGTGCCATTTCGGCCGCCCCCAGGGTCGGGTGCACCAGGAACATCAGGCTGGTCTCGCCGAGTTCCCGGGCGACCGGCAGAGGCGCGTCGGGACGCCAGCCCGTGCCATCGAAGGCGCGCTCGCGATAGACTTCCGAGCAGGTGCCCGAGAAGCACGGCACGCCGCCCTCGACCACGGCCTGCTGGATGCGATCACGATCCCAGCCCTCGGCCAGGGCGGCAGGCTCCACGAAGACATAGGCCTTGTAGGCCGCATGCACGATGTCATCGGGCAGGGTCGGCACCCGCAACCCGGGCATCGTGCGGGCGGCCTGCCACAGCGTCTCGGCGTTGCGCCGACGCTGGCGGACCCACTCGGGCATCCGTCCGAGCTGGATCCGGCCGATCGCCGCCTGCATCTCGGTCAGCCGCCAGTTGGTGCCGAAGGACTCGTGCAACCAGCGGAAACCGGGTGGGGGATCGCGCTCGTAGACAGCGTCCCAGCTCTTGCCGTGATCCTTGTAGGCCCACATGCGCTGCCAGAGGTCACGGTCATTGGTGGTGACCATGCCGCCCTCGCCACCGGTGCTCATGATCTTGTCCTGGCAGAACGACCAGGCCGCCACGTCCCCGAGCCCACCGACACTGCGGCCCCGATAGCATGCCCCGTGGGCCTGCGCGCAGTCCTCGATGATGGCCAGCCCATGCTGCTCCGCCAGGGCCGTCAAGGGGGCCATGTCGCAGGGCCAGCCGGCCAGGTGGACCGCCAGGATGGCCCGCGTACGCGGGGTGATCCGGGGGGCCACCGTCTCTGCCGTGATGTTCTGACTGTCGCGGTCCACATCGGCAAACACCGGGATCGCCCCGGCATTGACGATGCTCGAGACCGAGGCCAGGAAGGTCCGTGAGGTGACGATGACCTCGCCCCCCACGCCCACGCCCAGTCCGTGCAGCGCCAGGTCGAGGGCAGTGGTGCCATTGGCGACCGCGACCGCGTAGCGGGTCCCGGCGAAGCGCGCGAATTCCTCTTCGAAGGCACGCCCCTCATCGCCGGTCCAGTAGTTGACGCGATTCGAACGCAGCACGCGCGACACCGCGGCCACCTCGGCCTCGGAGTAATCCGGCCAGGGGGGGAAGGGGGAATCGAGCATTATCGGGTTCCTTGGTCTCTGGTTGGCACAACCTTGCACAGCTGGATCGCAAAGCAAGCCACTCCTGCAGCCTCTATTCTGGCTAGCCACACTGTCCGGCAGTTTGAAACCGTCCAGACGTTACCGTCGTTACCTCAGTATCTGCGATCTATCGACAGATGGCCTCTCGGATTTCTCTCCTGCCGCCTGTTGCCAGGTAACGTGATTCTTGATTTACGGCAGCTGCCAGTGAAAATCTGCGGCATGGGCCTTAAAAATGCGGATAATCCCACGTGGAGAAGCAGCAAGCATGGCACGGGAATCAGGGAGGAGCTCCATGGAGAATCTCCGGGCCTGGCGCCAGGCCCTCGTCACGAGGCCGAAGCCCCACTGCAGCCTGTGCCAGCCACCTTCGCACCCCGGGTGGCGCCCCTTCGTCCTGGCGGCAAAGGCAGGCCACCCACTGATCCGTCACCCGGGGCGTTCCCTGCCGCCGGCGGTCATGGCGATCCTGGCCCTGCGCGAGTTCCGCTTCCCGGCAGACGACCAGCTCAACGTCGCTTACATGACCATGGTCCAGCAGGGCTTGACACCATAAGCTTAGCGAAGAATATCCCCTGGCCGACCCGTAACGGGTGTTGAGGTCGCCTCGCCAAGCGGCGACCATGAGAGTGAATTCGAGGAGAACACCATGACACGCGATATCGCCGACATCCGGCGCGACTATGAAGGCGGGCGCCTGGAGGAATCCCGGATGCCCGACCAGCCCAATGAGCTGTTCAGCGAGTGGCTGGCCTTGGCCATGGAGGCCGAGGGCGACGATGGCAATGCCATGACGCTGGCCACCGTGGACAGCCAGGGACTGCCCCATGCCCGGGTGGTGCTGCTCAAGGGGATCGACGAGCGGGGCCTGGTCTTCTACTCCAACTACCACAGCCACAAGGGCAGCGAACTGGCCAACGTGCCCCATGCCGCCCTGGTCTTCTGGTGGCCATCGCTGTCCCGCCAGGTGCGCGTCGAGGGCCCGGTGGAGCTGGTCAGCGAAGAGGACTCCAACGCCTATTTCGCCAGCCGGCCGCGGGCCAGCCAGCTGGGCGCCTGGATCGCCACCCAGAGCGTGGTGATTCCCGACCGGACCTGGCTCGAGGAACGCGAACAGCGCTTCAAGCAGGCCTACGAGGGGCAGGCGATTCCCCGTCCCATCCACTGGGGCGGCTACCGCGTGGTGCCGGAGATGATCGAATTCTGGCAGGGGCAGCCCAGCCGCCTCCACGACCGTATCCGCTATGAGCGCCGCGACGGCCACTGGCAGCGTTTCCGCCTGGCCCCCTGAGCGCGGGCGAGCCGCCCCGCCGGCCCCCGCCAAGGGCGGGGGCCGTCAGTCCGGCAGACTCTCCAGTCGATGCCGCTGCCAGTCGCTCTGCGGCTCGTTCAGGCGCAGCACGGCATCGACCACCTGCTCCTCCATGTTGTAGCGCTGCGTGAACCCCAGGTGCTTCATCAGCGAGCGCATCGGCCGGTTGTCGACCATGATCTTGCCGATCATCTCCAGGGTGCCCACGCTCCTGCAGTAGCGGATCATCTTCTCCATCAGCACGCTGCCGATGCCCAGCCCCTGCAGATCGTCGCGAATGATGATCGAGAACTCGGTGCGGATGTTGTCCGCATCGTTCCAGACCCGCACCACCCCCAGCATCTCCTTGCTGCCGTCCTCCAGCAGGTGTTCGGCGATGAAGGCCATCTGGCGGTCATAGTTGATGTGCGACAACATCGACAGGTCCCGCTGGGTCAGGTCGGCCTTGTTATGGAAGTAGCGAAAGCGGATGCTCTCCTCGGAGAGCCGGGTATGGAAGCGAGTGATGAGGGGCGCATCCTCGGCGCGGATGGGACGCACCTCCACGTCCCAGCCGTTCTTGAGGGTCACCCATTCCCGCAGTTCCTCGGGATAGGGCATGATCGCGAAGCGGGCGGGCCCGCCCAGGTCCATGGCGAAGTCCACCGCCACCAGGCCATCGCGATTGAGCAACAGCGGGTTGAGCTCCAGGCCACGCAGCTCGATCAGGTCGCTGGCCATCTGCGACAGGGTGACCAGCAGCTTGCCGAGGCGGTCAAGGTCCCGCTCGGGATCGCTGGAGTGCTCTCGGATCAGCCGGGCGGCATGGGTGCGGCCGACCAGGTCGGCCGCCAGGCTGATATTGAGCGGCGGCAAGGCGACCTGGCGATCGGCCAGGATATTGACCTTGAAGCCGCCGATCCCGAACACGATGACCGGGCCGAAGACCGGGTCCCGGGTGATGCCGGCACACAGCTGCATGGAGTGCTTGCCCCGCTGCATGGGCTGCAGGCAGTACTCCCGCACGCGAAATTCGGGAAACTTCTCGGCGACCTTGTCGCCCAGCCGAGTGACGCCCTCGGCCACCTGCGCCGGCGTGGTGAGGTCCTGGAGCAGGCCGGCCGAGATCTTGTGCGGATGCTGGCGGTAGCGGAACGGCCGGCAGTTGCCGTCATGGATCACCTTCAGGGCCATGGCCCCCTCGAGGGTCGCCGCCGCGTCGGCGGCCTCCTCCGGCGTGCCGACATAGTGCCGCCGGGCCACCGGGATGCCGTAGGCCTCGAGTACCCGGGCGGTCTCGGAATGCAGCAGGCATTCCCGCTGTTGGGTGCGAACCTCGTCGATCAGGGTCCGGCATCGGCGCCGGATTTCCGGTGTGGTGGCGAACGGCAGGCTCGGCGGCGTCTCCTGCAGCAGGGCCTGGACCCGCTGGTAGTCGACCATGTGCATGAACGCCTTTACCGCCTTCTCGGGCGAGATATAGGTGGGGATGCCGGCGAGGTTGCACTCGTGGCGCGCCGACAACGCCTCTTCGAGCCCCATCCAGCTGGTCAGCAGGTTACGGTGAAAGCGCTTGCGTGCGGCGATGATTGCCTGGGCGGTGTCTTTCGACGGCGCCAGGCGGGTCGGCGCGTGGACCACCAGCACCGCATCCACGCCGGGATCGGCGGCGACCAGCGCCAGCGCCTCGACGAAGCGTTGTGGCGTGGCGTTGCCCCCCAGATCCACCGGGTTCTCCCCGGGCTTGCTGATGTCGACATCGTCCCGGCGCAGCGCCCGGCGGGTCTCCTCGGTGAAGACGGCCAGCCGGCCCCCCGCACTGATCAGCTTGTCGATGGCCAGCATGGCCGGCCCCAGGCCGTTGGCGACCACCGCCAGGCGATCGCCGCGCAGCGGCTTCATGCGCGACAGCGTCTCGAGGGCGTCGAACAGCTCATCGGAATCATCGACCCGCACCACCCCGGCCCGGGCGAAGGCCGCATCGAAGAGCTGGTCGCGGTTGGCGATGCCCGGGGTCGGCGGCAGGCCGGAGATGTCCGACTCGGCGGTCCGCCCGCTCTTGATGGCCAGGACCAGCCGATGGCGCGAGGCATCGCGCAGCGCGGTCATGAAGTGCTGGGCGTCGAGGATCCGCTCGAGGTGCAGCAGGATGGCCTGGGTCGGCGCGAACTGATTGATGTAGTCGATCAGGTCGGGCAGCAGCACATCGACGCTGTCGCCCACCGTCACCAGGTGCGAGAAACCGATGCCGCGGCCGGCGGCCCAGTCGATCATGGCGTTGCCGAGCATGCCGGACTGCCCCAGGTAGGCCACGCGGCCCTTCCTCACGGGCTGGCTGGCGTAGGAGGCATTGAGCCGGCGCCCCGGCACGATCAGCCCCATGCACTCCGGGCCCAGCACCCGGATGCCCGACGCCCGAGCCGCCGCCAGCATCCGTCCGCGGATCGAGCCCTCGCCACCACGCTCGTCGTCGAGGTGGGCGCCGCCGGACAGCACCAGGGCCGCACGCACCCCCAGCTTGCCGAGCTGGCCGATCGTCCGCGGGACCGTCGCCACCGGCGAGCAGAGCACCGCCAGATCCGGCGTCTCGGGCAACCTGGAGATGCGGGATACGCAGGGGGCGCCATGCACGCGCTCGTAGCCCTTGGGATTGACCGCCCAGATCGTCCCCGGGAAACCGCCCTCCTGCAGGTTACGGATCACCAGTCCACCCATGGAATGTGGCTTCTCGGAGGCACCGATCACCGCGATGGTGCGCGGCTCGAAGAAGTGGTGCAGGAAGCGGGTGCTCATGGGCTCCTCCATCGGATTCGGGCAGTCCTCTGTGTACGACTTATGGACACTGTCCTGCAAGGCCCCCCCACGCATAAGGTGATCGTCATCGACCCGGAGCGCGTGAATGATAACGGCCTACATTTCCCATCCCGACTGTCAGCGGCACCACATGGGGCCCGAACACCCGGAAAGCCCGCTGCGCCTCGAGGCCATCCGCGCGCGGCTGATGCTCGGCGGCATCCTCCAGCAGACCATGCAGTCGGACGCCCGGGAAGCCACCGAGGCGCAGCTCGCCCGAGTCCACCCCCTGCGTCACCTGCGGGCCCTGGACAAGTGCCTCCCCGACCATGGCCTCGTTGCCCTGGATGGCGACACCCTGATGAATCCCGATACCCTGCTGGCGGCCCGCCTGGCCGCCGGCGCGGTGGTGCGGGGCGTCGACCTGGTGTTCCGCCACCAGGCCGACAACGTCTTCTGTGCCGTGCGCCCGCCCGGCCATCACGCCGAGGCCAGCGACGCCATGGGCTTCTGCTTCTACAACAACGTGGCGGTGGGCGCCGCCCACGCCAGGGCCCGTTACGGCGTGCGCCGGGTGGCGATCCTCGACTTCGATGTCCACCAGTGCAACGGCACCATCGACATCTTCAAGGACGACCCGGAGGTGCTGGTCTGCACCAGCTTCCAGTACCCCTTCTATCCCTGGCGCTACCTGCGCAGCGAGTCGCAGAACGTGATCAACACGCCGCTGGCCGCCGGTACCGACGGACCGGCCTTCCGCCGCGCCGTCGAGGACGACTGGCTGCCGGCCCTGCATGCCTTCAAGCCTGAGCTCGTGCTGGTCTCGGCGGGCTTCGATGCGCATCGGGAGGATCCCCTGGCCGAGCTGTGCCTCGAGGACGAGGACTATCACTGGGTGACCCACCTGGCCATGGAGATCGCCGCCCTGTATGCCGACAATCGCCTGGTCTCGGTGCTCGAGGGGGGCTACGATCCGGACGCCCTGGGTCGCGGCGCGGAGGCCCACATCAAGGCGCTGCTCGGCCTGCCGTTCGCCTGACCGACCCGTCAGGTTTCCCCGGAGCGGGAAACATCGCGGGGAGCGCCCCCGTCGCCGAAGGCTGTCGTCATCGCCCTGACAGGCGTCGTTCCCGTGGCCGACGGCCGCCGGGGATATGGTACTCTGTGGGAAACCCAGTTTCCGATAGTGAATGCCGCATGACCGCCAGCAACGATCAGGACGCCGCCCTGCGCATCGCCTCAGGGCGCAAACCCTTCGTCGAGCCCCAGCGCCTCGGTGAACGCCTCCGCGAGATCCGCCTGGCCAACCAGTGGACCCTGGGTGACGTCAGCGAACGCACCGGCCTGGCGCGCTCCACACTGTCCAAGATCGAGAACGACCAGATCTCGCCGACCTTCAGTGCCGTGCAGAAGCTGATCAGCGGTCTCGATATCGACCTCCCGCAGTTGCTCTCCCAGCCCAAGGCCAAGACGCGCACCATGGGGCGTCGCGACCTGACCCGCCGCGGCGAGGGCCAACTGCACCCCACGCCCACCTACGAGCACGAGCTGTTGAGCTGCGAGCTGGCCCAGAAGCGCATGATCCCCTTCAAGACGATCGTACGGGCCCGACGCTTCGAGGACTTCTGCGAGTGGGTGCGTCACGACGGCGAGGAGTTCCTGATGGTGCTCGAGGGCGAGATCCAGCTGTTCTCCGAGTTCTACGAGCCGCTGCGCCTGGTCAAGGGCGACAGCATCTACTTCGACAGCGACATGGGGCACGCCCTGGTGTCGGTGAGCGAGGAGGACGCCGTGGTGCTGTCGGTCTGCACCCCCCGGGATGGCCAGTAGCGGCGACGCTCAACCTCTCCCCGGGCGCGGATATCGCAGTTGGCCTGACGAGGGGCGCCGGGGACAAGCCGAAGAGGAGGTCCTACGCCAGGGGTGAGGAGCACGGCTCCGAACGGGCTGGCCATGGATGGCCAGCACCGGACCTGCTAGCGGAGCGGGACGCGAGAGCGCAGGGAGGTATTCACAGCGCCTCCTCGATGGTCCGGCACCCCGGGGCTTGTCGACGGATCAGTCCCGACGAAATCGCTATCTGCGAGAGCCTTGGGTGCGCGGGCGGTCGCCGGGCCGACGCGCGGGGATGGCATCCAGCTCGAGGCGCCCCTCGCCGCCGATGGCCTGGAAGTGACGGCCCTTGGCCCGCGCCACCAGCAGCACCCCGAACCGCTCGGCGAGCTCGACCCCCTTCTGGGTCACGCCGGAGCGTGACACCAGCACGCCGATGCCCATCTGGGCCACCTTGAGCACCATCTCCGAGGTCAGCCGGCCGGTGGTGTAGAAGATGTCCGGCGCCGCCTGCGCCTCCTCGCGGCCGAGCCACTGGCGCCCCGCCAGGGTATCCACGGCATTGTGCCGCCCCACGTCCTCGACGAAATCCAGCACCGCCGCCTGGCGGCACAGGGCGCAGCCGTGCACGGCGCCCGCGCTGCGATAGGTCTCGTTGTAGGCGCCGAGGTTCTCCAGCAACCCATAGAGCACCGACTGACGCAGCCGGGTACGCGGCAACGGCGTCAGCGAGGTGGCCTCCAGCAGTCGCCCGAAGACCGTGCCCTGGCCGCAGCCGGTGGTCACGGTGCGCTGACCGAGCCGCTCCTCCAGGTCCTCGGGCAGGTGGCGGGTCACCACGGCGGCGGCCTCCACCTCCCAGTCCACCTGCACCGCCTGGAGATCCTCGAGGCGGCCCAGCAGGCCCTGGTTGCGCAGATAGCCCACCACCAGGGCCTCGGGATCCGCCCCCAGGGTCATCAGGGTGACGATCTCGCGCCGGTTCAGGTACACCGTCAGGGCACGCTCCGCGGCAATCGCCTGGGGACGGGCCTCACCGAACTCGTCGACGACGGTGATCTCGAGCGTGGCCGGCAGCCGTGCGCGGCTCAGGCTGATGTCGTGCATGCGGGGAACTCCAGCGATTGCGTTGATGACGATGATGGCATTCCCCGCCCGCCGTGTCTTTACTGGATGGGAAACCCTCAGGAGTCACGGCATGACCACCGCCACCACCCGACGACTCAGCGTTTCCCTCCGGGCCGAGCGCGTCACCAGCAAGGGGTTCACCGCGACCCGCTGGCGGGTCGCCGACCTCGTGTCCGGTGATGGCGGCCCCCACCCCCTGGACCTGCAGCTCACCCTCACCGAGCGTGCCGCCTATCGCTTCAACCTGGCCTCGAGGTCGCCGCGGCTGTTCGTCAATGCCGGCGATGCGGACGGGGAGCCGCGTCCCGCGTGCATCACCGCCAGCCAGGAGGTGGCCGCGGCCTGGCTGGACGGCGAGCAGCGCGTGCTGGAGGTCGCCATGCCCCTGGCGATCCAGGCCTGGCTCGAGGCCTACCTGGCCCGCCATGGTGAGGCCCCCGACGAGGGACGCAAGAAGAAGCGCAAGGGCGCCGGCCGCGCCCGGGAGCACACCCCATGAGCCACTTTCAACGCTGGTCCCGGCGCAAGCGGGGCGTCATCGGCGACGACGCCATCGACGACGCGACGGCGTCCGCCGCCCCTTCGGCCGAGCCTGTCGCGGCCCCGGAGGCGCCGCCCACCGACCCCGAGGCGGACCTCCCCGACCCCGATGACCTGCCGCCGGGCAGCGATATCACGGCGTTCATGGCGCCCGGCGTCAGTGCCGGCCTGCGCCGACGCGCGCTGAAGCGCCTCTTCGCCGCCGACCATTACGGTATCCGCGATGGCCTCGATGACTACGACCAGGATTTCCGCCGGACCCTGACCCCGCTGGCCGGCCAGGCCGCGCAACGCCTGCGCCGCTGGCTCGACGAGCCTGACAGCAGTCGTGATGACGACTCGCGCGACGTGCCCCGCGAGGTCGCCGACGACGCCACGCCCCCCGCTGGTGACGAGCCGCGAGACGACGGGAATGGCGAGATCGACGAGCTCACCGCCGCCCCCCAGCCGGCGACGCCACCCGCGCGGGACGGCGACGCCCCATTAGACCAAGGCCCATTGGCGCGAACGGGAAAACCCATCAAGACTCGATGAATGAGCTTTTCATAATAATAAATGACTTCGACCGTGAGGCTGCATGAACCAGCGAATCGCCCTGCTGGCGGTGGACGAGGCGGACGAGCCCCGTAACCGCCAGGCACGTGACCTTGCCCGCCGCCAGCTCTCCTGGCCCGTCAACCTGGCCCCGGAGACCCTGAGCTATGTCAGTGACGGCCATGCCCTGCTGCTCGGCAACGAGCGCCACGTCCGGCGCGCCGCCAGGGCCCTCGCCGATACCGGGCTGGGCTCGCTCAGCCTGCTCATCACCGAGCCCGCCGCCGCCGGCGAGGACGGCGACGACGATGCCCTGCTGGCCGCCACCGGCCACCTCCCGCAGCATTCCCTCACTCGGGACCAGCGCCGCCGGCTACGCCTGGCAGGCTATCTCGGGCGCTTCTCCGCGACGCTGGACATGCCCGGCGGCCCCCTGGACCTGGCCAGGCTGCTGGCCGGCCGCGCGCATTTCGACCTGGTCATCGACCTCGGCGAGGCGCCGTGCCTGGCGCTGGAACTCCCCCCGCCCGGCTACCTCGCCTTCCACTGGGAGGACGCGGCGCGCGACGCGCGACTGGCCGAGGCGGCCGAGCTGGTGGGCGAGTTCGACAAGCCCCGCTACGTCCAGATCGACGGCCAACGCTGCGCTCATGCCGCCAGTGGCCAACCGGGCTGTACGCGCTGCCTCGAGGTGTGTCCCGCCGATGCCATCGCCAGCCGCCAGGGTCGCATCGAGGCCTGGATCGAGATCGATCCCTATCGCTGTCATGGCGTGGGCAGCTGTGCCAGCGCCTGCCCCACCGGCGCCATCGGCTACCGCCAGCCCAGCGCACCGCGCCAGCTGGACACGCTGCTGGGTTGGCTGGCGGCCTACCTGGCGGCCGGGGGAAGCACGCCCGTCGTGCGCTTCCTCGCGGCCGGGACGCAGGCCGCGGAGGCCGCGGCCGGCCACGTGCTCGACATCCCCCTCGAGGAACTCGGCGCCGCCGGCCACGACCAGTGGCTCGCCGCCCTGGCCGGCGGTGCCGCCGAGGTACGCGTGCAGTACCACGACGGCATGCCCGACCGGCTGACGACCTTCCTCGATGACCAGCTGGCACTGGCGCGGGGCCTGCTCTCGGCCCTGGGCCATGCCCCCGAGCGGCTGGTGTGCCTGGCGCCCGGCGACAGCGCCGGCCGAGATGCCCCGCCCGCATGGCCCCCTCTCACCACCACGCCCCTCGTGTTGACGGGCGACGACAAGCGCGCCCGCCTCGACCAGGCGCTCGACCGCCTCGCCGGCCTCGGCACGCCGGATGGCCGGCGCCATGCGCTGCCGGCGGGCGCGCCCTATGGGTCGGTCGCGGTCAGCGAGGCGGCCTGCACCCTGTGCATGGCCTGCGTGGCGACCTGCCCCACGCCGGCCCTGGGGGCCGGCCGGGACGCCCCGCGTCTCGACTTCCGCGAGGCCGACTGCGTGCAGTGCGGCCTCTGCGAGGCGGCCTGTCCGGAGGACGCCATCCGCTTGACCCCGGGACTGCTGGCCGACCCGGCCCGCGGCGAGCGACGCGTGCTGCACGAGGAGGCACCCTTCGCCTGTATCCATTGCGGCAAGCCCTTCGCCAGCGCCGGCACCATCGCCGCCATCAAGGCCAAGCTGGCCGATCACCCCCGCTTTGCCGGCGACGCCGCCCGGCGGCTGGAGATGTGCGAGGACTGCCGTGTTCGCGATGCCTGGCGGGCCCTGGCCCGCGATCCCGACGCGCAACTGAAGGTATGACCATGACCCAGGAACCGCCCATGGCCGAGCCCCGCGACGAGACACGCGCCCTGCGCGCCGATATCTATCGGCTACTGGGCCGCCTGCTGCGGGAGCCACCCGACGAGGCACTGCTCGCCTGGCTGGCGACCCTCGCCCCCGAGGGCGACGGCGACCTGGCCCGGGCCTGGCAGGGTCTGGCCCAGGCCGCCGGTGCGGCCTCGCCGGCGGCCCTGGCGCGGGCCCATTTCCGCCACCTGGTCGGCGTCATCGAGGGCGACATCACCCCCTATGCCTCCTGGTACCACAATGGCGCCCTGATGGACGAGGCGCTGGTCGCCCTGCGGCGCGACCTGCGCCGCCTGGGGATCGCCCGCGCCGAGCACAGCCGCGACCCCGAGGACCACCTGGCGGCGGAGCTCGAGGTCATGGCCCTGCTGGTGGAAACCACCCCGCAGGCGGAGGCCGGCTTCTACCGCCGTCACCTGCTCCCCTGGGCGGATCGCTGCCTGGCCGACCTGGCTGCCGTCGCCACCCCCTTCTATGCCCGTCTCGGTGAGCTCGGCCGCGCCTTTCTCGCCGAGGAGGAGCGTCGCCTGGCGGCGACCGACGGCGAAGCCCCCGTGCGGTTCGTCACCCCGCCCGTGCCCTGAACGAGGAGACTCCCATGTCCACCGAACGCAATCCCCAGCGCCGCCGCTTCCTCAAGACCCTCGGCCTCGGCACCGTCGCGGCGGGGGCGGCCGCCGGCATCGGCCAGGTGCCTCTGGTGCGGGCCGAGTCCGCCCCCAAGGACGCCGCGCGGGACGAGACACCGCGGGGCTACCGGGAGACCGCGCATGTCCGCGCCTACTACGCCACCCTGCGCGACTGAGTCCGCGCCCGCCAGGAGACCGATACCATGCGACTGACGCGAAGCTCATCCACTCCCCGGACCGGCGGCCTCGGTATCTCCCGTCGCCAGTTTCTCAAGCGCAGCGGTGCCACCACCGGCGGCCTGGCCGCCGCCGGCTTCATGGGCGCGCCGATGATGCGCCGGGTCGACGCCGCGGAGAAGACGGCCTATTCCGACGCCCCCATCGAGACGAAGCGTACCGTCTGTTCCCATTGCTCGGTGGGCTGCGGGGTCTACGCGGAAGTACAGGAAGGCGTCTGGACCGGCCAGGAGCCGGCCTTCGACCATCCCATCAACCGCGGGGCCCACTGCGCCAAGGGCGCGTCGCTGCGCCAGCACGGCCATTCCACCCGGCGGCTGAAGTACCCCATGAAGCTTGTCGACGGCGAATGGCAACGGTTGAGCTGGGAGCAGGCCATCGAGGAGATCGGCAACAAGGTGCTCGCGCTCACCGAGCAGCACGGCCCGGACAGCGTCTACTGGCTGGGCTCGGCCAAGTTCAACAACGAACAGGCCTACCTGCTGCGCAAGTTCGCCGCCCTGGCGGGAACCAACAACACCGACCACCAGGCACGCATCTGCCACTCCACCACCGTGGCCGGGGTCGCCAACACCTGGGGTTACGGGGCGATGACCAACTCGCTCAACGACATCCAGCACAGCCGGGCGATCATGTTCATCGGCTCCAACCCCTGCGAGGCCCACCCGGTGGCCATGCAGCACATCCTGCTGGCCAAGGAGCGCAACCAGGCCGAGATCATCGTGGTCGATCCCCGCTTCACCCGCACCGCCGCCAAGGCCGACCACTATGTGCGCCTGCGTCCCGGCAGCGACGTGGCCTTCATCTGGGGGCTGCTGTGGCACATCTTCGAGAATGGCTGGGAGGATCGCGACTACATCGCCCAGCGGGTCTACGGCATGGACGATGTCCGCAGCGAGGTGGCGGCCTTCTCGCCGGAGGTGGTGGAGAACATTACCGGCGTGCCCGAGGCGACGATGCACGACACGGCCCGCCGCCTGGCCGAGAACCGCCCCGGCTGCATCGTCTGGTGCATGGGCGGCACCCAGCACACCACCGGCAACAACAACACCCGGGCCTACTGCATCCTGGAGCTCGCCCTCGGCAACATCGGCACCTCCGGCGGCGGCGCCAACATCTTCCGCGGCCACGACAATGTCCAGGGCGCCACCGACCTGGGCCTGATGTCGCACTCCCTGCCCGGCTACTACGGCCTCTCCGAGGGCGCCTGGCGGCACTGGGCCAGGGTCTGGGACCTGGACTACGACTGGCTCGTCAGCCGCTTCGACCCCGCCGAATACGCGGACGGAAAGCCGATGAATTCCAGCGGCATCACCGTGTCCCGCTGGGTCGACGGGGTCCTCGAGGAGGAGGACGCCATCGCCCAGCGCACCCGCCTCAAGGCGATGTTCTACTGGGGGCACGCGGTCAACTCCCAGACCCGCGGCCCCGAGATGCGCCGGGCGATGCAGCAGCTGGAGATGATGGTCATCGTCGACCCCTATCCCACCGTGGCCGCGGTCATGCACGATCGCAGCGACGGCGTCTACCTGCTGCCCGCCTGCACCCAGTTCGAGACCACCGGCAGCGTGACGGCCACCAACCGCTCCCTCCAGTGGCGCGACCGGGTCATCGAGCCGCTGTTCGAGTCCAGACCTGACCACGAGATCATGTACCTGCTGGCCCGCAAGCTGGGCTTCGCCGAGGAACTCTTCAAGCACATCCGCGTCGAGGGCAGCGAGCCGCTGATCGAGGACATCACCCGGGAGTTCAACCGCGGCATGTGGACCGTGGGCTACACCGGGCAGAGCCCGGAGCGCCTCAAGGCCCACCAGCAGAACTGGCATACCTTCGACTTCGAGACCCTGCAGGCCCAGGGCGGGGCCGCCGACGGCGACTACTATGGCCTGCCCTGGCCCTGCTGGGGCACCGCCGAGATGGGCCACCCCGGCACGCCGATCCTCTACGACACCAGCAAGAAGGTGTCCGAGGGAGGGCTGACCTTCCGGGCCCGCTTCGGCATCGAACGCGATGGCGTGTCCCTGCTCGCCGACGGCTCCTTCAGTCGCGACTCGGAACTGGACGACGGCTACCCGGAATTCAGCGCCGCCATGCTCAAGGACTTGGGCTGGTGGGGCGATCTGACCCCACAGGAACAGCAGGCCGCCGAGGGCCAGAACTGGAAGACCGACCTGTCCGGCGGCATCCAGCGGGTGGCCATCGCCCACGAGTGCGCCCCCTTCGGCAATGCCAAGGCCCGCTGCAACGTCTGGACCTTCCCCGACCCGATCCCCAAGCACCGCGAGCCGCTCTACACCAGCCGCCGCGACCTGGTGAGCGACTACCCCACCTGGGACGACGTGGCCTCCCACTACCGCTTGCCCACCCTCTACCGCTCCATCCAGCAGAAGGACGTGACCGGTACCTATCCGATCATCCTCACTTCCGGCCGGCTGGTGGAGTACGAGGGCGGTGGCGAGGAGACGCGCTCCATGTCCTGGCTCGCCGAGCTGCAGCAGCAGATGTTCGTCGAGATCAATCCGGCACTGGCCAACGACCTCGGCGTCGCCGACGGCGAGATGGTCTGGGTCGAGGGTGCCGAGGGTGGCCGCGTGCGGGTGCAGGCCCTGGTCACCCCGCGGGTCGCCCGCGAGGTGGTGTTCATGCCCTTCCACTTCGGCGGCATGTTCCAGGGCGAGGACCTCCACGACCGCTACCCCGAGGGGGCGGCGCCCTATGTGCTGGGCGAGGCCGCGAACACGGCCACCACCTACGGCTACGACTCGGTGACCCAGATGCAGGAAACCAAGTGCACGCTCTGTCGCATCGAGAAGGCCGGCTGACGGCCCACGGGAGGACATCATGGCAACGATGAAATTCATGTGTGACGCCGAGCGCTGCATCGAGTGCAACGGCTGCGTCACCGCCTGCAAGAACGCCAACGAGGTGGAATGGGGCATCCAGCGCCGCCGGGTGGTGACCCTGGACGACGGCGAGCCCACCGAGGTCTCGATCTCGGTGGCCTGCATGCACTGCGACGATGCCCCCTGCATCGCCGTCTGCCCCACCGAGACCCTCTACCAGCGCGACGACGGCATCGTGCTTCACGACAAGGACCTGTGCATCGGCTGTGGCTACTGCCTCTACGCCTGCCCCTTCGGGGCGCCGCAGTTCCCGCAGCAGAGCGCCTTCGGCGAGCGCGGCAAGATGGACAAGTGCACCTTCTGCGCCGGGGGCCCGGCCGACAGCAAGGAGGAGGAATACGCCAAGTACGGCGCCAACCGCATCGACGAGGGCAAGCTGCCGCTGTGCGCCGAGATGTGCTCCACCAAGGCGCTGCTCGCCGGTGACGCCCAGGAGATCGCGGACATCTTCCGCCAGCGGGTGGTGCGTCGGGGGCACGAGGATGGCGGCTGGTCCGGCAACCCCCGGGCCGAGGCCGATTCACTGGCCCATGACGCCACCCGGCAGGGCTAAGGAGGCAGACCATGAGCATCGCGATGCGAGACCCCTGGCGGCTCGTGCTGACGGCCCTGCTGGCGGCGCTGCTGCTGGTCGCCCTGGCCCTGGGCCTCGGCCGGCAGGCCCTCGCCCAGGACACCACGCCCGGCGAGGCGAATCCCGGGCAGGAAGCCGCCTTCGCCGTGCCCGCGGTGGACGCCGACACCTGGCGGCGGATCCGCGGTGGCGAGACCGACGCCAACTTCCGCGACAGCCGGGCACAGAGCACCTACAACCTGATCAATGCCAGCGGCGAGACCTGGCGGCAGGTCCGCGACCGCTGGGTGTCGCCCTTCGGCGCCATCGCCATCCTCGGCATGCTGGCCATGATCCTGGTGTTCTATCTCGTCGTCGGCCGCCAGCGGCTCGACGAGCCCCGCACCGGGCGCAAGCTGCTGCGCTGGCCAATACTGGACCGCGCCCTGCACTGGAGCGTGGCCAGCCTGTTCCTCCTGCTCGGCCTGACCGGCCTGATGCTGCTCTACGGCAAGGCCCTGCTGCGCCCGATGTTCGGTGACGGCGCCTGGGCCGGCCTGATGACCGGCACCAAGACCCTGCACAACTACCTGGGCCCGCTGTTCGCCATCCTGCTGCTGGTGGTGCTGGCCCGCTTCCTGCGTCACAACCTGCCCAGGCGCCATGACCTGGCCTGGCTCCGCCAGGGCGGGGGCATGGTCGGCAAGGCGCATCCGGATGCCGGCTTCGCCAACGCCGGCGAGAAGCTCTGGTACTGGCTGCTGGCCAGCGTGGGCCTGGTGGTGGTCGTCAGCGGCCTGGTGCTGGACTTCCCCAACTTCAACCAGACCCGGGACACCATGCAGTGGGCCAACATCATCCATGCCCTCGGCGCCCTGGGCCTGACCGCCGTGGCACTGGGCCATATCTATATCGGCACCCTCGGCACGGAGGGCGCCCTGGAGGGCATGACCCACGGCTACGTGGACGAGAGCTGGGCCAGGCAACACCACAACCTCTGGTACGAGGAGGTCAAGGGCAAGGCCGACCGGGCCGCCCCGGACGCGGCGCAGAGCGACTCGCCATCGGCCTCCCGGCCCCCCGGTTGATCGTGCCTCGCACCCTGATCACGATTATCACGACACCGCCCACGGGCGGTGTCTTTTGTTAAGCTGGGGCATTGCCCCCGAGGGGCCCGACACCACCATGGAGCCGACACGATGCAACATCTCGACGACAGCACCCGCACCGAACTCGAGGCCGCCGCCTTCCGCCGCCTGCTGCGCCACCTGGACGAGCACAAGGAGGTGCAGAACATCGAACTGATGATCCTCGCCGACTTCTGCCGCAACTGCCTGTCCAAGTGGCTGGTGGCTGCCGCCGAGGAGCGCGGCGAGACGCTGGACTACGAGGCCGCCCGGGAATACGTCTACGGCATGCCCTACAGCGAGTGGAAGTCCCTCTACCAGGCCGAGGCCACGCCGGAACAGCAGGCCGCCTTCGAGGCCCGCCAGGCCGCCAAGCAGGAAAAGGGACAATGAGCGAGGCGATGATCCCCCTCTCGGTGGCGGTGCTGACGGTCTCGGATACCCGCACCGAGGAGAGCGACCGTAGCGGCCAGGCGCTGGTGGAGCGGCTCACCGCCGCCGGCCACCAGCTGGTCGACAAGCGCATCGTGCCCGATGACGTCTACCGCATCCGCGCGGTGGTCGCGGCCTGGATCGCCGACCCCGACATCCAGGTCGTCCTCACCACCGGGGGGACCGGCTTCACCGGCCGCGACTCCACCCCCGAGGCCGTGTCGGTACTGCTGGACAAGCGCATCGAGGGCTTCGGCGAGCTGTTTCGCCAGCTGTCCTGGCACGAGGTGGGCAGTTCCACCGTGCAGAGCCGTTGCCTGGGCGGCCTGGCCAACGCCACCGTGGTGTTCTGCCTGCCCGGCTCCACCGGCGCCTGCCGCACCGGCTGGGACGGGATCCTCGCCGAACAGCTCGACAGTCGGCACAAGCCATGTAACTTCGCGAATCTGGTGATCCCCGAACGAGGCCAGCATGCCTGACAACCACGGCGACTTGCAGCCCGTCGAGGCGGCCCTCGCCGCCCTGCTCGACGGCGTCACCGCGCTGCCCGGCGAGGCCATCGCCGGCGACGCGGCGGCGGGCCGGGTACTGGCCGGGGATGTCATGGCCCGGCTCGATGTGCCGCCCTTCGACAACAGCGCCATGGACGGTTACGCCCTGGATCACCGTGAGGCCGGACAGTGGCTGCCGATCGTCCAGCGCATCGCCGCCGGCACGCCCGCCGCTCCCCTCCCGCCCGGCGGCTGCGCGCGGATCTTCACCGGCGGCGAGATGCCCGCCGGTGCCGACTGCGTGGTGATGCAGGAGCGCGTCGAGGTCGATGGCGACCGGGCCTGGATCCCCGCCGGCCTCCCCGCCGGCGACAACCTGCGCCGCCGCGGGCGCGACGTGGCCGTCGGCGACCGCCTGCTGGCGGCCGGCACCCGCCTCGACGCCGCCGCCCTGGGGCATCTCGCCGGCCAGGGGATCACCCGGGTCGAGGTCCGCCGCCGCCCGCGCATCGCCCTGCTGTCCACCGGCGACGAGATCGTCGATCCCGGTCGCCCGCTGGGCCCCGGGCAGATCTACAACTCCAACCGGCCCATGTTGCGGACGCTGCTGACCCGCTTCGGGGCCGAGGTGGTGCGCATCGAGACGGTGCCGGACGACGCCGAGGGCACTCGCCGGGTACTCCAGGAGGCCGCCGAGACGGCCGATGTGGTGGTCACCACCGGCGGGGTCAGCGTCGGCGAGGAGGATCACGTCAAGGCCGCCCTGGAGGGCCTGGGCCGGCTCGACATGTGGCGGCTGGCCATCCGCCCCGGCAAGCCGCTGGCCCTGGGACGCCTGCCCCGCCGAGCGACGGACGGTGGCGAGGCTCGCTTCGTCGGGCTGCCCGGCAACCCGGTCTCCTGCTTCATCGGCGCCTGGCTGTTCCTGCGGCCGCTGATCGGGGCGCTGCTCGCCTGCCCGGCGCTGGCGGCGCTGCCCCGGCTGGTCGCGCGCGCCGACTTCGAGACCCGCACCGGGCCGCGGCAGCACTACATGCGCGCGACACTGGACTTCACCGCCGACGGCATCGTGGCGCGGGCCTTCCGGGATCAGAATTCCGGGGTGCTGTCGTCCTGCATCGGCGCCGATGCCCTGGCGGTCATCCCGCCGGAGACCGCCGTCTCGCCGGGCGCCATCATCGACTGCCTGTGGCTCAGGGTCGATTGAGGGTCTGGCCCGGGGGGACTCCCAGGGCCTGGTCCACATCCTCCCAGAGAGACGAGAAGGCAGCCTCCAGCCGGTCGTAGTCACGCTCCAGCCAGGGCAGCAGTTCGACCAGGCGATTCGGGCCGGAGAGCCGCCGACCGATGCCCTCCACGGCGCGGCAGGTGAAGCGGAAGTCGGCATAGCCCCGCAGCCAGTCCTGGCGCACCAGCACCGGCATCATCGTCGCCAGACGGTCGGGGGCCGGGCGTTCCTCCAGCAGCCGGTAACAACGCTGGACGAGGACATCCCGCTCATGGCGCGGCAGGCGGATGGCCAGGAAGTGGTCCCAGAGCAGGTCGAGGGCGATGCCGGCGTAGCGTCGCCGCCCGTCCGGGGCCAGGGCCCGCGCCTGCCGCACCGCGGGGTGGGCATCGACGAAGGCATCGACCCGCCGGTGGTGGCGGATCCCCTCGGCCACCGCAGCGCGCCAGTCGCCGAGATCGTTCCCCTTGACGCCGTCGGCGACGAGGTTGCCGTACAGGAAGTCGTCGCTGCCTCCCCGGGCCAACCAGCCGTGGGCCAGAAAGTTCATGTCACAGGCAGTTGGTGGGTTTCGGCAGGCCCGCCAACCGGGCCGCGACCTTGGCCGGGCTCCCGGGGAAGAGCCGCATCAGATGGATCGAGCGGCCCTTGTCCGGCCCCAGGGCCAGGCCCACCGCCTTGACCAGCGGACGCATGGCGGGCGCCATCTCGTAGCGCGCATAGAAGTCGCGCAGCACCCGCAGCACCTCCCAGTGGTCCTCCATGAGCTGGATGCCCTCCTCGTCCGCCAGCGCCTCTGCCACGCCGGGTGTCCACTGGTCGAGGTCGACCAGGTAGCCCTCCGGGTCGAGTGCGATCGAGTGATCTTCGACGGACAGGTAACGGTATATTTCCGTGGTTGCCATCAGTACCAGCTCACCGTCTGCTCGGCTTCCTCGGTCAATTGCACGAAGCCATCCACGTCCACCACCTGGACCGAGGCGTCGCAGCGGCCGAGCAGCCCGCGCGCCTCCAGGTCCTCGTGCAGGGCATAGAGGCGGCCCGGGATATCCTCGTAGTAGCGGATCAGCTGCGGCAGCGCGCCCTGCACGCCGTCCTCGATCAGTAGCAGGCGATCCTCCGGCCCCATGGCGGTCACCGCCTGGGCATAGACATGGCTGCTGGCCGGCGAGCGATTCACGATATGCAGTTTCATCCTTGGACTCCTCGGGCCGGCTAGAAGGTGAGCACCAGCGGGTGCGCCGCCACCGCCCGTTCGATGGCCTCGGCGGCCAGCGCGCGGGTCGGCAGCATCAGGTCGCCCTCCGCGAGGCCAAGGCCCGACAGCGCCTCGGCCTCGACCCACAGGGTCTCGATATCATACATCGCCAGCATCTCGAGTGTCGGCGCCGTGCCCTTCTGACCCATAGGGCCCGCCTGCTGCCCGGTCACCAGGGCGGTCACCCCCTCGCCCATGAACAGCAGCGACACCCGACGGCCGAAGGCGGCGGCCACCAGGGCCGCATCCAGTCCCTCCCGCAGCCAGCTGGTGCCGTGGGGGCCGTGACGCAGGATCACCAGCAGCTCGCCAGTCTCGAGGTCGCTGTCGCTCATCATCCTTCCTCTCGTTCGTCCTCAGGGCCCGAAGGTCACCAGCCGGTCGCTGCGCAGCCCGAGATCGACCAGCTGGCCGAGGCCGGTCAACTCGAAGGGGGCCTCGACGCTGTGGCCCGCCTTGCCATGGCGGCTCGCCTCGCGCGCGTCGAGCAGCCCCCGTCGCAGAGCCGCCGCGATGCAAACCTGCAGCGGCACGTCATGCTCGGCGCCGAGCGCCGCCCAGGCGTCCACCAGGTGGGGCTCGTCCTGGGGCGGAGAGGCCAGCCGCGCGGCGTTGTGCACGCCATCATGATAGAAGAACACCGCTTCGAGACGGTGCCCCCGCGCCAGTACGGCACGGGCGAAGCGCAGCGCGGAATGGCTGGCCTGATGGCTGTAGGGGGCACCCATCAACAGGATCGCATATCGCATGGAAGGCCTCGTCGTAAACGTGCTGGCCCCGCCGTAGCGGGGCCAGCCATGCGCGTGCCTCGGGGAGCCGCGGCGATCAGTCCTGGCTCATGATCCCCAGCAGGGAGAGCAGGCTGATGAAGAGGTTGTAGATCGACACATAGAGGGTGATGGTGGCGAGGATGTAGTTGGTCTCGCCGGCCCGATGCACGATCTCGCTGGTCTGGTAGAGGATGGCCGCGGAGGCGAAGAGCACGAAACCGGCGGAAACCATCAGCGAGAGGGTCGGGATCTGGAAGAGCAGCGCGGCGACCATGGCGAGGACCAGCACGATGGCGCCCGCCATCAGGAAGTTGGCGAGGAAGCTGAAGTCCTTGCGGGTCACCAGGGCGACGGCCGAGAGACCGAAGAAGGTCAGGCCGGTCAGGCCCAGGGCCGTCATGATCAGCTGGGCGCCGTTGGGCAGCGTCAGGTAGGCAGTGAGGATCGGCCCCAGGGTGAAGCCCATGAAGCCGGTGAAGGCGAAGGTCGCCAGCAGGCCGGCCGCAGAGTTGGCGGTCTTGTGGACCAGGAACATCAGGCCGTAGGCACCGATGAAGAACACCAGGATATTCATCTGCTGAATGCCCAGGGCCATGGCGCCCCCCGCCGTGATGGCGGAGAACAGCAGCGTCATCGCCAGCAGACCGTAGGTGTTTCGCAACACCTTGTTGGTGCTGACGGCCTGCGTCTGCTGACTCGTCACTCGCGTGTCTTGGTAAGCCATTGATCCAGTGCTCCCTATTAGTGGACCGTTCTCATGGATACAGGATGCCGCTTGCCGGTTCCCGACGCAAGCGCCGGCCTTGTCGGGTTTCAACGACAATTCTGCGCCGGCGGGGCCGCCAGCAGCCGTCGGGCGATCTCGGCCGCGGGCCCGCACACCGTGTCGCCCGCGGCCTCGAGGCCGGCGAGATCCAGCCAGCATAGCGCCTCGGCATCGCCGCCGGCCACCGCCTCACCGCCCCGCCAGTCGACCCGCAGCACGACGATGACGAAGTGGGCGCGGAGTGCTCCCTGGCTGTCCCGGTCGAACACATCCAGCGCCGTCACCACCTCACGCACACGCCCCTCGACGCCGGTCTCCTCGCGCAGCTCGCGCCTCACCGCCTGGTGCAGCGACTCGCCGGGCTCCACCTTGCCCCCCGGCAGGGCCAGGCGGCCGGCGTTGGGGGGATGGGCGCGCCGCACCATCAGGAGCCGGGCATCGCGGACCACTGCCGCCGACACCGCCACCCTTGGCCACTGGGTCCCGCTCATGCCCTACCTCGGCGCCAGCGGCCGCCCGGCAGGACGGTATCCGGATAACACCTTGATCGCACGACGGTCTTGACCTCCATGGAAAAACTGGTAGGATGCATCGCCGTGAGCCGGAGGGATGGCAGAGCGGTTGAATGCACCGGTCTTGAAAACCGGCGAAGGTGAGAGCCTTCCCAGGGTTCGAATCCCTGTCCCTCCGCCACTTCGACTTCAAGGGCATGTTTTCGAGGCTTTTCAATAGCTTAGAAGACATGCCCTTTCGCTTATTTACCACATGTGTTTACCACATCGCTTTTCCCCTGAGCGCTAGCAACAGTGTTGCGCGCGCAGCAAGCGAGGCCTAGCTGCTCTCTTTGCCTTCAATGAGTATACGCGCAGCGTAGTCCCTTAGCTGCTCATCGCTCATTCCTGTGACTGTATCTCCAACCCAGTCCACCACTACTGGTCGCTCAAAACCGTCTGAAAGCACTTCAATAGCTTTCACTTGAACCCCGCCTGTATCACCGCGAATGACTCGGATGTTTTTGATTTCCGCCATGGCTAACAACCTTATGCTATGTGTGAAACTCGATGATAGCACAGGACTATCGATTTGCATATGCTCGATTGATTTTTCAGTGTTGACATTGTCCGCACACCCTCATCAAAGACGCTTCAGGTCGCACCCAGCAAAATGACTACTAGCTGAACCTGCCTAGTCGCATCGCTAATAACCATTCATCATTGAACGCCAGCACTTACCTTGGCAGCCCGATAGGCCCGATTCACGGATGCTGGTGAGATGTCGAAGTATTCTGCCAAGGCCTTATCTGAAACAGAGCGGCCAAGTAGCAGCAAAAACAAATCACCCCAGCACGAAGTCACACCTCGCCCGTTTTCTTGTCCATCTCCTGGCCTGTCTCTGGTTCGCAAAAACAAACCGAGGCACACAGACGAGCAAATAATCTGCAAGCTGTGCGTCCCCGGCGTCCATCCTGTCGAACCTCGTCGATCTGCCTGTCGATGGGCCTCTGACCCCGTGACCATTAGGGTGCACCTCAGCGAGCACGATCCAAGGCGCCCTGTATCCGTATTCACATACATAGGTTGACCACCCTAGCGAGCACACCTATTGTGAACATACCCAAGCGAATACAGTGCTCGACAAGGGAGTGAACGACGATGGCTTACATCCGTGCCTACCTCCGTGCCTCCACCGATGACCAGAACGCCAGCCGTGCCCGTGAGGCGCTGACCAGCTTCACCAGCGAGAAGGGAGTGACTGTCGCTTCGTGGTACATCGAGAACGCCAGCGGGACCAAGGCTGACCGGACTGAGCTCGCGCGACTCATTGACGACGCTCACCCCGGCGACGTTCTGCTGGTCGAGCAGGTGGACCGACTGACGCGCCTGACGAAAGGCGACTGGGACAGGCTCAAGGGCGCCATCCAGAGCGCGGGTCTTCGGGTCGTCTCCCTGGACCTACCGACGAGCCACGCGGCGCTGACCGTGGGCAACGGTGACGACTTCACCGGGCGGATGCTCGATGCGGTGAACGCCATGCTCCTCGACATGCTGGCGGCAGTCGCTCGCAAGGACTACGAGGACAGGCGTAGGCGTCAGGCCCAGGGCATCGAGAAGGCCAAGCAGGATGGCCGCTACAAGGGCCGTCCGGTGAATGAGGAACTACATCGGCGGGTCATGGAGCTTCGGGAGCAAGGCTTCAGTGTCCGCAAGACTGCCGACATCGTGGGCTGTGGTGTCAGCACCGTCCAACGCGCCATGAAGCGAGCCGAGCACCCCGCCCAGTGAGGGACATCGAGCAGCGGAACACCGAGGCGGGGCCAAGTGGTCCTGCTTTTTTGTGTCGGCTTGAAGCCATCCCTTGGCGCATCGGTTGTCACCGGGAGCCAGTCAGCGCGGGCAATCCGAGGGAAGCCAATCCATCCCTTGTCGAATCAGAATCGATAGAGGATAAATTCCTTTATAATCAATGCTTTACTTATGTGCGGTATGCCCTGTAGCGTGCCCGCTGCTGGCGCTCACCGGAGTTCGTGAGCAGTGTTCTGCGAACATACGAAGAACGAGGATTCTTCTTACAGAGGGCGCCAAGGACTACCACCAGACAGCAAGGAGCCAAAGGCAATGCGGATCGAGTTAACACGCTGGGGCATGGAGCTGGCCATCATGGGATTGATCGTCAGGCTGGTCGCGGGAGATGTCTTCCTGCGGGTGCCGATGGTCGGGCTGCTCGCCTGGAACCAATGCGGCCTGTCCCTGGATCGTTGGGCGGATGCCAAGGGTGATCCGGTGCTCAGGTACTGACGATCAGTCACGGGGGATGGGTGCCGGTGTCGTTCATCCCCCCGGTGGGTGCCTCGAAGATCGACTTTCAGCCCCCACCATGCGCCAGCTCGGGGCGGGGTACGGGGAAGCGCGTTCCTTTTATACACTCAATCACCGGCTCAGATGTGCGCCACAAAATGGCCGGGGGTGTACCGGAAGATCATCGGTAGGAGTCCCGTTCCTCCAGCTCAAGGACGGACACACGGAGTCGAAGACGTGCCGGTGAACGTCGTCCTCGACGCGAACGTCTGCGGGTAGGAGTCCCATCGGAGTCCCGTTCCTCTGGCTCAGCGACGTACACACGGAGTCAGGGGGACGCGGGTGGATCACGTCCCGGTGTGTCTACTGTCCGCGCCACCGTGGCACGTTCTCAGCTTGAGATCATGCGATGGCGCCATGTGAGCAAATCGGCAGGGCCAACGCCTTGATGGTCTGCCAGATTTCGCGAGAGACCGCCACCACCACCACCGAGATGACCATGAGCAGCCGTGAGAGCTTCGCTCGAACGCTCAGTGAGATCGCGGAGGTGGTCGAGAAGCGTCACGACAACGTGAAGCGCACCATCGAAATGTTGATGGTTCACGGCACGGTCCACCCTCAATCTGAGGACGAACCCTTAACCGACAAGCTGGGCCGTCCCCGCATCACCAAGACCTATCGAGTCAACCAGCGGGACAGCTATGTGATCGTCGCCCAGCTTTCCCCTGAGTTCACAGAGCTAGCTCGCCAGAGGCTCGCCGCTCGACTGGTGGACCGTTGGCAGGAGCTGGAGAAGCAGGTAGCCCAGCCGAAGGTTCCGCACCTTCAACCCGAGCGGTCACACAGACATCGACATGGACATCCGCGTCGTCGACTACGACGGCGAGCCGTGGTTCGTGGCGAAGGACGTTTGCGCTGCACTTGAGCTTGGATGGGATAGGGCAAACAAGGCTTACGCGCCGAGCCGCATGGTCCGGCACCTGAGCAGCGACGAAAAAGCCAGGAACCAGATTGCTAACCGGGGCCAGCGAGTGCTCTTCGTTTCCGAGTCCGGCCTCTACAAGCTGGTCATGCGTTCGGACAAGCCCCAGGCCCGTCCCTTTCAGGACTGGGTGACGAAGGTGGTCCTCCCGACCATCCGTAAAGAAGGCGCTTACCTGGCCGGTGAAGAGCACCCATCGAGCGGGTTCTCTTATCTCCCTGAATCTGCTTTAGGGTGAGCGTCGCCAGTCGAAGGGGGTAGATCGGATCAATCCCTCGTCAGCGCTCTTACAGGTGCTCGCTCTGCCGAGACTCACCGACGAGCAGATAGAACAGGCCCGCCGCTGCCTCCATGTCCCGCGTCCGCTGTCTGAAAGCCTCACTCGCTGGCGCAAGGCAAGGGCTGGCCTCCCGGTCGTGCCTTAGACCGAGTAGTACACGGAGCGCCTGAGAGTCGCCCTTGTCGAGGTCTTCGGGACGGCGCTGAAGAAGGATCGACATGACGGCGGGCGTGACGTGGATACCATCCTTGGTCAGATGGACATTGATCCCACGCCGACAGACGGTCTTATAGAGGTGGTGGAGCTTAGTCCGTGGGCTGGCACCCTTGAGTTGTCGGACGGTGTGTACCTGGATAGGCTTCCTCGAAGCCGTCGCTTCTGCGTCGATGGCCATGGTGATGCTTGCCTCCCCTGGTCCTGCTTCACTATCACTGCGTCGGGATCGAGTGGGCGGGAGCCTTGGCCCGTCCGTACTCCCTGATTGACGCGCCTTCAGCGCCAGCCACGGCGAGCGAGTCGGCCAGCTCATTCTCCGGGTGCCCGTCGTGACCACGGACCCAATGGAAGCGCACGGCGTGGGTCTGAAGCAGAGCATCAATTCGGCGCCATAGATCGGCATTCTTGACGGGTGCCTTGCTGGCCGTCTTCCAGCCTCGACGCTTCCAGCCGCTCAGCCATTCGGAGGCGCCTTTCTGGACGTACTCACTGTCCGTCGTCAGCTCCACACGGGCGGGCCGCTTCAGGGCCTCCAGTGCCTTGATGACTGCCATCAGCTCGGCCCGGTTGTTGGTGATTGTGTCGCCCTGGAGCTTACCGGCGATCTTCAGGCGTCGTCCCTGGCCGTTCATCAGGACAGCACCCCAGCCGCCTTGCGGATTTCTCTGGCCGTTGTTGCTACAGGCGCCGTCCGTGTAGATGGAGATGGTGGGGCGGATGTCGTCGGCTGGCGCTTCGCTGGCGTGGTCGGTGGGGATGGTCATGGTCGTTGTTTCCTCATTGGTGATTCCCCCTCGGCGAGTCTCCCCCTCACCGGCCCTCGAACCGGCCCAACGATAGGCCAGCCGATGAGGCACGCGAGGAAGAATCCCGATAAGAGGTTCGAGTGGATGGGCTAGTAGCTGGTCAGCGGGAGAGGCTGACGGAGTGGTCTGAAGGTGTGGCCGTCGTGGATGGCGGACACGGGCATGGTCACTGACACAAGCGCGGATGCTCTCTGTCAGCGTCATCGGTGGGCCTTCGGTGAGTGGTGATCGTCATCCAAGATCACCCATCCTCAACGACGCTGAAGGCTGGAAGTGCCGGAGAAGGGATGTTGTGTCAGGACCGAGGCAGCGGGCTTACTGGCCCGTCTTTAAGTGGATCGGTAGATGCTGGGTTCGGTGTGGGACATGGATTGATTACATGGCCCGAAGAAGCGCCCGGAGGTGGGCCAAGAGTCGGACTTCAAGAGGTCGCTCGAAGAGTTCCCAAGTAACCTCTATAGATCGCAGATGCTCGGCCCCATGCTACGGGCGTTGAGGAAGATTTAAACACACGGCTCATGTGATGAACGGGTGGAGAGTGGTTGGCTGTACTTCCTGCTCAACCAGTCGAGCCAGTCCAAGGACGCTTCTTCGAAGATGTCATCGGAAGTCCTCTCGGGGACAACGGGGCAAGGCCCTTCTGACATGCCCGTGTGCTTCCTCGCTGCATAGCTCACGGCGTCCAGTGTCCATCTCTGGACCGCCTTTTTGTGTTCACGGCTGAAGACGCTGGCCGAGCAGTAGGGCCGACGTCCGTCCTCGTCAACGTCATCCCCGCCAGCATGGAAGTATCCACGCCAGCAGATGGTGGGGTTCACGAGGATGATGTGGCGACCACGACCGAAAACGTTTTTGCGGCGGAAGCGGATCAGGCCGTTTGCTTCGAACGCCTTGAGATACCCCGAGATGTGGTTGGTGTAGACGGCGAGGTGCTCAGCGATGTCGCGGGTATGGTCTTCGAGGATCACATTCCGCGTGACGATCAGGTCACACAGGGCGGTAAACTTCTGGGCTTGGTCCTTCGTGAGGCTGGAGCCCAAGACCTCTTCCATGGCGGCATCGGTCCAGCGTAGCCGTTCGGACGACCGTCCTTGTTCGATGTTCTTCGTCGTGTTCTCGCCGGACCACTCCAGGACCTCCTCCTTGTCGCGGCACTCGTCGAGATGACGTTGCCGGTGGGGAAGGTGTTCTTCGGGTGGAGCTGGGCGCTCGCCGAGAACTTCCCCGGTGTCCATGTCAACGTCAAGCACTTCGCCTTCTTCGGGGATGAAGACGCCTCGGGTCGAAAGGGTTGCGTCGGTGTTGTCGTGGCGGACAGTGGATGTGGTGTTATCCATGATCGTGTCTTCCTCATGAGTGGAACCACTCGACCAGCCGGACCACACACCAGCCCCTGGCCGCAGGACTTCCAACCGGGCACACGAAAAGCCCAGTCCTACGGTTGGCCGGTGAGTAGCTCCACTGATGAGCGATTGGATAGGTGGTGTGTGATGAGCGGCAGCGGTGGCTGCCTGTGATGCTGGGGAGGTAGGCGGTAGGTGCCAGCCGTAAGCTGGATGGCGTAGAGGCCCGTCCCCGCGTATGGCTACATCGGCGATTGCCTTCCCCGTGAGTGGGTGGTAATCACCCTGAGAAGGATCGTTTCCCTAAGGTGGGCTCCATCCCCTCCGTAAGTGAGGGGTAATCGGCAGGGGCGCCTTCGTCTCCCTGTAGTGGGCCGTAATTGATTCGATACTATGTGGCGCTGTGCGGAGCTGTGAGAGGTCTTGCGGGGTAGGCGGTAGGGATGCCCGCTCGGGTGGGTAGAGGCGCTTGAGCGGGCTTTAAGGTGGGGGTGAGAAGGTTCTAGGAGGAAGAGCCCTGAGCGGCGACCTGTCCGTCGAGGCAGTTCGAGTAAACCACGCCGTATGTATCCTCGGGGTTGGTGTCCATGTGGTCGTACACCAATTCGGTGATGTCCACCAACACCCGTTTCGTCCTCAAGCTGATGCTCTGCTCGGAAATCTCACGGATTACGCTGGCAGATGGCTCGCCACCGTCCCGACGCATTGCAACATCAACGGCGTACTCGGCAAGTACCTTGCAGCCATCGGTCTGGCCGGACGAAGTCGGCTCGGCTTGGGCAGTTGTTGAGATTCCCGACAGCGTAATAACAGCCGCAAGAATTGAACCCAACTTACTGTTTTTCATACGTCCTCCTCCTTGAGATTGATTCGATTTCCACGCTTCTAGGTCGTGGTATGAGTAGTCAGCCTGTATCGTTGAGTCTGCGGTATTCGGCCAGCATCCTACGTACCTTCCGCTCCCGCTTCATGAGGCGGTCACGCTCTTTGGCTGTCAGTTGGGTATCGCTCTCACCATTCCAGAGGGTATCTTCCAGTTCCTGCGCTTCTCGGCGCATCTCTTCATGGGTAGGCCCGATCCAGAGCTTACGGAACGGGTTGTATCCCCTGTGGACGCAGACAATCACCCCTATCGCGATACCAACACCCAGTAGATGGAGCAGTGTCGAATCAGCCCCCTGTCCTGCCTTCACTACATACCCTGCGGCCAGGAACAGGGCGGCGGCGAAGAATGCCCCCAGCGTTCGACCGTTCATCCTGCGTCTCTCCAGATTTCGTTATCATTCCCTGGTGACCCTACGCCCCACAAAACGAGGGCATCAAGATCGAGCAAGGCCCCTCACCTTGGATACCTCAGCAACTCCACCGCTTCCCTTTTGCTCTTCAGCGAGTGGCCGCCGGAGTACAGCCCGTAAGTCACGCGTGGCTTCTCGTGGCCGACGATGTCCGCCGACAGGTTCTCCGACACGCCCGCATCTTCGAGGAGGGTCACCACCGTCTTACGGATGGAGTGGAAGACGTAGGAAGCGCCGAAGCCGTGGCGAGCCTTGAGCCGACCGAACCGCTTCCCGATGGCATTGGACCGGTCCCCGTACTTGTTGAAGGTGAGCCCGGAGAGCAGATAGCCGTCCCTGGACTCAGCCAGGAGGCGCTCCACGGAGGGCTTCAACTCGGAGTGAACCGGAATCTCGCGAATCCCTGCGTCTGTCTTACTGTCGGTGATCCTGAGCCTGTCCGTTGAGCTATCATCCGTGCGCAACGAGCACAGCTCCTCGATCCGTGCCCCGGTGTACATACCGAGGTCTATCAGGTCCACCAAGGCATCATCGCCATCATCCATGGCAGCACGACGCAGCCTGACCACATCGACGGGCTCGAAGGCGATCCAACCTTTCGCCCCGTTGCGGGCCTTGCTGGCGCTGGCTGCCCGCTCCTGACGCTGGATGAAGGATGGCAGCTTGAAGGGCTCGCGATCTGCTGGCGCCTTGCCCGTCTCTTGTAGGTGGTGCCAGACACTCCGGGCCGCTGAGAAGCAGCGTTTGACCGAGGACACCCCATAGCCGTAGCCATCCTGGTCCTTGGGCGCCATGAGCACCTTGGCCCACTCCCTGACGCTCTCCTGGCCGATGGCCTCGATGACCTCGAAGTGAGCCGCCATCCGCTTGGCGTCCTTCTCCATTTGCTCGGCAGTCTTGGGCTTGAGGTGGAGACCGTCTCGCCACTCCTGAAGCTCAGGTTCAATGGGCGTCTCCTGACCGAGCGCCACACCAGCAAGCCGCTGGGCATCTTCGGCCCGGCCCTGAGCATCGAGCTTCTCGGCCTTCTCAAGGATGGCGCTGGACAGAGCCTCATGGTGGAGCCTCTGGCCGCTTCGCTGGAGGTCTTCGAGTTGCTGGCGATAATCCAGCAACCCGTCGAGGAACGATCCTTCCTCCTTCTCACAGCCCCGCGCCCTGGCGATCTGGTCCTTCCACTCAGCCACCAGCGCATAGGCTCTCGACTGGGCCACCCGCTTGTCAGCGGTCCCGGTACTCTTCACGAAGCGAATCTTGCCGCCCAGCTTGGGGCGTGCGTCCTTGGGGATGGTCAGCACTGCGTACCAGCGGTTGGCGCGTCTCTCAAGGTGGCTCATAGCGTGGTGTCCTGACGGTGCATTTACCACACTAATTTACCACATGAAATCGACGTAACGCATTGACTGACTTGGATATCAATGGTTTATGAGCATCTGGCGGATTGTCCCTGTCCCTCCGCCACTTCCTATTCAGAATCAAGCGCCTTCGGGCGCTTTTTTCGTTTCTGGCGCTTCCGCAACGGCCTGGCTCACCCCCCTGGAGCGTGTCCTCACCCTTGCCTTCCCGGGGCCGCCGCCTCCCCCATGAGAGAGGCACCCGGGGTCTGGCCGTCAGGTCACCCATCGGGGCCGGCCCCGAACCGCCTCATCCCGGGGCCGACGAGTCCCCGCGCGCGTCGACATCTTCCGGCCCCTGGCGCGAGCTCGGCCGTGACAGGGCCTGCTGCCCCTTGCCGCTGAGCCAGGTCAGGGCGATCAGGAACAGGCCGGCCACGATGATCGGGGCAAGGAAGTCACCGAGGCCCTGGGCGGTCTCCCCGTACGCCATGATCATGCCCGCCGCCAGCCCCACGAAGGCAAGGAAGGCCACCCAGGTGAGCGTCTTGAGGGCATAACGGGCAAGGGTCCGAAAGGTCGTTGTCATGTCAACTCTCCCGCTCTCCTGCGTAGGCGAGCCTGTCACCGGCAGTGGCCAGGACGCAGGCCCTTCATTTTACACGGTGCTCTGTTAATAGAGTTCTTTGATGCAGCGTGGTCGATGGGCCGGCATCATGCCACCCCATCCCCTCACGCTCCGGAAACAGGCGATGGCGACGGCGGACCGACCGCGCCTCGGTGCGACCGGACCGTCGACAGAACGGCTGTCGGCACTTGAAGGGGAAATGCGCGAACCCCCGCGGAACCGAGACGGCATCACGGCGGCGACTGACCCGCCGCCGGCGTCATCCCAGCAGATCCCGGGCCTCGACCAGGGTCAGGCGCCCGGTCAGGAAGGCGCCGGTATCGAGGTAATGCACATTGCCGAGCACCCTGGGGGCCTCCACGATGGTGTGACCGACGACCACGGCATCGATACCGGTCACCGGGGTGGTGTCGCCCTGCCGAATGCGCTCTCGCCCCCATACCAGTGCATGACGGTCGCATTCCTCGATCCGCGCCCAATCCGCCGGCGGCTCGGCGTGTACCAGACCGATACGCCGCTCGCCCACCCTCACCTCACGAGCAAAGGGCAAATGGTGCAGGGCTTCCTTCAGGACCCGCCTGACCTCATCGAGCGACTCGTCCAGGGCCCAGCCGCCCCCGTTGATCCGCCACAGGGGCATGGCGGCGTCATCGACGCACAGGGCCTCATGCGCCATCACTTCGTGATTGCCGCGCACCCCATGGAACCAGGGCTGACGGGCCAACTGCAGGCAGGCCAGCGAGGCCGGGCCCCGGTCGATCAGGTCACCCACCGAGAACAGGCGATCCACGCGCTCGTCGAAATCGACCCCTCTCAGCCGAGCCGACAGCAAGTCATATTCGCCGTGCAGGTCGCCGACGAAGAAGTCACGCCCCCGGCGGTTCATCTCATGGCGAATCATGCCTCTCTCCTTGGTGCGCCGACGCTGGCGGTTGCATCAGCGAGCACGCCCATCGGTCAGGGCCGATGCAAGCCAGCGACAGGCGCGGAATGAGGAAGGAGCCACCGATGACCGATGTGCCGAGGGGCACCGCTATCGATCGGAGAAGACGACGAGTCGAGACAACACCTGACGCTCTAGGCGAGGGGCAAGGCGCTTCCGCCGGCCGAGCCAAGCGACGTGTGCCCTTCGGTCGCCACTCGCGACTCTCCTTCCCGGGGAAGTGCCTCGCTGGCCGATGCCGGGAGCTCGGCGACCACCACCGAGTAGGCGTGATCGTGAACGGCCACCAGCGGGATGGCACGCAGCACGCGTACCGACCGGTCATCGACGTGCAGGACGTCACCGGGACGCGGTGGCCGGTCGACTGCCAGAGAAACGAGCAGGTCACTGCCCGGCACATAGCTGACCACAAGGACGTTCATGGGGACGGTCTCCGAGGCTGCCCACTCGTCACAGTCTCGACCATCCCTCCCGCGCTGTCACGGCGCCCGTCGCTCCCCCACCGGTGGGGAGCGGGTTCCCGTGCTCGACGGGGTATTACCTAGTAGAGACGCAGCCCCACCCGCGTCACCCGGTTGCCATCCATCTCGCTGACCACCCAGTGGATGCCGTGCCAGTCCACGTCATCGCCCACCACCGGGTGGCCGCCGACCCGCAACGAGATGAAATCGGCCAGCGTCATGTCCTGCTCACCGGGGCTGAGCGTGAGCCCGTAGGCATCGGCCACGTCGCCCATGCGCGCCGCCCCGTCGAAGGTGAAGGTGCCGAAGAAGGCCCGTTCGCGCTTGAGGGTGGCATCGCCGTTGAACAGCCGGTTGAGGGCCGGCAGGTCGTCGGTGCGGCCGATCACGCAGAGCACATCGCCCCGGCACAGCCGGGTGCTGCCCTTGGGGTGCAGCATCACGCCCTCGCGGAACAGCGAGGCAATCAGGGCTCCCGAGGGGAAGCGCAGCAGGCGGATCGGCACGTCCTCGAGGTCGTCGTTCTCGACCACGTAGACGAACATCTCGAAGTCGTTGTCCGCCTGGATGCCCAGGGGCCCACGCCGGTTGGGTGCCACCATGGGCGGCAGCTGGACCTTCAGACGACGGGCGACCCACGGCAGCGTGCCGCCCTGGATCAACAGCGACAGCAGCACCACCGCGAAGGCGACGTTGAAATACAGCGAGGCGTTCTCCACCCCGCCGATCACCGGGAAGATCGCCAGCACGATGGGCACCGCGCCGCGCAGCCCGACCCAGGCGATGAAGCCGACCTCCCGCCAGCGGAAACGGAAGAACGGCTTGATGGCCACCAGCACGGCCAGGGGACGCGCCACGAAGATCAGCGCCAGGGCCACCGCGGTGGCCGGCAGGGCATACTCCAGCATCTCGCTGGGGGTCACCAGTAGGCCCAGCACCAGGAACAGGCCGATCTGGCTCAACCAGGCCAGGCCGTCATGGACCGGCAGGATGAAGTTGAGATGGCGCCCGGGGCGGTTGCCGATCATCAGCCCCGTCAGGTAGATGGCCAGGAAGCCACTGCCCCCCAAGGCACTGGTCAGGCCGAAGACGCAGAAGCCCAGGGCCAGCGCCAGCAGCGAGTAGAGGCCCGGCGCCAGGTCCAGCCAACTGATCAGCCGCGCGATCAGCCAGCCCGCCCCCACGCCGATGACGATCCCCAGCCCGAACTGGCGCAGGAAGAAGAGCGCGGTCTCCAGCACGCCGCCGATCTCCCCGACCAGCACCTCCACCAGCATCAGCGTCAGGAAGATCGCCATGGGATCGTTGGTCCCCGACTCGATCTCCAGCGTCGCCCCCACCCGCTCGTTGAGGTTGATGCCGCGGCCGCCGAGCATCGAGAAGACCGCGGCGGCGTCGGTGGAGCCGACGATGGCGCCGACCAGCAGCCCCTGGACCAGGGTCAGCTCGAAGACCGCCATGGCGATCGCCCCGACCAGGGCGCTGGTGACGAAGACCCCCAGGGTGGCCAGGGACAGCGCCGGCTTGAAGCCCACCCGGAAGGTCTTGAGCCGGGTGCGCAGCCCGCCGTCGAGCAGGATCATCGCCAGCGCCAGATGGCCGATCAGGAAGGCCAGCGCATAGTCGTCGAACTGGATGCCCAGCAGGCCCTCTTCCCCGGCCAGCATGCCGAGCCCGAGGAAGATCAGCAGCAAGGGCACGCCGACCAGGGTGGAAAGGCGACTGGCGAGGATGCTCAGGGCAATCAAGAAGCCGCTGAGAAGAAAGAGGGTATTGATCGAATCCATGGCGTCCTGCCTCGGGAGAGGAGCGGGATTATCTCACGAGCATCGGCGGGTCGCGAAGCCCGCGGCAACGTTGAGTGTCATGCTGGCCAGCCCCCGCCCGGCGCCGATAGACTAGCGACGGACGTGCACGACGCGCGTCACGTCGCTGGAGCCTCTGCCATGCTGTCATCTTCCCGCCGCCGGCCGGCCCGGGCCCTGCTGCTGTTTGTCAGCGGCCTGCTCGCCCTCGCGCCTCCGGTGGCTGCGCAGGAGACCGACGAGGCGCCTCCGCGCTTCCCGCCCCTCGACACCGAGGTGATGGTCCCCGACCTGTCGAGGCCGACCGCGCCGCCGGCCACGGACCCCCTGGCCGCCTTCCGCACCCTGCCCAGCGGGCCGGCGGTGGACACCCCGACGCGCCCCACCGCACCCGCCGTGGCCGTGGGGCCGGCGCAGCCCATCGAGCCGCCGCCGGTGCGTCGGCTCGAGGTGATGCTCGACTGGTATCCCAGCCCCCGCCACGCCGCGCTCTTCGTGGCCCGGGAGCGGAACCTGTTCACCCACCGGGGCCTGGAGGTGGAGATCGTCACCCCGGCCGACCCGGATGTGCCCACCAAGCTGCTCGCGGCCTCGCGGATCGACCTGGCCGTGACCCGGCAACCGCTGCTGCACCTGCTCGTCCATCGCGGCCAGCCGCTGGTGCGGGTGGCCACCCTGGTCGGCGTGCCGCTGACGGCGCTGGTGATGCGCACCGATGCCGACCTCCCCTCGCCGCCCAGCCTGGCCGGGGCGCGGATCGGACACACCGACCGGGACGGCGAGGCGATCCTGCTGGCCACCCTGCTGGCCAGCCAGGATGTCGCCCGCGAGGAGGTCGACAGCCCCGACCTGCATTTCCGGATGGAGCAGGGCATGCGCGAGAATCGCGTGGACGGGGTGATCGGCGCGGGGCGCCACCTGCTGCCCCGGGCGCTGGCCGACGATGGCCTGGCGACCACGACCCGGCCGGTGGAGGACTTCGGCGTGCCGCGCCACGATGGGCTCATCCTGGTGGCCAACCGGGACCACCTGAGCCGACAGCGGGACGCCATCCGGCGCTTCGTGGATGCCCTGGAAGAAGCGACCGCCTGGATCCTCGAGCACCCCGAGGAGAGCTGGCCGCTGCTGGTGGCGACCGAGCCGACGCTGGACACGCCGGCCAACCGCGCCGCCTGGCCGGAGATCCGTGCCCGCCTCAGCCTGGCGCCGGCGGCGCTCTCGCAGACACGCTACGCCGACTTCGAGCGCTTCCTGTTCGAGGCCGGACTCACCGACGAGCACCTGCCGGTCGAGCGCCTGGCCCTCGACCCCGCTGCCCGGCCGTGAGGATCAGTCGACCTGCTCGTCGAGAAAGGCGTTGACCGCGTCCTGGAAGGCCTCGGGCCGCTCCGCGTGCAGCCAGTGGCCGGCCTCCAGGGTCACCAGCTGCGCCCCGGGCAACACCTCGTGGAGCGCCGGCAGCATGGCGTCGGTGACATAGTCGGAGCGGGAACCGCGGATCACCAGGGTCGGCCCCGGGAAGGCGCCCTCGCCGGCCGGCGCCGCCATGATCGCGTCGTAATCCCCCTCGATCTCGTCCAGACCGATGCGCAGGCGCAGCTGGCCCGCATCGTCGCGCTCCAGGTTGGTCGCCAGGAAGAGGCGAACGGGGCGCTCCGCGATATGCTCGGCGAGCAGTGCATCGGCTTCGCCCCGGTTGGCCGGCGCCCCGGCCTCGACCCGGCGCAGCGCGGCGAAGATGGCGTCATGGCCATGGCCGTAGGCCCGGGGAGCGATATCGGCAACGATCAGCGAGGCCACCCGCTCGGGCGCCAGGCGCGCCAGGCTGATGGCCACCTTGCCGCCCATGGAATGGCCGAGCAGGTGGACGCGCGGCACCTCGAGCCGGTCGAGCAGGGCCAGGAGGTCATCGGCCATCCGGGTGTAGGCCATCCCCGCGGCGTGCGGCGAGCGGCCGTGATTGCGCAGGTCCACGGCGATGACCCGCCGCGCGGCCTGCCACTTCTTGACATGGGAGCGCCAGTTGTCGGCGCTACCCAGCAGGCCATGGATGACCACCAGCGGCGTCCCCTCGCCGCCGGTATCGAGATAATTGAGCGCGATGGACATCACGGTCTCCTTGGGAATCAGGAACGGGCCTGGGCCGGCTCCGGCGCCAGGTCGTCGCCCCCGGTCACGTCCACCAGCCGGCGGGTCAGCCAGGCCAGCAGCACGCCGTAGAGCGGCAGGAAGAGCGCCAGGCTGATGCCCAGCTTGATGCCGTAGTCCACCCAGGCGATCTCCGGCCAGTGGGCGGCCATGAAGGGATCGGGACTGCGGTGGAAGGCGATGGAGAAGAAGGCGAAGGTATCCGCCAGGTTGCCGAGCAGCGTGGACAGCGCCGGCGCCACCCACCAGGCGCTCAGCCGCCGCAGGCGGTCGAAGACGGTCACGTCCAGCAGCTGGCCCAGCACGTAGGCCATGAAGCTCGCCAGGGCGATGCGCGCCACGAAGAGGTCGAGGTCGGCCAGTGCCGAGAGGCCGGCGAAGCTGCCCCGAGGAAAGATCACCGAGACGGCGTAGGAGACCACCAGGGCCGGGAACATGACCCGCAGGATGATGGCCCGCGCCGGCGCCTTGCCGAACAGCCTCACGGTCAGGTCGGTGGCCAGGAAGATGAAGGGGAAGCTGAAGGCGCCCCAGGTGGTATGCAGGCCGAACAGCGTGAACGGCAGCTGCACCAGGTAGTTGCTGGCGGCGATCACCAGGATATGGAAGCCGACCAGCAGGGCCAGGCAGCGGCGGGTCTGGGTGGCGGAGAGCACGAACATCGGGCGCACCTTCTTGCGGGAGGGGTGAGGGAACCCTCGTGAGGCCGGAAGCGGGCGGAAGACGCGCGCATTATACGCAGCCGTCCCGCCGCGGCCAAACCCACTCGCCGGTCAAACAGGCTAGCAGGCTATCGCAGTTGGGTCTGACGCTTGTCGACGGATCAGCCCCGCGCGATGCCGCTATTGCGATTGCCCTGTCCCGTCGGGGCCGCGCCGCCCAGGGGGACCCGACGTGGCCGGTCAGACCTGGCGAGCCTGGTGGGCCTCCCCCACCTCCCGGCTCTTCATGGCCTCGTGGACATCCTCGAGGCTCGCGGGGTCGTCGATGGTCGAGGGAACGCCGAACTCCTGGCCGTCGGCGATATTGCGCAGCAGCTTGCGCAGGATCTTGCCGGAGCGGGTCTTGGGCAGGCGATCCACCACCAACACCTGCTTGAAGCAGGCGATGGGGCCGATGCGCTCCCGCACCCGGGCGATCAGCTCGTTCTCGAGGGCCAGCTCGTCACCATCGAAGCCGTCCTTGGGGATCACCAGGCCCACCGGCACCTGGCCCTTGAGGGCATCGTGGATGCCGATCACGGCACACTCGGCGACGGCCGGGTGGGCCCCGACCACTTCTTCCATCTCGCCGGTGGAGAGCCGGTGGCCGGCCACGTTGATGACGTCATCGGTGCGCCCCATGATGAACAGGTAGCCGTCCTCGTCGAAGTACCCCCCGTCACCGGTCAGGTAATAGCCGGGAAAGGCCGCCATGTAGGCGCTGTGGAAGCGCTTAGGATCACGCCAGATGCCCGCCAGGCAGCCGGGCGGCATGGGCTGCTTGATCACCACGCTGCCCTGCTCCAGTGCCGGGGCCGGCTGGCCCACGCGGTTCAGGACCTGCACGTCGAACCCCGGCACCGGCACGGTGGCCGAACCGGCCTTGGTGGGCATCGGCTCGAGTCCCTGGAGGTTGGCGGCGATGGGCCAGCCCGTCTCGGTCTGCCACCAGTGATCGACCACCGGCACCGTCAGCAGGTCCTTCAGCCAGTGGAAGGTCGGCGGGTCGAGGCGCTCGCCGGCCAGGAACAGCGCCTTCAGGCAGGAGATATCGTGCTCGGCGAGCCGCTGACCCTCCGGGTCCTCCTTCTTGATGGCGCGAAAGGCGGTGGGCGCGGTGAAGAAGCCCTTCACCCGGTACTCGGCGATGAGTCGCCAGAACGCCCCGGCATCGGGGGTGCGCACCGGCTTGCCCTCATAGACCACGGTGGTGCAGCCCCGCAGCAGCGGTGCATAGACGATATAGGAATGGCCGACGACCCAGCCCACGTCGGAGGCGGAGAAGAACACCTCCCCCGGCGCCATGTCGTAGACGACCTCCATGGAATAGTGCAGCGCCACGCCGTAGCCGCCGGTGTCCCGGATCACGCCCTTCGGCTTGCCGGTGGTGCCGGAGGTGTAGAGCACGTAGAGCGGGTCGGTGGCCTTCACCGGCACGCACTCCGCCGGTGCCGACCGCGCCACCAGGTCGGCCCAATCATGGTCGATGGCCCCGAGCTCGGCCCGATACTGTTCCCGCTGCAGCACCACACAGGCCTCGGGCTGGTAGGCACTCTGGGCGATGGCCTCGTCGACGATGGGCTTGTAGGGCAACACCCGGTCGACCTCGATGCCGCAGGACGCCGCGACCACCACCCTGGGCTCGGCATCCTCGATGCGCACCGCCAGCTCGTGGGGCGCGAAGCCGCCGAAGACCACCGAGTGTACCGCCCCGAGACGGGCACAGGCATACATGGCCACCAGGGCCTCCGGCACCATGGGCATGTAGATGATGACCCGGTCGCCCTTCTCGACGCCGAGTCCCCTCAGGGCGCCGGCGAAACGGGCCACCTCGTCGCGCATCTCGCGAAAACTCAGGGTCCGCTTGCCACCGGTGACCGGCGAGTCCCAGTGGACGGCCGCCTGGTCACCCCGCCCCTGCTCCACATGATGGTCCAGTGCCGCGTGACAGAGGTTGAGCTCGCCGTCTTCGTACCAGCGGGCATGCCCCTGATCGTCATGGCGCAACACGGTCTGCGGCGGGGTGAACCAGGGGAGGCGCCGGGCCTGTTCGGCCCAGAAGGCCTCGGGCTGCTCGATGGAACGACGGAATTCGCTGCGATATGCGGTCATGGACATCCTGCCTGTTACACGGGTGGCTCACTGGATTGTTGACACTCTAGAACAGCGGATCGAGAAAAACTTCAGACAAAGGGCTAACCTTCGACAAAAGAACGACAGGGAGACGAACATTGTCGACAAAGGCGGCCTTGACCGCCCGCGGCGATGCCCGCGGTAGGGTGGCGCCCCGTGGGCTATAATTGAGTGATGGCTGAATCAGGAAACGGAAAGGCAGGCAGCTACCGGCCAGCAGGAAGCCGAACCATCACGACATCGGGGACCGTGCCGGCGAGCAGGGAGCACTCGCCGCGGGCCCGAACACGCGGGGGTGACACAAGATGAGCGACTCTCAGCGCCGGGCATCACACCTGCTGGAGGGGGGGGACGTGGTGATCGATCAGGCCAGCGCCCTGCTCAAGGCGATGGCCAATGACAACCGGTTACGCATCCTTTGCCTGCTGGACGGCACGGAGCTGTCGGTGACCGAACTCAACCGCCGGCTGACCCTGAGCCAGTCGGCGCTGTCCCAGCACCTCGCCATTCTCAGGCGCGAGGACCTGGTTTCCACCCGGCGGGCCTCCCAGACCATCTACTACTCCCTCAACGGCGAGCGGGCACGGATCATCCTCGACGCCCTGGACCGACTCGGCCTGCCGGACTGACCGCGGCGTCCGCCCCCGCTCAGCGCTTCTGCCAGCCGCTGGCATCCAGCAACTCGAGACCGCGCCGGGCCCCGTGTTCCACACCGCGGGAGATCGCCAGCCCCAGGCGATCGGCGAGGCCCTGGCGACGCTCCAGGCGCAGTGACACCACCCGCGCGTCCTCCAGGCGCTGGGCCAGATAGGCCTCGCTGGTGCCGAGATCATCCACCAGGCCGCGCTCCAGGGCGTCCCGCCCGTACCAGACCTCCCCGGTCGCCACCGCCTCGATGTCCAGCGCCGGACGGCGCTCGGCCACATAGCGCTTGAAGAGGCCATGGATGGTCTCGAGGTCCTCGAGGAATTTCTCGCGGCCCTCCTCGGTATTCTCGCCAAGCACCGTCAGGGTGCGCTTGTAGCGTCCCGCCGTGAGCACCTCCACGTCGATGTCGTGGCGCTTCAGCAGGCGGTGCAGATTGGGCAGCTGTGCCACGACCCCGATGGACCCCAGCACCGCAAAGGGGGCGACGCGCAGCCGGTCGGCACAGCAGGCCATCAGGTAGCCGCCGCTGGCGGCGACCTTGTCCACGCACACCGTGGTCTTGAGGCCCGCCTCCCGCAGCCGGTCCATCTCCGCGGCGGCATGACCATAGGCATGGACCAGGCCACCGGCCGACTCCAGGCGCACGATCACCTCGTCGGCCTCGCCGGCGACATCCAGCACCGCCGAGACCTCCTCGGCGAGCCGCCCGGTGGCACTGGCCTTGAGATCGCCGTGGAAGTCGAGCACCCAGACCGTGGGAGTGGACCCGCCGGGGCCATGGCGCTTGCCGCGGGCCTTGTCATCGCGCCGGAAGGCCTTGAGGAGCCGCTTCCGCGCCCCCGGCTCACTGGCCGCCAGCTGCAGCCGCCGGCGGCGACGCCGACGGCTGTCGTTGAGCTCCTCGACCCGCAGGCGGACACGCTCGCCCTCGGCCCCGCGGGCACGCATCACCACCAGAATCACCACCAGGGTGATGCCCGCCACGGCCAGCAACTGGGCCAGGAACATGCCGTAATCCGTCAGCCATTCGTTCACCGCTCACCTCCTCCTGATGTCCGCTTCCATCCTGCCCATGGCCGTGTCGGCGCACAAGCCGCCTTGATTAAAACGCTTGTTTTAAATAGGCTCCCTGCACGCATGCCCCGACGATCCCCGGAGACCGAACCGATGTCCGACACCACCCTCGACAAGCTCCATGCCCGATTCGATGCAGAGGCCGCCCGCGACATGGAGGAGGTCTTCCAGTTCCATTTCAGCGATGCCGGCGACCACTACCTGGTGGTCAAGGATGGCACCCTGGAAGTCTGTGAGGGCGAGCACGAGGATCCCTCGGTGAGCCTGAGCCTGAGCACCACCACCCTGCGCGGCGTGATGAAGGGCGAGATCAGTGGCATGAGCGCCTTCATGAGCGGCCGGCTGAAGGCGACCGGCAACGTCATGCTGGCCACCCGCCTGGGCAGCCTGTTCCCGGCCGACTGACCCGCCCGTCAGGAACGCCGGGCGCCGACCTCGTCCAGGTGCGTCTCGATCAGGGCCCGCGAGATGGAATACAGCGGCGGCAACCGGGGAAGTCGCGTCGGCGAGAACCAGGCGGCGTCGCTGATCTCCTGGCCATCGATGCGGATGCGACGATTGGCCGCCTCGGCGAAGAAACCCAGCATCAGCGAGTGGGGAAACGGCCAGGCCTGGCTGCGGAAGTAGCGCAGCCGCCCCACCGCCAGCCCCACCTCCTCGTGAATCTCCCGCCGGACCGCCTCCTCGGCGGACTCCCCCGGCTCGATGAAGCCGGCCAGGGTGGAATAGCGCCCCGGCGGGAAGCGCGGGCTCCGGGCCAGCAGCAGGGCATCGCCATGGGTCACCAGGGTGATGATGCACGGCGAGATGCGCGGGTAGTTGCGATGGCCGCACTGCGCACAGTGCATGGCGAACTCGCGGTCCAGGCGCGCGGCGCGGGCGCCGCAGCTGCCGCAGAAGCGGTGGTGGCGCAGCCAGGCGCCCACCTGCAGGGCCGTGGAGACCAGCGGGAACCAGGATTCCGGCAGCCGCGCCAGCCAGGCGCGCCCTTCCGGCCAGTCGTCCCCCGCGGTGTCCTCGAGGGACAGCGCCACGGGCTCGTCCCGCCACCAGCACAGCGGCTGCATGGCGGCCGTCCACGGCTGCGCCTCCTGCAGGGGCCCGCCTCCCGGCCCGGGCGCGATGCGTCCCTCGGCCAGGCGGATCACCCGCCCCGCGGCCTCGGCGTGGGGCAACTCGCGACGCAGCATCAGGCCGGCGCCTCGGGGCTGGCGGGCCACCCCTCCAGACCGTCCCAGCGACACTCGCCGGCGGCCTCGCGGATGCGCGTCAGCTTGTCGCGATGGGCCGCGAGCTCCGCCTCGTCGGGGGCCTGCACCCTCAACTGGCCCGGCGACAGCGACAACCGGCGGATCGCCATGCCGCCGCTGTTGTCGACCTCGCCCTCGCCGCCGGCGGAGGCATCCAGCGACAGCGCCGTCTGGCCGCCGGTCATCGCCAGGTAGACGTCGGCGAGGATCTCGCTGTCCAGCAGGGCGCCGTGCAGCACCCGGTGACCGTTCTCGATGTCGTAGCGCTTGCACAGGGCATCCAGGCTGTTGCGCTGCCCGGGATGCTTGTCGCGGGCCATGCGCAGGGTGTCGAGGATGCGGCAGTGGTCAGCCACCGGCCCCAGGCGCGGCTCCCCGCGAGCGGCATTGAGCAGGCCCAGTTCGTGGTCGATGAAGCCCACGTCGAAGGGCGCGTTGTGAATCACCAGCTCGGCGCCCTCGATGAAGGCCCAGAAGGCGTCGGCGACCTCGGCGAATACCGGCTCGTCGGCGACCCGCTCGTTGGTGATGCCGTGGATCGCCACCGCCTCGGCCTCGATCTCGCGCTCGGGGTTGATGTACTGATGGTAGGTGTTGCCGGTCAGGCGGCGGTTGACCATCTCCACCGCCCCGATCTCGATCAGCCGATGGCCGTCCTTGGGGTCGATGCCGGTGGTCTCGGTATCCAGGATGATCTGGCGCATGGCGTTGTGTCTCGTGCTCGGTGTTCAAGGGGACACCGGGACCGTCAGGCCCCGGCCAGCATCTCGTCGATGGCCTCGTTGGCCAGGGCGTCGGCCCGCTCGTTGCCCGGATGGCCGCTGTGGCCCCTGACCCAATGCCAGTCGATGACATGGCGGTGGGTCTCCTCGTGGAGGGCACGCCACAGCTCGGCATTCTTGACCGGTTGCCGCGAGGCGGTCTTCCAGCCCCGCTTGATCCAGCCATGGATCCACTCGGTGATGCCGCGGCGCAGGTACTCGGAATCGGTCCACAGCGCCACGCGGCAGGGGCGCTTGAGCTCGCGCAGGGCCATGATGGCGGCCATCAGCTCCATGCGGTTGTTGGTGGTCTCGGCCTCGGCCCCCTTGAGGGCCTTCTCGTGACGACCGCTGAGCAACAGCGCGCCCCAGCCGCCCGGCCCCGGGTTGCCACGGCAGGCACCATCGGTATAGATCGTCACCACGCCAAGCGCCGCGTCCTGTGGTCTGTCAGTCACCCTCGGTCACCCTTTCCGGCTGCGGCCCGAACTGCCGCGAGGCATTGCCCAGCGCCGAGCCGACCAGCGGCCTCGGGAAGGCCACCCGGTCGCGGCGGGTCTGGGCCAGCTGGGAGCGGCGCCGGGCATGGATCATGTAGCAGTCGCCCAGCGGCAGGTTGTGCCGCCGGCCCAGGGTCTCGAGCATGGCGTTATGTGCGGTACCGCCGGGCAGACGAAAGCCGCAGTAGTCTACCCGCTGGGCCTCGAAATCGACAAACGCCAGCCAGTCGCTGAGCCGCCCCGGGGTCCGCCAGCGCCCACGCCAGGGCAGGTGTCGGTGACGCCCCGGCCACAGGCGGCTCACGCCGGCCACACCGAAGGGCGCCCAGCCGAACAGGATCAGGTGGCCGTCGTCATCGGTCACCCGCGCCGCCTCCTGCAGCAGGTGGTGGGGATCCGGGACCACCTCGAGCAGGTGATGGATCACCACCAGGCTCAGGCAGCCGTCGGGCAGGGGCAAGGCATCGGGGGGACAGACCAGGGTCGCCTCGCCCTCCGCCAGCTCGGCCGTGGGCGACCAGCGCAGGGCGTGACGCACCGGACACATGCCGGCCAGCGTCGGCGCCATGCCGAGTTCGAGACCGTGGGCCCCGAACCAGCGCTCGCACAGCGGTCCCAGGCAGGCGCGCTCCGCGCGCCAGACGCTCCGGCCACCGGGACTCGCCCAGTAACGGCGCCCCTCCCGTACCAGGCGAGCCAGGGCCATCGCATCCTGCGAATTTGACATGTTGCGCTCTTCTCTCCAGAGTACTCGATTTTGCAGAACATCTATTCAAGGCGCCAGCGGCTCCGTCGAGACCAGCCCAGGCGCGAGGACTCCGAGCCCATGTTGAGCGTGACACCGATTCCCGCCTTTAGCGACAACTATATCTGGATGCTTCGGCAGGACACGAACGGCGATGTCTGCGTCGTCGACCCCGGCGATGCCGACCCCGTGATCGAGTGGCTGGAGCGCGAAGGGCTCAACCTGGGCTGCGTGCTGATCACCCACCACCACCCCGACCACACCGGCGGCCTGCCGGCGCTGATCCAGCGCTACTCGCCGCGGGTCATCGGCCCCCACAACCCCGATATCCCGGGCATCGACGAGCGAGTCGGCGCCGGGGACGAGGTACGCGTTATGGGCCGGCTGTTCGAGGTCCTCGAGGTGCCCGGCCACACCCTGGATCATATCGCCTTCTTCACCGCCGGTATCCCGCCGCTGCTGTTCTGCGGCGACACCCTGTTCAGTGCCGGCTGTGGTCGTCTGTTTGAAGGGACTCCCGAGCAGATGCACGCCTCGCTGGCACGCCTCCAGGGCCTGCCCGAGGACAGCCTGGTCTTCGCGGCCCACGAGTACACCCTGGCGAACCTGCGTTTCGCCAGGGCCGCGGACCCGGACAACACCGACGTGGACGCCGCCGAGCAGGAATGCCGGCGGGCCCGGGAGCTCGACCGCCCTACCCTGCCCAGCACCATCGGGCGCGAGCGGCGCATCAATCCTTTCCTGCGCTGCGACGACGCCGGCGTTCGCCGGGCCGCCTCGGCCCACGGCGACACCGACAGCAGCGTCGCCACCTTCGCCACCCTGCGCGCCTGGAAAGATTCCTTCTGAGACACGATACCCGATGGACGCCGCCCCCGCCGCAGAGCGGCGGGCAGGCCTGCGCCCAGGAGGCCAGCGAATGACCTACCACACCCGCCGACGACTCCTCGGATTCGCCAGCACCCTCGCCATGACCGGGGCCCTACTGGCCAACGGCGCCTACAGCCAGGCGTCGACCCTGCCGAAGGACCGGCTGGCCACGGACACTCCCACCTTCACCAGCCATTCCCGTGGCAAGCCCGCCAGCGGCCGGCATTTCTGGAACAGCCTCGACCTGGAGCCCCGCGATGCCTGGTCACGCCTGCGCGGGAGCTTCCAGTGGCGGGATCAGTGGCAGGACGGTGCCGGTCATGCGCGGGTCCAGCACTGGATCGACGAATACAGTTCAAGCCCCCACAACATCGTCGAGATCACCGAGCGGGCCCGCCCCTGGCTGGCCTGGATCCTCGAGCGCATCGAGTCACGGGGGCTGCCCGGCGAAATCGCCCTGATCCCCTTCGTGGAGAGCTCCTTCGACCCCCACGCACGCAGCCACTTCGGCGCCGCCGGCCTGTGGCAGATCATGCCGCGAACCGGCGATGCCCTGGGGCTGCGGCGCAACGGCGCCTGGGACGGACGCCTCGACGTGGTGCGCTCGACCCAGGCGGCGCTGGACTACATCGAGTACCAGGCCGACCAGTGGTACGAGGGCGATATCGAGCTTTCGCTGGCCGCCTATAACGCCGGGGCGGGCACGGTGAACCGGGCGCGGCGCATCGCGCAGTCCCGCGGCCATGAGGGCCACTACTGGGACCTCGACCTGCCGGCGGAAACCATGGACTATGTCCCCAAGCTGCTGGCCATCGCCGCGATCATCGCCGAGCCGGAGCGCTACGACGTCGCCCTGCCGGAGATCGACGCCGAACCGGCCTTCGCCCGGGTACGCGTCACCCGCACGATCCGACTGGGCGAGGCGGCTCGCCTGGCCGGCGTGCCGACGGGCCAGCTCGCCGACCTCAACCCCGGCCTGCGCACCGAGGCGGCCCGCCCCGGTCAGGTCCGCGAGCTGCTGGTGCCGGTGGATGACGCCGAACGCCTCGTGGCGGCACTGGATGCGGTCAGCCCCGCGACCGGCGGTGGCGACGCGGTCCATGTCGTGCAGCGGGGTGACACCCTGTCCGCCATCGCCACCCGGCATGCCGTGGCCATCTCCGACCTGGCCCGCTGGAACGACATCCAGCGGGTCGACACTTTACAACCCGGCCAGCAGCTGACACTTTCCGGTAGATGATGACGGGGCCCGGCCCCTCCTTGGAACAAGGATCCGCTCCGATGCGATTGACCGTGCTGCTGCTGACGGCCCTGGCGGCAGGCCCCGCCCTGGCCGCCAGTCCCGACGAGGTGCCCACTCGCCATGCCCTCGCCCTCTATGGCGAGCCGGCGCTTCCCGCGGACTTCACCCACTTCCCCCATGCCGATCCCGAGGCACCGGTGGGCGGCACCCTGACCCGGGCGGCCACCGGCAGCTTCGACTCCACCAACCCCTTCATCATCCAGGGCACCCCGGCCACGGGCCTCAACGCGATCTACGACACCCTGATGGTCGCCAACCCGGACGAGCCGTTCACCATGTACGGGCTGCTGGCCGAGGGCATCCGGCTGGACCCGGACCGCCAGTGGATCGAGTTCGACCTGCACCGCGAGGCACGCTTCCACGATGGCACCCCGGTGACCGCCGCCGACGTGATCTTCAGCTTCGAGACCCTCACCGAGAAGGGACAGCCCTTCTACGGGGCCTATTACGCCGACGTCACCGCGGTTCGCGCGGTGGATGAGGACACCGTGCACTTCGACCTGGCCGACAGCGAGTCCCGGGAGCTGCCGCTGATCCTCGGCCAGATGCCGGTCCTGCCCGCCCATTACTGGGAAGGCCGCGACTTCGAGGCCACCACCCGGGATCCCTTGCTGGGCTCCGGCCCCTACCGCATCGCCCAGGTCGACCCCGGCCGGCGCATCGTCTACGCGCGGGTCGAGGACTACTGGGGGCAGGACCTGCCGGTGAACCGCGGCCGCCACAACATCGGCCGCCTGGTGTTCGACTACTACCGCGACCAGACCGTGGCCCTGGAAGCCTTCAAGGCCGGCAACCTCGACATGCGCATCGAGTCCAGCGCCCGCAACTGGGCCACCGCCTACGACTTCCCCGCCGCCGAGGCCGGCTTCGTGCAGCGCCTGGAGGTGCCCGACGGCCAGCCGGCGGGCATGCAGGCCTATGTCATCAACCTGCGCCGGGAGAAGTTCCAGGACGTGCGCGTCCGCGAGGCCCTCAACCTGGCCTTCGACTTCGAGTGGCTGAACCAGAACCTCTTCTACGGGGCCTACGAGCGCACCCGGAGCTACTTCGAGAACTCCGGAATGGCCGCCGAGGGACTGCCCGGCGAGGGCGAGCTGGCCCTGCTCGAGCCGCACCGCGAGGCGCTGCCCGAGCAGGTCTTCGAGCAGCCGCTGCCCATCGAGCAACCGCAGGACATGCGCGCCCGCCTGCGCGAAGCCTTGAACCTGCTGCATGAGGCCGGCTACGAGAATCGCGAGGACGGCATGCTCGTCGACGCGCAGACCGGCGAGCCCCTGACCCTCGAGGTGCTCCTGTTCGACACCCAGTTCGAACGCGTCGTCCAGCCCCTGCTGCGCAACCTCGCGCGGCTCGGGGTCCAGGGCGACATCCGCATCGTCGACGTCAACCAGTACCTCAATCGCCTGCGCCGCTTCGATTTCGACATCATCGTGGGCAGCTTTCCGCAGTCCGCCAACCCGGGCAACGAGCAGCGCGAGTTCTGGGGCAGCGAGTATGCCAACGCCCCCCAGAGCCGCAACCTGATCGGCCTCCAGGACCCGGTGATCGACGCCCTGGTGGACCGGCTGATCGCCGCCGACAGCCGCGAGGCGCTGGACACCGCCGCCCAGGCCCTGGACCGGGTCCTGCGCTGGGGCTTCTACGTGATCCCCCAGTGGCACCTGGATACGACCCGCATCGCGCTCTGGGACAAGTTCGGCTGGCAGGAGCCCTTCCCCCACTACAACCTGGATCTGGATGCCTGGTGGGTCGATCCCGACCGCGCCGCCGAGATCGAGAGCCGACAGCGCAATCGGTGAGTGAGGTGTGAGGTGTGAGGTGTGAGGTGTGAGGTGTACCAGAGCATGAGCCACGGGGCGGGCTTCCCCTCACTCTTCACCCCTCGCTTCTTTCACCGTGCCCTTGACGTACGACATCTGGACATAATTGCTAAGGACACGCCGTGGCCGCCTATGTACTGCGCCGCATCCTGCTGATGATCCCCACCCTGCTGGGGATCATGCTGCTCAACTTCATCATCGTCCAGGCCGCCCCGGGCGGTCCCATCGACCAGATGCTGGCCCGCTTCGAGGGACTCTCCAGCCAGGCCAGCACGCGCCTGGAGGGCGGCGGCGGCGACGTCGCGAGCGGCGAGTCACGGGGCGCCCGGGGCGTGCCCCAGGCGCTCATCGATCGCCTGGAGACCCAGTTCGGCTTCGACCAGCCGGCCCACGAGCGCTTCCTCGGCATGCTCGTCGACTATGCCACCTTCGACCTGGGCGAGAGCTTCTTCCTCGGCCAGAAGGTCACCACCCTGATGCTCGACCGGCTGCCGGTCTCGATCTCGCTGGGGCTCTGGACCACCCTGCTGGTCTACCTGGTGTCCATCCCGCTGGGCATCCGCAAGGCGCTGACCCACGGCTCGCGGTTCGATGTCTGGACCTCGGGCCTGGTCATCGTCGGCTACGCGATCCCCGGCTTCCTGTTCGCCATCCTGCTGATCGTGCTGTTCGCCGGGGGCAGCTACTGGGACGTCTTCCCGCTGCGCGGCCTGACCTCGCCGGACTTCGCCGACCTCGGCCCGTGGGGCAAGGTGAAGGACTACTTCTGGCATATCACCCTGCCCGTGGTGGCCTCGGCGATCGGCAGCTTCGCCACCCTGACCATGCTGACCAAGAACAGCTTCCTCGACGAGGTGCACAAGCAATACGTGCTGACCGCCCGCGCCAAGGGCGCCAGCGATCGCCGGGTCCTCTACGGGCACGTGTTCCGCAACGGCATGCTGATCATCATCGCCGGCCTGCCCTCAGCGCTGGTCGGCATCTTCTTCACCGGCTCGCTGCTGATCGAGGTGATCTTCTCCCTCAACGGCCTCGGCCTGCTGGGCTTCGAGGCGGTGATGCAGCGTGACTATCCGGTGATCTTCGGCACCCTCTACCTGTACACCCTGATCGGGCTGGTGCTGAAGCTGATCTCGGACCTGACCTATGTGTGGGTCGACCCGCGCATCGACTTCGAGACCCGGGAGTCCTGACATGTCACGTCTCACCGCCCGGCTGTCGCCGATTTCCCGTCGCCGCCTCGCCACCTTCCACGGCAACCGCCGCGCCCGGTGGTCGCTGTGGGTCTTCCTGACCCTGTTCGTGGTCAGCCTCGGCGCCGAGCTGGTCGCCAACGACCGGCCGCTGCTGATGCAGTACCAGGGGCAGTGGTACGTCCCGCTGCTCGTCGACTACCCCGATACCGAGTTCGGCGGCTTCCTGCCCACTCCCGCGAACTACCGGGACCCCTATATCCAGGAGACCATCGAGGCCGACGGCTGGATCCTCTGGCCCCCCATCCCCTTCACCTACGACACCCTCGACATGGGCCTGTCGCACCCGGCGCCGTCCCCGCCGGACGCCCGGCACTGGCTGGGCACCGACGACCAGGGTCGGGACGTGCTGGCCCGGGTCATCTACGGCTTTCGCCTGTCGGTGGTGTTCGCCCTGGTGCTGACCATCGGCTCGATGGTACTCGGGGTGCTGATCGGCGGCGTCCAGGGCTACTTCGGCGGCAAGGTCGACCTGATCGGCCAGCGACTGATCGAGATCTGGTCCGGCCTGCCGATGCTGTTCCTGCTGATCATCCTGGCCAGCCTGGTCGAGCCCAACCTCTGGTGGCTGCTCGGCATCATGCTGCTGTTCTCCTGGCTGGGCCTGGTCGACGTGGTACGTGCCGAGTTCCTGCGCGCACGCAACCTGGAGTACGTGCGCGCCGCGCGGGCCATGGGCCTGCCCTCGCACCTGATCATGTGGCGCCATGTACTGCCCAACGCCATGGTCGCCACCCTGACCTTCATTCCCTTCCTGTTCACCGGCGCCATCACCACCCTGACCGCCCTGGACTTCCTGGGCTTCGGCCTGCCGCCGGGCTCACCCTCGCTCGGCGAGCTGGTGGCCCAGGGCAAGAACAACCTCCAGGCGCCCTGGCTCGGCATCACCGCCTTCCTGACCCTGGCGGTGATGCTCTCCCTGCTGGTATTCATCGGCGAGGGCCTGCGCGATGCCTTCGACCCCCGTCATATCCAGCAGGCCGGCGACTCACGCCCAAGGACGCCCCGCGATGCCTGACACCCCCCTGTTCCGCCTCGATGCGCTGACCATCGCCTTCGACGGCACGCCGGTGGTCGAGGACCTGTCCCTGGCGGTGCACCCTGGCGAGACCCTGGCGCTGGTCGGCGAGTCCGGCTCCGGCAAGTCGGTCTCCGCCCTCGGCGCCCTGGGGTTGCTGCCCCGCAACGCCGAGGTGCGCGGCGGCCGCCACCTCGGCGACACCGACCTCGCCCGCCTGACGCGCCGACAGTGGCAGGCGCTGCGCGGCGGCCAGGTGGGCTTCGTCTTCCAGGAGCCGATGACCTCGCTGAACCCGCTGCAGACCGTGGCCACGCAGATCGGCGAGACCCTGCGCCTGCACCAGGGCCTCTCCGGCCCGGCGGCCCGTCGGCGCTGCCGGGAACTGCTCGAGCAGGTCAGGCTGCCCCGCGCCGAGGAGCTCCTCGACGCCTGGCCCCACCAGCTCTCCGGCGGCCAGCGCCAGCGGGTGATGATCGCCATGGCCATCGCCAATCGCCCCCGGCTGCTGATCGCCGACGAGCCCACCACGGCGCTGGACGTCACCGTCCAGCGCGAGATCCTGGCGCTGCTCGCCGACCTGCGCGACGCGCACGGCATGGGCATGCTGTTCATCACCCATGACCTCAACCTGGTCCGCCGCCATGCCGACCGGGTCTGTGTCATGCATCATGGCCGACTCCAGGAGACCGGCGAGGTGGCCAGCGTCTTCGCCGCGCCCCAGAGCCCCTACACCCGGGACCTGCTGGAGGCCGAGCCCGCGGGCCGCCCCGAGCCCGTCAGCCCACAGCCGCCGCTGCTCAGCGCCCGCGGCCTCGGCGTGCGCTTCGAGCGCCCCAGGCGGCTGTTCCGTCGCCGCCCGCCCGCCTTCGAGGCCGTGAAGCCCCTCGACCTGACGGTGGCCCCCGGCGAGACCCTGGGCATCGTCGGCGAATCCGGCTCCGGCAAGACCACCCTGGCGCTGGCCCTGTTGCGGCTCACCGTCAGCCAGGGCGAGATCGACTTCGACGGTGAACGCCTGGACCGGCTCCATGGCAACGCCCTGCGCCGGCGCCGCCGCCGCCTCCAGGTGGTCTTCCAGGATCCCTATGGCTCGCTGTCGCCGCGTCTGCCCGTTGCCGACATCGTCAGCGAGGGCCTGCACTTCCACCACCCGGAGCTGTCCCCGTCGGAGGTCGACCGTCGGGTCCGCGACACCCTGCGCGAAGTAGGTCTGCCGGAACAGTGCGCCGCCCGCTACCCCCACGAGTTCTCCGGCGGGCAGCGTCAGCGCATCGCCGTGGCCCGGGCCATCATCCTCGAGCCCGAGCTGCTGGTTCTCGACGAGCCCACCTCGGCGCTGGATCGCACCGTGCAGAAGCAGCTGGTCGCCCTGCTGAGGGAACTCCAGCGCCGCCGCGGGCTGAGCTACCTGTTCATCAGCCACGACCTGGCGGTGGTCCGCGCCATGGCCCACCGCATCCTGGTGCTCAAGGACGGCGAGGTGATGGAGAGCGGCGACTGCCTGGAGGTCCTGGAACACCCCGGCACCGACTATACCCGCGCCCTGGTGGAGGCCGCCGGGTTGACGTCCACCGAGGCCTGATGGGGCAAGTTTCCTGACCCCAGCAGCGTCGGTGGCCGGACGCTACCATGCCGTCGGACGCCTGGCTTTGAGGTCACGCACCAGAGCAGGTTGAGACGCCTCCCGGCAAGAGAAGATAACGGTATAAACCCTTTCTGGACACTCCCGCCGGGCGGGGCGTCATCCCCTAGCCTGGCCTATACTTGGCTCCCGTCGACCCCGGCCTGGACACGGCCCGGCACGGACGAGGCGCCCTGGCGTTCACCCTGGCCATCGCCGGTATCTCGCTGGCCGACTATGCGCGCACCCAGCAGGCCCTGAAGCGGCTCAACCAGCGCCTCGAGCAGGAAGTCGCCGAGCGCACCGACCAGCTGCCGCGACTGGTCAAGCGGCTCGAGATCTACTCCTACACCGACACTCTCACCGGCCTGCACAACCGCCGCTACTTCGACGAGCTGCTGGCGCACGAGGCCGCCCAGGCCAAGCGCCACGGTCATGCCCTGACGCTGGTCATGATCGATATCGACCACTTCAAGCACTTCAACGATGACTTCGGCCACGAGGCGGGGGATACGGTGCTGTCCGGGGTCGCGAGCTGCCTGGCCCAGCACTTTCGCGAGGCCGACGTGGTCTGTCGGCTGGGCGGCGAGGAATTCGCGGTGCTGCTGAGCGACGCCGATGCCGACGCGGCCCGGGGCCGGGTCGATGCCCTCATGGCCCGGCTGGCCGGCACCGTCTACCACTACCGGGAAGCGACCCTGGGGCCGATCAGCGTCTCCTGCGGCATCGCCTCCTACCCGTCCCATGCCGACGAACCCCAGGCGCTGATCGGGCTCGCCGACAAGGCCCTCTATGCCGCCAAGCACGGGGGCCGGACGCGGACCCACGTCTACGCCTGAGCGCGGCTCAGAACAGGGCCACCTCCTGCTCGGTGAGGTCGCGCCACTCGCCGGGCGCCAGCGCCGGATCGAGACGCAACGCCCCCACCGATTCGCGATGCAGGGCCTCCACATGGTTGCCGATGGCCGCGAACATCCGTCGCACCTGGTGGTAGCGCCCCTCGGTGATGGTCAGGCGGGCCCGATGGGCATCGACAAGCTCGAGCTCGGCCGGGCGGGTCGCGGCCTCCTCGCCCTCGAGCCACACGCCCTCGGCGAAGGCGGCCACCGCCCGCGCGGCCTCCTCGCCCGCCAGCGGGCGCGCCAGGGTCGCCCGGTAGACCTTGGCACAGGCCCGCTTCGGCGAGGTGACCCGGTGGGACCACTGGCCGTCGTCGGTCAGCAGCAGCAGTCCGGTGGTCTCGACATCCAGCCGCCCCACCGGCCGCAGCCGCTCCGCCTTGGGCGCCTCGACCAGGTCCACCGCCCGCGGGTACAGGCCCCGGCGGGCGGTGCACTCCACGCCGGCCGGCTTGTGCAACATGATGTGGCGCAGGCCCACCAGGGCCAGCGGCACGCCGTTCCAGGTGACACGGTCCTCATCGCCGACGTGCCGGGCGCCCTTCTTCTCGGGCTCGCCGTTGACGGTCACCTCGCCCCGGGACAGGGCCCGCTTGGCCAGTCCCCGGGTGAGCTCGGTGCTTTCCGAGAGGAAACGATCCAGGCGCATCAGACCCCCACCCCGTCGGCCAGAGCGAAGTGGTCGGCATCGCGCCAGGCCGGGAACTTCTCGCGGAAGTCGGCGAGCTCGTCCAGCGACAGGCGGCCGGTCCTGACGAAGGGGGTGTCGCGCGGCTCGTCGATCAAGGCCTCGCCCTTGGCGTCCACCAGCATGGAGTCGCCGGCATAGGCCATGCCCTTGGCATCCTCGCCCACCCGGTTGACGCCGATCACCGGGCACAGGTTCTCGACGGCCCGGGCCTGCAGCAGGACCCGCCAGGGATGGCGCCGCGGGGCGGGCCAGTTGGCCACGCACAGCAGGGCATCGTATTCGAAATGCTCGCCGGGGGCCGGCTGCTGGCGCAGCCAGACCGGAAAGCGCAGGTCGTAGCAGACGCTGAGCAGCACTCGGAAGCCCTTCAGCTCGACGATTACCCGCTCATGGCCCATGGCGTAGCGCTCGTGCTCGCCGGCCATGCGGAACAGGTGGCGCTTGTCGTAGTGCACCAGGCTGCCATCGGGACGCGCCCAGACCAGCCGGTTGAAGTAGTCGCCATCCTCCACCACGGCCAGGCTGCCGGTCACCACGCAGCCGCGTCGCCGTGCCTGGTCCTGCAGCCAGGCCACGGTGGCGCTGTCGGCCATCGGCTCGGCCATCTCCCGGGAATTCATGGTAAAACCGGTGGCGAACATCTCCGGCAGGACGATCAGGTCGGTCTCGTCCCCGCCGAGATCGCCCAGGGTCTCCTCGAGCATCCGGCAATTGGCCTCGGGGTCTTCCCAGCGCAGGTCGGACTGCACCAGGGTGGTTCGAAGTTCGCTCATCATGGACTCCATCGGCTCGGGGGGAATGCCTCCAGCCTAACCGAGACGCCGGTTGCACGCAGCCATCGACGCCGGCAGCACAAGGCTATCGCAGTTAGCGATGTCGCTCGGGGCTGATCCGTCGACAGGTCTGCGAGGGGGCGCTGTGAACCCCTCCCTGGGCGCTACCGACGCCATCCCTGGCGTAGGACCCCCTCTTCGACCTGTCCCCGGCGTCCCTCGTTAGACCCAGCTGCGATTGCCCGGGGCGACAGCAGGGGATCAGGGACGCCGCGTCTGGAGGTGCTCGTCCAGAAACGCGGCGATGCCGGTGGAATACGCCGGCTGGCTGTCGAGGAAACCGGTGTTGTGGCCGCCGTGGATGACCAGCAGCTCCTTGGGCTCGCGGGCGGCCTCGAAGACGGCCTCGCCCTCGCTGAAGGGGATGATCTCGTCATCCCGGCTGTGGATGACCAGCAGCGGTGCCGAGCGCTGGGTCACGTACCTCTCGACATCGTAATCGAAACGCGACACCCAGCGAACCGGCAGGAAGGGATAGAGCCGCTGGCCGAGCTTGGGCACCGAGCGAAACGCCGATTCCAGGATCAGCGCCGCCGGGCCCTCGTCCGGCGGCAGCGCCGCGGCCAGTTCCGCGGCCACGCCCGCCCCGAGGGAACGGCCGAAGAGCACGATCTCCTCGGCGGCGAGGCCGCGGCGCTCGACCAGCCACTGCCAGGCCGCCCGCGCATCGCGCGCGGTCCCTGCCTCTGAAGGGCGCCCTTCGCTGTCCCCGTAACCGCGGTAGTCGACGATCAGTATCGAGAGCCCCAGCCGGTGGAATTGGCGGATCGACGCCAGGCGGTGGGAGATGTTGCCGGCATTGCCGTGAAAGAAGAGCAGCGTGGCCCGCGCCGGCTCGGCCGGCACCCACCACGCCGCCAGGCTGAGGTCGTCGCTGGTACGCAGCCTCACCGGTTCCCAGTCGAGGCCGATGTCGGTCGGCGTCCCCACGACCTCGCGCCCCACATGGGGCAGGTAGAGCAGGCGTGCCTGGCAGCCCCAGAGCAGCAGCACCACCAGGCAATATGTGGCCAGGAGGCCAGCGACGACCCTCAGCATCACGCCTCCCTTACTGTCCGCCGGTCGCGATGCCCAAGGCTGCGGCACCGGTCTAATGGATGGGGCATTTGACCAGAGGATGCCATGTCCCAGACTGCTGGGCCTATCCTGGACATCTTCGGCAGCGTTACCGATCCGCGTCATCCCAGCCAGGTGCGACGGCGTCCGCCTCGGTACACGGCGGCCGGTGTGTGCTAGCCTAGGTATTTTGTTAGGACGTTAAGCATGATCCCGACCGCCACCGACGCCGAGGCCGCCAAGGGGGTGGGCTTCGGTCTCGCCGCCTACCTGATGTGGGGCTGCTTCCCGCTGTTCTTCGCCCTCCTCGAGGGCGTGCCTTCCTACGAGATCCTCATCCATCGGGTGCTCTGGTCGTGCCTCTTCCTGGCCGGGCTGATCGTGCTGCTGCGCCGCTGGTCGCCGGTCCGCCAGGCCCTGAGGCAGCCGCGGCGACTCGGCCGGGTGCTCGGCTGCGCGGTGTTGATCGCCGTCAACTGGGGCCTGTACATCTATGCGGTGGAGAGCCGTCAGGTGCTCCAGGCCAGCCTCGGCTACTTCCTCACGCCCCTGGTCAACGTGGCCCTGGGGATGCTCGTGCTGCGCGAGCGCATGGTGCGCCTGCAGGCCCTGGCGGTGGTGCTGGCCGGCGTGGCCATCGCCCTGCAACTGGCGATACTCGGCGAACTGCCCTGGATCAGCCTGACCCTGGCCCTGTCCTTCGGCACCTATGGGCTGCTGCGCAAGCAGGTCCCCCTGGATGGCCTGTCGGGCCTGTTCGTCGAGACCCTGCTGCTGCTGCCCTTCGGGCTGCTGGCGCTGGCTTGGCTCGGCCAGGCCGGCCAGTCCCACTTCCTCGCCGACGGCCACACCACCGCCCTGCTGGTGACCAGCGGGGTGATCACCGCCCTGCCGCTGCTGGCCTTCGCAGGGGCGGCGCGGCGCCTGCGGCTGGCGACCCTGGGGTTCCTGATGTACCTGAACCCGAGCCTGCAGTTCTTCATCGCCCTGCTGGTGTTCCGCGAGCCGCTGACCTCGGTCCAGCTGGCGACCTTCGGCCTGATCTGGATCGGCCTGGCCCTGTACTCCTGGTCGGCCTGGCAGGGTCGCCCGCGGCAGGCCGCCAGGACCTGAGTGCCGGGCTCACGGATCGCCGCCGCCATGGCGGGCCAGGGAGGCGTCGAGCCCGAGGGGACTCGCCTGGCCGGGACCACTCCGCTAACATCGCGCCATGACTCACGATGTCCCGCCCGTCGACCGGGCACCGGTGCTGCTGGTCGGCGCCGGTCATGCTCATCTCCACCTGATCCAGCAGCGCCGGCGCCTGCCGGCCGCGGACGTCATGCTGGTCGATCCGGGGAGCTTCTGGTATTCGGGCCTGGCAAGCGGCGTCCTCGGCGGCCAGTACCCGCCGGGGGAAGACCGCCTGGACCCCGCGCGCCTCGCCAGGCGCCATGGGGTCCGGGCCCTGCGCGGCCGCCTGAGCGGGCTCGACGCCCGGCGCCGCGAGGCGCTGCTCGCCGACGGCCGCCGCCTGCCCTTCTCGGTGCTGTCGTTCAACCTCGGCTCGCGCACGCCCTGCCCCGCCCCCCATCCCCGGGGACCCACCGCCTGGGCGGTGAAGCCGATTCCGTGCCTGGTGGCCCTGCATCATCGCCTGGCCCGCGAATTCGCCGCGGGCCGTCAGCCGCGCATCGTGGTGGTCGGCGGCGGTGCCAGCGGCGTGGAGGTGGCCTGCAACCTGTGGGCCCTGGCGCGACATCACGGCACCCCAGCCGATATCCGGCTGGTGACCCGCGGCCAGCGTCTGCTGGAAGGAGCCCCCGAACGGGCCGTGGCCTGGCTCGCGCGCCTGCTCGAGCGCCGCGGGATCCGGGTGTCCACGGGCCTCGAGGTGCGGGGCCATGCCGCCGGCGGCCTCATGGTCGCCGCCTTCGACCAGCCCTGGGGCGAGGACAGCTTCCGCTACCTCGAGGCCGACCACGTGGTGCATGCCGCCGGGCTGGCCCCTCCCGAGGTCGTCGACGGCCTGGGGCTGCCGACCCTGGCCGGTCGCGGCCTGGCCGTCACCGACGCCCTGCAGAGCCCGCAGGCCCCCTGGGCCTTCGCCGCCGGCGATTGTGCGGCGATGCTCCACCAGCGTCTGCCCCGTCTGGGCGTCTACGGCGTCCGCCAGGCGCCGGTGCTGTTGGCCAATATCGCCGCCCACCTGACGGGCGGCGCCCTGCAGTCCTATCGCCCCCAACCCCGCGCCCTGGCGATCCTCAACCTCGGCCAGGGACAGGCGCTGGCCATTCGCGGTCGGCGCTGGTGGGGCGGCCGGCTCGCCATGGTCTGGAAGCGCTGGCTGGATGCCCGCTTCCTGGCCGGCTACCGCTGAGCCAGCGGCATGGCCGGGCAGCGCGTGGTCGCCCCTGGCCACGCGGCCCTGGTCCACCCCCGCCTCACCAGGGCTGATGGTCGGGCCGATATCGTTTAGTCTGGACCCCGCCCACCACGACCGCGATAGGCCCGGATGCTCAAACGCTACCTGCCGATTCTGACCTGGCTGCCCCACTACAACCGCCGCCTGTGCGGTGCCGACCTGCTGGCCGGCACCATCGTCACCATCATGGTGATTCCCCAGTCCCTGGCCTACGCCATCCTGGCCGGCCTGCCGGCGGTGGTCGGGCTCTATGCCAGCATCCTGCCGCTGCTCGCCTACACCCTGCTCGGCACCAGCCGCACCCTGGCGGTGGGGCCGGTGGCCATCATCGCCCTGATGACCGGTGCGGCGCTGGCCGGCGTGGCCCCCCCGGGCTCGCCGGAGTACCTGCAGGCCGCTCTGGTGCTGTCGCTGCTCTCCGGGGCGATGCTGGCGATCATGGGCCTGCTGCGCATGGGCTTCTTCGCCAACTTCCTGAGCCACCCGGTGATCGGCGGGTTCCTGTCGGCCTCGGGCCTGCTCATCGCCACCAGCCAGCTGTCCCACCTGCTCGGCATCGACACCGGTGGCTACGACGCCCTGACCCTGGCGGCTAGCCTGGTGCGACACCTCGACGCGGTGCACGGCCCGACCCTGGCCATGGGGATCGGCACCCTGGCCTTCCTGGTCGCCGTGCGACGCCTCGGCCGCCCGGCCCTGACACGCCTGGGCCTGCCGACGGGCCTCGCCGGCCTGATCACCCGGGCCGGCCCGGTCTTCGCGGTCGTCGCCACCGCCCTGATCAGCTGGTGGCTGGGGCTCGCCGAGCGGGGCGTGGCGGTGGTCGGCAGCGTGCCGGCCGGCCTCCCGCCGCTGACCCTGCCCCCCTTCGAGGCGGCGCTGTGGCGGGAGCTGCTGGTACCGGCGCTGCTGATCAGCGTGGTGGGCTTCGTCGAGTCGATCTCCATGGCACAGATGCTCGCCGCCAAGCGGCGCGAGCGCATCTCGCCCAACCAGGAGCTGATCGGGCTGGGCGGCGCCAACCTCGCCGCGGCCTTCTCCGCCGGCATGCCGGTCACCGGGGGGCTCTCGCGCACCGTCATCAACTACGAGTCCGGGGCGCGCACGCCCATGGCCGGCCTCTTCGCAGCCATCGGCATCGGCCTGGTCACGCTGGCCCTGACCCCGCTGCTCTACCACCTGCCGGTGGCGACCCTGGCCGCCACCATCACCGTGGCCATCCTGACCCTGGTGGACATCCCGCTGATCCGCCAGACCTGGCGCTATTCGCGCAGCGACTTCTCGGCCATGGCGGTGACCATGGTGCTGACGCTGGTGGAGGGGGTCGAGGCCGGCATCATCAGCGGCGTGCTGCTGTCGATCATGCTCTTCCTGTATCGCACCAGCCGGCCCCATAGCGCCCTGGTGGGGCGGATCCCCGGCACCGAGCACTTTCGCAGCGTGCTGCGCCACGACACCGAGACGGTCAGCCACCTGGCCCTGCTGCGCATCGACGAGAGCCTCTACTTCGCCAATGCCCGCTACCTGGAGGACACCCTCTACGCCCTGGTGGCGAGCCGCCCCGAACTGGAACATGTCGTGCTGATCTGCTCCGCGGTGAACCTGATCGATGCCTCGGCACTCGAGAGCCTGGACGCCATCAATGCCCGGCTGAAGGACTCCCGGGTCACCCTGCACCTGGCCGAGGTGAAGGGCCCGGTGATGGACCAGCTCAAGAAGAGCCACTTCCTCGACGCGCTCGCCGGACGGGTCTTCCTCAGCACCTATGCGGCCTGGACCGAACTGCGCCGCCCGACGCAATGAGCACGATACGGGGCCCGAACAGCGCCTCTCCCATGCCCTCGGGCAGCCGCTCGCAGGCAGCCTCCGCCGGGGCGAAGACGGTGACGGGCCTTCGTCCTGCTGGGTCTTGCCCCGGACAATGTCCATCATTTGCCGGGATGAGGTGTATCCTCAGGAAGTGACGACGATTATCGAGCCTGACGATGATCGGGTATCATGAGCGTCTACTTCAGGGAACGGCAGTACCATGGACAGCACCCCGAAACAGAACCTCGGCATCAGCGCCTACACCTGGCTCAAGCACGACATCATCCGCGGCGTCTTCCAGCCGGGCGAGAAGCTGCTGATGAGCCGGCTGAAGGAGCGCTACGACCTGGGCATCGGGCCGCTGCGCGAGGCGCTCTCGCAGCTGGTCGCCGAACGGCTGGTGGTGGCCATCAGCCAGCGGGGCTACCGGGTCGCGCCCATGTCCCGGGAGGAGCTCGCCGATCTCTACGACGCCAGGGCACAGCTCGAGGGACTGGTGCTGGAGCTGGCCATCGAGCGCGGCGACGACAGCTGGGAGGCGGAGATCCTGGCCAAGGCCCATACTTTGGCCAAGGTCATGGAGGTGAGGAGCCCGGACGAGATGCTCGATGTCTGGGATGCCCGCCACAAGGCATTCCATACCGCCATCGCCGCCGGCTGCAACTCGCCACACCTGATGCAGCTGCGCGAGAGCCTGTTCGACCAGGTCGAGCGCTACCGCCATCTCTGGCTGCAGGCCACCGTGTTCTCCGAGGAGGCCCTGGAACGCAAGCGTCGGGAGCACGCCGCCCTAGTCGAGGTCATCCTGGCGCGCGACGCCAGCCGGGCGCGGCCGATGATGCGGGAACACCTGATGACCCCGGTGCCGATCATCCTCGACGTCATGCAGCAGCGAGGCCTGGCCTAGCCGCTCCTCGCGCGACTGTCCGGATCCGGCAGGCCGATGTCGCTCGGCGTCATGGGGCTGTCATGGCGAGGTGCGAGACTTCGGTTGTCCCCCAGAGGAGAGACCGTCATGCCCATGCCCCACCTGCTGCGCCTGACCCGCGACCAGGAGATACGCCTCGACCGCCTGGCCGAGCGCTGCGCGCTGTCGCGCACCGAACTGCTCGAACGCCTGGTGGCCGAGGGTCTCACGGCTCTCGAGACCGAGCTGATGATCGAGGGCGCCGGCCTGCGCCGCGCCGAGCGCAGCATCGACCAGCTGCTGCGCGAAAGCGGCCTGGGCGCCTGATCCCCGGTCAGCGAAAGAGCGCGCGGAAGCGGCGATGCTCGGCCAGCGCCCGCTCGGCGGCGACGGCCGCCAGCCGGACCTCCTGGCCCGGCAGGCACTGCGCCAGCCGAGCGCAGGCCAGCGGCGTCAGCGCCCCCAGCCGCGGGTAGCCGCCGATGGTCTGACGATCATTGAGCAGGGCGATGGGCTGGCCATCGGGGGGCACCTGGACCGCTCCCAGGCCGAGCCCCTCGGAGATCAGCGTCTCCACCCGGCAATGCAGCCGGGGACCGGTCAATCGCACCCCCATGCGATCGGCCCGGTCGTCGACCCGCCAGGCGGCGTTGAAGGCGCGGTACAGGCTCGCCCCGTCGAACTCGCCGATCTGGGCCCCCGGCAGCAGGGCCAGACGCGGCATCGCGGTGTAGTCGGGCCGGACGTCGGGCGGCGCCGCCTCGCCGCGGACGCCCCGCGCCGCGCCGCCGACCGCCAGACGATCCCCCTCCGCCAGCGACCGCCCGTGGCCGTCGTGGCCGCCCAGCCCCTCGCGAACCACACAGGCCGTGCTGCCGAGCACCGGGTCGGCGCGAAAGCCGCCGGCCACCGCCAGGTAGGCCCGCAGGCCGGCGACCGGCTGGCGGAAGGCCACCACCTGCCCCGCCCGCACCCGCAGCCCACGCCACAGCGGCAGCGGCGCCTCGTCCAGAGTCGCCCCCAGATCGCCCCCGCAGACCGCCAGCGTCAGGTCGCGCTCCGCCTCGAGCGCCAGGCCGCCGAAGGTGACCTCCAGCGCCGTCGCGCCCCAGTCGTTGCCCGCCAGGCGATTGGCCCAGGCCCAGCCATGCAGGTCCGCGGGGCCGCCCTGGGTCACGCCCAGCCGTCGCACGCCGAAGCGTCCGGCATCCTGCAGCAGCGCCAGCGGGCCCGCCCGGCGCACGCGCAATCCCGGCACCGCATCCGTCATCGCTTGTCCTCCATGGCCGTATCATCGCCGCCCAGTCGGGTGAAGGCCTCCCGCGTCACGGGCACGAAGCGCACCCGGTCGCCCACCTTCAGCAGGCTGAAGCCCTCCCGGTCCCGATCGAAGAGCACCGCGGCGGTGCGCCCGATCAGGTTCCAGCCCCCCGGGGAGACCAGCGGATAGGCCGCCGTCTGGCGCCCGGCGATCCCCACGCTGCCGGCGGGCACGCGCTTGCGGGGCGTCTCGAGCCGGGGGCACGCCAGGCGCTCCTCCACACGGCCCATGAAGGCGAATCCCGGGGCGAAGCCCAGGGCGAAGACCCGGTAGGTAGCAGCACTGTGGCACTCGACGACCTGCTCCACGCTCAGCCCGCTGCGCTCGGCGAGCCGGGCGAGCTCGGGGCCCACCGAGGGGTCGTACCAGGTGGGCAGCTCCCGCAGCGGCGTCCCCTCGGCCGCCTCGTCGGGCCGCAGGGACGCCACCACGCCCGCCAGCCGCTGGCGCGCCTCGCCGGGCGAGAGCGCCAGCGGGTCGAAGACCACCAGCAGGGTGGTATAGGACGGCACCAGGTCGACGAGCGCCTCGCCGAAGGCCGCCTCGCAGTCCCGCACCAGGGCGGTGAGCCAGGGCATGTTGGCCTCGTCGATCTCGGCGAACAGGCGCACCAGCCAGCCGTCGAGGCCGGCGGACTCGAGACGCGGCAGTCGCATGGCCGTCATCCTGCCCTCCCCGAGTCGCGCAAGGCCGCGCGGATGGCCTTGATGGCGGCGATCGACTCGGCGTTGTCACCGTGCACGCAGAGGGTGTCGGCCGCCAGCACCAGCTCGCTGCCGTCGCGGGCGACCAGCGGCTCCCCCCGGGCGATGCGCCGGGCCTGGTCGACGATGACCTCGGTGTCGTGATGCACGGCGCCCGGCTCGCGGCGCGAGACCAGCCGACCCTCGCCATCGTAGGCGCGGTCCGCGAAGGCCTCGAACCACAGGGTCACGCGGTGCTCGTCGGCCAGCTCCCGCGCGGCGGAGGGATCCCGGGTGGCCATGACCATCAACGGCAGGTCGGCGTCATAGGCCACCAGCGCCCGCATCACGGCGGCGAGGATCTCGGGGTCGCGCATCATGTCGTTGTAGAGCGCCCCGTGGGGCTTGATGTAGCCGACGGACATGCCCTCCGCCCGGCACAGGCCCGCCAGGGCCCCGACCTGATAGAGCACCAGGTTCTCGATTTCCTCGGGGCTGCAGGCCATCGAACGACGCCCGAACCCCACCATGTCCGGATAGGCCGGGTGGGCGCCCACGGTCACGCCATGCTGGCGTGCCAGGCGCACGGTCTTGCGAATCACGTCGGGGTCGGAGGCATGAAAGCCACAGGCCACGTTGGCCAGGTCGACGTGGGGCATGACCTCATGGTCCAGCCCCATCACCCAGGGCCCGAAGCTTTCCCCCATGTCGGCATTGAGGAGCAGAGATTTCATGGCCACCTCTCCAAGGATAATTTCATCAATAAATTATCAACGTTTTATACTCATAACATCGTCAATTGATCTATGTATCGTTGACGAATCTCTCGCCGGCTGCATAACCTTCCCTCCGTCGACCCGCTATGCTCTAGGGAATCGCGCGGCCATCAACGCCGTGCATTGCCCCATAACAATAGACCGACCCGCGAGAGGAACCGCTCATGACCGTCCGCCAACCGCCGCTGACCCGGCTCGCCTCTGCCATCGCGCTGGGTGTGGGCCTGGCCACCCTGGGCCTCGACGCCCAGGCCGCCACCGAATGGGACATGCCGACGCCCTACGGCGACCGCACCTTCCATACCGTCAATATCCGCGAATTCGCCGACGACGTCCGTGAGGCCACCGATGGCGAGTTGGACATCACCGTGCATTCCAACGGCTCGCTGATCGGCCATGCCGAGATCAAGAACTCGGTGCGCCGCGGCATCGTGCCCATCGGCGAGCTGATCATGTCGCGGCTGGCCAACGAGAACCCCATCTTCGAGGTCGACTCGGTGCCCTACCTGGCATCGAGCTATGAGGACGCCCGCACCCTGTGGGAGGCCTCCCGGGAGGTCATCGCCGAGGAGCTCGCCGAGCAGCGCCTGCGCCTGCTGTTCGCCGTGCCCTGGCCGCCCCAGGGGATCTACACCCAACAGGAGATCGACGACCCCGAGGATCTGCAGAACCTGAGCATGCGCGCCTACAATGCCGCCAGCGAGCGGCTCGCCCAACTGGCCGGCGCCGTGCCGACCCAGGTCGAGGTCCCGGACATTCCCACAGCCTTCAGCACCGGCCGCGTCGGCGCCATGATCACCTCCCCGGCCACCGGCGCCGACACCAAGGCGTGGGACTACCTGAGCCACTTCAACCATGCCCAGCTATGGCTGCCCAAGAACATGGTGATCGTCAGCGAGCGTGCCTTCGCGCGCCTCGACGAGGCCACCCGGCAGGCGGTGCTGGAGGCCGCCACCGCCGCCGAGGAGCGCGGTTGGGACATGAGCCGCCAGGAGACCGACGAGGCGCTGAAGGTGCTCGAGGAAAACGGCATCACGGTGACCACGCCGACGCCGGAACTCGCCGCCAGGCTGGAGGAGATCGGCGCCACCATGACCGAAGAGTGGGCCGAGCGCGCCGGCGAGCAGGGCGCCGCCATCCTCGAGGCCTACCGGGCCAGCCAGGAGTGATACAAGCGGGCCCTGACACTCGTGGCCAGGGCCCCTTCACATCAGCCGCCTCTCGCCCAAGCGCTCTTGTCCCAACTCCCCGGTATGACGGGCACCGGGGGCAGGCCGAAGCGAAGGTCCTACGCCAGGGGTGAGGAGAATTTCTCCGAACGGGCTGGCCATGGATGGCCAGCACCGGCCCTGCAAGCGGCGCAGGATGCGAGAGCGCCGCAGGGCGTCGGTAGCGCCCATGGACGGGTTCACAGCGCCTTCGCAAAGGCCTGCCGCCGGAACAGCCCGCCACTACGGTGGCATCTTCAATGAGCGCTAACATCTGGCGGTGCATCGGGAATTCACCATGACCTATCGACTCAGGCCCCTCTACAACCTCGGCGGCTACCTGTCCGCCACCTGCCTGGTGCTGATCTGCACCCTGATCACCGCCCAGATCCTCGGGCGCCTCATCGACCTGCTGACCACCGCCATCGGCGTGGGCCGCATCGGCCTGGCCATTCCCGGGCTCGCCGAGATCTCCGGCTTCCTGCTGGTGGGCGCGACCTTCCTGGGGCTGGCCTACACCTTCATCCACGGGGCGCATATCCGCGTGACCCTGGTGATCGGCCGGCTGCCGGCCCGCTACCGGGTCTTCGTCGAGGTAGCCTGCCTGAGCGTGGCCCTGGCGCTGTGCCTCTATCTGGCCTTCTACCTCTACCGCCTGCTGGCCGACAGCATCGCCTTCGGCGAGACCTCCTACGGGCTGCTCAGCATCCCGCTGTGGCTGCCGCAATCGGCCATGCTCGCCGGCATCGGGCTGTTCTGCCTGGCGCTGGGCGAGGCCTGGTGGCAGACCCTGACCACCGCCCTGCGCCGGCCCGATGACTTCACCATCGACGACGCCAACCAGGAATGAGCGAGACCCGACCATGCTGATACTGACCACGACGCTCTTCGTCACGCTGCTGGTGCTGCTCGGCAGCGGCGTCTGGGTGGCCTTCTCGCTGCTGGGCCTGGGCTGGGTCGCGCTGAGCCAGTTCACCACCATCCCCACCGGCGACGTGATGGCCTCCGACATCTGGGGCGCCAGCTACAGCTGGGAGCTCACCGCCCTGCCGATGTTCATCTGGATGGGCGAGATCCTGTTCCGCTCGCGGCTGGCCGACGACATGTTCACCGGCCTCTCGCCCTGGATGCAGCGCATCCCCGGGCGACTGCTGCATACCAATGTGGTGGGCTGCGGGCTGTTCGCCGCGGTCTCCGGCTCCTCGGCCGCCACCTGTGCCACCATGGGCCGGATGACCATTCCCGAGCTGACCCGCCGCGGCTACGACGAGCAGCTGGTGATCGGCACCCTGGCCGGCTCGGCGACCCTGGGCCTGCTGATTCCGCCCTCGATCATCCTGATCGTCTACGGCGTGGCCACCGACCAGTCCATCGCCCGGCTGTTCATCGCCGGCATCTTTCCCGGCCTGCTGCTGATCAGCCTGTTCGCCGGCTACCTGATGCTCTGGGCCTGGCGCTACCCCGACAAGGTGCCCGCCGCCGACGCCCGGGTCGGCTGGGCGGAGCGCCTGCGCCGCTCGCGGCGGCTGATTCCCCTGCTGGGCCTGATCATCGGCGTGATCGGCTCGATCTATGCCGGCCTGGCCTCGCCCACCGAGGCCGCCGCCGTGGGCGTGGTGCTCTCGCTGCTGCTGGCGAAGGTCCAGGGCAGCATGGACCGGCTGGTGTTCCGCGATGCCCTGCTCGGCGCCGTGCGCACCTCCTGCATGATCGCCTTCATCCTCGCCGGCGCCTCCTTCCTGACCGCCGCCATGGGCTTCACCGGGCTGCCCAGCGACCTGGCCGCCTGGATCGGCACCCTGGGGCTCTCGCCGGTGATGCTGCTGGCGGCCCTCACGGTGCTGTTCATCCTGCTCGGCTGCTTCCTGGACGGCATCTCGGTGGTGGTGCTGACCACCTCGATCCTGCTGCCCATGGTCGAGGCGGCGGGCATCGACCTGATCTGGTTCGGCATCTACCTGGTGATCGTGGTGGAGATGTCGCAGATCACCCCGCCGATCGGCTTCAACCTCTTCGTGCTCCAGGGCATGACCGGCCGCAACATCCTGAGCATCGCCTGGGCCGCCCTGCCGTTCTTCTTCCTGATGATGCTCGGCGTGGTGCTGATCGGCCTCTTCCCGGAGATCGTCACCTACCTGCCCTCCGCCATGGGGAACCGCTGATGAGCCAGGACGATACCCGGACGGCCGCGTCGCCCCGCGGCCCGATCGTCTCCTCGGAGCACCTGTCCCGCAACGCCCAGGAGCTCTCGGAGTTCGAGTTCGGCATGATCATCGCCAGTCACGCCTTCCAGCGCTGGATGGTGCGTTGCATGACCGCCGCCGGCCTGCCGGAGCTGGGATCGCTGGACGTGCTGGTGCTGCACAGCATCAACCACCGGGAGCGCGCCAAGCGTCAGGCCGACATCTGCCTGGTGCTCAACGTGGAAGACACCCATACCGTGACCTATGCCCTGAAGAAGCTGGGCAAGCTGGGTCTGGTGGCGGGCGAGAAGCACGGCAAGGAGACCTTCTTTCGCACCACCGACCAGGGGCGCGAGACCTGCCAGCGCTATGCCGAGATCCGCGAGGCCTGCCTGGTGGACTCGCTGTCGACGCTCGGCATCGAGCGCGAGGACCTGCATCGCATCGCCGCGAGCCTGCGGGCCATGTCGGGGCTCTACGACCAGGCGGCACGGGCCGCCGCCTCACTCTAAGTCACGGCCGGTGGCTCAGCCTTCCCGCGCCGCCTCGGCCTCGCGCCGTGCCGCGGCCAGGGCCGCGCGGGGATCCCGGGGGTAGAAGCGCTCCGGCTGGCGGGCGACGTGGGCGAAGAAGCGGGTGTCCTTGTAGGGCATCTTCATGAAGCCCGAGACCCCGAGCCCCTCGATCAGCCCCACGGCATCGAGGATGTCGCCGAGGCGCCGGCGGAATTCCTCCTCCCGGGACGGGTCGAGCAGGCGGTAGTGGCTGTGGATCTTGAGGTGCTCGGGCAGCGCCTCGAAGATGATCATGCCGGTGTGGTGGATGTCGTTGAGGGCCTCGAGGGAGGAGATGATCGCCTCCGGCAGCACCAGGAACTCCTCCGGGTCGGGCCCGTCCTCGAAGTAGCTGTGCAGCCGTGAGCGATCCTCCAGCTCGGGAGCGGCGCTGACCTCGTAGGCCAGGCGCAGGTCCGGCGAGACCACGAAGGGCCGGTCGGGCCCCTCCCGATCCAGGTGCAGGGTATCCCGGGCATTGAACAGGCAACTCTTGAAGATGCCGCGCCGGTGGATGGCCCGAGCCAGGGTCACCATGTTGTTGACCGCGGCGACGAAGGCCGGCTTGAGCGCCGGGTCGTGGAGGTTCAGGGAGGTGTCGATGTAGACCCCATCGACCTCCCAGTGCACCGCCAGCCCCCCCACCACAGGATACTTGCCGAGCCGGCTCACCGCGGCCAGGAAGGCCTTCTCGGTCTCGCCCATGCCCTGCATGAAGTTCCTGTAGTAGCGATCCAGCTGGACGTCATTGACGTCGTTCAGGGTCTCGCGCACGCCCTCCTCGCGCAGGAAGGACTTGCGCGAGCTGTAGACCACGGTATCGATCTCGCGGTCCGGCGGCCGGCTCCAGACCGGCACCAGTGGGGCCTCCGGGGGCGCCGGCAGGTCGAGCATCACCAACCGGCCCAGCCGCGGCATCTCGCGGATGAAATGGTCCCCGGCCTTGAGGCGCACCCGGGGGTCGGGGTCGAGCATGCCGTCGAGCATGCGAGCGAACTCCATGGGCAGGCCGAGCGAGGTCGCCGGGATGGCGCGGTGGCCGAAGCGACACGACTGGGCCGAGGCCAGGGCATAGAGGGTGCCGGCGGCGCCCTGCTCGTCGAAGCGCGGCGAGGACAGCGCACCGTCGAGTTGCTCCTCGCCGATGAAGTAGACATCGCCGAGGCGGGCATTGGTCTGCTGCAGGTTGTCCGACATCAGCTCCATGACGTTGGCGGCCACGAACTGCTGGTTGGCGTCGAGCTGGGCGAACACCGAGGAGCCCCAGTCGATCAGGGCGATGGTCTCGTGGCGGTCGTCGTAGACCAGGTTGGAGGGCTTGATATCGCCGTGGACGATCGGCTTGCCGGAGGGGCCCGATTCCCGGCGCAGGGCGCGTAGGATGTCGGCGAGCTGGTCGGCGATGCGCACGACCAGCCGCGGCGACAGCCGCCCCTCGCGCAGCGAGACCTCCTCGAGGTTGACCCCGGGCGCCCGCTGCATCACCAGGATCGACTGGTTGCGCACCCGCTGGAAGACGATCAGCCGCGGCACCCGGGGATGGGCGACCTGCTCCAGCATGAAGGCCTCCTCCTCGAGGCGGTCCTGCAGGTGCTGGGGCAGGTTGACCCGGGTGAACTTGAAGACGTACTCCTCGCCGGTGGCGGTGAGGCCGGCGAAGACGAAGCCGTAGGCCCCCTTGCCGATCAGCTCGATATGCCGATAGCCCAGCTGCTCGAGCTGGGCCTGGCACAACGCCACCCACTCCTTGAGCTTGCGGGCGTCATGGTGACTGAGCAGGTAGACCGACTGGTCTTCCGGGATATAGAACTGCTGCAGCGGAGCCTGGGTCATGACTTGGGCTTCCTTTCACAACCCAGCGGATCAGAGTCGAGCTCTCCCGTCGGCAAGCTTTCGCGAGGGCGCTGTGAACCCGTCCCTGGGCGCTACCTTTGCCATCCTTGGCAAAGGACCCTCGCGTCACCTTGCCCCCGGTGCTCGGCATGGCTGGGAGCTTGGAAATACGCGCTTATCGAAGATGGAGGAGCATGGTCTCCGGCGCCTCGAGGTAGCGCTTCCAGGCATTGCAGAACCGCGCGATGGTGCCGCCGTCGATCAGGCGATGGTCGCCGGCCCAGGTCACGGTCATGATCGCCCGGCGGGTCACCTCGCCGGCCGCGTCGAAGCGCGGCAGCCACTGGGTCTTGCCGATGGCCACGATCGCCACCTCCGGGGCGTTGATGATGGGCGCGGCATAGGTGCCGCCCAGGGCGCCGATGTTGGAGATGCTGATGGTGCCGCCCTGCAGGTCGGCCTGGGCCACCCGCCCCTCCCGGGCCTCGCCGGTGAGGCGCTGGATCTCCCCGGCCACCTCCAGCAGGCTGAGCGTCTCCACGCCCTTGACGTTGGGCACCATCAGCCCCGCCTTGCCGTCCACCGCCATGCCGATATTGCAGGACGGCAGGTAGTGGATCTCGTCGGCGGCCTCGTTGAGGCGGCTGTTGAGGATCGGGAAGTCCTGGATCGCCAGCGCCATGGCCTTCATGAAGAAGGGCATTAACGTAAGCCTGGTATCGCGTGCCTCGGCCTCGGGCTTGAGCCGCTCGCGCAGCGCCAGCAGTGCGGTGGCGTCGATCTCCTCGCCGTACTGGAAGTGCGGGATGGTCGTGGCCGAGGCCACCATGCGCCGGGCCATGGCCGCCCGGACCCCGCGCATCGGCTCGATCCGCACCTCGCCCTCCTCGGCCGGGGCCGGGCGGGGAGCCGGCGCCGCCTCGACGGGCCGCGCCCGGCCGCCCTCGACCACCGCCATGACGTCCTCCTTGAGCACGCGACCGTCCTTGCCGGAGCCGGGAATCTCCTCGAGGCTCAATTCATGCTCGCGGACCAGGCGGCGCACCGCGGGGCTCGCCGGGATGCGCCCATGGGCACCGCGGCCCGCACGGGCGGAGGCCGCGGTGCCGGCCGGCGCGGCCCTGGGGGTCTCGGCCCGGCTGGCCGGCCCCGTCGCGGCGGCCTCCTCGGCCGGCTCGGCGCCGCCCTCGGGCACGTAGGCGAACAGCGGCGCATGCACCCTGGCGATCTCGCCCCTGGCGACGTGCAGCCGGCTCACCCGGCCCGCCTCGGGGGCGGTGATCTCGACCAGCGCCTTGTCGGTCATCACGTCGACCACCGGCTGATCCTCGGCGATGTCCTCGCCCTCGGCCACGCGCCACTCGACCACCTCGCACTCGACGATGCCCTCGCCGATATCCGGCAGGATGAAGTCCTTGGCCCGGCCGTCACGAGCCGGCGGGCGATGACCGCTCTGCGCCTCGGGCGCCGGCGTCTCGCTCGGGGTCGACTCGTCGGCCCCTGCGGCCTCGCCCTGCGCCTCGTAGGCGAACAGCGGGGCGTGAACCTTGGCGATCTCGCCCTTGCCGACGTGCAGCTTGGTGACCCGCCCGGCCTCGGGCGCGGTGATCTCGACCAGCGCCTTGTCGGTCATCACCTCGACCACCGGCTGGTCTTCCTCGACGGCATCGCCCTCGGCGACGCGCCATTCCACGACTTCGCACTCCACGATACCTTCACCGATATCGGGCAGCTTGAACTCCGTCATGATGTCTCTCCTGTCCTGATATCGGCTCAATAGTTCACGCTCTCGCGAATGGCCTCGAAGATCTTGAGGTGGTCCGGCAGGTACTCCTTCTCCAGGGTCAGCGGGAAGGGGGTATCCAGGCCGGTCACGCGCATGATGGGCGATTCCAGGTACAGGAAGCAGCGATCCTGGATGGCGGCGGCGATCTCGCCGGCGAAGCCGCCGGTGCGCGGCGCCTCGTGGGTGACCACCAGGCGGCCTGTCTTGAGCACCGACTCGGCCACGGCGTCCTCGTCCCAGGGCAGGATGCTGCGCAGGTCGATCACCTCACAGGAGATGCCCTCCTTCTCGGCCAGCTCCACGGCGCGCTCGATGACCTCCATCTGAGCGCCCCAGCCCACCAGGGTGACGTCGCTGCCTTCCTTGGTGACCTCGGCCTCGCCGATGGGCAACTGGTAGTCCTCCTCGGGCACCTCGCCGGTCGAGGCGCGGTAGAGGCGCTTGGGCTCGAAGAACAGCACCGGGTCCGGGTCGCGGATGGCGGCCAGCAGCAGGCCCTTGGCCTCGTAGGGATTGCGCGGCACCACGATCTTGAGGCCGGGCGTATGGGCGAAATAGGCTTCCGGGGACTGGGAGTGATAGTGGCCACCGGAGATGCCGCCGCCGTAGGGAGCGCGGATGGTCAGGCCGCCGACGTTGAAGAGGTCCCCCGAGCGATAGCGGAACTTGGCGGTCTCGTTGACGATCTGGTCGAAGGCCGGAAAGATGTAGTCGGCGAACTGGATCTCGGCCACCGGCACCGAGCCCTGGGCGGCCAGGCCGTTGGCGAAGCCGATGATGCCCTGCTCCACCAGCGGGGTGTTGAAGCAGCGCGTCCGCCCGTACTTCTCCTGCAGGTGGCTGGTGGCGCGGAAGACGCCCCCGAAGCCGCCCACGTCCTCGCCGAAGCACAGCACCTTCTCGTCCTCGGCCATGGCGATGTCCAGGGCGTTGTTGATGGCCTGCAGCATGTTCATGGTCGGCATCTCAGGCCCCTCCCTTGTCGGCTGCCGCGTCGTCGCCCTGGCTCAGTCCGGGATCCAGGGAGCGGGCGCCCCGGGGATAGGCATCGGGGTGGCGGCGGATATGCACCTTGAGGGCGTCGAGCTGGTGCTGCAGGGCCGGCGTGACGTCGGCGTAGACGTCCGTGACCAGGCTGTCCAGGGGCGGTGGCGGGCGCTTCTCGGCGCGCTTCATGGTCTCCAGGACCTCGCGGCGCAGGCTCTCCTGGAGGGCCTTCTCCTCCTCGTCGTCCCACCAGCCCTGCTCGTCCATCCAGCGCCGCATGCGCAGGATGGGATCCTTCTCGCGCCAGGCCTCCTCTTCCTTGCGCGAGCGGTAGCCGGAGGGATCGTCCGAGGACGAGTGGGCGGCCAGGCGATAGGTCATCGCCTCGATCAGCACCGGCTTGTTGCGCTCCACGGCGATGCGCCGGGCCTCCTGGGTGGCGCGGTAGACCGCCAGGATGTCGTTGCCGTCGACGCGGATCACGTGCATGCGGTAGCCGAAGGCCCGCGGCGCCACGCCGTCGGCGGCGAACTGCTCGATGGAGGGGGTGGAGATGGCATAACCGTTGTTGCGGCAGAAGAAGATCACCGGCACCTCGTGCACCGCCGCCATGTTCAGCGCGGCATGGAAGTCGCCCTCGGAGGCGGCCCCCTCGCCGAAGAAGACGATGGTGCACTGGCCGTCCCCGGCCAGCTTCTGACCATAGGCATAGCCCGTGGCCTGGGGAATCTGGGTGGCGAGCGGCGAGGAGATGGTCATGTAGTGCAGCTTGCGCGACCCGTAGTGGATCGGCATCTGGCGGCCCTTGCCGTAGTCGAGCTCGTTGCCGAACAGCTGGTTCATGAACTCGTCGAAGCTGAAGCCGCGATAGACCAGGGCGCCCTGCTCGCGGTACTGGGCCATGATCATGTCGGCGTCGTCCAGGGCGGCGGTGGCCCCGATCACCGCGGCCTCCTCCCCGGTGCACTGCATGTAGAAGCTCAGTCGCCCCTGGCGCTGGGCCGCCATCATGCGCTCGTCCAGGACCCGGGTGGCGATCATCGCGCGATAGATGCGCCGTGCCTGGTCGCGATCGAGGTCCGGCGCCTCGGCGCCCTCGAAGAGGCGGCCCTCCTGGGAGAGGACCCGGTAGGTGGGGATGCTGAACTCGTCCCCGGCCATGAAATCCGGCGCGTGGGTATCTCGCGTTGTGGTCATCGTCATGATCCTTACCCCTTTTGAGGGCAGTGTTGTCTCTATTCTTTCGGATCGCCAGGGGATTGCCCCGGCGCCGATCAACGCAGCAATATTGACGTTAACGTAAACTGCCGTTTCTGAATAGCCCCGGAGGACGTCTTCCGCCCCCGACGAACCAGGCCAACGTGCCTCCGCCATGTCGGGTGCGCCTCTGGCTTACTCCGACCGACGGCAGCGTCTCCCTCCTCTCGCCCGGGATCCCGGAAGATAACGGTATAACTCCGCCGGGATCAGCGTGGGCCGGCGGGTTGCAGGCGGGCGAAGAGGCTGTCGACGGTGAGCGCCAGCAGGCCGATCAGCACCGCCCCCTGGAGGACATAGGCGGTATTGCCGTTGACGATGCCCGAGATGATCGGGTCGCCGAGGTTGCTGGCCCCCACCGTGGCACCGATGGCCGCGGTGGCGATGTTGATGGTCACCGAGGTGCGGATGCCGGCGAGGATCACCGGCGCCGCCAGGGGCAGCTCGACCTGGCGCAGCAGCTGCCCCCCGGTCATGCCCATGCCCCTGGCCGCCTCGCGCACGCCCGGGTCGATGCCCTCGATCCCGGCCAGGGTGTTGCGCACGATGGGCAGCAGGCCGTAGAGCACCAGCGCCACGATGATCGGCAGGGTGCCGAAGCCGAGCACCGGCACGGCGAGCGCCAGCACCGCCACCGGCGGAAAGGTCTGGCCGATCGAGGCCAGCTGGGCCACCAGCGGCAGGAAGTCGCGCCCGCCCCGCCGCGTCACGGCCACCGCGGCCCCGACGCCCAGCAGGATCGCCAGCAGCGCCCCCACGCCGACCACCAGCAGGTGGCGGCCGAGCAGGACGAGGAAGTCGGCGCGGGCGTAGATGACCGCCCGGCTGTCGGGCTCGACCAGGCGGAACAGGCCCTCGAACCGCGCCATGCCCAGGCAGGCGCCCAGCAGCAGCAGCAGCCAGAGGGCGGGCGCCAGCCAGCGGCGCCCCACTAGTGCGCCGCCGAGCCTCGCCGGCCCCCTACTCATGGCCGCGGGCTCCCACCAGCCGCCGCAGCGACAGCTCGCCGATGGGCATATCGTCGTCGTCGACCACGGTCAGCCGCTCGGCATGACGCCAGAGCATGATCGACAGCGCCTCGCGCAGGGTGGCGTGCCGGCCCACCCGCTCCCGGGCCGGCCGCCGGGGGGCCAGCGGCAGCATCCGCTCGCTCACCGGCAGCAGGGCCGCCTCCTTGAGGCCCCGGTCCTCGCCACCGAGCAGCGAGGCGACGTAGTCGTCGGCGGGTTCGCGGAGCAGCGCCAGGGGATGACCCTGCTGGCGGATGCGCCCCTGGTGCATGACCACCAGGCGGTCGGCCAGGTGCAGGGCCTCGTCCATGTCGTGGGTGACGAAGACGATGGTCTTCTGCAGCCGGGCCTGCAGGGCCCGCAGTTCCTCCTGCAGGGTCTCCCGGGTGATCGGGTCCAGGGCGCCGAAGGGCTCGTCCATCAGCAGGATATCGGGGTCCGCGGCCAGGGCCCGGGCCACCCCGACCCGCTGGGCCTGGCCGCCGGAGAGCTGGCTGGGGTACTTGTCGGCGAACTCGTCCACGGCGAGGCCCAGCAGGGTCATCAGTTCCTCCACCCGCTCGCGGACCCGCTCCGCCGGCCACTTGAGCAGCCGCGGCACCAGGCCGATGTTGCGCGCCACCGTCCAGTGCGGGAAGAGGCCGGTACTCTGGATGGCGTAGCCCATGCGTCGGCGCAGGGTCTCCTCGCGGAAGGCGCGGATCTGCTGGCCATCGATGTGGATCTCGCCCTCGCTGTGCTCGATCAGGCGATTGATCATGCGCAGCGTCGTCGACTTGCCGCAGCCGGAGGTGCCCACCAGCACGCAGAACTCGCCCCTGGCCACGGACAGCGAGATGTCCTCCACCGCGGTCTCGGCCCCGAAGCGCTTGGTCACGTGGATCAGTTCGATCATCTCACCCCTCCCGGGCGCAGCAGGTCGGTCAGGGCGCCGAGCAGGGCATCGGCGAGCAGGGCCATCACCAGGATCGGCAAGGCGCCGAGCAGCACCAGGTCCATCGCCGCCTGGCCCAGCCCCTGGAAGATGAAGGTGCCGAGGCCACCGGCACCGATCAGCGCGGCCACGGCGGTCAACCCGATGGCCTGCACCGAGGTGATGCGGATGCCCTCGAGGATTACCGGCAGCGCCAGCGGCAGGCGCACCTGGCGGAACACCTGGCCACGGCTCATGCCCATGCCGCGGGCCGCCTCGATCACGCCGGGATCGACCTCGTCGAGGGCGACGAAGGTGTTGCGCACCATCGGCAGCAGGCTGTAGCCCACCAGCGCCAGCAACGCCGGCGCCCAGCCGATGCCGCTGACGCCGAGGTCCGCCAGCCACTCGACATTGGCGGCCAGCCAGGCGAGCGGCGCCAGCAGCAGGCCGAACAGCGCCAGGCTGGGAATCGTCTGCAGGAAGTTGAGCACCCCGAAGCCGACCTTCTGGACGCCGGGCCAGTGACGCATGGCCAGGGCCAGCACCACGCCCAACACCAGGCTCACCGTCACGGCCACGCCGACCAGCAGCAGGTGCTCGCCGATGGCACCGACGAACTGCTCGCGGCGCCCCCGGTATTCCTGGCGCAGGGCCAGGGGCTCGAGCCACAGGGCCAGGCAGGTCGCCAGGCTCGCCAGCGGCACCAGCAGCAGCGCCCAGCCCAGCGGCCGCGACAGGGCCAGCCGGCTACGCAGCTCGATCAGGGCCAGCAGCAGCAGGAAGAGCGCGACCCAGACCCCGGCGCCGATGCCCATGCGAACCTGGGGCAGCTCGGGGGCGACCAGGTTGGCCGCGGCCAGCGCCAGCCAGGCGGGCAAGGCGGCCAGCATGGCCACCACCAGCCCCAGCGACAGCCGCAGCCTGCCCGGCGTGGGTCGCCCGGCCAGCCAGAGCCCGGCCAGCAGGGGCAGCAGGCTCACCCCCAGGCCGGCGGGACCGGCGACCTCCCAGGCGGCGAAGCCGCTGCCGGGCACGATGCGGTTGGGCGCCACGCTCACGGCGTCCAGGCCGACCCAGGCGACCAGCGTGGCCAGCAGCAGGCTGGCGAGGACGATGTTGGGGCGTGTCGTGTCCCGGCGCACCCCGGGCCTCACTCGTCCAGGGTGTCCAGGAAGTCCGCGGCGACCCGGGCCGGATCGCGTCCGTTGACGGCGACGTCGCCGTTGAGGCGCTGCAGGGTGTCGCGATCCAGCGCCGCGAAGACCGGCGCCAGCAGGCTCTCGATCGTCGGATGGGCCTCGAGCACGGCCTGCCTGACCACCGGAGCCGGCTGGTAGACCGGCTGCACGCCCAGGCTGTCGTCCATGACCACCAGATCCAGGGCCTTGAGGCCGCCGTCGGTGCCGTAGGTCATGGCGGCGTTGACGCCGCTGGTCTGCTGGGCGGCGGCGCGCATGGTGGCGGCGGTGTTGCCGCCGGAGAGCACCAGCAGCTGCTCCTCGGACAGCGCGAAGCCGTACGCCTCCTGGAAGGCCGGCAGGGCCTGGGGCGACTCGACGAACTCGGCGCTGGCGGCGAGCTTGAACTCGCCCCCCTCATCCAAGTAGTCGGCCAGGTCCTCGAGGCTCTCCAGGCCGTGCTCCCGGGCCAGCTCGCCGCGTACGCTGATCGCCCAGGTGTTGTTGGCATCCGCCGGGGTCAGCCACACCAGGCCGTTCTGCTCCCGGTCCTTCTGCTTGACGGTCTCGTAGGCCTGCTCGGCGTCCTTCCACACCGGGCTGTCGGCCATGTCGAAGAAGAAGGCGCCGTTGCCGGTGTACTCGGGGTAGAGGTCGATCTCGCCGGCGGTGAGGGCCCCGCGCACGATGCTGGTGCCGCCGAGCTGCAGGCGGTTCTCGACCTCGATGCCGCCGGCCTCGAGGCGCTGCAGGATCAGCTGCCCCAGCACCGAGCCCTCGGTGTCGATCTTCGAGGCGACCACCACCGGGTCACCCGAGTCCTGAGCCTGGGCCGCGGCAAGCGTCATCAGGGTGCCGGCCGCGACGGCGGCGAGACGCGTCAATACTGGCTTCATGATTACCACCCACTTCCGCTATGAATGTAAGCTGAGTGTAAGGCCTGTACAGCTTGGCTGTCAGAACCACATCTCAACGCCAGGAACCCGAGCGCATGCCGCCTGACGGGCTTCACGACATCATCGACCGCTGGCAACACCCGCTGGTACGCGACCTGGCCTGGCTGCTGCAGGCCCCGGACCTGCTCAGCCTGGAGCGGCACCGTCGCCCCGACCCGGCGCAACTGGGCCTGGGCGGCGACGACGCCCAGGCCGACTACCTGGGTCACCTGGAGGCCCGGCCCGAGCGACTCGAACACTTCATCGGCGACACCCTGAAGGGCCGCATGGGCCATTATCACGAGCGGTTGTGGCAATGCCTGCTCGACACGGCACCCGGCACCCGCCTGTTGGCCCATAACCTGCCGGTGATCCACGAGCGCCGCACCCTGGGAGAGCTCGACCTGGTCTATGCCGAGGCACAGGACCCCATCCCGGTGCACCTGGAGGTGGCCATCAAGTACTACCTGGGCCTCCCCGAGGGGCCCGGCGACGATGCCGACCAGGCCCGCTGGATCGGCCCCGGCGGCCTGGACAGCCTGGCCATCAAGCGCGCCCACCTGGAGCGCCACCAGTTGCCGCTGGCCCACTCCCCGGCGGCCCGCCAGGCGCTGGCCGAGCGGCTGGGCGGGCCGGTCCCGCGCCTCCGGCAGCGCCTGGCGATGCCCGGGGTGCTGTTCTATCCCTTCCATGCCCCGCTACCCGCGCCCCGGGATGCCACCCCCGACCACCATCGCGGGGAATGGCTGTACTGGCGAGACTGGCCGCGGCTCCACGAGGCGCTCCCCGCGGGCACACGCGGGGCCTGGCTGTGCAAGCCGCACTGGCTCGCCCTACCGCGCTCGGAGCGGCTGGCCTCGCTGCCGGTGCTGGAGCACTGCCTGCGGCTGCACTTCGCCGGCGTCGGAGCGCCGGTGCAGCTCGGCCTGCGCCTGCCCGGGAAGGGCGCGCCGGCGGAGTGGTGCCGGATCTTCGTGGTCGACGACGGCTGGCCCCACCAGATGCCCCTGCCCCCGGCGGCCCAAAGCGCCCCTTGACCCGACGTGAATGACAACGCCCGGCACGCCTACCCGCCATATCTTCAAACGGCCGAGCCCGAATGTTGCATCAGGTGCCGTGATGATCAGGCACAGTTAAGTTACGTTACAAAAAGTTAAATAACGTTAACAACAGTTAAAAAAGATTAAAGCACAGCGTTTACAAACAGCGTTCTTGTACTACTCTGGAAGCATGGGCCGAGGCTTGGGCCGTCCGATACTGCTGGATGAGCGCCTGCCCTCGCTCTGATGACCGGCGACCGAGAGTCGCTCCCATGGCCGCCAAGCCGTTCGGAGAGAAGCAATATGAACCAGGTATTGCTGTTGACTCATAACCCCCGTGAGAAACGCCCCCTCGCCAAGGCGCGCCCGATACGCCGGACCGCTCGCACCGGGCAGCTCCCCCGGACGCGCCCCCGATCTCGTGACAGGGTGGACGTCGGCAGTCTCCCCCATCCCCCCCACGAGGATCTGGGGCCGGTGGATCCGGCCAACGCCAAGCGCAGACTCGCTTTCCACTCGCGCTGGCACGGGCTGGCAGAACCCACCTGCAGATCTGGAAAGCACTCTGAGCTCTCGCCCTGCACGGGTAGTCAAAGGAGGGACGTCCTCATGAACATCGGAACGCCGCTCACCCCTCGCTGGCAGCATGTCCATGCCGACTGGTGGCAGGACAATCGGGGCAACGACATCCATCGCGTCGAAATCGATGACGATGCACTCTACCACTGCCACCTCGCCGGATCGCCGCTGCCGTGGAATGCGGTGGCCAGGAGCCTGGACGAGGCCATGGCCGTCGTCGACGAGGGGCCGGCTCCCTCCTCGCCGGAAGCCTGTCGAGCCCGTGGTGAGGCACGTCACTGAACAGGGAAACCGCTGCAACGCTATCCGGGAACCCGGCCAGCGCCTGACCGTTGGCGTCGGCCCCGGACAGATACCCAACGCCCGGCACGAGGCCGGGCGTTGCGTATCCGGGGCGGGACGCTCACGAGCAGCGGATCGAGCGCTCGATGGTGGCCGCCCTCCCCTCGCGCCTTCGCGACCTGGGGGTCAGTCGCCCGGCGCCTCGAGCACCCAGGAGGTGCCCTCGCGGCTGTCCTTGAGCACGATGCCGAGCGCGGCCAGCTCGTCGCGGATGCCGTCGGCGGTGGCGAAGTCGCGAGCCTTCTTGGCCTCGGCCCGGGCGGCGATCCGCGCCTCGATCTCGGCCTCGGGCAGCGGCAGCTCGGCCATCCCGCCCTGGAGGAAGGCCGCCGGCGCCTGCTGCAACAGGCCCAGCACCTCGCCCAGGCGCCTGAGCTCGGCGGCCAGCGCCGGTGCCTGGTCCGGTGCCTCCTTCTTCGCCCGGTTGAGCTCCCGGGCCAGGTCGAAGAGCACCGACATCGCCTCGGCGGTGTTGAAGTCATCGTCCATGGCGGCGGTGAAGCGCCGATCGAAGGAGGCATCCACCTCGCCCTCCTGCGCCTCCACGTCCGCCAGGGCATTGTAGAAACGCTCCAGGGACTTGCGGGCGTCGGCCAGCGACTCGGGGGCGTAGTTGATCGGGCTGCGGTAGTGGCTCGCGACCAGCAGGTAGCGCACCACCTCCGGATCATGGTGCGCCAGCACCTCGCGGATGGTGAAGAAGTTGCCCAGCGACTTGGACATCTTCTCCTGGTCCACCCGCACGGCGCCGGCGTGCATCCAGGTGTTGACGTAGGGCTTGCCGGTCGCGGCCTCGCTCTGGGCGATCTCGTTCTCGTGGTGGGGAAAGGTCAGGTCCGGCCCGCCACCGTGGATGTCGAAGGTCTCGCCCAGGCAGCAGGTGGACATCGCCGAGCACTCGATATGCCAGCCGGGGCGTCCCGCCCCCCAGGGCGAGAGCCAGTTGGCCTCGCCGGGCTTGGCCGCCTTCCACAGCACGAAGTCCAGCGGGTCCTCCTTGTGCTCGTCGACGTCGACCCGGGCGCCGGCGCGCATCTCGTCCGGATCGCGGTTGTTGAGCTTGCCGTAGCCCTCGAACCGGCGCACCCGGTAGTAGACGTCGCCGTTGTCCGCGGCGTAGGCGTAGCCCTTGTCGATCAGCGCCTGGATCATGCCGACGATCTCGTCGAGATGCCGGGTGGCGCGAGGCTCGCTGTCCGGTCGCAGCACCCCGAGCCGGCCCTCGTCCTCGTGCATGGCATCGATCATGCGGTCGGTGAGCGCCTCGATGGTCTCGCCGTTCTCGTCGGCCCGCTTGAGGATCTTGTCGTCGATGTCGGTGATGTTGCGCACATAGGTGACGTCATAGCCACGCGCGCGCAGGTAGCGGGTGATGACGTCGAAGGCCACCATCACCCGGGCATGGCCCAGGTGGCAGTAGTCGTAGACGGTCATGCCGCAGACGTACATGCGCACCTTGCCCGGGTCGATGGGCGTGAAGGTTTCCTTGCGCCGGGTGAGCGTGTTGTAGATCTGCATGTCAGCCCTTCTTCTTGATCTTCGCCCAGGTGTCCTTGAGCCCCACGGTGCGGTTGAACACCAGCCTGTCGGGTGAGGAGGCATGGCGGTCGGTACAGAAATAGCCCACCCGCTCGAACTGGAAGCGACTCTCCGGCGCGGTGCCGGCCAGGCTCGGCTCGGCGACCCCCTGCACGGTGACCAGCGACTCGGGATTGAGGTGCTCGAGGAAGTCGGCATCCTTGTCCTTGTCCGGCTGCTCGACCTGGAAGAGGTTGTCGTAGAGCCGCACCTCCACGGGCACGCCATGGGGGGCACTGACCCAGTGGATCACGCCCTTGACCTTGCGGCCCTCGGGGTTCTTGCCCAGGGTGTCGAAGTCCACCGAGCAGCGCAGCTCCTCGATCTCGCCGTCCGCGCCCTTGACCACCTCGTCGCAACGGATCACGTAGGAATTGCGCAGGCGCACCTCCTTGCCCGGCGCCAGGCGGAAGAACTTCTTCGGCGGCTCTTCCATGAAGTCGTCGTGATCGATGTAGATCTCGCGGGTGAACGGCACCCGGCGTACGGCCATGTCCTCGCGGGCCGGATGCCCGGCCACCTCGTAGACCTCCTCATGGTCCTCGGCCACGTTGGTCAGCACCACCTTGAGGGGCTTGAGCACGCACATGGCGCGCGGCGCATTGTCCTCGAGGTCGGAGCGCAGGGCATGGGTCAGCATGGCGATGTCCACCAGGCCGCCGTCGGCCCGGGTGACGCCGATCATCTCGCAGAACTTGCGGATCGAGGCCGGGGTGTAGCCACGGCGACGCATCCCGGAGATGGTCGGCATGCGCGGGTCGTCCCAGCCGTCGACGATGCCCTCGTCCACCAGCAGCTTGAGCTTGCGCTTGGAGGTCAGGGTGTAGTTGAGGTTAAGCCGGGCGAACTCGATCTGGCGCGGGCGGGCCGGCACCGGCAGGTTGTCCAGGAACCACTCGTAGAGCGGCCGGTGATCCTCGAACTCCAGGGTGCAGATGGAGTGGGTCACGCCCTCGATGGCATCCGACTGGCCATGGGTGAAATCGTAGGACGGATAGATCTTCCACTGGTCCCCGGTCTGGTGGTGATGGGCGTGGCGGATGCGGTAGAGGATGGGATCGCGCAGGTTGATGTTGGGGGCGGCCATGTCGATCCTGGCCCGCAGCACCTTCTCGCCCTCGGCGAACTCGCCGACGCGCATGCGCTCCAGCAGGTCGAGGTTCTCCTCCACGCCGCGCTCGCGATACGGGCTCGGCCGGCCCGCCTCGGTCAGGGTGCCGCGATACTCGCGCATCTCCTCGGGCGAGAGGTCGTCGACATAGGCCTTGCCCTCGCGCACCAGGTGCTGGGCCCAGGCGTAGAGCTGGTCGAAGTAGTCGGAGGCGAAGCGCACCGGCCCCGCCCACTCGAAGCCCAGCCAGTTGACATCCTCCTTGATGGCGTCGATATAGGCCTGCTCTTCCTTCGCCGGGTTGGTGTCGTCGAAGCGCAGATGACAGTCGCCACCGAACTGCTCGGCGAGCCCGAAATTCAGACAGATCGACTTGGCGTGGCCGATGTGCAGGAAGCCATTGGGCTCCGGCGGGAAGCGGGTGATGATCTTCCCCTGCCGTCCGGCCTCGACCTCCTCGCGAATCTGGTTGCGAATGAAGTTCGGCGCGCTGGTGGTCTCGCTGGTCATGTTGATAGGGCAACCTCTGGTTGAACGCGGGCCTGTCGCCGCGACGCCGGCGCCGCCTCGGGCCCGGCTTCGCGCATCGACGCAAAAGGGCTATTATAGCGCCACGTGCCCATACGGCGCCAAGGCATCCCGCTTTACGACCAGGGTGATGGCCATAGGACAGGACGAGGGGCGCCGGGGACAGCTCGAAGAGGAGGTCCTTTGCCATGGATGGCAAAAGTAGCGCCCAGGGAAGGGTTCACAGCGCCTCCTCGAAGAGCTGTCGACGGAACAGCCCCGCGCAACGACCGATGGCGACCGCCCTCGCATCCTGACAGGAAACCGTGATGATCATCTTGCAGACCAACTTCGGCGATATCACCATCGCGCTCAACCACGACAAGGCGCCGAAGACGGCGGCCAACTTCGAGCAATACGTGCGCGACGGCTTCTATGACGACACCCTCTTCCACCGGGTGATCGACGGCTTCATGGTGCAGGGCGGCGGCTTCGACGCCGACTTCAACCAGAAGCCGACCCGCGAGCCCATCGAGAACGAGGCCGACAACGGCCTGGCCAACACCACCGGCACCCTGGCCATGGCCCGCACCCAGGACCCGCACTCCGCCAGCGCCCAGTTCTTCATCAACGTCGCCGACAACGACTTCCTCAACCATCGCGGCAAGAACATCCAGGGCTGGGGATACTGCGTGTTCGGCGAGGTGGTCGACGGCATGGACGTGGTCGAGCGCATCAAGGCCGTGCCGACGACCCGCCGCGGCATGCACGCCGACGTGCCCGCCGATGACGTCATCATCCAGCGTGCCTACGTGAAGGACGACGCCGAGGCCTAGCCTAGGCAATGCCCGAAAAGTGCCTGCGCTCGGCTATACGGCGTTAAAAATCGGCTCAAAGTGCTCATTTACTACCTGTAAACTCCGCCTCTTCACCGATTTTTGCCTTGTCTAGCCTTCGCTCGTCGACTTTTCAGACAAAGCCTAGCGCCTCATGCTTCTCACGCACCCGCCCCGGCGGGTGTGTTGGCTTTCCCCCGACGCCGCAAGAGCCGCCATGTCTATCCTGCTGATTTCCGACCTGCACCTCCACCCCGGCGCCCCCGCCATCACCGAGGGGTTCCTGGCCTGGCTCGACCGCCGCGCCAGGGGCGCCGAGGCCCTGTACATCCTCGGCGACTTCTTCGAGGCCTGGATCGGCGACGACCTGCTGGACCTCGGCGAGGCCGACCCGACCGGCACTGCCGTCCTGGCACGGCGCATCGCCGACGCCCTGAAGGCCCGCGCCGACGACGGCACCGCCATCTATCTGATGCACGGCAATCGCGACTTCCTGCTCGGGGAGCGCTTCGCCGGGGAGGCCGGGGCACGCCTGCTGCCCGACCCCAGCGTCGTGACCCTCGGCGACGAGCGGGTGCTGCTGATGCACGGCGACAGCCTGTGCACCCGGGACGAGGCCTACATGGCCTTCCGGGCCCGCGCCCGGGACCCGCAATGGCAGGCGCAGATTCTCGCCATGCCGATCCCCGAGCGACTGGCGCTGGCACGGCAGTTGCGCGACCAGTCCGGCGAGGCCAACTCCAACAAGGCCGAGGACATCATGGACGTCACCCCGGACGAGGTGCTGGCCGCCCTGCGCCAGCACGGCGTGACCACCCTGGTCCATGGCCATACCCATCGCCCCGCCGTTCACCCGCTGGAACTCGACGGTACCCCGGCACGCCGCTTCGTGCTGGGCGACTGGCAGCCGGGCCAGGGCTGGGAGATCGAGATCGCCCCGGGCCAGGCGCCGGTACTGCGCGACTTCCCGCTGGAAGGCTGAGAAATAGGGGGATAAGCGTCAGCGCATCCACCGCTTCCGGCCCGCTGCCGCCGGATCGATGCGCCTTGAGCAGCTCGGGCGCCTGGCGGCGCCATCGCGCTCTAACGCCGAAGCGTCGGACCGGCACTCCCACAGGAGATAGCGGGTGTTGAGCTTTTCGTGGGAGCGCAGCGAGCTGCGCGATCCGCCGCGAAGCGGCGGTGGGAGATGCCTCAGGCGCCTGGCGGCGCCATCGCCGATGCGTCGGACCGGTTCTCCGCCGGATGGCTAGCCTGTACCGGAGGCGACCACGTCGTCCACGTCCGCCTCCGGCGCCTCGGGGTTGAGCTCGGCGGGGTTGTCCCGCCCCGGGTACCAGGGCACGCGCCCCTCGAGCACCCCGGTCTCGTCGATGATTCGTGCCACCGTGTGCTCCTGGCGGTAGGCCATGATATGGGCGCCGCTCACCCCCTCGATCTCGCGCACCTCGGCGAGGATATCGCAGCACAGCCGCTCGCCCTCCGCCCGCTGGTCGCGGGCGCCCTCGAGGCGCCGGATCACGGCATCGGGGATATGCACCCCGGGGACGTGCTCACGGATCCAGCGCGCGCTGCGTGCGGAGGCCAGCGGCCCCATGCCCACCAGCACGAAGGCGCGGTCGGGCCCCTCGAGCACGCCCAGGTCCGCGACCTCGGCCATGAAATCGCGCAGTCGCGGCGGATCGAAGCAGTACTGGGTCTGGATGAAGCGGGCGCCGGCGGCCACCTTCTTGGCCAGGCGGCGCGCCCGCCAGGTCTGCGGGGGCACGAAGGGGTTCTCCGCCGCGCCGAGGAAGATCCGTGGCGGGTCGGTGATCGCCCGCCCGCTCTCGAAGCGCCCCTCGTCGCGCATGCGTCGGGCGACCTCCAGCAGCGACATGGAATCCAGGTCGAAGACCGGCTGGGCCTGGGGATGGTCCCCGGCCTGGACGCCGTCCCCGGTCAGGCACAGCAGGTTGCAGGCGCCCATGGCCGCGGCCCCCAGGATCTCGCCCTGCATGGCGATGCGGTTGCGGTCGCGACAGGACATCTGGAGGATGGTGGCGTAGCCCACCCGGGTCAGCAGCGAGCAGACCCCGACGCTGGACATGTGACAGTTGGCCCCGGAGCCATCGGTGGCGTTGACGGCATCCACATAGCCGTCGAAGATCGCCACCCGTCGCAACACCTCCGCCGGGTCGGCGGAGTCCGGCGGGTCGATCTCGGTGGTCAGCGCGAAGCGCCCGGCGCGCAGCACGCGCTCCAGGCGTCCGGGCGAGACATGGCCCGGCAGGATCGGCAGCGAATAGCCGGGAACCGGCTCGTCATCGAACTTCATGGATCCCCGACACCTCCCTGGCGTGTTCGCCGCGCATCACCTTGAGCCAGGCGGAGCGCCCCTGCTCGGCGGCATCCACCGGCAGCTGCACCACCTGGATACGATCGCCGTGGCGCATGCGGCGGCTGCCCTCCCAGGCCTCGACCCAGACGCAGCGCATCTCGGGCTTCACCTCGCAGCCCCCGTCGGGGCGCACCCCGCCGCAGGGGCCGTTGCGCAGCCGCTTGGGGCAGTTCATGGGGCAGGCCATGCCGGTGGCACTGAGCACGCAGTGCCCGCACATCTGACAGTCGAACAGGAAGCCCTTGACGGCCCGCTCGAACGCCGCGACCGGGCGCTCCAGCCGTTCGTGGCCCAGCCGGGCCACCAGCGGCGCGAGGGCCTTGAGGACGGGCTCGAAGCCATCGTAGAGGATCTCGAAGGCCCGGGCATGACGGACCACCCAGCGACGCACGCGATACATGGACTGTCCTCGCCGTTGCGCTATGCTTATGCCCCGTCGGGGCTATCTCCTAGGCTAGGAAGCCTGGGGTTTCGCCACTTCCACCAGGGCGACAATGACATAGTGCAGGACGACCGTCGCCGTGGCGATGCGCGGCGTCGCCGGGGGAACAGCGCAGCGACGCGCCTGCCCTAGACTTCCGAGGCAGGTTGAGCCGCCCCCGCTGGGGATGGGGAATAGCAGCGAAACTCAGCGAGGAGCGCCGGGGACAGGTCGAAGAGGGGGTCCTACGCCAGGGATGGCGTCGGTAGCGCCCAGGGAAGGGTTCACAGCGCCCCCTCGGAGACCTGTCGCCGGGATAGTCCCGAGCGGCACGGTTAACTGCAATAGCCCTGGCCGCCGCCGGCTCGAGAAGCACACCAGACAGGCGGGAGCGCAATGGCGATATGGATCGATGGCAAGGCCCAGGCCAGGGCGCTGCGCGAGACGGTGGCCGACGAGGTGCGGCGACTCGGCGCTCACCAGGGCCCCGTCCCCGGCCTGGCGGCGGTCCTGGTGGGCGACGACCCCGCCAGCCAGGTGTACGTGCGGCGCAAGGGGGAGCATGCCCGGGAGGTCGGCATGCGCTCCTTCGAGCACTGCCTGCCCGCCTCGACGCCGCAGGGCGAGCTTCTCTCGCTGATCGCGACCCTCAATCGCGACCCGTCCGTGCATGGCATCCTGGTCCAGCTGCCGCTGCCGGCGCATATCGATCCCGAGGCGATCATCGACGCCATCGACCCGGCCAAGGACGTGGACGGCTTCCATCCCCTCAACGTGGGCGCCCTGGCCGCGGGCGGCGAGGGCCTGGCGCCCTGCACCCCGCTGGGCTGCATCCGGCTGCTCCAGTCGCACCTCGGCGAGCTCACCGGCAAGCATGCCGTGGTGCTGGGCCGCTCGCGAATCGTCGGCCGCCCCCTGGCGAGCCTGCTGCTGAGGGAGGACTGCACCGTCACCGTTGCCCACTCGAAGACCTCCAACCCCGCCAAGGTCTGCCGCCAGGGCGACATCCTGGTGGCGGCGGTGGGTCAGCCCGGGCTGGTGCAGGGTGACTGGGTCAAGGCCGGCGCCACGGTGATCGACGTCGGCATCACGCGCCTGGGCGATGGCGACAGCCGACGCCTGGTGGGCGACGTGGATGCCGCCTGCGTCTCCCGGGTCGCCGGCGCGCTCACCCCGGTCCCGGGCGGCGTCGGCCCCATGACCATCGCCTGCCTGCTGCACAACACCCTGATCGCCGCCTGTCGCCAGCACGGCCTACCCGATCCGCATGACCGGGCGCCATCCGAACGGCTGCATCTGACGCATCCTCACGAATGACGCCGGCCCGGGCCATCTGGAAGGCCAGGCTCGTGTCGGAATCGTGGTGGATGCGCTGACGCTTATCCCCCTATCGGAGGCAGGCAGCCAGCTCGGCCTCCAGGGCCTCGGCCTCCGGCAGGGTCCCGGGCGCGCCGATGAGCTCGAGACGGGAGTCACGTCGCCAGTCGCTGCGCACGGCGGGCTCGTCGCCCTCGACCCGGTTGTAGCTCCACCAGCCATCGGCGGCATGGAAGACGCCCTTGACCCGCACCCCGGCGGGCAGCGCCGCCAGGCACGCCTCCAGCGCCTGACGCGAGAAGACCTCCTCGGCATGCCAGCGCCAGCCCAGGCTGACGTGGCCGAGCGCCCTTCCCGTCTCCCTGACCGGCACGCCCGGCGTCGGTGTGCGCTCGCTGTCTCCTGCGCCCACCGGTGCCTCGAGCAGGGCCCGGTGCGCCGCCGGGCGGTAGGCCATGCCCGCGGCGTGGCGGCCGGCCGACGCCGGCCGATGGGCGTCCGGCAGCCGGCCGTGAGGCGCCTCCTCGACCCACGCCACGGCCCCGTCCAGCTCGGCGATCCAGCGCCGGGCGGCGGCGACCTGGGCCGCGCTGGCAAGATCGGTCATGGTCAGGGCGACGCCGTCGGCGAGCGCCAGCTGGTCGCGGAAGGTCTCGTGGTGCCTGGCCCGGGGATCGTCGAGACGCCGGGGATCGAGCACCGCGATGACCTCCTGGAGCCTGAGCACCTCGGCGAAGGCCTCGCCGCGCAGCATCTCCAGCAGCCCACCGGGATGGCCGAGCCCCGAGGGTTCGATGATCAGGCGGTCCGGACGCTCGCGGCGCAACAGCTCGACCAGCGTCGCCTTCAGGACCACGGCCAACTGGCAGCACAGGCAGCCGCCCGGCAGCGCCTTGACCACCACGTCGTCGCGACCGGCGAGTAGCGCCTGGTCGATGCCCACCCGGCCGAACTCGTTGATCAACACCGCCCAGCGCTCGCCCGCGGGCTTGCCGGCCAGCCAATGGCGAATCAGCGAACTCTTGCCGCCGCCCAGGAAGCCGGTGACGACGTGGACGGGAATGTCGGTAAGCGGAGTGGGCATAGTGTTCGGGGTTCGGGGTTCGGGGTTCGGGGTTCGGGGTTCGGGGTTCGGGGTTCGGGGTTCGGGGTTCGGGGTTCGGGGTTCGGGGTTCGGGGTTCGGGGTTCGGGGTTCGGGGTTCGGAGTTCGGGGGTCGGGGGTCGGGGGTCGGGGGTCGGGGGTCGGGGGTCGGGGTCAAGGAGCAGGATAAGGGCCTGGAGGCAAGGAACCAAGATTCCTCACCCCCCACTCCATACTCTTCACCCCATACTCCTCACCCCTCACCCTTTACCCCTCGGCCCTCAGGGCCGGCTGATCTCGGCCTGGTCGCGCAGGTGGTCGAGCAGGCCGGTGATGGCCGCCTGGGAGCGCAGCTGCTCGGCCATGCGCGCCACGAAGGACTCGATCTGCGCGTTGGGCTCGCCCTCGGTCACCTGCTCCAGGGCGATCAGCACCACGCGCTGGCCATCCACGGCGTGGCCATAGACGGTTTCGCCGTCGCCCGGATGCGGCAGGCGGAAGACGCTCTCGATCACCGGCTCCGCCAGGTCGCTGCCGGCCTGGCGGCTCAGCGCGTCCTCACGTTGCCAGTCGAGGTCCAGCGACTCGCCGTCGCGCAAGGCGGCGAGCATCTCCTCGGCCCTGGCCTCGAGGGCCTGGCGGGCCTTGCGTGCCTCGACGGCCTCGGCGACCTGCGCGCGCACCTCCTCCAGCGGCAGGGTGGTGGCCTCTCGATGCTCGAGGACGCGCAGCACCATGCGCCGCTCCTCGTCGAGCTCGATCACCTCGCTGTTGAAGCCCTCCTCCAGCACGTCCGGCGAGAACGCCTGACGCATGACGCCGGGCTCGGCCAGCACGCCCTGGGCCCCGTCGCGGCTGATCCAGTCGCTCTCGTGCAGCTCGAGGTCGAGGCTCTCGGCCACGCTCGCCAGGTCCTCGGCGGCGAAGCTCTGGTCGATCAGGCGCTGGGCCCGCTCGTTGAAGGCATCGCCGACGCGCTCCATGGCGACCTGGCGGGCCAAGCGATCCCGAGCCTGCTCGAAGGACGGGCGATCCAGCTCGGTGACCTTGACCAGGTGCAGGCCGTTGTCGGTCTCGACGATATCCGATACCTGCCCCTCGGACAGGGCGAAGGCCGCCTCCTCGAAGGCCTCGCCGAAGAAGCCGCGGCTGATCACGCCCAGGTCGCCGCCGGCATCGCTGGTGGAGGCGTCGTCGGAGAATTCGGCGGCCAGGTCGGCGAAGGCCTCGCCGTCGGCCAGCCGTGACTGGACCTCCTCCAGGCGCGCGACGGCCTCGTCGCGGGTCCGCTGGTCGCCGAAGGTCACCATGATATGCGCGACGCGGCGATCGGCGTCGGCGGCGTCGGCCTGCCAGGCCTCGCGCAGGGCCGCCTCGTCGACCTCCAGGTCCTCGGCCATGGCCTGGCGGTCCAGCACCACATAGGCCAGGCGCACCTGCTCGGGACGCTGGTAGTCGTCGGCATGCGCTTCGTAGTAGTCGCGCAGCTCGCCCTCGCTGACCGCCGGGGCCGACTCGAGGTCGGACGGCACCAGGGCATGGTGGCGGAAGGTGCGGGTCTGGCGCTGCAACGCCGCCAGGCGCGCCTGCTCGCTGTCCAGGCTGAACTCGCTCATGGCCAGGCCCTGCTGCAGCTGGCGACGCTTCATGTCGACCCTCAACTGCTGGCGAAACGACAGCGGCGTGAAGCCGGCGCTGGCCAGCCGGTTGCGGAACAGCTCGCGGTCGAAGCGCCCCTCCGCGTCCTGGAACTCCGGCAGGCCGACGATGAGCTGATCGAGCTGTGTCTCGGACAGGTGCAGCCCCCCCGCTTCGGCGTACTGGGTGAGCAGCCGGTCGGTGACCAGGGTATCGAGCATCTGGGCGCGCAGCTGGCGCTCCTGCTCCGGCGGCACCTGGCCGCTGCGGATGGCCCGCTGGACCTCGAGCTCCAGCTGCTGGCGGGTGATCGGCTCGCCGTTTACCTCGGCGATCGTCTCGCCATCGCTGCCCAGCAGGCCGACCAGCGACTCCACGCCGAACAGCGCCATGGTCACGACCACGGCGCCGATGATGATCTTGGCACCCCAACTGGTGGAGCGGTCACGAATACTTTGCAGCATGCAGGCCTCTGCGGATCAAGTGTGTCGGGTCGCGCCACATTATACGCATCCGGGTCGGGGCCGCGACCGTGGAAGGAACGACCCGGAGGCGCAGGGCGCGGCCAAAAACGAAAACAGGCGCACCGCGGAAGCGATGCGCCTGTACTGGATCAGTCGTCAATGACTGGGCAAGCGGCGCTGCCTCAGTTGACGGAATCCTTGAGCGCCTTGCCGGCCTTGAAGCTCGGCACCTTGGCGGCGCTGATCTCGATCGGCTCACCGGTCTGCGGGTTGCGACCGGTGCGGGCCGCACGCTCCTTGACGGTGAAAGTGCCGAAACCCACCAGGGAAACGCTGTCGCCCTTCTTCAGGCTGTCGGCCACGGTCTCGACCATGGCATCCAGCGCGCGAGAAGCGGCCGCCTTGGGAATGTCGGCAGACGCGGCAATGGCTTCGATCAGCTCGGATTTGTTCACACTTCACCCCTTGACTGTTTCGTAAATTGGCTCTAATCGGCGAGACTTACGGCTGACTGACGCGATCACAGCATGGCGGTAATTTATAGCAATGCGATGAAAGGCCTGTCAAGCAACCATCCCTGACAATCCCCATCATGGCGGGGTTTCTGCCCCGACATGATGGCGAAAATGTCGTCAGTGCGTACTGATCATCGAGTGAGAAGTGGCGACATCTTCCGCGCGAGCTTCATCACTTTTCTGGCCCGACTTTTCGGCCAGAGCGACCTCGAGAACGTCATCGATCCAGCGAACAGGCCGAATATCAAGGGCTTCCTTGATGTTATCCGGCACCTCCTTCAAGTCGCGGCGGTTCTCCTCCGGGATAAGCACGGTCTTTATACCACCCCGCCTGGCGGCCAGCAATTTCTCCTTCAGGCCACCGATCGGCATCACCTCGCCGCGCAGGTTGACCTCACCGGTCATGGCCACGTCGCAGCGCACCGGCCGGCCCGTGTAGGCGGAGATCATGGCGGTGACCATGGCGATGCCGGCGCTGGGACCGTCCTTGGGCGTGGCCCCCTCGGGCACGTGGATGTGCAGGTCCTCCTTCTCGAAGCGCTCCGGGTCGACGCCGAGCGACAGCGCCCGGGCTCGCACCACGGTGTGGGCGGCGCTCACCGACTCCTTCATCACGTCGCCCAGCGAGCCGGTCTTGTTGATGCGCCCCTTGCCCGGGGTCACCACCGACTCGATGTTGAGCAGCTCGCCGCCCACCGAGGTCCAGGCCAGGCCGGTCACCCGGCCGACCTGGTCTTCCTGGTCGGCCAGGCCATAGCTGTAGCGACGCACCCCCGCATAGGCCTCGATGTCGCCGGCCGACAGGCAGACCGGGGCCTGGGCGCCTTCCTTGCCCTCCTTCTCCAGGCGCTCGCGCAGTACCTTGCGGCAGACCTTGGCGATCTGGCGCTCGAGCTCGCGGACCCCGGCCTCGCGGCTATAATAGCGGATCAGCTCGAGCAGCGCGTCGTCGGCGAAGGACAGCTCGTCGTCCTTGAAGCCGTTGGCCTTGAGCTGCTTGGGCACCAGGTAGCGCTTGGCGATGGCCAGCTTCTCGTCCTCGGTATACCCGGGCAGGCGGATGACTTCCATGCGGTCGAGCAGCGGCCCGGGAATGTTCATCGAGTTGGCGGTGCAGATGAACAGCGTCTCGGACAGGTCGTAGTCCAGCTCCAGATAGTGGTCGCTGAACTTGTCGTTCTGCTCCGGGTCGAGCACCTCGAGCAGCGCCGAGGCCGGGTCGCCGCGGTGATCCATGCCGATCTTGTCGACCTCGTCGAGCAGGAACAGCGGGTTCTTGACCCCGGCCTTGCTCATGCGCTGGATCATCTTGCCGGGCAGCGAGCCGATGTAGGTACGACGGTGGCCGCGGACCTCCGACTCGTCGCGCACCCCGCCGAGGGCCAGGCGCACGTACTTGCGGTTGGTGGCCCGGGCGATGGACTGACCCAGCGAGGTCTTGCCCACCCCGGGCGGCCCCACCAGGCACAGCACCGGCCCCTTGAGCTTCTTGACCCGCTTGTGCACGGCCAGGTACTCGAGGATGCGCTCCTTGACCTCCTCGAGCCCGTAGTGATCCTCGTCGAGGACCCGCTGGGCATGGGCCAGGTCATGGCGCACCCGGGTGCGCTTCTTCCAGGGCACCGAGACCAGCCAGTCCAGATAGGAGCGCACCACCGTGGCCTCGGCCGAGGACGGCGACATCATGCGCAGCTTGCCCAGCTCCTGCTTCGCCTTGTCGGCCGCCTCCTTGGGCATGCCGGAATTCTCGATGGCCTGCTCGTACTTGTCGGCCTCGTTGGGCACGTTCTCGAGCTCGCCCATCTCCTTCTGGATGGCCTTCATCTGCTCGTTGAGGTAGTACTCGCGCTGGGACTTCTCCATCTGGTCCTTGACCCGCGAGCGGATGCGCTTCTCCACCTGCAGCAGGTCGATCTCGGACTCGATCAGCGCCATCAGGTGCTCGACGCGATCCCGCACCCGGTCCATCTCGAGCAGTTGCTGCTTGTCGTCGATCTTCAGCGACAGGTGCGCGCAGATCGTGTCGACCAGGCGGCTGGGGTCCTCGATGCCCGACAGCGAGTTGAGCACCTCGTTGGGCACCTTCTTGGACATCTTGACGTACTGCTCGAACTGGTTGAGCAGCACGCGGACCAGGGCGTCCTGTTCGCGCTCGGACAGCGGCTCGCTCTCGCGCAGCACCACCTCGGCCCGGCTGTAGCCGTCATCGACGGCCAGGATGTCGCGGATATCGGCCCGGGACTCACCCTCGATCAGCACCTTGACCGTGCCGTCGGGCAGCTTGAGCAGCTGCATGATCTCGGCCACGGTGCCGATGGCGAAGAGATCCTCGTTGTCGGGATCGTCCTTGCTGGCCTCGCGCTGCGCCACCAGCAGCACGCGCTTGTCGGCCTCCATGGCGGCTTCCAGCGCCTGGATGGACTTCTCCCGACCGACGAACAGCGGAATGACCATCTGCGGGTAGACGACCACGTCCCGCAGCGGCAAAAGGGGCAGACTCAGGGTCTGTTCGGCGTTCTGCTGCATCGCAGACGTTCCTCAAACGATCAATGGGATACCAAGGGAGTGGGGGCGCCGGCGCGGCATTACAAGGCCGCCGCGGCGGCGGCGCAAAGAAAAGGGCCGCCTGGGCGGCCCCTTTCCTGGGCAGGCTGGCGGGTGCCCCGACGCATCGGGAGCGACGCCGCGGCGGCCTAGCCGTCGGTACCGTCGACCCGCGGCTGCTCCTGCTGGGAATACATCAGCAGCGGCTCGCTCTCGCCGGCGATCACCGAGGCATCGATCACCACCTTGGTGATCCCCTCCAGGGAAGGAATCTCGTACATGGTGTCGAGCAGCACCGACTCGAGGATGGAGCGCAGGCCGCGGGCCCCGGTCTTGCGGGCCATGGCCTTGCCGGCCACCGCACGCAGGGCGTCCTCGCGGAAGTCGAGCTCCACGCCCTCCATCTCGAACAGCCGGCCGTACTGCTTGATCAGCGAGTTCTTCGGCTCGGTGAGGATCTGGATCAGCGCATCCTCGGTGAGCTCGGTGAGGGTTGCGATCACCGGCAGGCGGCCGACGAACTCGGGAATCAGGCCGAACTTGACCAGGTCCTCGGGCTCCACGTCGAGCAGCAGGTCGCCGACGCCCTTGGTCTCGTCCTTGCTCTTGACCTCGGCGTTGAAACCGATGCCGCCCTTCTCGGCGCGATCCCGGATCACCTTGTCGAGCCCGGCGAAGGCGCCGCCGACGATGAACAGGATGTTGCCGGTGTCGACCTGCAGGAATTCCTGCTGCGGATGCTTCCGGCCGCCCTGGGGCGGCACCGAGGCGGTGGTGCCCTCGATCAGCTTGAGCAGGGCCTGCTGCACGCCCTCCCCGGAGACGTCCCGGGTGATGGAGGGGTTGTCGGACTTGCGCGAGATCTTGTCGATCTCGTCGATGTAGACGATGCCACGCTGGGCCTTGTCGACGTCGTAGTCGCACTTCTGCAGCAGCTTCTGGATGATGTTCTCGACATCCTCCCCCACATAGCCGGCTTCGGTCAGGGTGGTGGCGTCGGCGATGGTGAACGGCACGTTGAGCAGCCGGGCGAGGGTCTCGGCCAGCAGCGTCTTGCCGCTGCCGGTGGGCCCGATCAGCAGGATGTTGGACTTGCCGAGCTCCACCTCGTCGCCCTTCACGCCGTAGCGCAGCCGCTTGTAGTGATTGTAGACCGCCACCGACAGCACCATCTTGGCGCGGTCCTGGCCGATCACGTAGTCGTCGAGGGTGTGACGAATCTCGCGGGGGGCCGGCAGACGCTCCTCGTCGCTCTCGGCATCGGCATCGAGCACCTCCTCGCGAATGATGTCGTTGCACAGGTCGACACACTCATCGCAGATATAGACGGACGGGCCGGCAATCAGCTTGCGCACCTCGTTCTGGTTCTTGCCGCAGAACGAGCAGTACAGCAGCTTGCCGCCTTCGTCCTTGCCTTTGCCGTCGGCCATTCGCGTACCTCTCTCGCAGCGGCGGCCCAAGGGCCGCCGGGAATCACGTAATCAGAGCGTGGATGATTTCACGCTATCAGGATGTCGGCCGCTTATCCAGCACGGCATCGATCAGGCCATACTCCGCGGCCTGCGGACCGTCCATGAAGTTGTCGCGGTCGGTATCCCGGGCGATGGTCTCGATGTCCTGCCCGGTATGGTGGGCCAGGATATGGTTGAGACGATCGCGGATGCCGAGGATCTCGCGGGTATGGATCTCGATGTCCGAGGCCTGACCCTGGTAGCCGCCGAGCGGCTGGTGGATCATCATCCGCGAATTGGGCAGGCAGTAGCGCTTGCCCGCCGCGCCCCCGGCGAGCAGCAGCGCGCCCATGCTCGCCGCCTGGCCGATGCACACGGTGGAGACGTCGGGCTTGATGAACTGCATGGTGTCATAGACCGACATTCCCGCGGTGACCGACCCGCCCGGGGAGTTGATGTAGAGGTGCACGTCCTTGTCCGGGTTCTCGGACTCGAGGAACAGCAGCTGGGCCACCAGCAGGTTGGCCATGTAGTCTTCCACCGGCCCCACCAGGAAGATCACGCGCTCCTTGAGCAGGCGGGAATAAATGTCGTAGGCCCGCTCGCCGCGTGCGCTCTGTTCGACCACCATGGGCACCAGGCCGCCGGCGGATTGGATATCGAACTCGTTGCTCATCTGGGTGATGTCCTTGCATCCGGTGTATGGAAGCGACGCCTGACACCCCGTCCGGCCGCGGGCGACCGGACGGGAGGACCGGGACGGGGATCAGGCCTGACTGGCTTCGCCCTCGACCTCGTCGGCCTCTTCGGCGTCGCCGCCCTGCTGCTGGGCCGCGGCGAGTGCCTCCTGATAGCCCATCTCGACGTCCTTGACGGTGGCCTGCTCGAGCAGGGCATCGACCGCCTTCTCTTCAAGAATGGCGGACTTGACCTGACTTTTCATCTGGTCGTTGCCCATGTAGTACTCGACCACCTGCTGCGGGTCCTGGTACTGCTGGGCCAGCTCCTCGACCTTGGCCTTGATCTCGTCGTCGGAGGCATCGAGCTCGCCGGACTTGATCACCTCGGCCAGCAGCAGGCCGATCTGCACCCGGCTCTTGGCCTGCTCGGCGAACAGCTCGTCGGGCAGCTGGCTGACGTCGAAGTCCTCGCCGAGGCCGAACTGCTGGGCCGCCTGACGCTTGAGTCCGTCGGTCTCCTGCTGGATCAGGGCCTGCGGGACCGGAATGTCGTTGGCCTGCTTCAGCGCCTCGAGGACCTGCTGCTTGACGCGGTTGTCGACCGCCTGGCCGGCCTCGCGCTTCATGTTCTTGGTGATCTCGTCACGGAACTTGTCCAGGTCGCCGTCCTCGACGCCGAACTGCTTGACGAACTCCGCGTCCACCTCGGGCAGGGACTGGGCCTTGACCGCATGGACCTTGACCTGGAAGGTCGCTTCCTGGCCGGCCAGGTTCTCGGCCTGGTAGTCCTCGGGGAAGGTGACCTTGAGCTCCTTGTCGTCACCGGCCTTGGCACCGATCAGCTGCTCCTCGAAGCCGGGGATGAAGCTGCCGGAACCGATCACCAGGTCGTGGCCCTCGGCGCTGCCGCCCTCGAAGGGCTCGCCGCCCAGGTAGCCCTGGAAGTCGATGGTCAGCTGGTCGCCGTCCTCGGCGCCCCGTTCGACCTCTTCCCAGCCGGCGTTCTGCTTGCGCAGGGTCTCGATCATCTCGTCGACGTCGGCGTCGGTCACCTCGACCACGGGACGCTCGACCTCGGTGCCCTCGATGGAGGCCAGCTCGACCTCGGGGTACACCTCGAGGGTCGCGGTGAACTCGAGATCCTTGCCGGCCTCGTTGACCTCGGCCTCGATCTCCGGATAACCGGCCGGGTTGAGGTTCTCGTCGGTGATGGCACGCACGTAGCGCTCGCGCATCACTTCGCCGACCACCTCGTTGCGGACCTCGCTGCCGTAACGCTGACGGATCACCGACATCGGCACCCTGCCCTTGCGGAAACCATCCATGCGCACGTTCTTGGCGGCGTCCTTGAGACGGGCGGCAACGGCCTCGTCGATTTCGGCGGCCGGCACCTGCACCTTGATGCGGCGTTCAATCTGGGAGGTCGTATCGACGGAAACTTGCATGAATTGTCCTCTACCGACTGGGGCGTTCTGTGGAATGCGTGAAACGTTCAAAGGAGGGAATTCTATGAATCCCACCGGGCAGTGGCAAGCGCCATGGCTGAACAGATGGGGGCATGCAACCTTATAGACAAGGGGGAGGCGCAGATTCTCCCGCGGTCGATCCGACGCGGCCCTGCCAACGCGAAAAACGCCACGCACGAGGGTGCGCCGCGATACGGGCAAGCGAGTCACTGCATGAGTAATAAAAGAAGAGGGAGGCAATGGGGTGGATGATGGGGATCGAACCCACGACCACCGGAGCCACAATCCGGGGCTCTACCACTGAGCTACATCCACCACTGCCTGGAGAGCGTGTCGAGATGGGGTGGATGATGGGGATCGAACCCACGACCACCGGAGCCACAATCCGGGGCTCTACCACTGAGCTACATCCACCATTTCGACACTGCCCGACCGAACGATCCGAGGGCCGGAAGCCACCACTTCAACGTGGCGCGCCCAGCAGGACTCGAACCTGCAACCTACGGCTTAGAAGGCCGTTGCTCTATCCGGTTGAGCTATGGGCGCATTCTACGTTCCCGAGCGCCTGACCGCAAGCCAATGATGAAATTTATTTCAATTCAATCAATAGCTTGTGGTCGGGGTGGAGGGATTCGAACCCCCGACATCCTGCTCCCAAAGCAGGCGCGCTACCAGACTGCGCTACACCCCGCCGGCTCTTGCACGGCCCTGACGCCGCCGCAGGGGCCTCGTCAAGCGCTGCGTATTCTACGGGACTCTCCGCCCGCGTCAAGCCGCAACGCCCACTCATCAGGTGCTTAGCCCCCTCAACTCCTCCTTCACCGCCCGTCCCTCACCCCTCACCCCTCACCCCTCACCCCTCACCCCTCACCCCTCACCGCCTCGTCCCTCGAACCTCGCCCCTCGTTCCTGCCCCGCTTTGCCTTAACGCCCGGTCATGCGAAAATCGCCTTCCCCTATTCATCACCTTCATCACCCGACCACCAGAGGGAAGCTCGATGACCGCCCAACTGATCGATGGCAAGTCCATTGCCGCCCGAGTCCGCCAGCAGGTCGCACGCCAGGTGCAGGCACGCCGCGAGGCCGGCGCGCGCGCCCCGGGACTCGCCGTCGTGCTGGTGGGCGAGGACCCGGCCTCCGCGGTCTACGTGCGCAACAAGCAACGCGCCTGCGAGGAGGCCGGCATCCACTCGATCAAGCACCAGCTGCCCGCCGAGACCTCCCAGGCCGACCTGGAGCGGCTGGTCGACGAGCTCAACGCCGACCCGAGCGTGGACGGCATCCTGGTCCAGCTGCCGCTTTCCGAGCACCTCGATCCGCGGCCGATCCTCGAACGCATCCAGCCGCACAAGGACGTCGATGGCTTCCATCCCTACAACCTGGGACGCCTGGCCCAGCGCCTGCCGCTGCTGCGCCCCTGCACGCCCAAGGGAGTGATCACCCTGCTGCAGGAGACCGGGCTCAAGGTGCGCGGCCTGGACGCCACCGTGGTCGGCGCCTCCAACATCGTCGGCCGCCCCATGGCCCTCGAGCTGATGCTGGCCGGCTGCACCACCACCGTGTGCCACCGCTTCACCCGCAACCTCGAGGAGCACGTGCGCCGGGCCGAGCTGCTGGTGGTCGCGGTCGGCCAGCCCGGGCTGGTCAAGGGCGAGTGGGTACGCGACGACGCCATCGTCATCGACGTGGGCATCAACCGCCAGGAGGACGGCCGCCTGATCGGCGATGTCGATTTCGAGCCCGCCGCCGCCCGCGCCAGCTATATCACCCCGGTCCCCGGCGGCGTCGGCCCCATGACCGTCGCCTCGCTGCTCGAGAACACCCTGCTCGCCGCCGAGATGCATGACGCCATGGCGCTGGGGAAAGCGTGAGGGGTAAGGAGTGAGGGGTAAGGAGTGAGGGACGAGGGACGAGGGGCGCCGGGGACAGGTCGAAGAGGGGGTCCTACGCCATGGATGGCGTCGGTAGCGCCCAGGGAAGGGTTTACAGCGCCCCCTCGAGACCTGTCGACGGATCAGCCCCGAGTATCGCCAACGACGACTGCCGACCCGTGCACCCTTCGTCGCACTCCGATAGAATATCCGGCTATTTCTCCACCGACTCGTAGAGGTCCGTCGATGAGCGACAAGATGAACGTCGAAAGCTTCAACCTGGACCACACCAAGGTGAAGGCGCCCTATGTCCGCCTGGCCGACATCAAGAGCGGCGAGCACGGCGACCGCATCCACAAGTACGACATGCGCATCTGCCAGCCCAACCAGGACCATATGGAGATGCCGGCGCTGCACTCCCTGGAGCACCTGATGGCCGAGCTGTCGCGCAACCATTCCGACAAGGTCGTCGACATCAGCCCCATGGGCTGCCAGACCGGCTTCTATGTCGCCATGATCAACCATGACGACTACGACGGCGTGCTCGACCTGCTCGAGGGCACCCTCAAGGACGTGCTGGCGGCCGATGAAGTCCCGGCCTGCAACGAGATGCAGTGCGGCTGGGCGGCCAGCCACAGCCTGGAAGGCGCCAAGGACATCGCCCGCGGCTTCCTGGCCAAGCGCGACGAGTGGCCCCAGGTCTTCGCCGAAGAAGGCTGATAGGCGGCTGGACCGGGCTGTCTGGCCACGCCTAACGCCTCCCCCCTTACCCTTCACTCCTCACGCCCCACTCCGTGGAGACCCCGGAAAGATGAAACGCATCGGTATCATTGGCGCCATGTCCCAGGAAGTCGCCCAGCTGGCGGCCATGCTGGAAGATCGCGAGACCCGCCGCCATGTCGGCTCCACCTTCCATCGCGGCACGCTGCATGGGGTCGAGGTGGTGATCCTGCAGTCCGGCATCGGCAAGGTGAACGCCGCCATCGGCACCACCCTGCTGCTGGACATGTACCAGCCCGAGGCGATCATCAACACCGGCTCCGCCGGCGGCTTCGGCGAGGGGCTCGAGATCGGCGACGTGGTGGTCTCGAGCGAGGTACGTCACCACGACGTGGACGCCGTGGTGTTCGGCTACGAGCACGGCCAGGTGCCCGACATGCCCGCCGCCTACCTGCCCGACGAGCGCCTGGTGCGGGTGGCCCGGGAGAGCGTCGAGTCGATGAACGAGGTGCGCGTGGTCGAGGGGCTGATCGCCACCGGCGACGTCTTCATGGCCTGCCCCGACCTGGTCGCCCAGACGCGCTCGCGCTTCCCCACCATGCTCGCCGCCGAGATGGAGGCCGCGGCCATCGCCCAGACCTGCCATCTCTACGGCTGCCCCTTCGTGGTGATCCGCGCACTGTCCGACATCGCCGGCGGCGGCGACAACCACCTGTCGTTCGAGGAATTCCTCGCCAAGGCGGCCGACCACTCGACCCGCATGGTCACCGCCATGGTCGCCAGGCTCGCCGAGCCCGCAACCGCCGACGCCGCCGTCGAGGGGTAGGAACGGCCAAGCGCGGCCAGGGTCGGGTGACAAGCCCCCAGTAGCCAGAACCCCCACCAGGGTAGCCCGGTGGGGGTTCGCGTTTCTCTCTTGCTACCTGCCGCCCGTCACCGGGCAGCCTCCCTCACTCCTCTTCCCGCTTCTCCCTTATCCCTTCAGCTTCCACTCCAGCGTCTCGCCCGCCTGCAGCGGCACGATGGCCTGGCCGGCCGCGTAGGGCAGCGTCTCCGGCAGCGTCCAGGGCTCGCGGACCAGGGTGACGGTCCCGGTGTTGCGCGGCAGGCCGTAGAAGGCCGGCCCGTGATGGCTGGCGAAGCCCTCCAGCCGCTCCAGGGCGCCGGCCTGCTCGAAGGCGGTGGCATAGAGTTCGAGGGCCGCGGGCGCGGTATAGGCCCCGGCACATCCGCAGGCGCTCTCCTTGTCGCCCTGGGCATGGGGCGCGCTGTCGGTGCCCAGGAAGAACTTGCTGCTGCCGGAGGTGGCGGCCTCGACCAGCGCCTGGCGATGACGCTCGCGCTTGAGGATCGGCAGGCAGTAGTAGTGCGGGCGGATCCCGCCCACCAGCATGCGGTTGCGGTTGAACAGCAGGTGATGGGCGGTGATGGTGGCCGCCACGTTGGCCGGCGACGCGGCCACGAACGCGGCCGCGTCGGCCGTGGTGATATGCTCGAACACCACCCTCAGGGACGGGTGGCGGTCCAGCAGCGGCTTCATCACCCGCTCGATGAACACCGCCTCGCGGTCGAAGATGTCGATCTCGGCATCGGTCACCTCGCCATGCACCAGCAGCGGCATGCCCAGCCGCGCCATGGCGGCGATGGCCGCATCGCAGTTGGCCAGGTCGGTGACGCCGGAATCGGAATTGGTGGTCGCGCCCGCCGGATACAGCTTGACGGCCTGCACCAGGCCGGAGGCATGGGCCCGCTCGATCTCCTCGGCGCTGGTGCGATCGGTGAGATACAGGGTCATCAGCGGCTCGAAGTCATGTCCCGCCGGGACGGCGGCGAGGATGCGCTCCCGATAGGCCCGGGCCTGTTCGGTGGTGGTCACCGGCGGCTTGAGGTTGGGCATGATGATGGCACGACCCATCTGGCGGGCACTGGCCGGCACCACGGCCGGCAACACCTCGCCGTCACGCAGATGGAGGTGCCAGTCGTCCGGTCGGGTCAGGGTAATCGAGTTCACGGCGTGTCCTGTCTCGGTGATTCAGGGGGAGGGTCAGGGACCCGGTGATGGCGGCAGTATACCGGAACCGGCCCCGGCGGCGGGATGCGATTTTTGGACCGCCTTGCTGGCCGCGGCCTGGTATCGCGAGGCGATGAGCCCGCTGCAGCTGGCCGGCTGCAGCCTGAGCTTTCTCGCCCTGCTGATCAATCGCTGGTACTGGGGACACAAATTGGTCAGCCGGCGCTGACCTGCGTATCATGCGCGCTGATCCACGCGAGGAAACATCATGCCGAAGGTACGCTACTACGCCGATCTCGTCGCCATCCTGGCCGGCCTGATGTGGCTACTGGTCTACTGGTCGGTGAGCTATTCGGTGCACATCGACAACATCGAGCCGACCCTGGCGGCACTCTTGATGGCGGGAAGCCTGATCATGATCAGCTTCGTGCATCGCCCCATCCGGGTGCTGCTCAGCCGCTACCACGTGCGCAAGCGACGCACCGAGATGTGGATGCACATCCTCGCCCTGCCCCTCTCCCTGGCCTTCCTGCTGGCCATCGTCATCGATCACCTGATCACGCCCCTGAACGGCGTGCAGAAGATGCTGCTGTTCAACGTGCTGGCCACCGCCGGCTGGCTGGTGTTCGTCATCACCCTGGTGGTCAAGCTGCTGATCCACCTGGTGGCCAAGAAGCGCCGCAGCCGCGAACGGACCCGTCGGGACCCGCACGATACCGCCTAGAAGCGATCCACCCGGAACGGCCGCATATCGATCTCCGGCGTCTCCCCGTCCATCAGCTGTGCCAGCAGCCGGCCGGTGGCCGGCCCCAGCGTGAAGCCCTGGTGGCCGTGACCGAAGGCGCACCATAGCCCCGCCTGCCCCTCCACGGGGCCGATGATCGGCTTCATGTCCGGCGTGCAGGGCCTGGCCCCCTTCCAGGGCGCCGGGTCGAGGCGCTCCCCCAGGGGATAGAGCTGCCGTGCCTTCTCTTCGGCCGCGGCCAGCTGGCGAAGGTGGGGCGGCGCCTCGAGGCGCTCCAGCTCGGCGCCCGTGGTCAGGCGGATCCCGGCCCGCATCGGCGCCAGCAGGTAGCCCACTTCGGCATCCATCACCCAGTGATTGAGGCGCGCCTTGCCGACGCTGCCGTAGTGCATGTGGTAGCCGCGCTTGACGAACAGCGGAATCAGCTGACCCAGCCTGGCCAGCCACTCCCGGGACCAGGGGCCCATGGCCATCACCACGTCGCTGGCCAGCAGGCGTTCCCCGCCGGCACTCACCCGCCAGCCGTCGGGGCCGCGGGCCATCTCGTCGACCTCGGCCTCGAGCAGGCGCCCGCCCTCGGCCTCGAAGGCCCGGGCATAGGCCTGGACCAGGCCGCCCGGATCGGCGACGGTCCAGGGATCCAGCCAGTGGACGGCCCCGGCCAGGCCCTCCACCAGGCTCGGCTCCATGTCGGCGAGGTCCGCGCTATCCAGCGCACGGTGGCGAACCCCGAACCGGGCCTGGTTGTCGCGGGCCTCCTCCAGGCGCGCCTCGAGGGCCTCCCGGGTCCGAAAGACCTCCAGCCAGCCCTCGCGACGCACCAGCGATTCGGCACCCGCGGCCTCGATCATGGGCGCATGGGCGTCCAGCGAGAGAGCGATCAGCGAGGCGTACTCGGGAACGATGTCCCGGTAGCGACGGGGAGAGGAATTCCGCCAGTACTGCAGCAGGGGGACGGCGGCGCGCAGCATGCCACCGGGCCGGTAGCGAATATCGACCTGCCGATTGGGCAGCACTCGCAGCAGGGTGGCGAGATCCCGGGGGAAGGGATAGGGGCGGACCGCCTCGCGCTGGATGATCCCGGCATTGCCGAAGGAGGTCTCGGAGCCCGGGGGACGGCGATCCACCAGGGTCACCCTGTGCCCCCGCCGTGCCAGGTGCCAGGCCACCGACACCCCCACCATGCCGGCTCCCAGAACGATGATCTCGCGCGCCATCCTGCACCTCCCTTGCCATGAACGATGAGCGGATCCACCGTGGCGGGTCCGCTCTCGATCATACCAGTCGGCATCCCGAGTGGCGCGGGGCACGCCGAGGCGTCAGCGCCGGGCGCCCTCTTCCTCGGCGAGCCTGGCACGCACGAAGTCACCGTGACTGACGTACAGCAGTTCGGCGAGACGGCGGATGCGGTGTTCCTCCAGCGGGTCCTTGTGGCCATCCACCAGGGCCAGGGACCACATCAGACGGACCAGATCAAAGCGCTCGGCGTAGTCGCAATGCTCCCGCACGCTACGCACGAAGCGATGGTGATCCACCGCCGTGTCGACCTCCTCGCGGGCCTGGGCGAGCAGGGCGTCCAGGGCCGACGCATCGAGGGCGAAGCGCTGGTCGAGGACCTCCCTCAGGCGCGCCAGCTCGGCGTCGTCCAGGTGGTAGTCGGCCCGCGCCACCTCGCAGAGCAGCACCGCGGTGGCCAGCGCCAGGGTGGGCTCGCCCTTTTCAGGGGCCTCGCCAGCCGCCATCATGTCCTGGAAGAGTCGTTGCAGGGATTCGATCATCGTGAGCTCCGAGCATGCCTGATATCGCGCCATTCATCGCCCTCGCCGCGGGCCTGGGCGCCGCCGTCGCCGGCCACGGCGCGTGGCGGCGGCACAACGTCAACCGCTGGCCCAGCGCCGAGGCCCGGGTGACCCGTTGCGAGGTGGAAGCCGTTCACGGCCACGCCCACCGTCGGGAGGGCGACGACCCGCCGCGTCGCTTCCTGGCGCGGGTGCATTTCACCTTCCAGGCCAAGGGGCGCACCTATCGCTCGGACAATGGCCGCTTCGACGGCGTTCCCTCCTTCACCAGCCGGCAAGCCGCCGTCGCCCATGCCGACCGCACGCCCCCCGGCACGCTCATGACGATCCGCCATGACCCGGACCATCCCGAGATCACCCAGTCGGGCGAGTCACGCTTGCCCACCGGCCGGCTCGGCCTGGCAGCCTTCCTGGCGACCATGAGCGCACTGGCGCTGTGGCTTTCCGTGTCATGATCCCGGGGTGACACCGCTAGCCCGCCTCGGGGCCCGTTCCCCGGCTACCTCCTCAGCCGCCTCAGCAGAGCACTCAGCCCAAGCAATCGGGCCACGCGCGCGACCGCCCGTCGCACGATCATGGCGCCTACCAGCACGAGATCGATACACCGCCCCAGCCACAGATACCAGCTCCTGCCCTCTTCCAGTGCCGCCATCATGGCCAGGTCGTTGCGATCCTGCAGGTTACGTCGATGGCGTTTCAGGTGCTGAAGCTGCCCGAAGGCCATGACCTTGAAACCATCGACCCCGAAGTGGTAACGGGCATCGGTGATCATCTCGACCTTGTCGATCCCACATCTTGCCACTTCCGCCTCCTGGGCGATGAAGGGCGACGCCGCGTGGGAAACGGCATCCAGCGCCAGGTAGCCGATCACCCTGGCACGACGGATGCCATAGAGCTCCAGCACCAGGCAGGTGTCAAACACCACACGCGGTGCATCGAGCTCCTGACTGGCGAGAAATGTCTGCAACTGAGTGATTCTTGCCGGCCATAAGCGCCGATAGCGACGATGGCGCGCATGGACCAGGAAGTGCACCCCATTGGGATTGAACAACAAGGCGGACATCGCCTCGACATCCGCCAACTGCGTCAGCAGCAGCCAGCCGTCATCGCCGAAGCGCGGGGGTGGGGGCATGCCCGCGGCCAGCACGAGCCGCTTGACGCTGAGGGTAACGCCACCTTCGGCCTCGAGCGGCCAGGTCGACGGTACCGGCGCCAGCCGCGGGGCGAGATATTGCCAGGCTCGCGATGGCAGGCTGATCTCCTGCGACTGCAGGACGACACCCGTCGGGGGAAGCGTTTCCCCCCACTCCAGGAGCACCGGTTGCAGCGCCAGGATCGTACGGCCCTCGGGCTGCCCAACGCCCGACTCGTCGGCCTCCTGCCCCCCCACATCCCCCATGTTCATCGACGCGGCCTCGAGTCTCTGTCAGCCAGCGATCGCTGGGCATCGGCCCCTCGTCCACGTCCGCCTGGGCCACCTCGACGCTTGACGTGACAACCGGGAGAGACAGGGCGAAATTCCTTCAAAGCCCGCGGCCACGTCAGGCGCGGAATCCGCCGTGAACATGAGGCGCAGGCGATGACCTTATCCCTGTGTGGAAACGCACATTGGCCAAGCCGGTTATCACTACGCTGAACGCCCATGGCCATCTCCACGTCTTCATGCCGAGCCCGAGGATCGGAAACGCTCCTGCACAAGAGGCACAACGGATGTTGTCGAGGTCTCCGGCGTCACGGGTCCGAGAGGCGGCGAAGCATGCTGCGCCTCCCATACCAGATCCACCATCTCGCCCTCGGGCGAATAACCAAGCGGCGCCTTCATCAGCAGTGCCTGGATCCTGCCATGCCGTGAGCCGCTCATGGCCTCATGCAGTTCGACGAGGTAGGCCTCCAGTTCGGGCCAGGCCCAGGAGAATTCCCGGGATGTCATGATCCTGGGATGACGCGTCTCCTGGACCTCGCCCCCGATCAACAGCTCCTCATAGAGTTTTTCTCCCGGCCTCAAGCCGGTGAAGTGGATCTCGATGTCCCCCTCCGGATGGTCGGTATCCTTCACCTCGAGCCCGGACAGTCGCACCATGCTGGTGGCAAGGTCGGCGATACGGACCGGCTCCCCCATGTCCAGGACGAAGACCTGACCGTCGGTCCCCATGGCCCCCGCCTGGATGACCAGCTGGGACGCTTCGGGAATGGTCATGAAGTATCGGGAAATCTCCGGGTGGGTCACCTCGAGAGGCCCTCCCCGCTCGATCTGGGCACGAAACAAGGGAACGACCGACCCGCTGGAGCCGAGCACATTGCCGAAGCGCACCATGCAGAAACGGGTCTTGCCATGCCCGAGATCACGACCGGCGAAGGCCTGACAGATCAACTCCGTCAGGCGCTTGGTGGCGCCCATCACATTGGTGGGCCGGACGGCCTTATCGGTGGATACCATGACGAAGGTTTCCACCCTCGTTTCCACTGCCGCCGACGCCAGGGCGAGGGTGCCGAACACATTGTTGCGCAAGCCTTCCACCAGGTTGCACTCGACGAGGGGCACATGCTTGTAGGCCGCCGCGTGGTAGAGCGTCTGGACCCCAAAGCTCGACAGGATCTCCCGCATCCGCTCTTCCTGCTGGATCGAGGCCAGAAGGCCGCGCAGGCAGATGCGCCTATCATGTCGGCGTGACCACAGCCGCAACTCCTGCTCGATGGCGTAGAGGGCATGTTCCGCATTATCCACCAGGACGAGCATACGCGGTTCCTGGGCCAGGATCTGACGACACAGCTCGGAGCCGATCGATCCCCCTGCCCCGGTTACCATCACCACCTTGTCGCGAACATTGGCCGTCATCAGCTCGGGAAAGGGCGGTACCGGTTCGCGCCCGAGGAGGTCTTCGACCTGCACATCGCAGGTATCCGCAATACGTGCTCGTCCCGAGACCAGGTCTTCCGCGCCTGGAATCGTCTGGACCGGGATCGAGAGCTTCGCCAGCTGCTCGAGGATCTGGCGCCGACGACACCGCGGCGCGCTGGGAATCGCCAGCAACACGAGTTCGATGCCCAGACGCTCGATCCAGTCCTCGAGCTCCTCCGGGCTGTAGACGGGCAACCCCTCCACCAGCGACCCTTGCAGGCCGCGCCAGTCATCGATGAAGGCCCGCGGATGATATCGGTCTCCATGGTGCAGGGAGCGCGCCAGCTCGCCCCCGGCAGTGCCTGCACCATAGATGATGACAGACTGGCGTTGATGACGACGGCTCAACTGATAGAGTTCGAGAAGCAGTAACCTGAGGCCCGCCACGGTCATGACGCCCAGCATGGCGAAGACAGGCGCCACCTGCCAGGCCAGCGGCCAACCCAACAGCAGGTCCATCAACAGCAAGTTGGCGGTCAACAGCGCCACCCCCAACACAACTGCTGCCATGACCTTCACGTTCATGAACCTCAGCACGACGCGATAGAGACCCAAGGCTCCAAAGATTATGGGGGTGGAAGCCATCACCCAACCCAGCACCAACCAGCGTTCGGTCTGCGCCAGGTATATGTCACGCTCCACCAACAGCAGGGCCACCAGGATGGCAAGGGCAATCAGCAGCGTATCGGCCAGCCGGAGCAGGCCTCGCTTGTAGCAGCGAGGCATCTTCACTAGCTTTTCTAGTGCCAGCATTCATGTATCTCCCGTATCACGACCAGGCCCGCACCATGACTGGGGCCCGTGCACCTGGAGCAGCTCTGGCGCCACACCACCCAGCAGGTCTTTGCCCTGTGTTATGCAGCGATATGGAACCATGCCTCCATAAGCCATCCCGCGGGCGGACCCACGGGATGGTTGGTGGTTGAGGCCTATAGCGCCCCGATATCGTCAGCCGAAGTGACGACGTCGCCCGGCAAGGTGAGGGATGGCAACAACAGCGAGATCACATTGTTCCAGCGAGCCACCGGTGCCGACGTCACGTAGACGACATCCTGGGGCTGGAGGGGAAACCGGGTGCCCAGCATCAGGCGAGTGGCATCGCTGATATCGAGTTGATACACGGTGGCCAGGGTCTCGCTTTCGGCGGGCTCCCCACGTACCACGAAGATGCCGGAGGGCTCGGCGAGCCGCTCGTTGACCCCACCCGCTCGCGCCAGGGCATCGGTGAGGGTGATACGCTCATTACCCAGGGCAATGGCACCAGGCTTAAGCACCTGCCCCAGCACCACCACGTTCTGGTTCTCGGAAGTCGGGATATGCAAGATATCGCCGTCACGGAGAAGCCGGTTCTGCGTCAGGTCTCCGCCCCTCAATAGATTGAACAGAGATAGGCGCTCCTCACGACCTTGACGAGTGAGCAGCACGTTATGCCAATTGGCATTGGGCAGCGCGCCGCCCACTTCGCTGATGGCGTCCAGGATGGTCAAGGGCTCGATATCGATGGGCACCATCCCGGGGGCCTGGACCGCCCCGCTCACATAGACTTTCTGGGAGCGGAAAGCGGCGACACCCACTTCAATCTGAGGGTCCGTGAGCACCGAAGAAAGGCGGCTTGTGAGCAGCCTGCGAACCTCTTCGAGGGTCTTGCCTGCCACATTGAGCCGTCCCACATAGGGATAGAACATGGTACCGTCAGGCCGGACCCGGTTGCCGGTTTCAGCGGGATCCCGCTCTGCGCCCGCCGGAATGGTCAGCTCGGGATGGTCGTAGACGATGATGCTGAGGACATCTCCAGGACCGATGCGGTATTCATATCCCTCCACGGCCGCATTCAAGTCAGGCGGCGTGGCTTTGGCCATCATGACCTGTTGTATTTCATCGGACATCGTCCTGACGAGATCCGGCGTGATAGGACGCACCACGACGCGCTCATCCAACGAGGCCCCGGCCTCATCGGGGTCGAGGTGCCCACCGGGGGCGATGGCGCAGCCTGCCGTTACCAGCATCATCAAGATCAGGGGGAGCAACGCCAGGAGCCTGGGGCGTACATAACCTTGTCTACGAACTTCCACATGCGCAACCATATCCACGCGCCTCTGGTTGGTTCCTGACAGGCTACCGCCACGGGAGACTTCGTCATCTGGCAGTTCCCCTGGCAAAGCCCGGTGGTACCGCCCCGCGCTCTCCGTGCCACGAAGGTACCTTCGGTCACAGAGCGCCACGGGGCGGTTAACATCAGCTTACAAAGTTAATGAATGGAAACAGAAGGAATCTTCTCAGCTTCTGAGAATGGGATTCCCTCATTGGAAGGACATGCGTAGAAAAGTTGGTCAGTAGAAAATATGATGAGGATTACCCACGGACTGGTTCGGCCACCACAGGGGTCAGCGTCATTCCAGGTATGAGAGCATTTGAGCCAGCAGGGCTGTTCACTCGAACGGCCAAAGGTACTACCTTCGGCCAGGCATAGGCCTTCAGGAGGGTCTTGAGGGCATGAGACACCAGGGGATAATCACCCAGGTGGCAAAGACGGCTACGCCGACGGGATAGGCAAGAAAGCTGTAGGAAAGTCCAAAGACAATGAACCCGGTAGGCACCATCAGGCCCGCTGCACGAGCAGCTTCAACGCTTATGCGGGCCCTGCAGTTCTGACGCGCGAAGTACAGGAGGGGGATGGCATAGAGGATCAGCAGACCAACACCAGCAAGGATGCCGCGTCTTGACCAGGCATCAAGCAAGTCCTGGTGGGCATGCCAGAACTTAGAAAGCTTGGAGTCGGTGTCTGACGCGAGTCTCGTGTTCAAGCGTTCCATCCCTTGTGCGAAGCCATCGGCACCATGGCCCAGGACCGGACGCTCGAGGGCCAATTGCAACGCACCTTGCCATAAGGCAACGCGAATGCTGAGGGAGCTGGGTTCCTCCGGCTGGGCGACGAGATTCGACATTTCCTCGACCGTCTTGTCGACTCTCGCCTTCACGCCAGTGGCAGGCAAGCCGTACAAAACGAGTGAGAATACTACAAGCCCGCCTACCAACCCCAGGCGAAAGCGTTGCGCCCAGTAGCGACCAAGCACATGGTGTAAGGCCCACAACATCGGCGGCACCGCGATCCATCCTCCGCGACTGCCAGCAAGCCCCGACGCGAGCAGACCACCACTTGCCCCCCATCAGCATGAGCCAGAAGAAACGACGATCGGGTAACTGACGTGCCCACAGGAGTCCTGCGAGACACAGAAAGCCCGCCAGGAGGCCCAAAGTTACCGTAGAGGATGGAGAGGATGGAGTCGAGCGGATAGAACCCTTCGGGCCTGACATCCCCCTGCAGCAAGCTCTGCCAGAGTGCGGAGAACCCCGTCAACGAGCCACCGACGGCCAATCCCCCCACCACCAGCGAGGGTCGGGGCGACAGATACGCAATAGCAGGAAGGCGGGTGCTGCCATCAAGGTGACCAGCAGTAACAGGCTACCCCTCGGCTCGACACCATGCACTGCCAGGTTGATGGCCTCGGCCAGGCCGAGGGTGAGAAAGCCTGCCATTAACCAGCGGTCCCATAGAGTAAACGGGGCGCCAGACACACGAAGCTCGCCCCGAATCCATCCATAGAGCCCACCGAGGCTCAGGCAAACCAATGGCAACGCATAGCCCCCGGGAAGCACCAGGGGAAGAGCGCCTGCCATGCCGACTCCGAGTCGGGAGAAGCGCTGGGCTGACAGCGTCAAACTGGACATACTCGCCTCCCGACACGATGCCATGGCCTGACACTCAGTTCAGCGAATCGCCTCGTCCCACGGCGTAATACATCAGGCCGTGCGCCTTGACGGCCTCGGGCTCGAACAGGTTGCGGCCGTCGACGATCACCGGCATGGCCAGCTGTGCCTTCAGCCAGGCGAAATCCACCGAGCGGAAGGCCTTCCACTCGGTGCAGATCACCAGGGCATCGGCGCCCTGCACCGCCTCGGCGCGGTCCTCCACCAACTCGAGATCCTGACGGTCGCCATACAGGCGCCGGCATTCGCCCATGGCCTCCGGGTCGTAGGCCTTGACGCGGGCGCCGGCGGTCCACAGCGCCTCCATCAGGGTGCGGCTAGGCGCATCGCGCATGTCATCGGTGTTGGGCTTGAAGGCCAGCCCCCAGAGGGCGATGGTGCGCCCCTCGAGATCGCCATCGAAGGCCCGGGCCAGCTTGCTGAAGAGCGATCCCTTCTGGCGCCGGTTGACGGCCTCTACCGCTCCCAGCAGCTCGGCCTCGTAGCCCACGTCGCCGGCGGTGCGGGCCAGGGCCTGGACGTCCTTGGGGAAGCAGGAGCCCCCGTACCCGCAGCCGGGATAGATGAACTGATAGCCGATGCGCGGGTCCGACCCGATCCCCCGTCGCACCTGCTCGATATCGGCGCCCAGGCGCTCGGCCAGGTTGGCGATCTCGTTCATGAAGCTGATCTTGGTGGCCAGCATGGCGTTGGCGGCGTACTTGGTCAGCTCCGCCGCCCGCACCTCCATGAACATCAGCTTTTCCTGAAGTCGAATATAGGGGGCGTAGCATTCCCGCATCAGCGCCTTCACCCGGTCCGAGTCGGTGCCCACGATGATGCGTGCGCCGTGGGTGAAATCCTCGATGGCCGCACCTTCCTTGAGGAACTCCGGGTTGGAGCACACCTCGAAAGCGAGCCGCTCGCCGCGCTCCGCCAGCACCCCGGCGATGGTCTCGCGAACCCGATCGGCAGTGCCCACCGGCACCGTCGACTTGTCGACCACCACCTTCGCGTCGGTCATGTGCCGGCCAATGGTCTCGGCCACCGCCAGCACGTACTGGAGATCGGCACTGCCGTCCTCGTCCGGCGGCGTGCCGACGGCGATGAACTGCAGGGTCCCGAAGGCCACCGCCGTGGCCGCATCGGTCGTGAAGCGCAGCCGCCCCTCGCCGACATTGGCCTTCACCATCTCTTCCAGGCCGGGCTCGAAGATGGGGATCTCGCCGGCCTCGAGCCGGGCGATCTTCTCCGCATCCACGTCCATGCAGAGCACCTCATGCCCCACATCGGCCAGGCAGGTCCCGGTGACCAGTCCCACGTAGCCGGTGCCGAAAATCGTGATTCTCATGGGTGTCCTTTCCTATTATCGGTGAGGGGTAAAGGGTGAGGGGTTTGGAGTAAAGCCCTACCCTTGGCCCCTCTCCATTTCCAGATGCTTGACCAACCCGCCCAACTGGGCAAAGGCTTGTTCAATCGACTGTTCTAACTGGCCATCGTCGGACACCTAGCCCAGATGCTGTACCAGTAATTACGGTGTCTCGAGCTCGTTCAGGGAGCCTCGCGCAATGCGCAGAAAACGCAGGAAGTCTGTAGAGCCATCCCGTCCGGCGCCTTCGGCAATATTTCTGGGCACCGATACTGCGGCACGTCGCATTTGACTCATCAAGCCGAATCGCTCCGCATCCGGCAAGCAAGCAGTCAGCTTGTATACGTCAACGGCCCATTGCATAGCCTGCTGCCAAGCAGGCAGACGATGATGGCTCATCACACCTCACTCCTCGCCCCTCACACCCCATAATAGCCCCGATACCACTCCACGAATCGCCGCACGCCCTCCCGCACGCCCACGCGTGGCCGGTAGCCGGAGGCCTCGAACAGCGCCTCGGTATCCGCCCAGGTACGCGGCACGTCGCCGGGCTGCATCGACTGGAAGTCACAGACGGCTTCCCGGCCGGTCGCTTGCTCCACCGCGCGCACGAAGTCCATCAGCGCCACCGGGCTGCCATGACCGATGTTGTAGAGGGCATAGGGGGCACGGCTGGTGTCGGGCTGGTCATCCACCAAGGAGACGGCCCGCCGCTCGGGCACCACGTCGAGCATGCGCACCACACCCTCGACGATATCGTCGATATAGGTGAAGTCGCGCGACATGTCGCCGTGGTTGAACACCTGGATCGGCTCGCCGGCGAGGATCGCCCGGGTGAACTTGAACATGGCCATGTCGGGACGCCCCCAGGGCCCGTAGACCGTGAAGAAGCGCAGCCCGGTGGTCGGCAGCTCATAGAGGTGCGAATAGGTGTGGGCCATCAGCTCGTTGGCCTTCTTGGTGGCCGCATAGAGGCTGATGGGGTGGTCGACGTGGTCCGAGGTGTCGAAGGGCACCTTGTCGTTGGCACCATAGACCGAGCTGGACGAGGCATAGACCAGGTGCCCCACCCGGCCATGGCGACAGCCTTCCAGCACGTTGAGGTGCCCGATCAGGTTGGCATCCGCATAGGCATGGGGGTTCTCCAGCGAGTAGCGCACCCCGGGCTGAGCGGCCAGGTGGATCACCCTGTCGAAGCCCTCCTCGGCGAAGAGGCCAGCCACCGCGTCCCGGTCGGCCAGATCGAGCCGGAGGAAGCGCACATCCCGGCATCCCGCCAGGTCGTCCAGCCGTGCCTGCTTGAGGGATACATCGTAGTAGGCGTTGAGGTTATCGACGCCGACGATCTCGTGACCCTGTCCGGAAAGGCGCTTGGCGACGGCATGGCCGATGAACCCCGCCATTCCCGTGATCAGCAGCTTCATAGTGGTGGTGTCTCCTGCAGTCCCCTGCCCGCCTGACGGCGGGCTCGTTGAGCGAATTGTAACGCAGCGAGACATTCAGGCCGAGCTGTGCAGCGCCAAGCCGCTCACACCTACCCACACGGGAGCATGGTAGAATCCCGCCCATTGAACACTCCGGAAACGATCTTCGTCCCATGCCCACGTCCTCTTCCGCCTCGATGCCCGACATTACCGCCCAGGCCGATACCGCTCCCGCCAAGCGCTTCGCCTTCGTCATCGAGGATCTCTATGGCGGCGGCGCCCAGAAATCGCTGCTCTACACCGCCGACCAGCTGCGCCAGCGCGGCCACGCGGTGAAGGTCTTCACCCTGCGCGAGCGGATCGAGCATCGCTTGCCCGAGGGCCTGGACATCGAGGATCTCGCCGTCGTGACCCGCTTCACCAAGGCGACCAGCACGGTGCTGACCGAGAAGTGGCAGGCCTCGCGGATCGCCAGGGCGCTCGAGGCCTGGCAGCCGGACGTGGCGATCTCCTGCTCCTGCGACAAGATCACCCGCCACCTCGACCTGCCGAATCTCTACTTCTGGGTGAAGTCGGACGTCTCGGCCAAGTTCAGCGAGGCGAAGCAGCGCGAGCGCGCCTTCGACAAGGTCCGGCGTTTCTACCGTGGCCGCCGGGTCATCGCCGTCTCCCAGGGGGTGAAGGAGAATCTGGAGCGGGTGGTGGGGCTCCAGGCCGAGCGCATCGTGCCTATCTACAACCCCTACGAGCGTGAGCCCTTCGTGGCCATGGCCGACGAGCCGGCCCCACTGCCCGACGGCGAGTACTTCCTGTGCGTGGCGGCCATCGAACCCCGCAAGCGTCACGACCGGCTGCTGCGCGCCTATGCCGCGAGCGGGATCCGCACGCCGCTGGCCATCATGGGCAAGGGCAAGCCCGAGCACGAAGCCGAGGTCCGCGAGTTGATCACGACCTTGGGGCTCGAGGACCGCGTCCTGTGGCTGGGCTATCACCACAACCCCTACCCCTTCATCCGCCATGCCAAGGCCCTGGCGCTGACCTCGGATGCCGAAGGCCTGCCCCGGGTACTGATCGAGGCGTTACTGCTGCACACCCCGGTACTCAGCGTGGATTGCCCCAGTGGGCCGAAGGAGATCCTGACCCAGGAGCTCGCGGACTTCCTCGTGGCCCCGGAGAACGAAAAGGGCCTGGCCGATGCGATCGCGCGCATGGACCAGGCCCCCGTGACCATCGAGCCACGTCACTACCAGCAGTTCCTCAAGGATACCGTGCTACCGCAGTTCGAGGCACTCTAGAGCAAACAAGACCATGAAGCTGCTGGACCTCCCCTTCGACGATCGCCGCCGGCGCTACCTGGTGTTTCATCCCAGCGCCCTGCCGGGCGAGCTGCACCTGACCAGCACCACGACCACCGCCGCCTTCGAATCCGTGGCCAGTAGCCGCTTCTACCTGAGCGAGGATGGCCATATCCTCGCCAAGGTGGTGCCCGACAAGTTCCACAAGCGCCATCGTCCGCTGGGCTGGCTGTGGCGGGACTACCTCGAGAAACGCTGCCTGCTGCAATCGGATGCCCGCAAGGAGTTCCTCAGCCTGCGTCTCCTGCAGGGCGCGGGCCTGGCCACGCCCCACTGCCATGGCTGGGGCGTCTCGCTGAACCCCTGCAACCGCAATGCCTCGCTGCTGCTGCTCGAGCACGTGGCGGATGCCCGAATGGGCGGTGAGGTCTTCGATGCGCTTTCCGAGATCGAGCGTGAACGCTTCCTCGACCGCCTGTGCCGCGAGGTGGCCATGCTGGCCAGGGCCGGCTACGCCCATCGCGACCTGCACTACAACAACCTGCTGGTGAAGGCCGACGGCCAGCTGGTCTGGATCGACGCCCACGTGCGCCGGCTACCAACGAAAAGAGCCGACCAATGGCCGGCTCTCGAGCGTTCCTTGACGGTCAACAAGCTGCGTGGCGAACGCTACCGCGCCCAGGCGGCGTCGCGCCTGCAGTCGTTGATGAAGTAGCGAACCATACGGGGTTCGGGGTTCGGGGTTCGGGGTTCGGGGTTCGGGGTTCGGGGTTCGGGGTTCGGGGTTCGGGGTTCGGGGTTCGGGGTTCGGGGTTCGGGGTTCGGAGGTCGAGAGATACCACCCTATTCCGGCTTGTCGGAACCGGTCCGCTCATCGGGCCTCACCTCACGGATGACCCTGGCCGGCACGCCGCCGACCACCACATCGTCGCCGAAGACATCCGCCACCACCGCATTGGCGCCAACGATCACGCGATTCCCGACACGCCCCTGGCCGACGAACTTGGCGCCGGGAAAGATCGTGACGTCATCCCCGACCCGCGCCATGAACGGCTCGTGCTCCTGTGGCGCCGCCGCCAGGGTCACCTGTTGATAGAGCTGACAGCGCTCACCGATCCGGAGCCCCCTGCCGATCACGATGGAAGTGGGATGAGGCAGTCTCAGCCCCCTGCCGATGACCGTACGCGGCTCCACATGGATCCCGAAGCGGGTGGCCAGAGTGGCGAGCTGCAGCCTGACCAGGGTGTTGCGTCCGTAATGCTCCAACATCTGCACCAGGCGCAGGCGCAGCACGGCCTGGCGCTCCGGCCTGATGGACCACAAGCACTTGAAGAGCCGAAGCCAGGGCAGATGCCCCTTGCCCCCCAGCACCTCGCGGATGCCGTAGTCGACGAACCGCTGCCAGTCCATCTCGAAGCCACGCTCCGAGCTCACAGCGCCATCACTCATGCGTATGCCGGCCTCGCCCTCACGGCTCACAGGAAGGCCTCGGCGACGTTTTCCGGGCGGAAGTCATCCAGCCAGCGCTCGCGGATCTCGGGCTTCTCCGCCTCGATGGCGTGACGCATGCCCTCCGCCAGGGCCTCGACGTCATGCGGCACGATGGAAGCCTCCAGTTCCCCCTTCAAGATTTCCCGAATCCCGCCGGGGCAATCCACGCTCAAGACCGGCGTGCCACAGGCCAGGGCCTCGAACAGCACGATCCCCATGCCCTCGAAACGCGAACTGAGCACGAACAGCCGGGCATGGTGCATCCACGGATAGGGGTTGTCGCGCTGGCCGGCGAAGATCACCCGATCGGCGATGTCCAGTTCACTGGCCAGGGCCTGCAAGCGCTGCCGCTCCTGGCCATCGCCCACCAGCACCAGGGGGAGCGACACGCCGGACTTCGCATAGGCGCGTAGCAGCAGCGCCTGGTCCTTGGCCGGCACCAGGCGCGCCACGTTGACGATATAGGGCCCGCTGGGCAGGTCGGGCTCGTGCTGTGTCATCTGCTGGCGAATGGCACCAACGGGGCACGGGTTGGGGATCACCCTTAGCGAGGCAGGCGTGAATCTCCAGCGGGTCATCCCCTCGCGCACGCTCTCCGCCACCCCCCGGGAGACGGTGACGAGATGGCGACGATGGTACAGGCAGCGAGCGAAGACCCGGCGCGCCCAGCCAGCATTGCGGACATGCAGGATGTTCTCGAGCACATAACGGGCCCGCTCGTCGCGGAAGGTCCAGACCAGCTCGAAGGTCCCGATACCGCGGAAGACGATGCGATCCACGCGCCCATGGCGGCGTTCGAAGGCCCACAGCCAGGCGCGAAAGACGATGCCGCCCATCAGCCCCCGCCCGAGAAACAGCGACCGCTTGACCAGCGGGTTCAGGAAGAAGCGCGCCAGTTGCTCGAACAGCAGGCCAAGCACGGTAGCCCGGCTCCACCAGCGCAACGGCAAGTGATGGAGCCTGACATCGGCATGTTTCGGCTCCAGCGGGCAGCTCGTGGAGCGCAGGCTGAGAAGGTGACTCTCGTGCCCGGCCTCCGCGAAGGCATCGGCGAGATTGACCGCCACACGCTCCATGCCCCCCATCTTCAGGGAGCGAACCACGACCAGGGTGCGCATCAGGTGGCCTTGCTACGAAGGGCGGGAAACACGCGACTTCCCGTCGTGACCTGCCAACGCCAGATATGCGTGACCAAACCACCCGCCACCAGGTTCTGGACGAAGACCCCGGTCCAGAAGCTGCCATAGGACTCGAACTGGTTGACGATGGCATAGAACACGAAGAAGCCCGCCGCGAACAGCGCCATGTCGCCAGGCATCACGCCGGCGCGCCAGGCCTGCCAGGTGCCCAGGCCGATCCAGGCGATCAACGCCAGCACCACCGACAGCCCCAGCAGGCCATAACCGACCAGGATCTCGAGGAAGGTGTTATGCAGGTGCCCATAGAGCTCCTGGGTCTTTGCCGGCAACCACTCGGTATGCTCGATGACCAGGCTGCGTCCCTCTTCTCCCCAGCCGATCAGGGGGCGCTCGGCAATCCAGTCCAGCGAGGCCCGCCAGGTCAGCAGTCGATTACCGATGCTGCTGTAGGGAAGCGATTTCCAGTCATTCTCCATGGCCTGGGCAATGATGCGATTCTCGTTGGCCAGCCGCTCGACCACCGGTTCATGGAAGGCCACGGCCCCGACCAGTATCACCAGGGACACCGCAGCGAGCCCCCACCCGGCCTTGCGTGACGGTCGGCGCCCGCCCCACCAGGCCAGCACCGCCAGCATCGGCAACACCAGCAGGCCCGCGAGCCACACGGCCCGGGTCTGGGTGATCCCGATACCGACCAGGCACACCGCCAGGGCCAGGGTCCACAGCACGCGACGCCCCCAGGCCAGGGCGCCGCTGCCCCGCCAGCAACGCCCCGCGAAACACACCAGACCGAGCAGGCCGCTCCCGAACAGCATGGCATCGTGCTGGGAGTTACGAATGGTGAACTCGGCCCGCGCTCCGCCTAGCCCCAGCCGCCACTGCTCCAGGCTACCCTCGGGCAAGAACACCACCACCATCAGCCCCAGCAGCGCGAGGCCCCAGGCGACCAGGGTGGCGCGGGTGCTGCCCCCCAGCCACCAGGCCAGGCCAATGAACAGGAACCACTTGGCGAGTCGATCGAGCTGGGGGGTGTCGGTCATCCATTCGGGATGATGGAGATAACCGCCTACCCAGGAAATCAGCTGCACCACCACTACCGCCCACAGCAGCCACAGCGCACCACCATTGCGAAGGCCATGCCCCCAGCGGAGAACGGCAAAGAGCCCCAGTACGGCCATCAGGGTGCCGGCCGGCTCACCGACCTGGGGCGCCCATAACCGCAGACCGGCATAGAGCAGCACGCAACCCAGGCCCAGCCAACACAACCAAAGGGGAGAAGTCCAGGCGGGGGGCGGTCCGCCCGGCTCGAGAAGGGAATTGGGGTGCCTCACTGCCGCGTCACTCTTTGCATTTCCAAGGGAGCGCGAATGGTAGCAGACTCCCCGCCCCCAACACGACGTTGCCGCGCAAGGCGCGGCAACGTCGGGTGGCATCGGCAGGGTGAGGGCTCAGCGCGCCCCGAACCCCGTGAAGAGAATCCTGGAGGTCTTCAAGGCAATCAGCACATCCAGCCACAGCGAGTAATTCTTGATGTAGTAGAAGTCATACTGCAGCTTCTTGGTCATGCCATCCACCTCGGCGGCGTAGCCCTGCTCCACCTGGGCCCAGCCGGTGATCCCCGGGCGGACCACGTGTCGGTAACTGAAGAAGGGCACAGCCTGCTCGTACCACTCGGAGAGCGATACCGACTCGGGCCGTGGGCCGATGAAACTCATCTCGCCCTTCAGGATGTTGAACAACTGTGGCAGTTCATCGAGGCGATACTTGCGGATCACCCGCCCCACCCGGGTGATCCGCGGGTCGTCCTCGGAGATCGTGAAGTCCTCGCCGCTCATGTCATGGTGCATGCTGCGGAACTTGTACATGAGGAAGGGCTGCGCCTTGTAACCCATGCGGGGTTGCAGGAACAGCACCGGCCCCCGGCTATCCAGCTTGATGGCCAGGGCGACACACAGCATCACCGGCAACAGCAGCGGCAGCAACAGCACGGCGGCGACGCTGTCGACCACCCGCTTGAAACCGACATAGACGAGCGGCGGCAACAGGCTGCCGAACTCGTTCTCGGACAGGCGATCGATCTGCACCCGTCCGGAGATCGACTCCGACACCTGGCGGCTATGGTAGACGGGGATATGGCAGAGCGTGCAACGGGCCAGGAAGGTCTCCCACTCGGGCGGCAGGTCCTCGGCGTGGAGGTCTGCCACCACACCATCCACCCGTATGCCGTCCAGGTCGGGGCCTTCCAGCAGGCGCAGATCCGCCTGGCGGGTGCCCATCAGGCGATAGACATCGCCGAAGGGCACCACAGCCAGCTTGAGCCTGCGGAAACGTCGACCGATGAAGAAGCCCAGGTAGAACCACATCAGGCTGACCAGGTAGCCACCGAACAGCACCTGACGGGTATAGCCTTCCCGGGCGAAGAACAGCACGGCCACCGCGATCAGGAAGGCGATGGTGATGGTCGGCAGGATGTTGGCGGCCAGCTGTGCCCCGGGGAAGCGCGCCATGCGCCGCAGCGTCAGCGCCGATGCGAGAAACGCCAGCCCGATGGCGAACATGGTGTTGTAGCGTACGTCCGGCAGGTAATCCCAGAACCCCCAGCCCCAGCGCTCGAGTGCCGGGAGCCCGACGGCCAGCGGGATCCCCACCACCACATGGACCGACAACCCCAGCAGCAACACCTCGTACCACCGCGAATGGCGGCGCTGATACTCACGCTTCATCCATCACCAGTGCCATGATCTCGTCGGCCATCTCATCAATTATCCTGTCTCTGCGCCACCTGGCCACGAACGTGGGCCGCGGGCGTGAGGATACCTCAAGTCGCCCCAGGGCCGCGACGGCCTCATCGACATCACACGGTGAAAAACACGCTGCGTTATCAATCTCTTGCTCGACGAAGCGCGCCGCGAACCCCGACACACCCGCCCAGACGGGGCGGCCGGTTGCCGCATACTCGAACAGCTTCGAGGGCAGCACGCTCTCCAGCGACGGCAAGCGATTCAGGTGGAGGAAGAGCACGTCGGCCTGGCGATAGGCGTCCAGCAGGCCAACTCGCGACACCGGTGCCAGCACCCGAACGTTGTCGACGTCTCGCTCGGCCAACGCGCGGCGGAGCGGCTCGCGCCCGGCGCCTGCGCCGATCACCCGAAACGCGACGCGCCCCTGGAGCCGCTGGGCGAGTGCCGGAAGGATATGCTCCATGCCCTGCCCGGCCCCCAGATTACCGGCATAGAGCACCTGCAGCGGCCGATCGCATCTCCCTGACGCCTCCTCCTGCTGGAACACACCGGATTCGAGCGCCGCGACGAAGGGAGTATCGATCCCATTGGTATGCCAGGAGAAGCGTTGCCCCGGATAGCGCGACCGGAAGTAGGGCTCGAAACCGCGCGACACCAGGTTGATGCGATCCGCCCTGGCCAGCGCCCATCGCTCCAGCCCCCCGAACACCGGCGCGAGCAGGTGACCTGTCCCATGGGGCAACACCGAGGGCAGGTTATCGACGAAGTTGTCGCGAATGTCCTGATACAGCCGCGCCCCGCAGCGCCTCGCCACCCAGCGGCCCAGCACCGCGGTCATCAACCGCGACGAGGTGGCAATCACCAGATCGAAGTGCCGATCACGCGTCAATTGCCGGACCCGAGCGGCATAGGAGGCAAAGGCCCGTGCCTGCGAGGCCATGCCGCGCCCGCCGCCCGACACCTCGACCCGAGTGATCGTCACGTTCCCCTCGGACCATACGTCATCATCCGCGCGCCACCGCCCTTCCCTCCCGAAGCGATTGGGCTGCGTCGTGATCACCTCCAGCTCGCTGCCCGATGGCAGCCGGCGGGCCAGGGCATGGACCAGCGCCTCGCAGCGAAAGGCGCCGGCGCTGATATCGGGGGGATAGTAGAAGCCGAGCAGCAGTATCCGCACCGCCGTCATCGCTGTGCCACCCCGGCGCGCGACGCGGGTAGTACCCGGGCATAGAGATCGATCAGCCTCTGTTCCTGGGCCTCCCAGTTGAGTGACTGAGCGGCTGTTGACGCTTGATCGCGGTAATGGGCGCGCCGCTCGGGATCCCCGACCAGGCAGTGGATGGCCTCGGCCAAGGCTGCCGTATCACCTGGCGGCACCAGTAGCCCGAGGTCATGCTGCCGCACCACCCTGCTGATCTCGGGCAGTTGGCTCGCCACCACCGGGAGTCCCGCGATCACGTACTCGAAGAGCTTGTTGGAGTCGGTGGTGAAATGGTTCAGGCAGGTATTCTCGATGGGCTGGACACCGATATCGGCCGAGGCCGTATAGGATGGCAGCTCGCTAAGCGCCACGGTAGCAATGAAGCGGACACGCTCGGCCAGGCCCAGCCGCTCGGTGAGCTCGTGCAGCTCGCGCTCCTGGCGCCCCCCACCGATGAACACGAAATAGGCGTTCGGCACACTGGCAGCCGCCTCCACCAACCGCGGCAGCCCCCGGCCCGGCTGCAAGCCCCCCTGATACAAGACGATCGGCCACGGCTGGGTTAACCCCAGCTCCTCACGAATCCGGTTGGAACCCGACGCCGTGACCAGCCGTGGGCGGTTCTGCAGCACCAGCGGACGCGGAATACCGTAAGCCCGCGCGAAGAACTTGGCTCGGGCATCGGTGGTGGTGATGGTCCCCGCGGCCCCGGGCATGAGCGTCTTTTCGATCCGCCCCACCAGCCCCCGGAATGCCTTGTAGCCTTCCCGGTCGGTGCTGATCTCGTGAGCGTCGTATACCAGCGGCACCCGGGCCAGTACAGATGCCAACCAGGCAGTTGGCAACATATTCACGTCGTGAGCATGGATGACATGAGGGCGAGAGCGCAGCACTGCCCATGCCATGGCGATAAGTGTCGTCAACCTTGAAGCACCGAGCAGCAGAGCAGCCAAGTGCGAGCGGCTTGCTGTGGGTTGGCTACCATGGTTCGCTTGCTGTTTTCCCTGCTTGGAACCGTAACGGCGGACCTCAATGCCACTGCCGACGATCTCAGAAGACCGGGTGACACCGGGCAACGCTAGAGCGTGTACAACAACCTGGTAGCCTGCACGAACCAGAGTTTCGGCCTCATTCCTGACGCGAGCATCGTTCAGAAAAGTGTTCCATACCAACATACTGACACGTTGCCGAGCAGCCACGCCTGTCATCTTAAACCCACCCTCCATACATGGCTCCCTGCCTGTGCTCTGGTTCGTTTATCGTCTCTAGCCGCTCCAAGATGGGCGGCAGCAGCTCAAGCGCTTGCACATAGCGTTGCTTGTTACATTCACGCTCCAAGGCAAAAGTTAACGATGCCAGCTGAGCATGCGCAGGAGCCACCTTCGCTAGACTTGAGCGTAAATTGGCGGCATCTAGCAGTGCTTCGGGAAGACACTCTAAAAGTTCAGGGCGCTCCGGCCAACCAGCGCCCAAGGGCTCCAATGACCACCGTCCCCAGCTAAGCATCAAGGGGCGAGTCCCACGAGCAGGTACCCAGATAGTGTCTTGGTTGAGTTCAGGATTGAACAGTACGACAGGCAGGGACTGGAGAACTGAATAAAGCCTAGGCAGGTGATCAAGCAGCGACTCCAAGTCGCGCTGCTGTTTACTGCTGCTGACGGCAATACTCAGCCTTTCCAGAACACTGGCATCAAGCCGCTGCCATAGCATAGGGCGGGAGCGCTGATAGCGATGCAGGATACCCGGTGAAGGGCTGATGGCCATCATCTCTGTACGCATCTTCTCAACAAGAGATTTCACCTCTCGAGGTTCTGGCGCTCCTCCCTCCGGCAGTTCATAAACCAGGCAGTGAAACTTCTGGACTTGTGTTGTCCCCACCCAAGCGGGTGCTGGCAAGTCTTTCAACGACTCCCCCATCAATGTAGCTTCATGCAACGCAAGGGAGCTACGGTTCGCATCAAACAGCTTAACAAGGTACCGCTTTCCTCCGTACTGAACATCCAGCCCAGCTACATTGGGTACGCCAGACTGGCGCCAATAACATACTGGTGGCTCACTTGCAGTTGCGACTAACTCGTCCAACACTAGCCTCACCCATTCAAGTCGTGCATGAGGCTGTAAAAGAGGCCATAAGGTCTTTTCTGGCCTAGCGTTCTGAGGAAGCAACACCTTGCCATGAAAAAAAAGCGCATCAAGCTTGGCCCGCTGACGTCGCAGCGAAGAAAGGTCCCCAATCATCCCCGTGGCACGATTCATCAGCTGCCTGCTCAATAGCAGAGAAACGATGGCAATGATGACACCTGGCGGATTCCAGAAGATAAAGTCCGCCACGAGGTAGCCGAACGCCACAAAGAAGCCGACCCCACCAACCAGGTTCAGTGTGGGCACCAACCGCAACTCCAGCCGCTCACGGAAGGCAGGGCTGATGGCATGTATCCCCCCAAGCACCAATAGGACAATAGCTGCGTAACCAGCCATCACCAGTGCCATGTAGGGATAGAACCAGGCAAGGCCCAGCATGGCCAAAGCGATGAACACGCCACTTGCCAAGGCACGCGAATAGCGATGGTATGAGCTGGCCGCCAATTCATCCTGGTTCTCGAACAGCACCATCTTGTGACTCTTGGCAAGTAGTCGCTGGGCCGATTTTCCAGTTGTCCAGGCAATCAGGCGTTCAACTGCAAGGTAAAGCAAGAAAAAGCCAACGGTGGATAGGCTCAGCAGCACGACCAATACATCATGATCCAACTTGGCGAAAGATGCAGGAAAGTACCGTGGTACGCTCTCGGAGCCCAGGAGAATGACCACCTTCAATGGAAGAAACGAAGCCAGAAGCGTGGCAATCTGCGATACCAGAGTCAACAGCACGATCAACAAGGTAGGTAGAGGCACCACGCGAAAGAACTTGGCGCCTAACGAACCGTTCCAACGCAAGCTGGAAATAACCGTGGACAGCATTATGGCTTGCCCTCTATTAACTCGATTAGTTGGTCGGCTCTGACTTCCCAGGTATTTCGGGAAAGGAATTCATCCATGCGGCTCTTGTCAGGCACTTGCTCACTTGCTTTTCTTAACGCTGCACAGAACTCATCAACCGTTTTCACCGTTGTCGTATACGGATAACTATCAATCTGTGGCATTATAAATGATACAACTGGAAGCCCAAACGCCAGGTACTCGTATATCTTGATCGGATCCACACCATCCGCCAAAGGGCCCATCTTGAAGGGGATAATAGCCGAACTCCAACGGCTGGCATACTGGTACAACTGATGCCAAGGTTTGGGACCGAGCAGTTTTACATTGTCCGGCAGCGCCAAGTCATGGGGGGCAGAGTGACCAATGATCTCAAATCGGTAGGTGGAACAACGCCGCGCTATTTCACTAAACGCCTCCCAATCAAACCAGGCGCCAGCCAAGTGGCCAAAATAACCCACGATTTTTGGGTCGCGTACCGGCCTGTGCTGATAGTCCATGGGCAGGAAATCCGTCTCTACCGCATTCGGCATCAGCTCCACTCGACTACCAGGAGCCAAGTTGGACATTTTTTCAACCAAAGGGCGGGAAACGCAAACCGTTACGTCGGTATTCCTCACCAATTTTCGCTCAACTTCCGAATTAAACCAACGAGCCATTCCGACCTTGCTAAACTCTTCCCAGTCGTCCCGGCAATCGTAAAGTATCGTCCAGCCATTTTGACGAAACTTCGCAATACTGTCCTCAATCCCAGGATAGGGGTAAGAGACAATATAGAGCTTCCCAATATCGCCCAAGTCTTCGGATGCAATATTATCGAGCAATTGCAGTGTAATATCCACTGGGGACTGAACCAACCCCTCCACGGAGTAGTTCGGCAGCGCTTCGGTATAACGGGAGCGATGATAGCTGAAGATGACCGACGCACCTTGACGCAACAGGGCCTGCGTTTGTCGGATCGGACGGTTGCCACGCGTCCCCTGGATATAGGTTGTCCCGGAAAACAGAAACACCAACGGATCTGGATTGCGATCCGATCGCAACCGATTGGAAAGCTGCCGCCATTGTTTGGAAACCGTCTCGTATTGAGTGCTTCCAGGTCCCGGAGGGCGCTTCTGCTTCCGGACGTCACGACCTAAGCGCATGAGATCAATGGGTAGCCGGAACAGGAGCCTTGGAGAGCGGCACGCGGAAACCAGCATCCTGCCCAGCCGGTAACTGCTACTGTTCAGAATCTGGCGATGCTGCTCCTCCAACTCGCTCAATTCCTGTTGAAGTTCTTCCCGGTTTTTCATTCCGATTGGTGCTCTCCAAGCATGCTCAAAAACGATTCAACAAACGCGTCAGAACCATAGCGGTCACCAAGCCGCTTGTATACCTGTCCAACCAAGTCTTCCCGCCCGGATAGCACTCCTACCTCATGCGCGGCGCATGCAACCTGTTCGGGATCCCATATATCGATCAGATGAACCAGTGGTGAAGGAGGGAACACTTCCCGAAATACGGGCAGATCATTAGCGATCAACGGACAACCACATAGCAGGCTTTCCGCCGCGGCCATTCCAAACGATTCGTCCCGCGACGTTACCAGCATGGCACCACCACTCACGGCACACCGCTTATACAAGCCGGCTAAAGTTGTGTTTTCAACGCGATCCAGCCAGCTGACGGAATCAGAGACCCCCAGCCTGAATGCCAAATCAAAGAACTCCTCGGCGCGTTTTGGCGGAGCGGTATACCCACCTACGACATGCAGCCGAATGTTACCTAACAAATCCTTCAACATACCCGCATAGACCAGCGCCAATCGCCAGTTTTTGTGGTCATCCAGCTTCCCAACCCACACAAACTCACGTGCAGCTGGCCTCCCCCCCAATTGATTTCCTTCAACATCAGGATGGAAAACTTCTGTATTGAGGATATTAGGCACAACCTGAATATCCGCTGGTTCTCCCAAACGTTCACGCACGAGCCGGGCTGAGTAACTTGTCGGCACCATGACGCCCGCCAAATATTTGGCATCTAGATCAAGCAGATAGCTCAGCCCGGCGTCCGTGGTGGTGTGCACATCCAGATAGACGGGATTCTTGCGGAACAGCGGACCAGATGCCGCTGCCAGAAGTTCGGGAGAATCGATAACCACGACTGCATCAAACCTACCCCGACGGACAAGTTTCTGAAACGACAGCTGAGAACCAAACATAACCTGGCTCTGGTTATTCAATACCTGTCCCAATCCGTTGTCTTGGCTAAAGAAAAGACAAGCCTCATGCCCTGTGGTTTCCAGGGCGCGCTGCCTCAGTAGCAACTGGGTGGATACACCCCCAATAATACCGTAGCGGTAGGCATAAAGAACCTTCATGATGGAACACCAACTCGACATTCGTCGGCGTGGGATGAGAGATAGCAAACCTGGGGTGACTCATCGCTGTTACCGGTTACTTCTGGCCACCAGATAATACGCCAACCATCTAAACGAAGCCGCTGCACACGGCGGGTTACAGCTTGGTCTACGAACCTGAGAACAAGCGTGCCGGCAGGTCGACCACTATCGAGAAGCGCCATGAGAGCTGCGGGATCATCTGTACATACCGTGCGTTCCCCCTTGCAAGGGTCAGGCACATGGGTGCCGAAAATTACGGTATCCGCTAATCGTCCCATCTGACCAACAGCGGCATTAGGAGCGGGGGCAGGCCCTCGGCCATTGCCGTTGCGCCTCGTCAAACGGATGCACATCAACAACATACGAGCCATAATGACCAATGTCCGGTGACTGGGTGGCCAAGCTTCCAGAACCCAACCGCCCACTCGGTAGCGCAGGCTGTTACGGATCGCGCCGATTTCAGCCTCCCGAGAATTAAGTTCTTCCTTCAGAACACCAATTAAGTAATATTTACAATCTCTATGGACCACAATCTAAAATCCTATTTCCATGGAGAGAAAGTCAGTCAAAGTGGCTCAATTTAACTGGCGTATACGCAGAAACGTCTGTGGCCAATGTTTTATTTACAACCGAATCTAAATATTTCGGGGGCAAACCATACCCGGGCCTAACACTTCTTATACTATCAGGAGTTATTATGTCGCCCGCCTTCATATCTTTTACAAAATAAAGAGACCGACGAAATTTCACATTTCCCTGCTCACTGGATTTCATACCATAGTTTATATTTCCTAACGCCTCCCATGCGGTTTTGCTATCCCGGCACAGAGCTGCGAGGTCTACGGGTTCTAGAGAGAAGCTGTCGTCTGGGCCACCGCCGTTGCGATCAAGGGTGAAGTGTTTTTCGATGATTGATGCACCCAGCACAACACTAGCAATGGCGGTGGTATTGTCCAGGGTGTGATCGGACAAGCCGGTTACCAGTCCAAAGCGCTCGATCATGTCACTGATGGTGCGCAGATTGTAATCCTCTGCCGGTGCCGGATAACCACTCACGCAGTGAAGAATCGCCAGCTCCTTGCAGCCTGCGCCGCGGGCGGCGTCGATGGCTTCCCGAATCTCCTCGGCATTGGCCATGCCGGTGGAGATGATCATCGGTTTACCGGTCTTGGCCACGTATTCGATCAGCGGTAGGTCAACCGCCTCGAAGGAGGCAATCTTGTAAGCCGGGGCACCGAGCCCTTCAAGAAGATCCACCGCGGTCGTATCGAACGGCGAGCTGAAGATCGTGATACCAAGCTTGCGGGCGTACTCGAAAAGTGGCTGGTGCCACTCCCAAGGCGTATGCGCCCACTCATAGAGCTCATAAAGCGTATGCCCTTTCCACAAACCTTCGGTTATTTGGAAGTCGGGAAGATCGCTATCGAGGGTAATAGTGCTTGGGCGGTAAGTCTGCAGCTTGATAGCATCTGCCCCCGCCTTCTTGGCTTCCTCGATGATCCGCATTGCTGTGTTGATGCTGCCATTGTGGTTTGCCGAAAGCTCTGCGATCACATATGGCGCGTGACTTGCGTCAATTGTGCGGCCATCGATACTAATCGTCTTCATCGAAAGATACCTTTTTGATTTCAATAGCATAGGTATGGCCATGCAACTTGAAGTAGGCTGGATAGCGGTGCGGGTCCATAACGCGTATAGTATTAAACAATGTGATCAAAGCTTGAGAAGGATCTATTTTACTATCTACGGGCGAGCGCTTCGGGTAATACGTCGGCGTGACATCCGTGGACTGCGGCACCGGCTCAGCACCACTTTCTACCAGCATCAGCGCTTCATCCATCAGGGCCAGTTCTGTTTCAAATAAACGCTCATGAATCTCATCATATAGCGCATGGTCTGGCACTGAAAAGCTACGCTTCGACCAGATGGCGCCTGTATCAACGCTATCTGCCGCTTCCAGCATGCTTACTGTGATGCTTTTCGCCCCCTCAAGTAGTGCCCAGATATGCGGGCTCCAACCACGTCCTTTTGGCAAATCGCTGGCATGTAGGACCAGAGTATGGCGGTATTTCGCTCGCGTCTTAGCGTCTATAACTTGGTTGCAAGAAACAAGAAAGAGCACATCACCACCAGGCAACTCCTGGCGATTCCGGCAAAGCACAATATCGTGTTGTTTTTGATTTTTTTCCCGCCACCGCAAAAGCCAGGCATTCACGGGATGATCAGAGCTTGTGCAAAGGAGCGTAATCCTCATCTTTTACCCTTCCATCATCTCATCAACCAGCATTACCACCCCTGTCCCGCTAGTCACATCGGCCGCACTGCTTGCCATCCCTTGCAGGCGCGAGGGGTGTAACAACACTTCCGACACGCATTCTTTCAGCTGGCTTATCCAAGCATGTGCACTGATATCACCTAGATATAACGCAGCATGAGTATCATGCAGGCTCTCGGCAATGGTCCGTTGGTTTTCCGCCAGCACCAGCATTAGCGTGGGCAAGCCCAGACAGCAGCGCTCCCAGGAGGTGCTACCGGCTGCCCCGATAGCGAGGTCCGCCTCGGCCATACGACGGGCCATATCCGGAACGTTGACCACCACATCGGTTCGCCATGGCAGTTCGGCGGTCTTGGCTTTAACTTCGTCCAGCCACGGAGCCGTGGCTCCCATGACAACAGTGATTTCGCAGTCATCCGGAAGATCGCAAGCCCTCAGAGCTTCCAGCACCTTGCCGGTGGCATTGTCTTTGTCGACGCCTCCCAGGCTGATCAGCAAGCGTTTAAGCTGGGGATGATGACGCCGACGGGTCAGGCTATACTCACGCCGTTGGGCGAACTCGGGTCGCAGCAGGGCGAATCGAGGGCCGACCAGTATCCGGCACTCTACCGACACTAGGTGAGCGTAGTCCTCGTCACTGTGCCCCAGGTTCTGATCAAGCAGCAGATCTGCGCGATGGGGCCGGTCAGCCAGGTCATCGATCACCAGCAGACGCGTTCGCGGAGTCAGCACAGCCTCCTCCCATCTCGCATCCAGCGCATAGTGGTCCACTACCAGCCAGTCCGGCTGCAGCTGGTCCAGCAATGCCCAGCAGGTTGCCACATCGTCCTGCCAAGTGGCACCAAGCCAGTGAGCATGCACAGGCAGAGTCTCACCGTTCGCGGCCCCGGTACTATCCTGGTCGAGCGCCGGCAGCCGGTGTGCTGTAAAACCGCGCTCTTCGATCATGTCGACCAGGTGGCCTGAGTGCTCACGGCACAGAAAGTGACACTCGACTCCTTGCTCCTTCAGCGCCTCGGCCAGGGTCAGGCAGCGCATGACGTGGCCAGCTCCGATCTGCAGGGAGGCGTCGGTGCGAAAGACGACCATCCTGACCTTGTCTGCATGCGCCACTTGGATCATGCCTGTGCCCTTTGCCGCCCCGCTTGCCAGGCATTGAATAGCCACTCGGCCCGCTGCCAGTCTTCCAGTGTATCAATATCCTGAACGCGATGGCGCGGCAAGATCACCGGCACGGCCCGTTCGGTAAAGATGGGGATGCCGGCACACCACGCCTCGGCAAGGCCCCAGTAGAACTGGCCGGCGTCATGCCAGGCTTCTTCCAAGTCCTGGGAGCGGGTGGTGAAATGCTCAGGCTGGAACATCGCCACGCGCCCTTCGGCGGTGAGGCGTAGGGCCCGTTGGATGGGGAAACCGTAGCTTGTCACCGAAAAGGCGTAGTAGATATCATTACTTCGCAATGCCGAAAGGCCGACTCTGATATCTTCGGGCTGCACGAAGGGAGCCGTGGCGTAGAGGCAGCATACCGCCTGCGGAGTAGCACCATGCTCACGCAACCAGCGAATGGCCTGAGCGATGACGGGAATGGTGCCAGTGTGATCATCGGCCAGCTCAGCCGGGCGGCGAAACGGCGCCTCGGCGCCATGGGCCTCGGCTACGGCGGCGATCTCGTCGTCGTCGGTGGAGACAATCACTCGGTCGAAACAACCGCTGGCCAGCGCGGCCTCTATCGACCAGGCAATAATTGGTTTGCCGGCGAACTCGCGGATATTCTTGCGCGGAATGCGCTTGCTGCCACCACGGGCAGGAATCACGGCGAAGCAGCCAGTAGCAATGGTAGCACTCATGACAGCTCCAGTGCCGCCTTCAGGGCGGCTACCACTTGGTCCTGTTGATCCTCGCTCATCGTGGGATAGAGCGGCAAGCTGATGGCCTCGGCGTAGTAACGTTCAGCTTCAGGGAAGTCCCCCGGTTGGAAGCCTAACTGCTTGTAGTAAGGCTGGGTATGCACGGGAATATAGTGCAGGTTGACGCCGATGCCATACGCGCGCAAGGCTTCAAACACTTGGCAATGACTGAGGGAAATCGCATCAAGCGTGAGACGAATCACATAGAGGTGGCGCCCGGAATAGCTGTTCGAATGCTGCCAAGGCGTGGTCACAGGAAACTCGGCAAGCAGGACATCGTAGCGCTCGGCCAAGGCGTTCCGACGGGACACATAGTCGTCCAAACGCTCGAGCTGGGAGACGCCCAGTGCGGCTTGCAGCTCGGTCATTCTGTAGTTGAAGCCGAGCTCGATCTGCTGATAGTACCAGGGTCCGTCGGCTTCATGGGTCATCAACTCTGGATCGCGGGTGACGCCGTGGCTACGCAGCAGGTTCATGCGGCTGGCCAAGGCACCGTCATTGGTCAACACCATGCCGCCCTCGGCGGTGGTGATGATCTTCACCGGATGAAAGCTGAATACGGTGATATCGCTGTAGTGGCCACTGCCGATGTAATTGCCTCGGTACTTTCCACCGATTGCATGAGAGGCATCTTCGATGATACGAAAGCCATACCGCTGTGACAGGGCATGAATCACCGCCATGTCGCAGGGCTGGCCGCACAGGTGGACCGCCACGACCACCTTGGGCAACCGCCCTTCTTGCTCGGCCTGCTCCAGCTTGGCTTCAAGTGCCTTGGGGCAGAGGTTATAGGTGCGCGGGTCGATATCAACGAAGTCCACGCTCGCGCCACAATAGAGGCCGCAGTTGGCCGAAGCGACGAAGGTGATGGGCGTTGTCCATAGCCAGTCGCACTCGCCCAGGCCCAGCGCCAGGCAGGCAATATGCAGCGCCGAGGTGGCGCTGTTGGCCGCCAGTGCGTGACGGGCGCCAACCTTGTCGGCCACGGCCTGCTCGAAGCGCGGCACCATCGGCCCTTGGGTGAGGAAGTCCGAGTGCAGCACCTCCAGCACTGCATCGATATCTGCCAGCTGGATATCCTGACGACCGTAAGGAATCATCAAATGGCTCCAATCTTTTCCCAGTTGGCATCGATCCACGACTTGAGCTCGTCGTCACTCATCCACTCAGCGTTGTTATCGCTGGCGTAGACGAAGCCCTCCGGCACCTTCTTGCCCTCCTTGATGCGGTTGGCGTCTTGATCCCAGCTGTTAATTGCCGGCAGGATCTTAAAGTGCTCAAGATACTCGTAGGTGTAGTAGGCATCCTCTGCGCCGATCATCTGTTCGTGCAGCTTCTCACCAGGCCGAATGCCGACTACCTCCTGCTTCGCCGCCGGGGCGACGACCCGTGCCAATTCGGTGACCTTCATGGAAGGGATCTTCTTGACATAAATCTCGCCGCCTTCCATGTCCTCGAAGGCGTGCCACACCAGTTCTACGCCCTGCTCCAGCGAGATCATGAAGCGGGTCATACGCTCGTCGGTTATCGGCAGCACGCCCTTGTCCTTGATCGACATGAAGAATGGAATCACCGAACCCCGCGAGCCCATGACGTTACCGTAACGCACCACAGCGAAGCGGGTATTGTGGCCGCCAGCGTAGGAGTTACCGGCCACGAACAGCTTGTCGGAGGTCAGCTTGGTCGCGCCATACAGATTGATCGGGCTGCTGGCCTTGTCGGTAGAAAGCGCCACCACCTTCTTCACCCCCTTATCGATACAGGCATCGATCAAGTTCATGGCGCCAATCACATTGGTCTTGACGCACTCGAAGGGGTTATACTCCGCGGTGGGCACAATTTTAGTGGCCGCTGCATGTACCACGTAGTCTACGCCATCCAGAGCTCGATAAACCCGATCACGGTCACGCACATCACCTATAAAGAAGCGCACGCGTGGATCGCCTTCAAATTTCTTAGCCATCTCCCATTGCTTCATCTCATCACGGGAGAAAATGATTACACGCTTGGGGTTATAGCGTTCAAGCAGCATTGGAATGAAGGTATGACCGAAGGAGCCTGTGCCGCCCGTAACAAGTACAGAAGATTTTGAGTTAATAGTGTTAATCATTAATCACCCTTGTCATCATATCACTAACGATATCTAGCATATCATCAGGATTTATCGAATAGTTATAAAAGCCACTATTTTTTTCAATAGCTTTATTACCATACTTAGCCAAATCTCTTTTATTGACATTTAACAACCCTTCGTTTATCAAATTGACAGGAAAAAGTAATGAGTTATCCTCCCAGTAATTCAATTTGTTTTCTTTTAAAGAGCGCTCATTACCATGAAGAACTCCAGGCACCCTAGCTATATTGGAGATCCAATTAGATGGAGTACCTGCCAGTGTCACATAAAAGCTTGACATGCTTGCATATGCAATTTTCTTTAGGGCTGAACAATTAATAAGCGAAGTATAACAACACTCATGCAAATTACATTTATCTACAACATAATCAAGAATTTCTAGATGAGCTTGTATGTGCTCAATTGCATCTTCGCTTTCAAAACATGACTGCCCAGTATAGCCATCAAATACTAAATATGCATTTTTATATTTCTTTAAAATGAAATCCACTAGAATAGAGAGCCCTTCCTTTTCTTCCAGCCAAGATCTTCTTTCTCCGCCAGTAATACCTAGCCAAAAAACTTTCCTACCTTTGAGAGGTGATACTGATGATAGATAGTTTCTCCGAGCACAGTTGATCAACCAAGGTCGATAACTACCATGATCACTAGTGGGCATTAATCTGTGATGATTCCTGATAAGAACATAATCACCGTTCAGCCTATCAACTTCTCTATTGAGATCAAGAACACCTATACTTCCAGGAATCATGTCCGGTTCAAAATAGCTAGCTACAGATGAAAAACCAGCTTGAATCTTTTCCCCCAACTTTATTCTTAGCGAATAATAACCACTCAGCTCATCAAAGAACACATGAGCAGGTCTTGAATCCTTAATACAAACCAATAACTTTTTTTCTACATTGTTTTTTTCAGAATATTCTGGCGGACTTTTAAGCATCCTATGCAGAAGTAACCGAGACGAACTTAGAACATCAAATCTCAAAGAGTTTATCTTGAATACAGAATACGTATCAAGATCAATTATAACATCAATAGGGGACACAAAACTACCAAATGCATATAGCCTCCCATTCACAAACAAAAGATTATATGGCGTGTTCGGGTAATAACTCCTTACCATACTTATCTTATGCTTATCATATTGCTGATTTAATAATATAGATGCCTTATCCTCATCAGATAGTTCGAGAAAAGTAATAACCTCTTTCAGATGAGACGGAACCCCATCTAATCGCCCCCCCGGAACATAATCAATGGGCTTTATTTCAATTTCATCAATTAAGGAATGAATAGCATCACTAGAAACGTCCGAGCATTCATGATTTTTTAATCCATAAATCTTTATAATATATTCTTTTATGCTTAAAAATAACAAATGTTTTTTTAATTTATTAACTCTGTAAAAACTTGATTTAAGAAAATAAAGCATACCCTTCTCCCAGTAAAACTGCCATAATAAATCGCACAGATAAAAAATAAGTATTTATATCCAAGCATCAAAAGTGAATACAGACAACTCTCTTTTAATTATACTATTCAGGCTACGCTTATCCCTAATTAACTTCTGAGCTTTATATGACATAGAAGAAAAATCTTTGGGGCTGTGGTAAAGCCTGTCAATCCCATTCACCAACTTATCAATCGACTCTGAATTGTCTAATATAGCGACGTCGTCATCAACAAACTCCTTAACAGCAGCAACAGAGCTTGTTATTGGCACCAGACCAGATGACATAGCCTCATCTCGCGACACCCCCTGGCTGTCCCAGCGGGTGGGACACATGAATATACCATACTCTTTATGTAAACTTGAAATTTCTTGCTGAGAAACGAACCGCTTCTCAAGCACAACATTGTTAAATCTTTTTAAAGGCTCAACAACTTCATCAAACAGCGGCCCATCTCCAACAATTTTAAATTCCAACTCTTTGAAATATGGCAACTTGCTAAGTTTAACTATTATGGCCACAGTTAAGTCATTGGCATATTGCCTAGATGCAAAAGGCCGAATGGAAAGAATCTTTTTCCGCTGTTCTACGTCTTTTTCTACATAATTGAAAAGCTCAGTATTTATAGGATTATTTATAACTTCGCACTGGAGCTCTGGCAAGCGAAACCCTAGATCTTCCATCACCTCTTCAGAAAAATGATTAGAAACAAATACAAGTTTCAAATTCTCATCCATTGGATTAAGAATTCTTCGCCAAAATGAGATACGCCTTTCGCTTTCTTCCTTTGCTTTTTTCTCTTGCGCAGGTGTTTCTATATTGTACTTTCTTCTATACCACGGGTGTATCTCCGCCCCATGGACCCATATAGTGACCTTGATGTCAACAATATAATCTTGAAGCACTTCCCACATCTGTTCATCTAAAAAATGAACAAGAACGTGCCGGTAATTTCCACTGCCCAGTAAGCGGTGGAGAGCTTCCTGAGATCCAGTTATGGAATCAATATTTTGAAATTCCTGCCAATAGGTTGGCTCTTGGGGGCGGAAACGAAAGACGTCAACATTCACGCCATGTTGCTTATAGCCTTTCACACGACTGTGAACGAACCCATTACGGTACAGGTCTTCGTAGCTAGGATAATTGTTGGTAAGCAGGAGAACGTCTGATTTTCCAAAAATCCTCCCCGGCTCGAGGTGTTTATGCCCAAAAACCAATCGCCGGACCGTAGTGGACCCCGCCGCATACACCCGCAACCCAAGTCTCAGAGAGGTGGCATTTTCAGGGATACTGATTACTGCATTTCTATTGGCAGGTTCAATAGCATTTTCAATTCTTTTACCGGAAAAATCAAAAAATAATACCACCAGGCTCAGGTTCAACCCCGGCTCTATTTCCAGGTGGATAGGAAGACCTTGCTGCCGAATACCCTCGATGTCCGTAGACAGTTTCTCTATGGGAATGTTCTCCGGGCAGTAGAGGTATTCATGCTGCCCATCGGGCATTCTGGAGGATAGTGTCAGGCATACGCCATCAATCTCGGCTTCGATAGCCGGATTTTTGGAAACCTGAATGGCAGCGGACGTTTTGGAATCGGTGTGTTGGTCAAGGTGATCCGCGTATGAAGACTTCCTGGTAATCATGCGGCCCAATAATGCACCGGACAATGCATGACTCCCGTTCTCAACATCCTTCTTCGGCTCAGAAGACTCAGCGGCTTTGTTCAGTTCCTCAAGTGCCAATCCATGGTCCAGGCAAAAATCATCCACCTGCTGGGCGATTCGGTCAGCAATTGGCCCATTGGGCACATTGGAACAATAATTGAAGCGATCGATCGCAAACTGCTCGTTCAGTTTATATTGCCAATGTTCCAGCCCATTTAGCCATGCAGCCGCATCGATTTCGCTTGCGGCCGGAGTCTGAATTGCAGAGCAACGAGCAAGCAACGTCTCCGCTGGTCTGTACTCGGTGCCCTGATGAGCAAGGTGGCAGGCATCATCGCTCCATGTGTACGAGGCCCGCTTACCAAGAACCTGCACTTCGCGGTATCGCGTTGTCAGCGCGATATCCAAAAGGTAGTTGGGGCCGTAATAATCCTGGGTAGAGATCCCTGCAATCCAGTCACAATCCTTCGCCAATGCCGACAAGATGGCACCTTGCAACTGGTCGGATGCCAGCCAGGTCACCTGGGAGCCTTCCTCCTGCTTCACCGGAGCCAGCTGTTCGTCCGTTAACCCTGGCGCATGAACAATCGTCAGGCTAACACCCACGCCCTTCTGGCGCTTCCATTGCTCCAGCAGCCAGCTCACATCCTGCTCTGAGTTCGCCAACCCGACCATGCGGAAGGTAGGTAGCGGCGTCTTGCGTTCTAACTGAGTAATTCTGGAAAGGGCATAGGCCAATCGATCTTCGTAGGTATGCTCACTCAACACTTTCCGTAAGGCTGCAAGCCGGACACGGTCGGTTTTACCGTCTGCTTCCAGTGATTCCAGTTCGCTGACCAACTGCTTGCCGTTGTCGCTGGAGAGCACGAGATCCCCAAACATCAGTCGCAGCCCCCGGGAATAGTTGCTGACCGTCAACGTGTTGGAAGCCAGCAGTTCGTAAACCCTGCGCGCGAACATCGTCTGGGACTGCTTTATGGAATTCAGGTTAATGGCATAACGATACCCTTTATACGCCTTATCAATTTCGGAAAACGGCAAAGTTCCCACTATGTGTGGCCAAAATGCCTCTGGAAATTTATAGTTGGGATCGTCTTTGCCATGGTTTCTGTCATAGATCTCCAAGGGGCGGTATTTCGGGAAGGTACGGACAAAATCCTCTAGGTCCCTCGTGCGCTCCGGGTACCGAGCGTAGTAAGCGCCAGCGAAACAAAAGGCATCCTTTCGCACATACTTTTCAAACGGATTGTGCTCGCGAGGCTGACATGCAAAGGGCAGAAAATAAATTTCACCGTGGCCCAAGGCCGCTTTGTAACGGGGTACGCAGTCAATATCCGTTGTAAATACGTAGTCAAAAAGGCGAGCGGTATTCAAAAATGTCTCGAAGTGAACAGGGTCTTCCTTGTTCCAGAACATGGTCGGAATGTGCCGTTCTCGGCACCATCGCAGGATTTCCTGAAGTTCCTGGCTGGTGTGCCCCACTTTGCTCCCCCAGAGCTGGTCCTTGCCGCGCCAGGCGGATTCAATGAATAGCAACTCAGGCTGGCACTCTTCCAGTTCCGCCTGCCAGTTTATGGGGGTCAGTTGCGTTAGCTGGCATTCGGGAGCATAGGATGACCATGTAAAGTCATCCATGACACAGGCCACCCTAAGCTCCTTGCCGGATTTACTCTTCAGAGGTTCAATGTTCAGCTCGTCAAGGTTGCGTGGGGGGACAATTGACTGGTTAACCACCAAACCCGGGGCACGCAACAGCCTTCGCTTTAACAAGGCCCGGAGGTAAAGTGGTGAGCGAAGCAAATGGACGCCGAGGCACAGAACAAGATACCGCAAACCACCCGGCGTACGAACACGACGCTTTAGTCGAGAAAGGTGCTTTCTCAGCACGTACGTTGGCGACTGCTGAGCCACCGCCAGTTGATTCCTCAGCTGGTTGGCCTGCTCACGCAATTCACGCTCGCGCTCAACCGCACTGGCCAATTCTTCTTTTAGATTGCCTATGCGCTGGTTGGCTTCCCTATACTTCAGGTTCACTGAATTCAGTCGCTCATTAGTTTCGCGAATACTGCTGTCTCTGTCGTATAGGTCTCCACGCAACTCTATAAGGGTTTGTTCTGGAAAATCCGGGCCAGCAAGCTGAGCTTGGTGAATAAAAAGGTGGGTAGGCGTCGCGTTATAGGATTGCCGGTAGCTATACCCGTGCGCCGCCAACCATTGAGCAATCGAATAAAAGTCTGATTGTTTCTGGCACTCAATGTAGAGTAATGGACTATCCCGGGCGATCAGGTCTTTTGCTCCTTCCAGGACATCCAGCTCCATCCCCTCCACATCGACCTTGATAGCCGTTACCGGCTCATCAAATTCAAGGTCATCCAGCCTGATCACATCTATGGCGGCACCGTCACTACTGTCAAGCGACAGTGACTGGCCGCCCAGATTCGTTTCATCTTCATGGGCAAATCTTGCCTTTCCCGTAGCAGAGCCCACCCCAACGCTATGGACCCAAACGGAGGCTGACAGCCCATTCGCTTCAATGCTTTGTTGCAATGCCCGGCAAAGCAAAGCGTTCGGTTCAAATGAATGAACCCTGCATCCCGTAACCGCAGCCAGATACAGAGTGTGGTTTCCGATATTCGCACCAACATCCAGAACAAGGTCGCCGTGCTCAAGTCGTTCGGACATGCTTCTCAGCATTGCTAGTTCGTACGGCTCGCAGGAACTGGCAATTTTACCCTGGATGTAATCGGTTTTCCAATTTGGCAGGGCGATCACATAGTCGACCCTGTCAACGGAGAGAGATTTCATGTCTGAAGTATCGGCGATCATATTGACCCAGTCTGAAAGGCTGTCTATTAGTGTAAGATGTCGATTAGGCGCCCCACACACCGCGACAATCAACGGTTAAATGGCCAACCACGGCATCCCGACCGATCTGAGCAAACGGTTTGTGGTCCACCAGCATGACCAAAATATCGGCTTGCTCCAACGCTCTTGAGGAATCTACAAGCTCAGCCCCTTTTAACGTAAGTTTTGGCAGCGACTTTATATTCGGTTCCACAACCAGCGTGCCACCAACGTGCTGCCCCAAGATAACCTCTGCCACACGCAACGCCGGGCTCTCCCTCAAATCATCGATATCCGGCTTGAAGGCGAGCCCGAAACAGGCGATGGTCACGTCCCTGGCGGTCTTGTCAGGATTGGCGCTCAGGTACTTGCCTACCGCCTCGTTGACCTTGTCGATCACCCACTGCGGCTTGCCATCGTTCACTTCCCGCGCGGTGCGAATCAGCCGTGCCTCGTCCGGCGTCTCGCTGACGATGAACCAGGGATCCACGGCGATGCAGTGGCCGCCCACCCCGGGGCCGGGCTGCAGGATGTTGACGCGCGGGTGCCGGTTGGCCAGGCGGATCAGCTCCCAGACGCTGATATCCAGCTTGTCGCAGATGATCGAGAGCTCATTGGCGAAGGCGATGTTCACGTCACGGAAGCTGTTCTCGGTGAGCTTGGCCATCTCGGCGGTGCGTGCCGTGGTGGTGATGCACTCCCCTTCCACGAAGATCTGGTACAGCGCCGTCGCGGCGGCGGAGCACCTGGCGGTCATGCCGCCGATCACCCGGTCGTTCTCCACCAGCTCACGCACCACATGGCCGGGCAGGACCCGCTCGGGGCAGTGGGCGATCCGGATATCGGACTCTTCACCGTGGGTCTGGGGGAAGGTGAGATCGGGGCGCGCCTCGGCCAGCCAGGCCTCCATCTGCTCGGTGGCCCCCACCGGCGAGGTGGATTCCAGGATCACCAGATCGCCCGCCTTCAGTACCGGGGCGAGCGACTGGCTCGCGGCCTTGATGTAGGTGAGATCCGGCACATGGTGGTTGCCGTTCTCGGCCTTGAACGGCGTGGGCACGGCAATCAGGAAGGCGTCCGCCGGCTCGGGGCTGGTGGCCGCGCGAAGATACCCCTCCTTCACCGCGGCATGCACCACGATATCCAGCTCCGGCTCGACGATATGGATGTCACCGTTATTGATGGTGTCTACCGCATGCTGATTCACATCCACGCCGATGACGTTCTTGCGGCGAGATGCAATGACGGCCGCCGTGGGCAGGCCGATGTATCCGAGACCGATGACGGAGATGGTGTCGTAGTTCATGAAGCGATCCAGTGAGTGGGTAAAAAGGGCTTGGACAGAGTGGCAACGCACCGCGGTTCCTAGAGAGTGCCGGCCAGCGTCTCGAGAATGCGACTGCAGGCCTTGCCGTCCCCATAGGGATTGTGGGCATAGCTCATCGCCTCGTAGGCGCTGCTGTCGGTCAGCAGGCTGTGCAACTCACCGACGATGCGTTCCACATCGGTTCCGACCAGCTTGACGGTACCGGCATCGACGGCCTCGGGGCGCTCCGTGGTATCGCGCATCACCAGCACGGGCTTGCCGAGGGACGGCGCCTCTTCCTGGATGCCACCGGAATCCGTCAGGATCAGGTGGGCGCGGTTCATCAGGTAAACGAACGGCAGGTAATCCAGGGGCTCGATCAGGTGGACGTTGTCGATGTCCGAGAGCAGCCGCTTGACCGGCCCGAGCACGTTGGGGTTCAGGTGCACCGGATAGACGATCTGGCAATCGGGGTGGGCCGCCGCCGTATCGTGCAGGGCCTGGCAGATGCGCTCGAAACCGCCGCCGAAGCTCTCGCGCCGATGCCCGGTCACCAGGATCAGCTTGCGATCGGCGTCGAGGAAGTCGAACTGTTCGGCAAACTGCTGCTGGAAGCGACGGCTGTCCTCGAGCTTGCGGACCACATCCAGCAGCGCGTCGATCACGGTATTGCCGGTGACATGCACCTTGGCCGGGGCGATGCCCTCCTCCAGCAGGTTCTGCCGGGAGCGATCGGTGGGTGCGAAGTGCAGCTCGGCCAGGGCCCCGGTGAGCTTGCGATTGGCCTCTTCCGGCCAGGGGCTGTAGATGTTGCCCGTGCGCAGGCCGGCCTCCACGTGCCCCACGGGAATCTGCTGGTAGTAGGCGGCCAGGGTGGTGGCGAAGGTGGTCGCCGTGTCGCCATGCACCAGCACGATATCCGGCTTGACCTCGCCCAGCACGCCCTTCATGCCCTGCAGGATGGCCGTGGTCACGTCCGTGAGGTCCTGACCGGGCTTCATGATGTTGAGATCGTGGTCGGGTACCAGTTCGAACAGGTCCAGCACCTGATCGAGCATTTCCCGATGCTGGCCGGTCACGCACACTTGGGCCTCGAAACGATCATCGGCGGCGAGGGACAGGGCGAGCGGCGCCATCTTGATGGCTTCGGGACGCGTACCGAATACGCAGAGAGTCTTGATGGTCATAAAAGGGGGTGTTCCTGTCTTCTTCAAGCGGGAAGTTTTGCTTGGCGTCAGTCCGGTCTGACCACTACAGCGCCTTTAGCAAAAGATTGATCACTTCCTGCTGATTCATGAATTCGGTATTGACCGTCACTTCAGCGGCCTTGGGCACCTCATAGGGGCTATTGATGCCGGTGAAGTCCCGGATCTTGCCTTCGCGAGCCTTGTGGTAGAGCCCCTTGGGATCGCGCTGCTCGCAGATATCCAGGGGCGTATCCACGTGAACTTCGATGAAATCACCATCGTTGAACAATTCGCGGGCGGCGTCACGGTCGGCGCGGAACGGCGAGATGAAGGCGGTGATCACGATGATCCCGGCTTCGGCAAACAACCGGGCCACTTCGCCCACGCGGCGGATGTTCTCGGCGCGATCCGCCTCGCCCATTCCCAGATCCTTGCACAGGCCATGGCGGATGTTGTCGCCATCCAGCAGCATGGTGTGGTAACCGCGACGGTTGAGCTCCACCTCCAGGGCATTGGCCAGGCTCGACTTGCCGGAGCCGGAAAGCCCGGTGAACCAAACGCACTTGCCGGAGTGGCCCTTGAGATGCTCGCGCATCGCCTGTGTCACGCTGGCGCGGTTCCACACCACGTTGGCCTTGCTGTCGTGCTCACGGAACTCGTAGGGCAGCTCGCTATCCAGCGGCCGGTGAATCATGCCGGCGCCCACGGTGATATTGGTCAGCCGGTCGATGATGATGAAGCTGCCGGTGCCGGGGCTGGTGCGGTAGTCGTCGACCGGGACCGGGGCAGTCAGTTCCAGTTGGCAACGGGCAATGGCGTTGAGATCCAGATGATCGGCGTGGCGCTGCTCGAGGGTGTTGACGTCGACCTGGTAATCGATCGCCTTCACCTTGCCGGCCACATCCCGGGTGGCCAGCTTGAGGTCATACAGCTTGTCCGGTTCGAGGGCCGTCTCGTGCATCCAGACGATGTCGGCCTCGAAGCCGTTCGCCAGCGGCACCTCGTCATCCTCCGCGACCAGCCAGTCGCCGCGGGAGATGTCGATCTCGTCTTCCAGGGTCACGGTGATCGCCTGGCCCGGATAGGCCACCTCGAGATCGCCGTCCCAGGTCACCAGCCGCGCGACGGTGGAGACCTTGCCGGACGGCAGTGCCCTCACCCTCTGCCCCGGGCTCATCACGCCGGCCGCCAGGGTGCCGCAGTAGCCGCGGAAATCGAGATTGGGCCGGTTGACGTACTGCACCGGCAGGCGCAGGTCGCGCCGGTTCTGGTCGTGGGTGATCTCGACGGTCTCGAGCAGCTCGAGCATCGCCGGCCCTTCGTACCAGTCCATGGCTTCGCTGCGGTTGACGACATTGTCACCCTTGAGCGCCGAGAGCGGCACGAAGCGAATGTCACGCGCGCCGAGCTTGTCGGCGATCACCTGGTATTCGGCGACGATTTCGTCATAGCGCTCCTGCGAGTAGTCGACAAGATCCATCTTGTTGATGGCCACCACCAGGTGCTGGATGCCCAGCAAGTCGGCGATGAAGCTATGACGACGCGTCTGCGTCTGCACCCCATACCGCGCATCGATCAGGAGCACCGCCAGGCTGGCCGTGGACGCCCCGGTGGCCATGTTGCGGGTGTACTGCTCGTGCCCCGGGGTGTCGGCGATGATGAACTTGCGCTTGTCGGTGGAGAAGAAGCGATAGGCCACGTCGATGGTGATGCCCTGCTCCCGCTCCGACTGCAGGCCATCCACCAGCAGTGCCAGGTCCACGGCGTCGCCGGTGGTGCCGCTGGTCTTCGAGGCCTGGGTGATGGCGGCCAGCTGATCCTCGTAGATCATCTTGGAGTCGTGGAGCAGCCGGCCGATCAGCGTCGACTTGCCGTCATCCACGCTGCCGCAGGTGATGAAGCGCAGCAGGTCTTTCTGCTCGTGCTCTTTCAGATAGGCTTCGATGTCTTCCGAGATCATCGTGGATGTATGGGACATTGCCAAAGTCCTTAGCCACAAGCTGGAAGCTTGAAGCTGGAAGAAACTCCAACCCCTTTAGCTACGCAGCCGATTCATTCTTTGGTGAGTTTGCCGATCAACCCTGAGAGCATGGCGGCAATCTCCCTTGTTTCCTGTATCCATCGGTTGCCACAGGCCTTCTCGATGTAGCCGATATCGATACCGATGTAGATCTGTGTTCTCAACTCAGCGCATGAGCCCTTGGCAATCAGCAAGAAGTGCCGTTTGTCCTTGGACGTTCCACGCGTCATGCCCTCGGCGATGTTACTGGGGACCGAAAGCCCGGATCGGGTGATCTGATCCTTGAAACCAAAGTCACGCAGGTCACGCATTACCTTGTAGAGCTAGGCCGAAAGCCTAGCCGACCGCTTCCATACTTGAAGCTTCTCGAAGTCCATCCCTCCCCCTCCCTCATCCTGTTATGCCTACAAGGTAGGCCAAGGACAGAAGGGGTTCTCTTCAAGCTTCCGGCTTCAAGCTGGCCCGCAGGGCCTCTTCCCAGCGTTCGTCCCGCTGGCCGCAGACGATGAAGAAGGGGTTGAGCACGCTTTCCTGCTGGTTGCAGCGCAGCGGTTCCAGGGTATGCGCGTTGAGCACCTCGCCGCCAGCGGCGGTGACCACCGCCTGGGCGGCGGCGGTATCCCACTCGCAGGTCGGCGCCAGGCGCGGGTAGAGATCGGCCGCGCCTTCGGCGACCAGGCACAGCTTCAGCGAGCTGCCCATGGAGACCCGCTCGTGGGCCGGCAACGCGGCACAGAAGGCCTCGCACGCATCCGAGCCGTGAGAGCGACTGCCGACGACCTTCCAGGCCTCCTGTTCGGGGGTCGGCAGCGGGCGAGTGGCAATGGGGCGGCTGGGGCCATCGGCCATCTGCTTCCAGGCGCCCTGCCCCTGCTGGCCGATCCAGGTCGTCCCGCCCTTTTCTCCCACGGCGGGCGCATGGACGATACCGAACACCGGTACCCCCTCCTCGATCAGCGCCACGTTGAGGGTGAACTCGTCGTTCTTCTTGATGAATTCCTTGGTGCCGTCCAGCGGGTCGATCAGCCAGTAACGGCTCCAGGCCTGGCGGGTCGCGAAGGGGATCTCGCCGGATTCCTCGGATAGCACGGGAACCTCGGGCGCCACGTCTTGCAAGAGCGCCACCAGGGCATGGTGGGAGGCCATGTCCGCCTCGGTCAGCGGGCTCTCGTCGTCCTTGGCCTCCACCTCGAAGTCACCCCGGTAGATATCGAGAACCGTCAGGCCCGCCGCCTTGACACCAGCGATCAGCCGATCCCGCATCTCGCTTGTCACAAAATCCGTCACAATATCTCCTTGGTCAGAACGGCCATACCACCGGCACCAGCACCACCGCCGTCGTCCCGACGATGAGGCTCAGGGGGGCGCCGAGGCGTACATAATCGAGGAACCGATAGCCCCCCGGTCCCAGCACCATCAGGTTGGTCTGGTACCCCAGGGGGGTCATGAAACTGGCCGAGGCGGCGAACATGATCGCCACGGTGAACGGCATATAGCTCACGCCGAGCTGCTCGGCCATGGCGATCGCGATGGGAAACATCAGCACGGCCGCGGCATTGTTGGTAATCAGCTCGGTAAAGATCACCGTCATCAGGTACACCAGCGCCAGCGCCGCCCAAGGTGCCAGGTCATCGCGGAACATCAGCCACTGGGCGATCTGGCTGGCCGCGCCCGTCTTGGTCATCGCCTCGCCGAGGGCGAACGAGGCGCCGATCACGATCAACACGGAGAGATCCACATAGCGGCGGGCCTTGCTGGCCGGCACGCAGCGCGTCGCCAGCATGGCGCCCCCCGCCAGCAGCGCCGCCTCCAGGATACTCAGCCAGCCGCTGGCACTGGCCAGCACCATGCTTGCCAGGATCCCCAGTGCCAGGGGCGCCTTGCGGAAGTCCGGCGGCGTGGAGTCGTTGAGGGCGCTGACCAGCAGGAAATCCTTGCGGTAGCGATACTGGTCGACGAAGTCCTGGGCCGTTTCCAGCAGCAGGGTATCGCCCACTTGCAGGGAGATGTCGCCCAGCTTGCCCGGGAGCCGCTTGCCGTGCCGAGAGATCGACAGGATGACGGCCTGATAGCGCGAGCGGAACCGCGACTCCCGCACGCTCTGGTTGAGACCGGCGAAATCCGGCCCGATGACCGCCTCGACCAGGCAACGGCGATGGTGGGCGATGTCCAGCTTGCGCACGTCTCCGCCGGCGGGTCGCAGGCCATGGATGCGACGCAGCTCCCTGGCACACTCGGGCGCCCCGATGAAGATCAGCACATCGCCGGCCTGCAGCTCGGTGTCTGGCGGCACGGCCGTGAGCAGGTGGTCATGCCGCTCGATTTCCGCCAGGTAGCCATGGCTGAGGTTGCGCAACCCCGCCTCGGCGATGGTCCTGCCGACCAGGGGGCCCTTGTCCAGGACCGACACCTCGACGGCATATTCCCGCGCGGTTTCCAGCTGCTCCAGGGCCCCCTGGCGGTTGGGCAACAAGCGGTCGGCGAACAGATACAGGAAGCCGCCCCCCACGATCAGCAGGGGAACGCCGACCCAGGCCAGCTCGAACATCGCCAGGTGGGTATTCATCTCGGTCTGCAACAGCCCATCCACCACCAGGTTGGTACTGGTGCCGATCAGGGTGCAGGTACCGCCCAGGATGGCCGCAAAGCTCAGCGGCAGCAGCAACTTGGAGGGAGGCAGGCGGAGGCGTCCGGCCCATTCCTGGACGGCAGGAATGAACATGGCGACCACCGTGGTGTTGTTCATGAAGGCGCTGAGGCCGGCGGCCGGCAGCAACACCCGCAGCTGGGCCAGCCGCAGGCGCTGCGGCTGGCCCAGCATCCGATGGGCCAGCCACTGGACGGCGCCGGTCTCCTTGAGCCCTGCCGCCACCACATAGAGGGTGGCGATGGTCATCACGCCGGGATTGGAGAAGCCGGTCAGGGCCTCGGCAGGCGTCAACACACCGACGACCATCAGAAACGCCAGGGCCCCGACCAGGATCACGTCGGGCGCGATACGACTGAAGGCAAGCGTGGCGAGGACCGCCAGCACGGTCCCCAGGGAGAGCAGCATCTGCCAGGTCATGCGTGCCCCAGTCCTACGTCAAGCGAATCCATCATGACCGTCCCTGGCTCGAGGCATGTCGAATGGTGGGAGCCCGAGCCTGGCGGCTCACCCAAACGCCGGGCACGCTACCGCCCGGGGATTCTCCCGGGCTTGTTCCCACGCCCTTCAGATACAGGGGGACCGCCGGGCGAGCCTCGCTCCCCGTGTCGACCCCCGTCGATGATGCCGTCATTCTACGCAAGTGCTCGAAAGGGCTCTACGCTCACCGCCGGCCACACGCCGAGAGCGATGCGCAGAAGCTAAGACGGCTTGGATCAGGAAGGATACAGACCCACCGCCAAGGCCACAACGCGGCGTAAATCGGGGACGGGTACGGATTCCCGCGAGGAACCGGGATAGCCTCAGTGGGCCTCGGTGGCGAGCGTCACCTCCAGGGCGTGCCCCGCCTCTTCGGCCCAGGCCTCGAGGCTCGCCTTCAACGCCCGCTTCGCCTCGGCCTCGCCATGCACCAAGCGGATCTCCCGGGGCGAGTGGCGCATGTGCCGCACGAAGTCGAGCAGGTCGCGGCCGTCGGCATGGGCCGAGTAGCCCGCCACGCTCTCGACACTCGCGCGGATCTCGATGCGCTCGCCACCGAGCCTCACCCAGCCACCCCGGGGGCCGTAGCGCTGGATGTCACGCCCCGGGGTGCCGGCGGCCTGGTAGCCAACGAACACCACGGCGTGGCGCGGATCGCCGAGCATGCGCTTGAGGTAGTTGACCACTCGGCCACCGCTGACCATGCCGCTGGCGGCGATCACCACCGCCGGCCGGCCGCTCTCGGCCAGGTAGTCCAGGGTACGCTCATGTTCCTCGTGGCTGCCCACGGTATAGAGGCTGTCGAAGCTCAGCGGGTGGCGGCCATGGTCCAGGCGGCGACGCGCCTCGGCGTCCCACCAGGGCTTGAGCTCGCGATACACCGCGGTGAAACGCGATGCCAGGGGCGAGTCGACGATGATCTCGAGCGCGCGCCAGCTTTCGTCCCCGTCGCCATGGATCAGGCCCTCCAACTCGTAGAGCAGCTCCTGGGTAGGGCAGCCGGCCGATATGGTCGATATGCACGTGGGTGACCACCAGCGCCAGCACGTCGTCGACGGGGAAACGCACCCGGTGCCGTTCCAGACCATCCTGCCCCTCGGCGTCCTGGCCCTGGAAGAGTCCGCAGTCCACCAGCAGCGAACGATCCTCGGCTAACCGCAGGCGATGGCAGCTACCGGTCACGCCGTCGGCGCCGCCGTGATGCTCGATACTTGGATACGCCATGGCACGGCCTCCCTGCCGGATGATATGCCCGCGATTCACCCGCCAGTGTAGCCCGGTGCGCCCGGGCTCCGCCCCTAATCGGGGACAGGCACCGAAAGCGGTACAGATTTCCCCTGAATCGGGGACGGGTACATATCTCTCGTTCGACGCTTAGGCGGAGGGCATCGCGGGCTTCGGAGATCCTCCCCATGGCACGCCAGGCTCGGCTCCTGGTGCCGAATACGCCGCTGCAGCTGATCCAGCGCGGCAACAATCGCAGCGCCTGCTTTGCCGCGGATGACGACTGCCGAAGCCGCTTCACCGCAAGGCGATCCTCGAGGGGCGATATCGCTCCTGCCTGCTGGCAGCCCCCTACCTGCTCGTTTGCCACTCCTATATCGAGTTGAATCCCGTCCGCACCGGGATGGTCGCCAGCCCGGCGCCTATCGCTGGTCCAGCTATCGCACCAACTCTCAGGGAGAGGCCGATCGATTGATCACCCCCCATCCCACCATCGCGGCGCTCGGGACGAAACTCGAGCAGCGCTGCATACGGGACAGGCACCTAAAAACCATAGCCAATCGTCACCCCAAGGTCCCCGCCAGATGCTGTCATCGTCACGATCGCGCAGGTCATCGGTCACACAGGAACCGCTGATCGTCTCCCGCGTCGAGAATTCGAGCTGGGTCTCCCAGCGTTCCTTGACGCATCCGTTACGCCGGCCCTGGCGCTTTTCAATAGCGTTGCGCTCAAAAAATATTGAAAAAACAATCTTTTAAGAAAAAAACCTCGTAACATCCTGTAACAAACCTCTTGCTTAGTTACGCCGAGCCTGCTAATACAAAAGAGCTAAGCTGCCACATCACCTGAGTAGTTAGCAGGGTCAGGGGCCATCTCGGACGTAAGGATATTACAATGATGACAAATGATGATATCCCAGCCTACAGGAACCTAATCAACATTCCTGCTTCAGAATTACGAATCGGGATGTATGTTGCTGAGTTAGATCGCCCTTGGCTCGAAACACCCTTTCCACTAGAAGGTGTCCTCATAGCAACAGAAGGCGACATTAAGCAAGTAAAAAAATACGCCAGCACGGTTTATATATCTGTTGGAGAATCATATAGCACCCCAGGCTCCCCTATACGCAACACAGTTTTTAAAAAAGAAGGCAAACCGTTCACAGAAACAGGCAAGCGCGTAAATCTCGAAGTCAGCCCCCCTGTTGAAAAAGAGATCAAGAGGATAAAAAAAGAACACTACGGCGCCAAGGGAATGATAAAGAAATTGATGTCAGACAAGCAGAACTGGCACAAGAACATCCCTGAAACCAGAAGGGTCGTGAAAAGCTTTGCCGACTCCATTGCAAGAAACCAAAACGCCCTTTACTGGCTAACCAGAATCAAGAACAAGAACGAGTACACTGCCGAACACTGCCTGAATGTCGGCATTTTAGCAATGGTATTCGCCAAGCACCTCGGCTGGGAGCCGCGCAGAATTGAAGAAGTCGGCCTATCAGGAATGCTGCATGACGTGGGAAAGATGAACATCCCTATTGAGATACTGGACAAACCAGGAAAGCTGAGCGAGGAGGAATTCGAAGTAATAAAAAGGCATGTCCTGGAAGGTTACAAGATTCTAAGCAGCGACAGCACGTTACCCGAAACAGTCTTGAACACGAGTCGCGATCACCACGAGCGAATGAACGGCAAAGGATACCCCTATGGAAAAAAAGGGGCAGACTTATCTGATGAGGCGAAACTCATAGCCATTGTAGATACATACGATGCCATCACAAGTGACCGAGTATACAGCCCAGCCGAACCGCCCACACATGCCTTAAAGGTGATATATGAAAACTCTGGAGAACTCTTTGACAAGCTCTTAAGCGTTAAATTTATTGAATGCATTGGGATCTATCCCCCCGGGTCATCTGTAGAGCTAAACACGGGGGAGACTGCTATTGTGATAGAACAAGCCCCTGAAAAAAAGCTTCAACCCAAAATCTTCATCCTTCCGAAAAGAGAAACGCAACCCATTTCAGAGGGAACATTCCTGGACTTGAGCAACCAGAAAAGCTTCTTCGAGAGAAAAATAACAAGAGCAATACCAGAGGGTCGTCTATCAGACATCGCAGAAGAAGTCTTCAGAATCATAGCGTTATAACAAAACAACGCCGAGATCTGAAAATGAAAAAAAGATACTGCGCAAGAAAGCGGAGAAACCCCACGTTACTATTCTTTCAGCTAGCCCCACTAGCCATAGCATTGATTGTTGTTAAAAGTTGTGGAGCAATCTAGAAGACACTCCCAACAAGGGGAATTCAATTCCCAGGATCGGCGGCCTCAAGTTCCAAGCGCAACACTATTGAAGGGTTCTCGATCGGAGACCGCCCACCTAATACGACCCCGATCGGCCCGCCAGTGGCCACGTGCCGCCAACAGAACATTAGAGGTCGCTACGGCACCCCCAGGCCAAGGCAAATTTCAGGATGCTGAATCAGCAAACGATAACAACGCATAAGGAACCCGCTGATGCCTGGCACCTCTCGCCCACCGTTCGCCGTTGCGGCGTTTCCCCTGTTGGCCCTCGGCCTGGCCGCCTCTGCCCTGCCGGCCCACTCGGCCACGCGCATGGACTTCTCCAACGAATACAACGCCAGCTCGATCCATGCCCAGGGCGACGCCTGGTTCATCGACCGGGTCGAGGAGCTGACCGACGGCGACGTCGACATCACCCTGCACACCGGCGGCGCGCTCGGCTTCCGCTCCGGGGATCACTTCTACGCCGTGGCCGACAACGCCGTGCAGATCGCCGACAGCCTGTCCGGCACCCTGGGCGGTATCGATCCCCTCTTCCTGCTGTCGTCGCTGCCCTTCGTGGCGGACGATGTCGAATCCGCCCACCGCCTCTACGAGATCGCCCGACCGGAATACGAGAAGGTCTTCGAGGACAACGACCAGATCCTGCTCTACGCCTCGCCCTGGCCCGCTAGCGGCATCTGGTCCGAGGGCCCCGTCACCAGCATGGCGGCGCTCGAGGACCTCAAGATCCGCAGCTATGACCGCAACGGCACCGCCACCCTGGTCAACGCCGGCGCCTCGCCGGTGAAGCTCTCCTGGGCCGATGTGGTGCCCCAGCTCGCCACCGGCGGCATCGAGGCGGTGCTCACCTCCGCCGAGGCCGGCGCCAACGGCAGCTTCTGGGAACACCTGAGCGACTTCAACGCCATCCACTACGCCGTGCCGCTCAACATGGTGCACATGAACCGCGATGCCTTCAGCGAGCTGAGCGAGGCAAACCAGCAGGCGATCCTCCAGGCCGCCGAGGAGACCGACGCCCACAACTGGGAGGTCGTGGAGGAACGCGTGGCGCAGAATTACGCCGAACTCGAGGAACACGGCGTCAGCATCCACGATCCGGTGCCGGCCGAGTTCCACGACGGCCTCGAGCAGGCGGCCCAGCCGGTGGTCGACGACTGGGTCGAGAGCACCGGTGAGCGCGCCAGCCGTGTCCTGGAGGCGTTCCACCAGGAGAGCCGCCAAGAGAGCGGCCAATGAGTTCACAGCATCGCCGTGACGGCGCCGGCTTCCCCGGCGTCGCCACCCTCCTGGTCGATGCCCTCGGCCGGCTGTCCGGCGCCCTGGCGGCGCTGGGCGCCGGCCTGGCCATGCTGCTGGTGGTCTACATGCTCGGCCATATCCTGCTCGAGATCGGCCTGCGGCTGTTCGGTCGCTCCACCTTCATCCTCGACGAATACATCGGCTACAGCGTCGCGGCGATGACCTTCCTCGGCCTGCCCTATGCCCTCGAGAAGGACGGGCTGATCCGCGTGGCGCTCGTGCTGGAGCGCCTGCCCCGGGCCTGGCGCTGGCCGCTGGAGCTCTTCGCCAGCGTCTCGGCGCTGCTCGCCTTCGGCTGGCTGGCCCGCTACTGGACGCTGGCCGTGCAGCGCAGCCAGGCCCGCGGCATCGTCAGCGAGACCCTGGCCCAGACGCCGCTGTGGATCCCCCAGGGCGCGGTGCTCGTCGGCCTGTACCTGCTGTGCTTCGTCCTCATCGTCCGCTCGCTGCGCATCCTGGTGCAGCGCCACGCCTTCGCCTCCGGAGACCACTGAATGGAGATGCTACTCGTCGGCGCCGGCGTCATCGGCCTGCTGCTCGGCGTGCTCGCGCTGGGCAGCTGGGTGTTCGCCGGCCTGGTCATCGTCGCCATGCTGTCGCTGTGGGGGCTGGGGGACTTCGACGCCGAACGCATCGGCCTGATCCTCTCCAAGATCCTGTTCCGCGCCGCCAACAGCTGGGAGCTCTCGGCCATCCCGCTGTTCATCCTGATGGGCGAGCTGATCTTTCGCTCCAACATCTCCGAGCGGCTGTTCCGCGGCCTGACGCCGCTCACCCGCCGCCTGCCCGGCGGTATCCTGCACACCAACGTGCTGGGCTGCACGCTGTTCGCCGCCGTCAGCGGCTCGAGCGCCGCCACCACCGCCACCATCGGCAAGATCACCACCCGCGAACTGGCCCAACGCCGCTACGACCGTAACCTGTCGATCGGCTCGCTGGCCGGCGCCGGCAGCCTGGGGCTGTTGATCCCGCCCTCGATCGTGATGATCGTCTACGGCGTGCAGGCCGAGGTCTCGATCAGCAAGCTGTTCATGGCCGGCGTGCTGCCGGGGCTGCTGATCGCGGCCCTTTACGTCGGCTACGTGGCCCTGCGCAGCCTGCTCGACCCTAGCGTGGCCCCCAGGACCGAGGACACCGGCAGCGGCGTGTTACAGGCGTTGCGCGACCTGGCCCCCGTGCTGGGGCTGATCGTGATCGTCATCGGTGCCATCTACAGCGGTATCGCCACGCCCTCGGAGGCCGCCGCCGTGGGTTGCGCCGCCACCCTGGCGCTGCTGCTGTGGGAGCGCCAGCTGACGATCTCGCTGTTCATGGACGCCCTGCGTGGCGCGCTGATCAGCGCGGTGATGGTGTGCAGCCTGCTGGTGGCCGCGGCCATGCTCGCCACCGCCATGGGCTACCTGCACCTGCCCAGCGAGCTGGCCGGGTGGATCGCCGAACAGGCCTTCTCGCCGGTGGCCCTGCTGCTCGCCATGGCGCTGTTCTACGTGCTGCTGGGGCTGTTCCTGGACGGCATCTCGATCACCGTGATGAGCCTGCCCATCACCCTGCCGATCATCGTCCAGGCCGGCTACGACCCGCTGTGGTTCGGCGTCTTCCTGGTGATCATGGTGGAACTGGGGCAGATCACCCCGCCGGTGGGCTTCAACCTCTTCGTGCTGCAGGGGCTGACCGGCGAGAGCATCGGCCGCGTGGCGCTGGCGGCGGCGCCCTTCTTCGCGCTGATGTGCCTCGCCGCACTGATCATCAGCGTCTGGCCGACCATCGTGCTGTGGCTGCCGACGGTGCTTTCCGGCTAGCACGACACCAGGCCGGCACGGCTCGGCCCCCAGAAACGCCGACGCCCGGCTCAGAGCACTGAGCCGGGCGTCGGCGAAGGGGGGTGTGTCGATGTGGAGGCCCGGCTGAGCGAGGCTCGCAGCGAGGCCCTCTACCTCACGGCATGCTCCGGGGCGCCATGGCGGAGGTCAGGCCATCCAGGCCGGTCAGCCGAGACACCAAGCGCTCGGTCGCGACATCGCGAACGGTCTCCTCCGGCTCGACATCCTCTCCCCCGAGTCGTCGATAGAGTGAGCTGGCCAGGCGCTTGCCCAGCTCGACGCCGGGCTGGTCGAAGGGATTGAGCCCCCACAGCAGGGACTGCACGAACACCTTGTGCTCGTACAGCGCCAGCAGGCTCCCCAGGGCCTGGGGCGTCAGGGATTCCATCAGCAGCACGGAGTGCGGCTGATTGCCCCGATACCCCTGAGAGAGAAAGCCTTGCAAGGATGAGGGAATCGCCTCATCGCCCAGCGCCAGCAACTGCGACTGAGCCAGGCAGTTGGCCAGCGTCAGGCGTTGCTGATCCCGCAGGCATGCACCGAGCCGACCGCCCCGGGCGCCATGCCGCTGGGCGACCGCCAACAGCTCGGCGCTGACCGTATGGCTCCCTTGATGCAATAGCTGGTAGAAGGCGTGCTGGGCATCGGGGCCGACCTCGCCCCACAGGATGGGGCAGGTCGCGCTCTCCACCGGCCGCCCGTCCCGCGTACAGCTCTTGCCGTTGGACTCCATTTCCAGCTGTTGCAGGTACGCCGGGAGCGAGGCCAGGCGACTGTCGTAGGGCAGGATGGCATGGGTGGGAATGCCCAGAAACTGGCTGTTCCAGGCACCGATCACGGCGCTCAGCACGGGCAGGTTGTCGTGGCTGGGCGCTTCCAGGAAGTGCCGATCCATGGCATGGGCCCCTTCCAGCAGCCCTTCGAAGGCCGGCATGCCGATCCGTACCGCCAGACTCACCCCGATGGCGGACCACAGCGAAAATCGCCCGCCGACGCCTTCACTGAAGGTCAACTGGTGCGCGTCGGGAATGCCGAACGCCGTCATGCGCTCGGGATGGGCGGAAACGCCGATGAGCTGATGGCGTCGAATCTCGGCCTCACCGGTCTCCAGCGATGCCTCCAACCAGGCCAGGGCCGTGCGCAGGTTGAAACTCGTATCCGCGGTCGTGAAGGACTTGGAGGCCACGACCAGCAGGGTGGCCGCCGGGTCCAGGCGTTCCATCAGCGGCAGCAGCTGGCCCCCGTCCATGCTCGAGACGAAATGCACCTCGATGGCGTCGGCGTCCCCCTCTTCGGCCAGGGCTTCGCTGACCAGCCGAGGCCCGAGATCGGAGCCGCCCACGCCGATATGCACCAGGTGACGGATCGGCCGGCCGGTCGCACCCTGCCAGCGCCCGGCCCGGATGTGCTCCACGAGCGCCGACATCCGACGGCGCTGCGACTGCGCCTCGGCAACGGCCGCTTCACTGCCGCTCGGCGCCGGGGGCTCCACCCCCCAGCGCGAGGCGGCATGCCAGGCGGGCCGGCCCTCGGACGGATTGACGATCTCGCCGGCAAACAGCGCCTCACGCCAGCGATGGAGCTCACGGCTCTCGGCCCAGTCGACCAGCAGCCGCAGCGCCTCCTGATCCAGGCGCTGCTTGCTGGCATCCAGGGTCAGCGGGCCCCAGCGCCAACTCAGGGCCTCGGCCCGCGCCCGGCATAGCCGGGAGCCACCATCGAGCCACATGGCCAGCGGAGTCGTTTGCAACGCTTCGGCCTTGTCGGCCAAGCGTTCATGCCATCCCTGTTCTTCGCCGGCACGCTCGCCTGGCACCACTGTCTGTTCGTCCATGTTCACTCCCTTGATCACGAAACTTCCTGACCGATCCGCTGAGCGGCAACGGGTAAGCCCCTCCTGGCCCCTGTACACCGCTCACCCCGTCACTATCGCATCATCACGAATCAGTGGGCCCGGTCTGGTCCACGGCATAACCGGCTTCCCTGGCCAGCAGCGTGTTGGCCTGCAGCCAGCCGGCGATCTGGCCGCAATCGAAGGAGCGCCCGCGCATGCGGAAGGCATCCACATCGCCGCTCTCCCGAATCTGGGCCTCGATGGCATCGGTGAGCTGGATCTCGCCCCCGGCCCCAGGCGGAAGGTCCTCGAGCAGCGTCATCACCCGATACGGCAAGATATAGCGGCCGATCACCGACAGACGCGACGGCGCCACCTCTGGCGCGGGTTTCTCCACCACCCCGGTCATCGCCATCGATTCGCCGGCTCGCGGCTCGTCGCCGCCACAGTCGACGATGCCATAGCTCTGCACCTCCGCCCGCGGCACCGCCTCGACCATGATCTGGGCCCGCCGGAGCTCCCGCCATTGCGTGACCATGTCGCCCAGATCCACGGCCGACTCGCCGGGCTGAGGCTTGACCAGCACATCGGGCAGGATCACCGCGAACGGCTCGCCGTCATCCAGTATCCGGGCCGCACAGTGCACGGCATGGCCCAGGCCCAGCGCCTGGGGCTGGCGGATCACCGTCAGCTTGAGTTCCGGCGGGGCAATGGCGCGCAGCTCATTGAGCAGGGCCTCCTTGCCCTTGGCCTCCAGGCTCGCCTCGAGCTCGAAATGGGCATCGAAGTGATCCTCCACCGCCGACTTGCCGCCGCGGGTGACCAGAATCACCTCATTGAGACCGGCGGCCAGCGCCTCCTCGACCACATGCTGGATCAGCGGCCGGTCGACCACCGGGACCATCTCCTTGGGAATCGCCTTGCTGATCGGCAGCAAACGTGTGCCGAAGCCGGCCACCGGGATAATCACCTTGCGTAAGGAATTCATGCGGAAAGACTCCTCAAACGGAATGACATCCGGCCACACCGAATCGGTAGCGCAGGCCGGACGCGAGATATTTCGGGATGCCCCCGAGCCTAGTGGGCGGAGAGCGCCGGAGCCTCGCCCATCGCCTCGGTCAGGTTGGCGACGAAACGCTCGCGGATGCGCGACATCGCCGACTCGTCCTTGCCCTCGAAGCGCAGTACCAGCACCGGCGAGGTGTTGGAGGCGCGGCACAGCCCCCAGCCGTCGTCGTAGTCGACGCGCACGCCATCCAGGGTGTTCATCACGCCACCCCCGAAGTCGCCCTCGGTCAGGCGAGCGATGATCGCGAACTTGCTCTCGTCGGTGACCGAGACGTTCACCTCGGGGGTGCTGACGTCCTGGGGGTAGCGCGCGAAGAAGGCGTCGGCATCGAGGTCCTGGTTGGCCAGCACCTCCACCAAGCGTGCCGCGGCATAGAGGCCGTCATCGAAGCCGAGCCAGCGCTCGGTGAAGAAGATATGCCCGCTCATCTCGCCGGCCAGCAGCGCCCCGCTCTCCTTCATGCGCGCCTTGATCAGCGAGTGGCCGGTGCGGTACATCTCCGCCTCCCCGCCGGCGCGTTCGATCACCTTGGCCAGGTTGCCGGTGCACTTGACGTCGAAGAGGATGCGCGCGCCCGGGTTGCGCGACAGCAGGTCCTCGGCGAAGGCCATCATCAGTCGATCCGGGTAGATCAGCGCGCCACTCGGGGTGATCACCCCCACCCGGTCGCCGTCGCCGTCGAAGGCCAGGCCCAGGTCGGCGCGGCCTTCCTTGACGCAACGGATCAGGTCCTCGAGGTTCTCGGGCTTGCCCGGATCGGGGTGGTGGTTGGGGAAGGCGCCGTCGATCTCGGCGTACAGCGTGACCAGGTCGCAGCCCAACCGCTCGAAGAGCTGCGGCGCGAGCTCGCCGGTCACCCCGTTGCCGCAGTCGATCACCACCCGCAGCGGCCGGGCCGGCTCGATATCGTCGAGGATGCGCGAGAGGTAGGCCTCACGGACGTCGAGCTGGCGATAGCCGCCCTCTTCCTCGGCGGCGACGAAGTCGTTGTCCCGGATCCGCTGGTAGAGCGCGGTGATCGCCTCGCCGGAGAGCGACTCTCCGGCCAGCACCGTCTTGAAGCCGTTGTAGTCGGCCGGATTGTGGCTGCCGGTGACCATCACCCCGGAATCGGTGCCCTCCAGCGTCTTGGCGGCGAAGTACAGGGTCGGCGTGGGCACCATGCCGATGTCCACCACCTCGCGCCCCGCCGCGCGCAGGCCACGCACCAGCGCTTCGCACATCGCCTCGCCGGAGAGGCGCCCGTCGCGGGCCACGACGACCGTCGCCTCGCCCCGTGCGGCGGCTTCCGAGCCGATGGCACGGCCGATAAGCTCCACCCACTCCGGGCGCAGCGTATCGCCGACGATGCCGCGTATGTCATAGGCCCGAAAGATCGAAGCCGGAATCGTATCCATGTATCCCTCCTCCATGATGAGATGAATTCTCTGCAAGCTGTTTGTTTGGGCAGGGGAAGCGGTGAGGGGTGAAGAGTGTGAAGTATGGAGTGTGGAGTGAGGGGCTTGGCAGCTGTGGGAGCTCAGTTCATTGAGCGATGCAGGAGCCCTCTTCCCTCTTCCCTCTTCCCTCTTCCCTCTTCCCTCTTCCCTCTTCCCTCAGCCTTCCCCATACCCCTGCGGATTCTTCTGCTGCCACCGCCAGGTATCGGCCATCATCTCGGCCAGCCCCTTCTCGGCACGCCAGCCCAGCTCCCGCTCGGCCTTGCCGGCATCGGCCCAGAACGCCGCCAGGTCGCCATCGCGGCGCGGAGCGAAGCGGTACGGCACCGACTGGTCAGTCTCGCGCTGGAAGGACTCGACCATCTGCAGCACCGAGTAACCCTGCCCGGTGCCCAGGTTATAGATATGCACCCCCGACGTTCCCAGGCTTGCCAGCGACTGCACATGGCCCACCGCCAGGTCCACCACGTGCAGGTAGTCGCGCACGCAGGTGCCGTCATCGGTGGGATAATCGTTGCCGAAGATCGACAGCTCCGGGCGGCGCCCCACCGCGACCTGGGAGATGAACGGCATCAGGTTGTTGGGGATGCCCTGGGGATCCTCGCCGATCAGCCCCGAGGGATGCGCCCCGATGGGGTTGAAGTACCGCAGCAGTGCCAGCGACCAGCGCTCGTCCGCCCGGCACAGGTCCTCGAGCAGTTGCTCGACCATGGCCTTGGTGGTGCCATAAGGGTTGGAGGTACGCCCGCGCGGCATGTCCTCGACGTAGGGCACCGGCGCATCCGGCCCATAGACGGTGGCCGAGGAGCTGAACACCAACTTGAACACCCCTGCCGCCGCCATCGCCTGGCACAACACCAGCGAGCCGTGCACGTTGTTGTCGTAGTAGGCCAGCGGCTCATGCACGCTCTGGCCCACCGCCTTGAGGCCGGCGAAGTGGATCACCGCCTCGATGGCGTGCTTGGCGAAGAGGCTGTCCAGCAAGGCGCGATCCCGCACATCTCCCTCGACGAACTGCACCGCCTTGCCGGTGATGGCCTCCACTCGCTGCAGCGCCTCCCGAGAGCCGTTGCAGAGGTTGTCCAGCACCACCACCCGGTGGCCCGCTTCCAGCAGCTCGACGACAGCGTGAGAGCCGATATAGCCCGCCCCACCGGTGACCAGAATCGACATATCCTTATCTCCTCTCCCGTGAATGCGGTGAACCCTGCCGAGGCAAGATGCGCCGCACCCACCTTTTTTACAATAAATTACAAAGAAGGCCTCAAGCTCCGACCGCTCCAGCCGAAAACCCTAATGAAGCCAAATCAAATTCCCTGACGACTGGCTTCAGGAGCCCGAATCATTGAGCGATGTCCCCTCGTCCAAGCCACCGCCCCGCTGCGAGAGCCCCATGAACGGGGCGCTGCGAGCGTGGGCAGCACTGCCGCCATTCATGGGCGGCCGCCGGAAACGGCGGGGGGCGACCCACAAGGTGGGCTCCTGCATCCGCAAGGAGGCCCCTAGCTGTGTAAACCCACCAGGTTGTTCACGGAAAGCCTCAGCCGGCTAACCGGAGGCCGATAATCCAGACTGGCATGTGGCCGATGCCAGTTGTACTGATGAAGCCAGGCAGGCAGATGCCTGCCTCGCTCCTCCGAGCTGATGTATGACCGGGCGTAGGCCCATTCCCGCAGCGCGGTCTGAATGAACCGCTCTGCCTTGCCATTGGTGCGGGGCGTATAGGGTCGAGTGCGTTTGCGCTTCAGTCCCAGACGCCGGCACAGGCGGCGGAACGGCTTGGATTTGTAGCATCCACCATTGTCGGTCAGCACGCGCGAGAAGCGAATGCCCAGGTTCCTGTAGTAACGCACGGCCTCCAATAGGGCATAGCACGCACTCCAACCGGTTTCATCGGGATAGCGGGTGCCGAAAGCGACCCGCGAGTGATCGTCGATGGCGATGTGAACATATTCCCAGCCGGCGCCCCGCGTGTTCTGCTGGCGATCGCCGGTGACACGATGCCCTGGGCGTTCGAAGCGGCCGAGTTTCTTGATGTCCAGGTGCAGTAGATCTCCCGGCGCGTCATGCTCGTAACGATTCACGGGACGGGCAGGTGTCAAGGCCGAGAGACGATTCAGCCCCTCGCGTTCGAGGAGCCGTGCGACCGTGCTGTGTCCGATCCCTAACCGCTCGGCGATCTGGCGGTAGGTCTGGCGCTGCTGGCGACGCTCGAGGACCTGCTCGCGAACCTCGGCAGGGACCGCATGAGGGCAGCGACGGGGACGAGAAGAGCGGTCCTGCAGCCCGGCCTCACCCTCTTCCCGGTAGCGGCGCACCCACTTGTAGACCGTCCTCACACTGACACCTTGCGCCTGGGCGACCTCCACTGGCCGAAGCCCTTCCTCAACGACTCGGCAGACCAGCAGGGCTCGACCATGCAGGGTAAGACGGGCATTCTTATGGGTGTTCATCCGGGCCTCCTGGAGGTTGGTTTGGGTCGCACCTCCAATTGTCCGGGTAGGTTCCGGATGAACAACCTACAGAGAGATCACACCTAGCGGTCGTAGCTCCCCACTTCATCGGCCGATGAATGCAGCCAGGCGCCTGGCGGATGCCGCGACGATTAGCCCCGTTACCGTGCCCGCCAGGTCGAGCCCCAGATCGCCCCAACTCGGCTGCCGCCCCGGCACCCACACTTGGGCGACCTCCGCCAGGCCGCCAATGGCCAGCACCACCAGCAGTACCACCGCCAATGGCCAAGCCGGCCGGCACCAGCGCAGGCCGGCGGCCATCACGCCACTCAGCAGGAAGTGTGCCACCGGCGGCACGGCAAACGGCAGGTGCAGGCGCTGCTCAATGGCGGCGCGCAGTGCGCCGGGAATCAGGCCGCCAACCAGGAACGCCAGCAGCGCGGCGACTGATAGCCACAGCGGCCAACGCTTGACGAGTGCGTCAGTAGGCATGCTTGTTGATGAAGCCCTTGAAGATCGTCAGGAAGATGATCTTGAGATCCAGCATCACCGACCAGTGCTCGATGTACCAGAGATCACATTCGATGCGCTTCTCCAGGTCGGTATCACCTCGCCAGCCATTGATCTGAGCCCATCCGGTGATGCCGGCCTTCATGAGATGCTTCTGCATATAACCGGGGATCTCGTGCTTGAAGTGATCGACAAAAACCGTCCGCTCGGGGCGCGGCCCGACGATCGACATATCACCCAACAGTACGTTGATGAACTGGGGCAGCTCGTCGAGGCTGGTCTTGCGGATGAAGGCCCCGAATTTGGTGGTGGTCTTCTTCTGCGAGCCGCCCCACTGCACACCGTTCTTTTCGGAGTCCACCGGCATGGAGCGGAACTTGAGCATGTTGAACGGCTTGCCGTTCCAGCTCACCCGCTCTTGGCGATAGAACACGGGCCCCGGCGACGACAACTTCACCCCGATCGCCAGGGCCAGCATGATCGGCGAGATCATCAGCAGGATGAGGGCCGAGATGATTCTATCCTCGACCGCCTTGAGCCACCGCGCCGAACCAGCGATCGGGGAACAGCTCATGTTGAGCAGATAGAGGCTGGCTACGTTGCAGATGTCGTGGTTGATCAAACGGAAATCACGCATATCGGGCATGAAGCGAACGTTGGCCGCCGTCACGCCCAGATCGGCGATAATCTCTTTTACCTGGCTACCCCGGGAGATCGGCAGGCAGATCCATACCTCATCGGTATCAATATCATGTACTTGCTCCGCGGCATAGGACTCCCACGACAGGCGCATGTCGGCCAGTTCGCTCATGGTGTCCTTGCCAACGAGATAAATCTTGCCGATATCGAAGCCGGAAGTCGGTTCCCTATGCAGGTGCTCGGCCGCCGTGGCACAGGAGTGGGCATCCCCCACCAGCACCACCTGGCGGCGGTTGCGCCCATGCAGGCGGAAGCGATTGATCACCGGATACGTCATGGCGCGAGCCGTCAATGAGCCCATGAACGCCAACACAAACCAGGAGACCAGCCACACACGCGAGAAGTCATCTCCCAACCCGCTGAGATACAGCAGACTGGTGCAAATCACACCGACGATGGCATAGCCCATCATCAGCTTGAACAACAGCGGACTCAACAGCCGCCCACGCCAGGTACGATAGACCCCCAGGTTGGGCAACACGGCGGCAACCAGCAGGGCCCCGACCATCATGCCCCAGAGATACTGATCCGACGGATGCCAATCTGAAAAATAGCCGAAATAGGCGGCATTCCCTGCAAGCAGGGTCGAGGTGATATCCGCCAGTCGAGCGGTAAAACTGATCAACCAGCGGTGATGCGATAGGCTGCGGGCTCTGCCGCGCGTCACTGTCATTTCCATTGTCAGCACCTTTGCAACCTGAGTTGCAGTTTGTTGTTACTGGTAGGCAGATTGGCTTGATTAGATGTAGCCGTGCGTTACCAGGTAGTCGATGACGGCGTTGGCCGCCTCATCCGGGGTGATGCCGTCATTGATCACATGTATCTCGGGCTTCTCCGGCGTCTCGTAGGGAGAGTCGATCCCGGTGAAGTTCTGGATCTCGCCCTGCCGTGCCCGCTGGTAGAGCCCCTTCGGGTCGCGCTGCTCGCAGGTGGCCAGCGGTGAGTCGACGAATACCTCGATGAAATCTCCCTCTGGCATCAGTTCACGGACACTGCGACGCTCGGAGCGGAAAGGCGAAATGAACGCCGAGAGGGTAATGATCCCGGCATCGACGAACAGGCGTGACATCTCGCCGATGCGGCGGATATTCTCGACACGGTCTGAATCAGAGAACCCGAGATCCTTGTTCATCCCTTTGCGGACGTTGTCGCCATCGAGTAGATAGGTGCGCTTGCCCGTATCGTGGAGCTTTTCCTCCACCAAACCGGCGATGGTGGACTTGCCGGAGCCACTCAGGCCGGTGAACCACAGCAGGCAGGCCTTGTGGCCGTTGAGAATTTCACGACTTCCCCGACATACCTTGTGGGCATGCCAGATGGTATTGGACGACATAATACGATCCCTCGTTAAAGATGTAAGAAGGAGGAAAGTAGATGTAAGATGAGAACTGGTTTCGAACCACTACCTTCATCAGCGACGTCAGGCGCGCCCGTAGTTATCCTTGAGTCGCACGATATCATCCTCTCCCAAGTAGGAACCTGACTGCACCTCGATCAGCTCCAGCGGGATCACCCCGGGGTTCTTCAGAGCGTGAACCTGGCCGATGGGGATATAAGTGGACTCGTTCTCGCTCACCAGGTAGGTACTCTCGCCGTTGGTCACCTCTGCCGTACCGGAGACCACGATCCAGTGTTCGGCACGGTGGTGGTGCATCTGCACCGACAGCTTGGCTCCCGGCTTGACGGTGATGCGCTTGACCTGGTAGCGCTCGCCATTGTCCACGGAGTCGTAGATGCCCCAGGGGCGGTAGACCTCACGGTGGTTCTTGAACTCAGGCCGTTCTTCTGCCTTCAGCCGCTGGACGATTTTCTTCACGTCCTGGGCCTTGTCCTTGTGGGCCACCAATACGGCATCCTTGGTCTCGACGATCACCAGGTCCTCGACGCCTACCGTGGTCACCAGGCGGCTTTCGGCGCGCACCAGGGTATTGCGGGTATCCTCGTGCAGCACGTCGCCATGGCAGCTGTTGCCGGCATCGCACTTGTCACTGACGTCCCATAGTGACGACCAGGAACCGATGTCGTTCCAGCGTGCGTCTAGCGGCACGACCGCGGCCTTGTCGGTCTTTTCCATCACCGCATAGTCGACGGAGTCTTCCGGGCACTTGGCGAAGGCCTCGGCGCAGACACGGGTAAAGTCCAGATCGTCGGCGGCTTCCGCCATCGCCGAGAGGCAAGCCTCGAGCATCGTCGGCTGATGTTGCGCCAGCTCGTCCAGATAACGGCTCGCTTGGAACAGGAACATGCCGCTGTTCCACAAGTATTCGCCACTGGCCAGGTAGGTGGCGGCGGTATCGGCATCCGGCTTCTCGACGAAGCGCCTGACCTTGAAGCCCTGGCCAAGCTCCGACCCCTGGTGGATGTAGCCATAGCCGGTCTCGGCATGCGTCGGCACCACGCCGAACGTTACCAGGTGGCCCTGCTCGGCGAGCGGGATGGCCTGCTCGATACTGGCATGGAATCGCTCGACGTCCTGAATCAGGTGATCGGAAGCCAGCACCAGCAGCAGCGGGTCCTTGCCCTCCTGCATGGCAGCGATCGCCGCGAGTGCGATCGCGGGCGCGGTATTGCGGCCCATGGGTTCGAGGAGAATTCGACCGCCGTCTGCACCAATCTGGCGCAGTTGTTCCGCCACAAGGAAGCGATGCTCCTCGTTGCAGATCACGATGGGGGCCCGCTGTTCGAGCCCTTCCAGACGCGTGAGGGTCCGCTGCATCATCGTCGAATCGTTATTTAACGACAGGAACTGCTTGGGCCGCAGTTGACGCGAAAGCGGCCACAGGCGTGAGCCGGTCCCTCCGGCCATGATCACGGGGGTTAACATCCTTGTCCTCCTTTCACTCGATGTTCAGTTCAACGTGCCCAGATAGGCGCGGGTATTTTCATGGACGTCGGGGCTGTGACGCATGTCGTCCACGGTCCACCATCGATATCGTCCATGTTGTTCCAGCGGGGGGCTCACCACTTCACCGATGCCAAGCGGGAGTTGGTAGCCCAAGACGACATAGTGAGTGCTCGGACCATCTGCTCCGGCGAAGACACTATCGGCATAGAAGTGCTCGTATACGCCCAGCAGCCTTGCCCGATCGCGTGCGAATACATCACCCAACTCATGCTGGGTCAGTCGCTCGAAGGCTAGGTCCAGGCTTTCGCCCTTGAGGATGCGACCGCCCGGCACGAACCAGTAGCCTTGCGCTGGACGGTTCAAGCGCTGCCCGAGCAGGACCTTCCCTTTTTCATTGGTTACGATCAGGTCGATGGACACCAACGGTGTGGCGGCCACTACGCTGCGAAACGATTCATCATTCAGCCACATGACGAAATCTCAGCCTGGAAGCGAGTCATGACGTTGTGCTTATCGAGATTTTTACTGGCATAGTCAGAGGCCACTGCATTGTGCTCCGGCATCCGGAGAGCCCGCTCGATCCCCGCAACCAAGGCGTCGACCGATTCGGGTTCGACCAGGGTGGCGATGCCCGTCTGCTCTTCACACAGCAGCCCCAGGCTGGTGTCGGGATCGGCGGTGATGACGGCATTGCCCCCCACCGCGAGGATATTGGTCAACTTGGAGGGCAGCACCGCATCCGCGGCACCCCGCTTCTGGATGACCAGGTGACAGTCCGCTGAGGCCAGCAAGGCTGGCAGATCCTCGTAAGGCTGCAGGGGGGCGAAATGGACGTTGTTCAGGCCCTTCCGGCGCACCAGCTCCACCAGGCGGGCCTTGCCGGCGCCCTCCCCGACGATCAAAAACGCCAGCTCGGGACGATCCTGCAAGCGCTCGGCGGCCTCGATCACGCTTTCCAGGCCCTGCTTCTCGCCGATATTGCCGGAGTACAACAGCACCCTCATGCCAGGATCGAGGCCGAAGCGCTCAAGCATACGCGGCGAGCGAGAGACACCACGAAAGCGTTCCGTCTCGGACCAGTTGGGGAAGAACAGCAGGTTATCCGGGTTCACCCCCTTCTGGCGGGCGCGCTTGAGCATGCCCTCGGAGATGGTGGACACCTTGTCGAAAGCCCGCAGGATGGCCTTCTCGGCGGCAAAAGCGAAGCGCTTGAGCCCCCCACCTTTTGCCATCCCCAAGCCGAACAGCGCATCAACCTCATAGTCCTGGATATGCAGCACCGAACCGGCACCGGTGAGCTTGGCCAATAACAGGGCCTGGGGGGCGCAGAAGAGCGTCGGCGCCACCAGCACGACCCGATCCGGCTTCCAGCGAACCTGGGCCAACACGGCCAGCGATGACGATAAGGAGAAACTTGCCAAGTGTACCAGGCGCTTGAGCGCCGTAGGATGCTCCGGCACATATAATGGGCAACGAAAAACCTTGATATCACCTTCATCGTGACACAGATACTTCCAAACAGAAAAGCCGTCCTGAACTTTCCAGCTCGGGTAATAAGGTGGGGCTGTAATCACCCTGACCTCGTGTCCTTGATCGGCCAGCCAGCGAGACATTTCGCCCGTATATTTCCCGGTACTAGTTACTTCAGGACTGTAGTTGATTCCGTAAAGCAGAATCTTCATCAGCGCGCCCGTGCCTGCTCGACGTTATTGACGTACCAGTCATAGGCATCGCGCAGGCCGTCCTCCAGCGAGATACTAGCCTGCCAGCCCAATTGCTTGAGACGAGAGACATCCAACAACTTCCGCGGCGTACCGTCCGGCTTGCTGGTATCGAAAGTAACCTCACCCGCGAAGCCCACCACATGGGAGATGGTTTCCGCCAGCTCACGGATGGTGCAGTCCGCCCCGGTGCCAACGTTGATGTGGGACAACATGGGCTGGGTATGAACCTCATACGTCGAACCATCGATCTCCATCACATGCACACAAGCCGCCGCCATATCATCCACGTGCAGAAACTCGCGCATCGGCTTTCCGCTGCCCCACACCGAGACCTCCGTGTCTCCGTTGACCTTCGCCTCATGGAAGCGACGCAGCAACGCCGGGATCACGTGCGAGTTGTCGGGATGGAAGTTGTCATGAGGCCCATAGAGATTAGTCGGCATCACGCTGCGATAGTCTCGGTCGTGCTGGCGATTGAAGCTCTCGCACAACTTGATGCCAGCGATCTTGGCGATGGCATAGGGCTCGTTGGTGGGCTCCAACTCGCCGGTCAACAGGGAATCCTCGCGAATCGGCTGATCGGCGAACTTAGGATAGATGCAAGAGGACCCCAGGAACAGAAGCTTCTGCACCCCATGGCGATGGGCCGCGCCAATGACATTGGCCTCCATCACCAAATTGTCATGGATGAAGTCCGCCGGATAGGTGTTGTTGGCATGGATGCCACCCACCTTGGCGGCGGCTAGGTAGACCTGATCTATCTGAGCTGTTCTGAAGAACTCGTCCACCGCGGCCTGAGACATCAGGTCCAGTTCGTGGCGGTCTCGCGTAATCAACTCGAGATCGTCACGCGCAGCCAGTTGACGTACGATGGCCGAACCAACCATACCCTTGTGGCCGGCGACGAAGATCCGTTTCCTCTCCATACTCATGGCATCAAGCCTCCCTGGCAACTTGGACGTCATAGCCGTGTGACTTGAGCAGGGCATGGCGCCTCGCGGCGTCGAGGTCGCTGGCAACCATCTCGCTGATCATCTCCTCGACGGTGGTTTCCGGCTCCCAGCCCAGCAGTTCCTTGGCCTGGGTCGGATCGCCCAACAGCGTTTCGACCTCCGCGGGGCGGAAGTAACGCGGATCCACTGCCACGACCACGTCGCCCTTCTTGACCGCCGGCGCCTTGTCGCCAAATACCTGCTCTACGATGGCCTTTTCTTCAACGCCCTCGCCTTCGAAGCGCAGTGTGATACCCAGCTCCTGGGCCGTCAGGCGGATGAATTCGCGAACCGAGATCTGCTTGCCGGTGGCGATGACGAAATCGCGCGCTTCCTCCTGCTGAAGCATAATCCACTGCATTTTCACGTAATCGCGAGCATGCCCCCAGTCACGAAGTGCATCCATGTTCCCCATGTAGAGGCACTGCTCGAGGCCTTGAGCGATGTTCGACAGCCCCCGAGTTACCTTGCGGGTAACGAATGTTTCGCCACGACGTGGCGACTCATGATTAAACAGGATGCCATTGCATGCGTACATACCATATGACTCACGGTAGTTTACTGTGATCCAGTAGGCGTACAGCTTTGCCACCGCATAAGGAGAGCGAGGATAGAACGGCGTAGTTTCCCTCTGAGGAGTTTCCTGCACCAACCCATATAACTCGGAAGTAGAAGCTTGATAAAAACGAGTCTTTTTCTCTAGCCCCAAAAACCGGATAGCTTCCAGCAACCTCAAGGTACCTAAAGCATCGACATCAGCCGTATATTCAGGAGACTCGAAACTTACAGCCACATGAGATTGCGCTGCCAAGTTATAAACCTCATCCGGCTGCACTTCAGAAAGAATGCGGGTGAGGTTGGAGGAGTCTGACAGATCGCCATAATGCAGAACAAAATTTCGATTAGAAACATGCGGATCTTGGTAAAGGTGATCAATACGCTCAGTATTGAAAAGTGAAGCACGGCGCTTAATGCCATGAACTTCATAACCCTTATCAAGAAGAGCCTCCACCAGATAAGAGCCATCTTGCCCTGTAACACCAGTAATAAGAGCCTTTTTCATACTACCTCCTTTTGATATTAATTTCCACCAGCTTCGCGCACTTTGATAGGCCTCGCAGGAGTTCCCATATATATATACCCTGACTTCACATCATGAAAAACAGAGCTCCTTGCTCCAATAACTGAATTCTCATTAACAATTACACCAGGAGAAATAAAGACATCAGCAGCAACCCAAACACTATCTTTTATGACAATTGGCCTTTGGTAAATAGCAAAATCTATCTTGGTTTCGTCATGACTTCCTGTGCACAAATATGAGCGCTGTGATATAACAGAATTTTTACCTATAACAATATCCCCAAGATTATAAAGTTCAACATTATCTCCAACCCATGAATTATCGCCAATCATCAGCTTCCATGGGTATGTCACGCGAACAGTTGGACGAATTATTACTTTTTTACCAATTTTTGCACCAAAGATACGCAAGAGAAACACCCTCCAAGCGTACATAAACTGAGGTGAAGTGGAAAACAAGCAAGATTGCACAACCCACCAAAGTTGACACCAAAATGCGGATCTCCCCCTAAAACCAGGAGGAAGCTTAAACAGATCAAGCCTCTGCATCACGCATCTCCCTTGCCAAACGAACCAATGACTTATTTGATTCTTCATAAAACTGGTGAAATCTTTTTCCCCTAGCACGCCGTTGATCTAGCGATCTTACTTGATTGATATTTTCTTTTAAATATTCCACAACTTTCTCTACCCATGCCTCTTCGTCAGATAATGGGAATGAGAACCCATTAAGATTTTTTATTGAGTCTCTCATACAACCAGCTTCTGTACCCATCAAGAATACACCATGCTCAGCTGCCTCGTATAAAACAAGGGGCTCTGCTTCGTTTCGATATTTAGATGGGAATATAAAGACATCAAGACTTTTAAAAAAATCTTCTTTCTTTTGCCCATAAACTGGACCCAAGTATGATGCATTAGGACAATTATCAATTAAGGAAAATATCAGTTTTTCTGCAGCTTCATCATGAAATGGGCCGGCAACTTTTGCACGAAATTGAATCCCTAAGGCATCAAGTTTTCGACAAAGTTGACAAAAAACACCTACACCTTTGTCATTTGAAAGATTGGCCAAATGCCCAATAATCAAAGATTCTTTTTTTTCTCCAATTTCACCATAATCAACACCCTTATCTTCTTCTAAATTTTTCCTGAAAAATGATGAATTCGACAGAATCCTAACATTATCTTCCTTAACATTGTATAGCTGTTGTAGATTTGATGACATCTTGTCACCTAACACTACGTGAACAGCTCTCTTACCTGCCAGGCTTGATAACAAAGAAAAAACAAGACTCTTTCTGTTTAGATAACTGAAAGAGTGATGGTGGATATAAATTCTTTTTCGGAACATTCTGCATAACATCAAATACAACACATCATATACTTGACCAACTCCACCATTAATTGGTCGGTAAACAGACTTATGCTTAGCAGACATCAAAACATAAAAAAGCTTCGCTAACATTCCTAGCGAGTACCCCCCCTTATAAAACACCCATCTTCTAGTGCCAAACAGACAATTTTGTTTGGATGGCACGGTGTTAATAACTTTGATATTGCTTTCTACGCTTGACAGAAAGTTAAAAACATCTTGATTAACCTTCGACATGCCATGGACTGGAGGAGGAAAGTCTGCAAGAAATATCATATTTATCACACTTCATTCTATTAGGCGATACCAGTATTAGTATTCGCCAAGGTTGTAAGAACTTCAAGCCACTTGATATCAACTTATCAATGTGCTGACAAAGCACATAAAAAAGTCCATGAAGAGAGTTTCTATAAATTATAAACCTGAACTCAATAACGCACTATATCATAACTCTCAGCCTTGATTTATTGCAATTGCGCGAAGACGCCCCAAACATCTGATGCATAAATTATCTATACACTATTAATTTTTTATCTTCAAGCGCATTGTATACATGTGAGCTTTTCTCATAAATGATTTTACAGACATTGTCAGATAAATTTTTACGATCTTTTTTATCTCCTACGAAATTATAATTCTCGTTTTGCGCATAGGGATCACCCTGTTTTTCCAAAACCCTTTTCATATTCTCTTTACTTGATTTCTCAATGGCAGTACTAAGAGAATTCTGGAAAACAGGTTTTTTTAACTCGAAGAAGAGGAGCTCCATCGCACTAACTGGGTTATCAAGCAAATCCTTGTAATTTACAAATAGTGTTTTTTTTTGGCATTCCCTTTGCAACCAGCTATTGTGAAAATAACACCAAGAATCTACACCATATTTCCAGTGGCTTATGAAGCTTTCCTCGTCTTTAAACCTTTTCCCTTTTTCATAAATCATGTAATCGTAATATGAACGAAGAGTCTTTACTGGCTCTCTATATAAGACCACCGCATCAAAGTTGTAAAACTTACCCACACTGGGGAAGTGTGTTTTTAATGACTTAAACTTCAGCCGAGAACCCGACATATGCTCTTTCGGAGCCCTGAGGGGTGGGCAAGCATGAGAAACATTATGGAAATCAATTTCATCATAAATTTTTCCCGACATCTCATTTATATAGTTTGCAAACAAAAACCTCAACCAAGTATTACCTGACTTGGGAAAGGAAGCAAGAATAAAATCCTCATCATTATTGAATGCTGATACTTTCTCCATATAAGACCGCGCATTCTTCTCAGTATGCAATAAAATATTATTCACTTTCGTCTTCATTAAATCTCTCATTTTACTCACCGATTAACTTTTACTATTTCCCGGTTCGAAGGTAGTTTAGTAACTGTCTATCGACTACCCTATCTGTCAACGTAGTTGTCACCTAAACGGATTGAGAGGTGGTCAACATGCGTTACCCCGCAGACGGTAGTTGTCAAGCAAGTTGTCGTCTCTGAGTTCATTCACGCCGCCCGTTTTTCTGGTTCGGACGTGGTGACGTGCAATTCCCGCTCCGGGTTGAGCGAGACAGTACCGATGGGCGTCCAGTTGCGGGTCTTGCCGCTCCAGCGGGCCGGGTTGGCCTCACGCGCCGCCTGATTGATAGCGTGGCGTTTGACCAGCACCTCGGCGTCCTGGCCCGCATGGCGTTGTGCCGGCGTCACCAGGCGGATGCCGCTGTGCCGATGCTCGTGGTTGTACCACTGGACGAAACCATGCCCCCACTGCCTGGCAGCGTCGAGGTTGGCGAAGCCGTCTGCCGGGTAACAGGGCCGGTACTTGCAGGTGCGGAACAGCGACTCCGAGTACGGATTGTCGTTGCTGACCCGTGGCCGGCTGAACGACGGGGTGATGCCGGGATCATGCAACTTCTCCAGCAGCGTCGCACCCTTGAACGGGCTGCCGTTGTCGGCGTGCAGCACCAGGGGCTGGTCGCTCACCTGCTCCGCCAGCACAGCACGCTCCAACACAGTACGCGTGTTGTGGGCCGATTCGGCCAGAAACACCTCCCAGCCGGTGATCTTGCAGCTGTAGATGTCGAGCAGCATCACCAGGTAGTAGTGCTGGCCCTTGATGGGCCCGCCGAGCCACGTCGTATCCCACGTCCAAATCCGGTTCGGCGCGGTGGCAAGGTAGGTCGTGGGCCTCGCGTGGCGCTTGGGCGGTTTAGCGCGGCCGCGGTGGACGACCTCGCGGTGTTTATGCAGGACGCGATAGAAGGTCGAGGGCGAAGCCAGATAGCGCGCCTCGTCATCGAACAGTCGCACCACGATCTGCTCCGGCGGCAGGTTGGCGTATTCCGGCCGGTGGCATACCTCGAGGATCTCCTGCTCCTCGGCCGGTGTCAGGGCGTTAGCTGTGTAAACCCACCAGGTTGTTCACGGAAAGCCTCAGCCGGCTAACCGGAGGCCGATAATCCAGACTGGCATGTGGCCGATGCCAGTTGTACTGATGAAGCCAGGCAGGCAGATGCCTGCCTCGCTCCTCCGAGCTGATGTATGACCGGGCGTAGGCCCATTCCCGCAGCGCGGTCTGAATGAACCGCTCTGCCTTGCCATTGGTGCGGGGCGTATAGGGTCGAGTGCGTTTGCGCTTCAGTCCCAGACGCCGGCACAGGCGGCGGAACGGCTTGGATTTGTAGCATCCACCATTGTCGGTCAGCACGCGCGAGAAGCGAATGCCCAGGTTCCTGTAGTAACGCACGGCCTCCAATAGGGCATAGCACGCACTCCAACCGGTTTCATCGGGATAGCGGGTGCCGAAAGCGACCCGCGAGTGATCGTCGATGGCGATGTGAACATATTCCCAGCCGGCGCCCCGCGTGTTCTGCTGGCGATCGCCGGTGACACGATGCCCTGGGCGTTCGAAGCGGCCGAGTTTCTTGATGTCCAGGTGCAGTAGATCTCCCGGCGCGTCATGCTCGTAACGATTCACGGGACGGGCAGGTGTCAAGGCCGAGAGACGATTCAGCCCCTCGCGTTCGAGGAGCCGTGCGACCGTGCTGTGTCCGATCCCTAACCGCTCGGCGATCTGGCGGTAGGTCTGGCGCTGCTGGCGACGCTCGAGGACCTGCTCGCGAACCTCGGCAGGGACCGCATGAGGGCAGCGACGGGGACGAGAAGAGCGGTTCTGCAGCCCGGCCTCACCCTCTTGCCGGTAGCGGCGCACCCACTTGTAGACCGTCCTCACACTGACACCTTGCGCCTGGGCGACCTCCTCGGGCCGGAGCCCTTCGTCAACGACTCGGCGGACCAGCAGGGCTCGACCATGCGGTGTGAGACGGGCATTCTTATGGGTGTTCATCCGGGCCTCCTGGAGGTTGGTTTGGGTCGCACCTCCAATTGTCCGGGTAGGTTCCGGATGAACAACCTACCGAGAGATCACAGTTAGCGGGCACCGGCCGCTCGGCAAAAGGGCGCTGATCCTCCTGGAGGTCGCCGTCACGCGTCCAACGTTGATAGGTGCGGGCGGTGAGCCCCAGCGCACGACAGGCGGGCTCGAGACGGGCGCCGTTGGCGCGAGCCTTGTCGATCAGCTCGACAGCGTGTTGGCGATCCGGGCCACTGATCATTCGTCCTCGTCCCCCAGATCGCCCGGGCCTTTTTTCGCAGCGTCAGCAGGGCTGCGGTTTCGGCCAGGGCGGCCTCCTTGCGCTGGAGTTCGCGTTCCAGCTCCCGGATGCGCTTGCGCTGCTGCTTGGCGTCATCGGCCTCACGCCGACGCTCCTCGTGGGACAGGCTGGCGGCCTGCTCACAATCATGGCGCCACCGCTGGAGCTGTTCGGGATACAGACCACGGCGCCGGCAATACTCGGCGACTTCCTCGGCATTCATGGCCGCGGTCTCGACCACGGCGGCGAACTTGTCTCGGGAGGACCAGCCTTCACTCCCCTGGTCAGAGGCATCGGGTAGGCAACGCTCTTCGGCACGGGCTTCCTTGCGCCACTTGTAGATGGTGGCAACGGAGATGCCTTCCTGCTCGGCGACCTCCTGAGCGGTCAGGTTATGAGGTGGCAGCAGCCTGGCGACCACGGCTTGTCGGCGTTCCTCGGAGTAGCGAGGCATGAGCGGCTCCTATCGCCCCCTGGATTTTAAGAACAGGGTATCAGAGGGCACGACACTCATCCTGACACTGGGGGTCGTCGAGGTAGCGCAGGTCGTCGGCGAGTCCCGCCAGCAGGATCCGGAAGTCGTCGGTCAGGCCGTTCTCGGCGTCCTCCAGCCAGCGCGGCATGGCGGCTCGCAGCTGGCCAATACCGGTGGGCGCCACCAGGCCGTACTCGCCCACCAGACCGCGAATCTGGTTGGCCTTGGCGGTGCGCTGCTGGACCAACTCGCTGCGGATGCGATGCGCCGCCTGAATGTCCTGCTGCGCTACCGTCTTGACAGCCACGAAGCGCATGTGAGGACGGCTCATGGCCTCGCAGATCGCCTCGGCATCCACGCGGTCGTTCTTGTTGCTCTTGACGTAGGGCTTGACGAACTGAGCGGCGATCAGCTTGACGTGATAGCCGCGTGCCCAGTAATGGGATGAGGCGCAGGCTTCCATGCCGATCTCGGCGCCCACAGGGACGCGTTTGGCGATGGCATCCAGCCACTTGTCGCGCTTGTACTTGCCGCACCACGCGACCTGATCATGACGATCCACGCCATGCACGTGGAAGACGGACTTCGCAATGTCGACACCAACACGTGTAATGTTCATGGGAGGGTCTCCTCAGCCGGTGGCCTCACCCTCTCAGAGTGGCGCATCGGCGCCGGAGAGGGTGGGGAGGACTCCATCCCATTGTTTATGCAGCTTGATGTCCATGTCTCTGCTCCCGGATGAACTGCTGTAGAAGCTCTCTGGCTGCCAGCAGAGGATAACTCCTATAGCTCATCTGATCATCAGGGACGGCGGTCTCAAGTTCCAAGCGCAACGCTATTGAAGGGTGCTCGGTCCACCGACGGATTTCTTGAGCACCTCGGCGTAAACTTCCAGCGGCGTTCGCCAGTCCAGTGTCTTGCGCGGCCGGGTGTTCAGTGAATCAGCGATCTCATCGAGCTCTTCCTGGCTGTAGACCGACAGATCCGTGCCCTTTGGCAGGTACTGCCGCAACAGCCCGTTGGTGTTCTCATTGGACCCCCGCTGCCATGGGCTATGCGGATCAGCGAAGTAGATCGCCGTACCGGTCTTCTGAGTGATCTCGGCATGCTTCATCATCTCTCTGCCTTGGTCGTACGTCATGGACAGGCGCAGAGAGCGCGGCACTTCATTGAGCTTGTCACTGAAGCCGACGGCCGCCGCCGTCGCCGTGGTGCCGTCCACTTTCGCCAGGATCACCAACCGTGTGGTCCGCTCCACCAGCGTACCGACGGCGGAGCGATTGTTGGCGCCAATGATGAGATCGCCTTCCCAGTGGCCAGGCATCAGGCGATCTTCGATCTCCGGCGGCCGCATATGGATGCTGACCAGCTCGGGGATCTGCTGGCGTCGATCCTTGCCACGACTGCGTGGACGACGCTTGCCGTTGCCCTGCCGTAAGCAGGCGATGAGTTCCTTCTTGAGGCTGCCGCGAGGCATCACATAGAGCGCGTTGTAGATGGCCTCATGCGAGACCTGGCGACGTGAATCGTTGGGAGACATGCGCTTCAGTGTGCGGGCTATCTGCTCCGGTGACCAGTACTTGCGCAACAGATAGACCACCACCTCGAAGAGCTCCCCGTCGGGATGCAGCTTGGGGCGCTGACGTGACCGATGTCACGTCAGACGGGCCCGGTAACCCGCCAGGCCGGCATCATAGCCCTTGATGGGATCGACCGTGTGACGAGCGATTTCTCGCGACACTGTGCTCGGTGCACGGCCCAAGTGAGTGGCGATGGCCCGGATCGAGTGCGTGGCGCGCATCATCATAATGGCGGCTCGGTCTTCGGCGGTGAGGTGGCGGTAGCAAATGGTCATGGCAACACCGTACCTGATGGGTCACGTGTTGCACTTGCTCATTGAGACCGCCGACCCTACAGGTACTTCAGTTATGGGGTGGCAGCAGTTTGGCGACCACGGCTAATCAGCGTTCCTCGGAGTAGCGAGGAATAAGCGGCTCCTATCGCCCCTTGGATTATAAGAACAGGGTTTCAGAGGGCACGATTCATCCTGACACTGGGGGAAGGAGACCATATATACACTTGGTTATTGAGACCGCCAAGCCAGGTGACCATTACAATATCGACCATGCATTTATTATTTAGCTTAGACTCGCACCTTGAGAAAGGATAAAAAATATGGAAGAAAGAGAAGCAGTGAATAAGCAATAGATATACCCAGCAAACTATTTTCTAACAATGAGAAGGACAAAATAACAAGCGAGAACAAAGCACTAACCGAAAGCAAAAACCAAACCCCTTTGGTCTTTATCGAGATATTTGCCACGTTTAAAAAAATATAAAATATACAGCAGAGCAGAGAAAAAACATAAAATGTTAAAAACAACTCAACATCAAATCCACGAAAAAAAATATATATAAACTCGTACTCGACAAATATAAAAAAAGAAAATACTATCAAGCTTGCAAAAAGTGACAACACAGAGAAACCTAGAACCCATTTTCTATAAATTTTAGTCAACTCACTTTGTTCACCCTCATACACCAACTTGCTTATAAAAGGGAGCGCTACAAAACTCAAACTTGACGCTATAAACAAACTGGAAAACCCCACCCTGAAGTTAGCATTAAAAGACGAGGCATACTCCTTAGAAAGGAACAGAGAGATCACTATTGGCGACGACCAGTAGGCAACATTATTATAAACTTGTGAGCAAAAGAAGTTTTTTCCTTTCTCTTTTATTTCAGGCAAAAAAATGTCAACTTTTTTTTCTTCACAACCACCTTGCACTTTTTTAAATGTATAAAATATTAGTAGCGCAAAAAATGCAGCTAACAAGGAATGCGATAAGTAATCACTTGAGCTAGTCACCTTGAAATAAAGGCACACCCCCCCAATAATATATGGATAAAAAAACTGCAGAATTGTTGAAAGCTTTATTTTTCCAAGACCTCTATATACCTCAGACATGAAAAATGCTATATATATATTAAGAATCAAACCTAAAAACAAGAACGGGCTTGCCTCAACAAACATTGACAAAAAAAACATAGCAATGAGGAGAGACACAAAATGATAGATATTTTTTTTCAGCAAATAGAAAAATAACGTGAAAGACTGAGATACACTAAGCAGCCTACTAGCAATAACATTCATCATTGCAGTATCCCAGCCCCTTCTTAAGACTGTAGCGCCTAATATTGAGTAAGAAAAAGTAACCAGAAGCTCATTTCCTCCAGAATTTGAATAATAATCGCATGCCAATGCAAATAGCAAAACGAAAAAGGCATTAGACAACCTTAGAGCGTAATTAACCATGATTTTTTTTCTTAGGCAGAATGCGAATAATATAAAAGTAGGAAAAATACATTGAAATAACCGCAAAGGAGTAATACATGATCCTTGTAGAGCTCCTCAAGTTATACTGTAAAGTATAGAAAGTGAATATCAAACAAAACACATAGACGAATACAGCACACAACTTACTTTTTGAAAAAACAACTTGATCGATCAACTTCCAATAGAATCCAGAAAACAAGAAATATACTGATAGATAAGCGACCCCTGTAAGGTAAAGCTCACTTATAGCATTAAAAGGAACATATTCATTAACTCTGACATCCTTAGATCGATCCGCCCAATCTAGCATACTTCCGAGCGCTGGATTAATTGACAAATAAAAATACTCTATATCGTAAGAGAATTTTTCTACAACATATGCAGTTAAAGAATAACTAAAAGATGCAATATAGTTTATCGAAAACATCCACAAATCGATATCAATACCTCTATTTATTAAACCCCAGAAATAAGGCACTAACCCATGAGGTTCAAATCTTCTTAACTGAATAGCCAACATGACAAAAAATAATGAAGAAGCTGCGCAAGAAATAATCTTGGTTGGACCTAGATTTTTATTTGAAAATAACAAATTTGACATTATATAACAAATTGGAACTACAGCCATAAACCTACTCCCATAGCTAAAGAATATAAGAAAAGTTGCGGAGTAAATAAAAAACATGCACAGCTTGCTTTTAACAACCCCATAAATCAAAACCAGAAGAAGAACTGTCAACAATAATCCCAAGGACTTTATTGCTCCGATGTTGGCCGGTATATATTTGCTTCTATACAGTATTGCATCTAAACCATACGATAGAACAAGCATGGACCAAGACAATAGCAATAGGGGGAAAAGGATTTTTTTCTGCCCAGCTCCGGCTTTTAAAAAAACGCTGGCCTGCTTTTGAGTTATACTTTCTTGAATACTTGACTTTCTGAAAACCAATCCCGAAATAGAATCCCCTAGCATGAAAGACACTATTGCTATAAAAAAAACAAATTCTGCATTAACAAAGCTTTTTCGATATAGATCGTCACCCAGCTCAAAAGGCATACCATAAGAAAATGTAAATACATTAAACCCTAAGTATCCTACCAACAACGTAAAAACATAGAACGTTAAAAAAATAAACCCAGTTGACAATAACTTCCTATGACAAACAATGTAAAAAAAATATGCTAAACACGAAAACAAAACATACATATAATCATCAATCCCCTGGATTCATAGAATAACCGCAGCACTTTGGACCGCACGGTAGAGGCAGGAGGGCCAGCGCCGGTACCCTCCCTGCTTTACCGACCAAAGTGACGCAGAGCATGGGATACCAAAAGCTGACCCAGACCCAACGATACCAGATCCACGCCCGCTATGACTTGGGCATCAGCCAGCGCCAGATCGGCAGGGAGTTGGGCATCCATAGCAGCACGATCAGCCGTGAGCTGCGCCGCAACGCCACCGCCAGCGGCTACGACCCCGAACAGGCGCTGTCCCTTAGTGATCACCGCCGCCGCACCTCCTGGAAGTGGACGAGGCACTTGCCCAGCATGATCGCCGCGTCGCCGAACGGCTCCGTGAGGACTCGAGTCCGAAGCAGATCAGCGGTTTCATCGCGCCCTTGGCCGGCGTAGGCTTAAGTCACTAGTGGATCTACTCCTCGATCTGGGTAGACAAGGAGCGCGGTGGTGATCTCTGGCAGCACCTCCGCCAGCCCAAACGGCGCAGCAAGCACAGTGCCCAGGCCAAGAGCGCTTGGCTTAGCAAGATTCCCAACCGTGTAGGTATCGAGCATCGCCCGGCTACCGGACTCCGGCACAGGTATTCCTGTGGGAATACTCAGGAGCCCTGAACACCGCAGGTGCTGCGCTTATTGCTTGAATTCAGGGTCCTAAGTTCGGCACAGGAGCCCTTGGCAATATAGAGAAACTTGGTACGGTCCTTGACGGATGGCCTCGTCATGCCCTCGGCAATATTGCTGGGATCGGACAGGCCGGATCACGTGACCTGATCCTTGAAGCCGAAGTCACGGGAATTGGTAGACTTCCTTCTTCCGTCTTTCTAAATCAACTCCGCCGAATTAGAAGTACCCCTCACGCTTCTTCTTCTCCATCGAGCCAGCCTGATCGTGGTCGATGGCGCGGCCGGAGCGTTCGCTGGTGCGGGTGAGGAGCATCTCCTGGATGATCTCGGGCAGGGTTGCGGCCTTGGATTCCACGGCGCCGGTCAGCGGGTAGCAGCCGAGCGTGCGGAAGCGGACCCACTTCTCCTCGGGCACCTCGCCCTCTTCGAGGGGCAGGCGCTCATCGTCGACCATGATCTGCATGCCGTCGCGCTCCACGACCGGGCGCGGTGCCGAGAAATACAGAGGCACGATGGGGATCGATTCCAGGTAGATGTACTGCCAGATATCCAGCTCGGTCCAGTTGGAGAGCGGAAAGACGCGGATCGACTCGCCCTTGTTGACCTTGGCATTGTAAACACTCCACAGCTCCGGGCGCTGGTTCTTGGGATCCCAGCGGTGGTGCTTGTCGCGGAAGGAAAAGACCCGCTCCTTGGCCCGCGAGGCTTCCTCGTCGCGGCGTGCCCCGCCGAAGGCAGCATCGAAGCCGTGCTTGTCCAGCGCCTGCTTGAGCGCCGCGGTCTTCATGATATCGGTATACTTGGCGCTGCCGTGGTCGAAGGGGTTGATGTTTGCCTCGCGCCCTTCCTCGTTGATGTGCTCGATCAGGTCCATCCCGGCTTCCGCGGCCATGCGGTCGCGAAACTCGATCATCTCGCGGAACTTCCAGGTGGTGTTGATGTGCATCAGCGGGAACGGCGGCGTACCCGGGTAGAAGGCCTTGCGCGCCAGGTGCAGCATCACCGAGGAGTCCTTGCCGATGGAGTACATCATCACCGGGTTGGCAAACTCGGCAGCCACCTCACGAATGATATGGATTGACTCGGCCTCGAGTTGTTTCAGATGGGTCTGGCGTTCGGGGGTTATCTCGGTCATGGGGTATCCGGGAAATTCAGGGCATTGTCGATGAGGGGTTGCTATGAGCTGGAAGCTGGAAGAAAAACCACTCGGAGCCCAGCCTTGGGGTTACTTCCAGCTTCAAGCTTCTAGCTTCAAGCTGGACCGCAGGGCCTCTTCCCAGCGGGTATCGCGTTGGCCGCAGACGATAAAGAAGGGGTTGAGCACGCTCTCCTGCTGGTTGCAGCGCAGCGGCTCGAGTGACTGGGCATTCAGCACTTCCCCGCCAGCGGCGCTAACCACGGCCTGGGCGGCAGCGGTATCCCATTCGCTGGTGGGGGCCAAGCGCGGGTAGAGGTCCGCCTCCCCCTCGGCCACCAGGCACAGCTTCAGTGAACTGCCCATGGAGACGCGCTCGTGCTGGGGCAAGTGAGAACAGAAAGCCTCGAACTCCTCGGAACCATGGGAGCGACTGCCCACCACCTTCCAGGAGGCCTGCTCGGGACCGGGAAGTTCCCTCACCTGAATCGCGGTGGACTTATTGCCCTGTACCTTCCAGGCGCCCTCGCCTGCCTGCCCCCACCAGCTCACCCCCAGGGCCGGCGCATGCACGATACCGAAGACCGGCACGCCGTTCTCGATCAGCGCCACATTGAGGGTGAATTCGACATTCTTCTTGATGAATTCCTTGGTGCCGTCCAGCGGGTCGATCAGCCAGTAGCGCTCCCAGCCTTGGCGCGTCTCGAAAGGGATCTCGCCGGATTCTTCGGAGAGGATCGGCACCCCGGGAGTCAACTCCTCGAGCAGCGCCACCAGGGCATGGTGAGACGCCAGATCGGCCTCGGTCAGCGGACTCTTGTCTTCCTTGGTCTCGATGTCGAAGTCGCGACGGTATATCGCCAACACGTCGAGGCCGGCAGCCTTCACGCCGTCGAGCAGGGCCTGGCGTTGTTCAAGATTCGGGAGTTTCATCATAGTGCCTCCTGGCGATCGATGTGCATCCACTTGAGAAAATTGGGAACGGGCAGCATCCAGATACCCAGCTTGCGCCACACGAATACCAGTGCGGTGAGATTCTGCAGCACCAGCACCATCGCCAGCGCCAAGGCGGCACCCAAGGCCCCCAGTAGCGGAATCAGGATGAAGAACAGGGCGAGCCCCAAGGCATTACAGCTCAAGGCAATATTTCGCATCAGCTTCTCGTGCCCTGTCATATTGAGCAGGAAGCCCACCGAGCCGGTGGCCACATTGACCAATTGTGCCACGGCGATGATGCGCAACAAGTTGGCGCCCTGTGTGAACTCGGCCCCGAACAGGCCGAATACCCAGTGTGGCACCAGCAGACACACCAGTAGCATGGGCGAGGCCAGGGCCAGCCCCAGCAAAACCCCCTTGCGCGCCAGATCGTTCAGGCCCAGAAAATTTCCCTGCCGATAAAGAGTAGCGAAGCGCGGCGGCAGCACGGCGTTGATGACCATGAGGATGAAATTGATCAGCAGTGCCGTTCGCTCTGCAGACTTGAACAGGCCAAGGTCGGCACTACTAAGCAACATGCCGGCGATCAGCACACTCAACACAGTTTGCATGAACTGGGCCAGACTCATGACGAAGAAGGCGCGTGAGCTAGTGACGAACTCCTGTCGCGTTGTCAGCTCATCTCCGCTTTGCAAGTCCTGCCGGCCAAACCAGCGCCATGCCTGCCAGACACCTTGCCCCAACACCAGCCAGGCGGCCAAGGCCATGGCCCAGCCGGCATTGGCGATACCCAGCGGCGAGAGGAAATGCAGAATCAGCACAAGGCCGCTAGCTGTGATCTCTCGGTAGGTTGTTCATCCGGAACCTACCCGGACAATTGGAGGTGCGACCCAAACCAACCTCCAGGAGGCCCGGATGAACACCCATAAGAATGCCCGTCTCACACCGCATGGTCGAGCCCTGCTGGTCCGCCGAGTCGTTGACGAAGGGCTCCGGCCCGAGGAGGTCGCCCAGGCTCAGGGCGTCAGTGTGAGGACGGTCTACAAGTGGGTGCGCCGCTACCGGCAAGAGGGTGAGGCCGGGCTGCAGAACCGCTCTTCTCGTCCCCGTCGCTGCCCTCATGCGGTCCCTGCCGAGGTTCGCGAGCAGGTCCTCGAGCGTCGCCAGCAGCGCCAGACCTACCGCCAGATCGCCGAGCGGTTAGGGATCGGACACAGCACGGTCGCACGGCTCCTCGAACGCGAGGGGCTGAATCGTCTCTCGGCCTTGACACCTGCCCGTCCCGTGAATCGTTACGAGCATGACGCGCCGGGAGATCTACTGCACCTGGACATCAAGAAACTCGGCCGCTTCGAACGCCCAGGGCATCGTGTCACCGGCGATCGCCAGCAGAACACGCGGGGCGCCGGCTGGGAGTATGTTCACATCGCCATCGACGATCACTCGCGGGTCGCTTTCGGCACCCGCTATCCCGATGAAACCGGTTGGAGTGCGTGCTATGCCCTATTGGAGGCCGTGCGTTACTACAGGAACCTGGGCATTCGCTTCACGCGCGTGCTGACCGACAATGGTGGATGCTACAAATCCAAGCCGTTCCGCCGCCTGTGCCGGCGTCTGGGACTGAAGCGCAAACGCACTCGACCCTATACGCCCCGCACCAATGGCAAGGCAGAGCGGTTCATTCAGACCGCCCTGCGGGAATGGGCCTACGCCCGGTCATACATCAGCTCGGAGGAGCGAGGCAGGCATCTGCCTGCCTGGCTTCATCAGTACAACTGGCATCGGCCACATGCCAGTCTGGATTATCGGCCTCCGGTTAGCCGGCTGAGGCTTTCCGTGAACAACCTGGTGGGTTTACACAGCTAGCAATCAGAGAAATACTGCCGTTTTCCATCAGACAGGCGGTGGCAGGCCTACGGATGCCCTTCATAAAGCCGCCCAGCACGAAGGCCACGGTGAAGGCCGGGATGGTCAATGCGATGCCGGGCAAGACGCTGGCCAGCATGGGGGCATCGAACCAGATAGCGAATCGATGGCGCAGCAGAAAGACCGCCACCGCCGCCAATACGCTCAGACTGAAGGACCGGCTCACGGCCCAGCGCAAATAGATCTTGATTGCGCTGGAGGCGTGGTCCTGACCCACATAGCGCATCAAGGCGTTGTCCATGCCATAACGGGCCAGGATGCCCGCGCCGAGATAGACACTCTGGGCCAGGGCGAAGACCCCGACGCCGGCCGGGCCGTAGAGGCGGCCGAGCACCACCACCAGCAGCAGGCCTCCCAAGGCGGCGATACCTCGCGCGATAAAGGTACGGGCCAGAGGGAGAATCAGGTCGCCCTTAAGGCGGTGGGAGAGCTTGGTTAGCATAGTTGGGTTGGGGGCTTGGAGTATGGGGTTTGGAGTTCGGTGTTTGGAGTTCAGCGTTCGGAGTCTGGAGTACAGGGTTTGGGGTATTGGGTTTAAAACGCCCAGACAAATGGGATCAGGGCGACGGCGGTAACACCGACCAGCACGCTCAACGGGAAGCCGATGCGCAGGTAGTCGCTGAACCGATAACCACCGGGACCGTAGACCATCAGGTTGGTCTGGTAGCCCAGCGGGGTCGTGAAACTGGCCGAGGCGGCGACCATGATGGCGATGGCAAACGGCATGAAGTCGACACCTAGTTGATCCGCCACGGCACCGGCAATCGGGAACATCAGCACGGCGGCGGCGTTGTTGGTGATCAGCTCGGTGAACAGCACCGTGTGCGCATAGACCAGCGCCAGCGCCAACCAGGGAGCGGCCACGCCGCCCACCAGCAGTGAGGCGATGGCCCGGGCCGCGCCGGTCTCGGTCATGGCCGCCCCCAGAGCGAACGAGGCGGCGATCACGACCAGCACCTGCAGGTTCACGTAGCGCCGGGCCTTGCTGGCGGTGATGCAACGGCTGGCCAGCATGCCGCCGGCGGCGAGCATCGCCGCCTCCAGGATACTCAGCACACCGAAGCGCTCAGCGACACCATCAGGCCCAGGATGCCCAGCGCCAACGGCGCCTTGCGATAATCCGGCGGCGTGGAGTCGTGCAGCGCGCTGACCAGCAGGAAGTCCTTGCGGTAGCGGTACTGGTCGACGAAGTCCTGGGCCGTCTCCAGAAGCAGGGTATCGCCCACCTGCAACTTGATGTCGCCGACCTTGCCGGGGAGCCGCCGGCCCTCCCGGGAGATGGAAAGGATCACCGCCTGGAAGCACGAGCGAAAGCGCGACTCGCGAATCGTCTGGCCCAGGCCGGCGAAATCCGGGCCGATCACCGCCTCCACCAGGCAGCGCCGATGATGGGCCACGTCCAGCTTGTGCACGTCACCGTTGGCGGGCTTCAGGCCATGCACGCGGCGCAGCTCACGGGCACACTCGGGAGCCCCGATGAACATCAGGATGTCACCGGCCTGCAGGTCGGTATCCGGCGAGACCACCGTCAGCAGCCGCTCGCCACGCTGGATCTCGGCCAGGTAGCCGTGACGCAGGTGACGCAGCCCGGCTTCCTGGATGGACTTGCCCACCAGCGGGCCGGCGGATTCGACCACCACCTCCACGCAGTACTCGCGTGCCTGGTCGAACTGCTCGATGACGCTTTCCCGATCGGGAAGCAGCCGCCCGGCAAACAGCCACAGGAAGGTGCCGCCGATCACCAGTAGCGGCACGCCCACCCAGGCCAGTTCGAACATGCCCAGGGAGATGCCGCGCTCGCTCTGCAGCAGGCCATCCACCACCAGGTTGGTGCTGGTGCCGATCAGTGTACAGGTGCCGCCCAGGATGGCGGCATAGCTCAGGGGGAGTAACAGCTTGGAGGGAGGGAGCTTGAGCCGGTAGGCCCACTCCTGAACCGCGGGGATGAACATCGCCACCACGGTGGTGTTGTTCATGAAGGCACTGAGGCCGCCGGCCGGCACCAGCATGCGCAGCTGGGCGCGTCGAAGCGTGGCCGGCTGACCGAGCAGCCGGTGGGCGATGAACTGGACGGCACCGGTCTCCTTGAGACCAGCGGCGACCACATAGAGGGTGGCGATGGTCATCACCCCGGGGTTAGCGAAGCCCTGCAGGGCCTCGGCAGGGGTCAGCACGCCAGTGATGGCAAGGGCGACCAGGGCCGCCATGAGGATCACGTCGGGGGCGACGCGAGTCAATACGAGCCCTGCCAGTACCGCCACGACGACGGCAATCGAAAGATAAGCATCCCAATCCATGGGTTATCTATCCAGAAGGTAATTGAGCGAAGAAGGAGGCATGGGTCAACGCGGTGCGCGTGGTGCGCAAGTAGCGGGTGAATGTCAGGGAGTGACTGGCATGCCTGTTTTTTGTTGTTTGGGGTAGAGAGTATGGAGTTTAGGGTAAAGAGTTTGGAGTTGAGAGTGTGGGGTACGGGGTAAAGAGTTTGGGGTACGGGGTAAAGAGTTTTTGGTATGGAGTAAAGAGTATGGAGTAGAGAGTTTGGTGTTTAGGGTGTGGAGTACGGAGTGTGGAGTTTGGGGTCAGGGGCGCGGAGTTTGGTTGCGCTTGACCTTTCCCCTTGTGTGTTTGATCAGGCCGCCGAGCTGGGCGAAGACTTGCTCGATGCGTTCCATGATTTCCTGGATGTCGGGCGTTAGCCCGAGGCGCTGGGCGAGCTGGCATTGGGTTTCCAGCTCGTTGAGTGAGCCACGGGCGATGACCAGGAATCGCAGGAACTCGGCGGGGCTGCCTCGGCCGGCGCCTTCGGCGATGTTACTGGGTATCGAAACCGCAGCTCGCCGCATCTGGCTGGTGAGACCGAACTGCTCCGAGGAGGGGAACCGGGCAGTCAGCCTGTACACTTCCTCGACAAGCTGCATGCCCTGTTGCCAAGCGTGAAGGCCGTGATAGCTCCTCACGCCTTACTCCACCCCCTTCACACTGAACCCCTCACCCTATACTCCACACGCTCCACCCCTCACGCCCTACCCCACACTCTCTACCCCTCACTCCCGACTCCACACTCTCCACCCCTCACTCCCAACTCCTCACCCTACACCCCTCACTTATACGAATAGTTGTAGTAGCCGTACCCATAGCTGGTGGCGGCCTTGCGCTCCATGGCGTTGAGGATGGCGCCCTTGACCGTCACGCCGGCGTTTTCCAGCCGTTCCCTGGCGATGGTGATCTCCTTGGCCGGGTTGAGCTGGAAGCGCGCCACCATCAGGGTGGTCCCACACTGCGCGCCGACCACAGAGGCGTCGGTCACGGCCAGTACCGGCGGCGTATCGATGATCACCAGGTCATACCGGGCCTCGGCTGCCTCGATGAAGGCGGTGAAGCGCTCGCCCATCAACAGTTCCGAGGGATTGGGCGGTGCCGTGCCGCGGGCCACGTAATCCAGGCCATCCATCGAGGTGGAGCGGATCTGCGCCTCCGGGGAACTCTTGCCGGAAAGCAGGTCGGAGAGACCGCCTTCGCTGGGATGCCCGAAGGCATGGTGGATGTGGCCCCGACGCATGTCGGCATCCACCACCAGCACCCGCTGCCCGGCCTGGGCGCAAACGGCGCCGAGGTTGACCGTGATGAAACTCTTGCCGATACCCGGGCTGGGGCCGGTGATCATCAGGCGCTTGTTGCCCGCCTCCAGCATGGCGAAGTGGAGGCTGGTGCGCAGCCCGCGCAGGGCCTCCACGCTGGTATCGGCCGGCGCCCGCTCGGCGAGCACGGCGGTGGCCACCGCATTGCCATGGCCATCCTTGCGGCGCTTGATGCGCTTGACCAGTTTGCCCTGCTCCTCGGAGAGGGGCACGGTGGCATAGACGGAAAGGCCGGTCTCCTGGATCTGCTCCGGCGCCTCCACGCCACGGTGGAAGGCGGCCCGCAGCAGCACCCCGCCCACGGCCAGCATACCGCCCAGCAGGGTGGCCACCACCACGATCAGCGGCTTGTTGGGCTTGACGGGTTCCGGCAGGGTGGCCGCCTGGTCGAGGATGCGCACATTGCCCACCGTGCTGGCCTCGGCGATCTCCATCTCCTGCACCTTGTTGAGCAGTTGAACGTAGATCTCCTGGCTCACTTCCACGTCGCGCTGCAGGCGCAGGATCTCCTGCTGGGTTGCCGGGAGACCGTCGATCTGCTCGTTGAGTTTGGCTCGCTCCCGCTCGAGCTGCTGCTTCTTGTCGAGCAGCGCCGCATAGGTCGGGTGGCTCGGGGTGAAGTTGCGCGAGATCTCGGTCTCGGTGAACTCCAGCTCATTGAGCTGGCTCTCGAGGCTCACCAATCGCTCGAGCACCGCCTGGGTCTCGAGGGAAAGATCGACGCTGTCCTGGTCGGTACGGTAGGCGTTCAGGCGGTTCTCGGCCGCCCGCAGGTCGCCGCGCACCTTGGGCACCTGTTCATCCAGGAACTCGAGACTCTTGCGCGCTTCCTCGGATTGGCGACGCACATTCTGCGAGACGTAGATATCCGCCACGGTGTTGAGAGTCTTTTGCAGGGCCTCGGGCTGGGGCCCCGTCATCGACCAATTCAGGATGCCGGTCTCCTGCCCCTGCTCGTTGATGCCCAGCTGGCTGCGCAGGTCGAGAAAGGCGGTCATATGCTTGACGTGGGTGATCTCGAACCGGGCGCCGGGTGCGGCTGCCAGTTCGGTGACCCGCAGCGACACCTCGCCATTCTCGAAACTCTCCAGCTGCCCGGCTTGCCCCTCCCCGAGGCTCTCGCCGTCGTGGAAGAGGCGATAGCGATCGCCCTCCAGCACCTCGAGCTCCAGGGGCTCACCGCGCCAGGCATCGGTCACCGGCATCTCGCTGATGGCGATCTCTTCACCGGCCCAGGTACTCGCCCAGCCGTCGGCGAAGCCCGGCCGCTCGATGCCGTGACGGACGAGGAAATCACCGATCAGCGGCAGCCGCTGCGGCGCGACCACGATATCCAGGTTGAGCAGGTTGACCGCATCCCCCAGCACCATGCGCGAACGGATGATCTCGATCTCGACCTGGGAGGGCGGCTCGCCGCCCAGCATGCTGGTCACGTCGTCCAGCGGGTTCATGCCGGGAGAGTCCTCTTCCACCTGCACCAGGGCCTCGGCCCGGTACACCGGCGTGGCCAGCAGGGCATAGGTCACCCCGATCAAGGCAAAGACCAGCGTCGTGCCGGCGATCCACCACTTGTAATCGAGAAGCAGGCCGAAGAGCCGACCGAGATCGATCTCGTCATCGGCAGGAGAAGGGCTACGGGATGCGTCAGACATGCGAATACCGGTTGAAGATGGAAAAGGGTTATCGGAAACCGAAGCGGAGTGCCTCCGCGGGGATTCACAACTTGCTGGCCCAGCTGGTGGTGGCCTCCCCCAGCAGGCGGTGCACATGCACGAAGGCCTCGCGGCTCTTGCGGTAGGGATCGGGGATCTCGCGTCCCTGGCCGTCATCGAGCCAGCGCCCCAGCAGCATGGTCTTGCCCAGTGCCGCCGGCGAGAGATCGGCCACGGCACGCCGCTGACCCTCGCTCATCACCAGCACCAGGTCGGCGGCTTGCAGCATTTCCGGGGTCAGTTGCCGGGCCTTGTGCTCGCTGACGACCAGCCCGTCGGCCTCGGCCTGCTCGCGAGCCGTGGGATCGACGCCCTGATCCACCAGGGCACCGAGGCCGGCCGAGGTCACCTCTCGGTCCGGCAAGGCACGGCCCAGCATGGCCGCCGCCACCGGGCTACGACAGATATTGCCGATACACACGACCAGGATACGCTGAAACATCAGATATCATCCCGGAGGTCGTTGGCATCCCTCGCCGTGCGAGTGACCTGGTAGATGGACGTCACGGTGGGCAGGAGCTGGTTGATCACGCGGTTCCAGCGACCCAGCGGCGTGGTGGTGACGTAGACGATATCGGTGGGCTGGAGCCGGAACTCGGTGCCCAGCACCATGGCCGTGGCGTTGCGGGCATCCAGCTGGTAGACCGTGGCCAGCTTGTCGCTCTCCTGCGGCTTGCGGCGGATGACGAAGATGCCGCTGGCATCGGCCTGGGCCTCGTCGAAGCTACCCGCCTGGGCCAGGGCGTCGGTCAGGGTCAGGCGCGAGCGCCCCATCGGCAGCGACTGCGGCTCGCCCACCTCGCCCATCACGAAGACCTTCTGGTTGCCCACATCCGGCACATGCAGCACATCGCCATCCTGCAGCAGCAGGTCCTGGGCCAGCTGGCCGTCATTGAGCATGTCATAGAGGGAGAGCGTGCGCGTCTGGCCTTCCCGGGTCAGCTGCACCTCGTGCCAGTTGGCCAGCTCACGGGGGCCGCCCGCCTGGCTGATGGCATCCAGCACGGTCATCGGCACGTTGGTGATGGGCAGGCGCCCGGGCTCCTGCACTTCGCCGGTCACCAGCACCTTCTGCGAATTGAAGCTCGCCACCTTGACCTCTACCTGGGGCTCGGGGATGACCGCCCTCAGACGGCGTGTCAGCGTATCGCGCACCTCCGTCATGGTCATGCCAGCCACCTCGAGACGCCCCACATAAGGATAATAGATGCTGCCATCCTGGTGGACGGTATTGCCGGATTCCTCGGCGCTGCGCTCCCCCCCCGCGGGAATGGTCAGCTCGGGATGTTCATAGACGATGATGCTCAGCACATCGCCCTTGCCGATGCGGTAATCGTAGCCCTCGACCGCGGCACGCTGCTCTTCACCCGCCTGACGCCGCTCGACGCCGGTGTCGGCCGGTTGCTGGGCGTTGATCAGCCCGAGCGTGATGGGTTCGACATCGACCAGATCGTCGATGGGGGCGCTCTCGCTGCGGTAATCCACATGACTGCCGGGAGCGAAGGCGCAGCCGGATAGCCAGGCCGCAGAGCACAGGACGAGCAAGAGGGTACGGGGCGTGGAATGACGCATAAGGGACTGCCTGTAGGGTAAAACGCCAGGACGTTCGGGCACGCTACCGCCCCGGGATACCATGGCTTTCCCCGAGGCCTGTCGCCATATGGCAACGCGCAAGTGTTTGTATGTGCTGAGTGTTGCTAAGCAGCAAGGTAGCGAGTCTACATGACAATCTCGCTGCAGCTCTAGTACTAAAGGCTTAGCTGACCTCATGTGTAAGTGATCTCTTACACGGATGTGAGAAGACTGATATATTTCATGATCATTCCATGAAAAAACTCATCCTCGGCGAGACATCGGCGCGTTCACCGCCTACCATACGAATCGTCGAGACGTTAGGACTGGCTAGCAGCAGCTCTGGCCGCAACACACAACGCGACGGGAGAAAACAGGATGTTACGCAAAACGTTTGCATTGATCGGTATCGTCGGGATGCTGGGCTCACCGCTGGCGAGCGCCCAAACGGAAGGCGGCGCGGGTGCAGCTGGCACCACGGGGGGCGCCGCGGCTGGCGGAGCCGCTTCCAGTGGCGGGCTGGCCGGCATCGGGGCCGCCACCGGCCTCTCCACCGCCGCCTTGACGGGTATTGCCGTTGCCGGGGCCGTGGCCGTCGGGGTCGGCATCAGCTCAATCGCGTCAGACGATGACGATGGCGGCAGCAGCGGTACCTCCGGCACCACTGGCACCACGGGGACGACCGGCACCTTCTGACCATGCCCAATCGTCCTCATGAAGGCAGATTTCAAGGCCGCCTGCGGGCGGTCTTGTCGTGTGCCGTGCCAGCCGCGCTGCTCGCGGGCTGTGCCAGCGGTGGTACCACACCACTGTCGGCGTCGCTGGCGGAGCTCTTCCCCGACGACCAGGCCACCGCGCGTCAGGCGACCGAGATCCCCTATGCCTCCCTGTCCGTCCAGCTGGGCGCTGTCAGCGGCCTCATGGTCATGGGCAGCCAGGCCGGCGAGATGACCTACTGGCCCTCCGGCGAGGGCGTGGTGCTGGAGCTGCGGGACGGCGGGCTCCATGCCACCAGCGGGCTCGACGCCAACCTGCTCGGCACGCACTACGCGGGACCACCGCCCTGGCGACGCGAAGCGCCTGCACGCGTCGAGATGAAACGACACTGGCGCGACGCCGATGGGCATGTCGTCCAGGGCACCGGAGAGGGGCAGCTGAGGTGCGATGCCACCGAGATGCTGGCCCTGCCCCTCGCCGAGCGAGAGCTGGAACGCTGCTCACTCGTCCTCGAGTGGGCCGACGGCTCGACGACGGCCTCGACCCTGTGGCGCGACCCGAGCTCCCACCGGCTATGGGCCGTCGATGAGACCCCGTGGCCAGGCGCTCCAACGATGCAGTGGCAGGTGGCTCGCCACTGGTGGTAATTCGCAAGGCATCCTTTTCATGCGCAACTTGACTCTCGTGGCCCTTGGCTGGCTGGCGGTGCTTCCCGGCCTGGCACAGGCGCAATCCGCCGCCACCTCCCCCACGCTTCTCGAGGCCTGGCTGGCCTGGCAGGAAGAGCGCCAGGCCAGCCAGGCGGCTCCCTTCGACTGGGCCTATAGCTTTGCCCTGAGGGCGAACGATGCCCTGCCGCTGGAGCAACGGCGCAGGCGCCTTGTCGCCGAGCTCGAGGTGCTCTCGAACACCCTGGAGCTGGCAAGGGATACCGACAGGGCCGATGCCCTGACCGACTGGCAACGGGGCCTGTCGTCCCTGCCGGCAGAGCCTGCCCGTTCCCCGGAGCGACTGGGCCTGCCACACCTGGCGAGCGACTTGCGGCGCAACCCGGCCATGGCCGACATCGCCGCGCTGGGCACCTGCACACCACCCGCCTGGATCGAGACCTGGACGCTCGAGGGCGTCGACCGGCTCCGGTGGACACCAGGGATGAGCGTGGAACAGGCGCTGGATGCCCTGCCGGGCAGCGCCACCAAGGGGATCGACCGGGTCACGCTGGTCACCCCGCTGGGCGAGACCCGCGACCTCGGCATCGCCGCCTGGAATCACGAGGGTGCCCCCCTCGCCCCCGGCTCTCGGCTGGTCTCGCTGCTGCCCGAGCGTGGCCTCGGCGGCACGGCGGAAGGCGACATCGTCAATCGCGAACTGGCCGCCTGGCTCGCCACCCGCCTTCCCGGCGACGACTGCACCATCAGGGATGTGGAATGAAAGGACGGACTCTCCCATGGGGCATGGCCCCGATGCTGCTATGGATGGCCTCCCCGGCCTCGGCCAACAACCTGGGCACCGGCCAGAGCGACTTCGGCGGCGTCGGCCTGATGCAGACCCCGACGGCGCGCATGGCCCCAGTCGGTGATTTCGCTATCAATGCCAGTCGAACGTCTCCCTACCGCCGCTACTCGATCTTCATGCAACCCACCGAGTGGCTGGAAGGAGGTTTTCGTTACACCTCGATCGAGAATCGCTTGTATGGCCCCAGCATCGCCGGCGATCGCGACTATCTCGACAAGAGCATCGATGCAAAGATACGACTGAGTCAGGAAAGCCGCTACCTGCCTGAACTGGCGCTGGGAATACGCGATCTCGGCGGTACTACGTTTTTCGGTTCCGAGTACATCGTGGCGAGCAAGCGCTGGCATGACCTCGATTTCAGCCTGGGCCTTGGATGGGGCTACCTCGGCAACCGCGGCGACATGGACTCCCCGCTGTCGCTGATAAGCGATCGCTTCAGGAACCGGCCAGAAGGCGAGGGTGGCGACCAGGCTGGTGATTTCCAGATCGATCAATTGTTCAGCGGCAACACCGCCTTTTTCGGCGGCATCGAGTATCAGACGCCCTGGGAGCCACTGGTCCTGCAGCTCGAATACGAGGGCAACGACTATGCGAACGAGCCGCAGGACAACGACCAGCCCCAGGACTCGCGTTTCAACCTGGGGGCGCGTTACCGGTTGACGGACAATTTTGAGTTGCATGCCGGCTGGCAGCGGGGCAATGCCGCCATGGCCGGCATCACCTTCTCCACCAATCTCGCCGGGCTGAGCCAGATCAAGCGCGACCCGCCGCCGGCGCCCATTAACGCGCCAGCGGAGCAGGACTGGCCGGCCGTGGCCGCCAAGCTGCAGGATAACGCCGGCATCCGCGTGGACGAGATCCGCCAGGACGGCGAGGACCTCATCGTCACCGGCGAGCCCGTGACCTTCCGCAACCTGGCGAAGAGCGAAGGCCGAGCCGGGCGCATCCTGCATGCCAATGCCGACGAGGCCGTCGAGACCTTCCACTACCGCTGGCAGAACCGCGGCCTGGGCCTGCGCGAGGACGTTCACGACCGCTCCACCCTGGTTGCGGCAACCGCCTCTCAGGATGCCGAAACCGCCCATCGCTACGGGATCTACTCTCGCGCGCTGCTGGACGAGCCTGCCGGCGAGATTCTCTATCAGGATGATCCGAAGCGCTTTTCCTGGAGTACGGGGCCGGCCATCGAGCAGAACTTCGGCGGCCCGGATGGCTACCTCTATCGCCTCTCGGCCTTCGCCTCGGCGGAATACACCACCGACCCCAACGGCTGGCTCTCCGGCAGCCTGACCGCCACCCTGGCCGACAACCTCGACGAGTACGAGTACATCGCCGAGTCGGACCTGCCCCGTGTGCGCACCCATATCGGCGATTACCTGGCCGAGGCCGACGTCGGGATCAGCAACCTGCAGTACACCCGCACCGCGCAGCTGGGCGACGACCTGTATGCCATGGGGTATGGCGGCCTGCTGGAAACGATGTATGCCGGCGCGGGGGGCGAGCTGCTCTACCGCCCCTTCAACAGCGACCTGGCACTCGGCCTGGACATGAACTGGGTCCAGCAGCGCGAGTTCGACCAGCAGTTCGGCCTGCGCGACTACGAGACCTGGACCGGCCACGCCACCGCCTACTGGGAGACCGGCTTCGAGGACATGCTGGCCCAGTTCAGCGTGGGCCGCTACCTGGCCGGCGACTATGGCGCCACCCTGGATGTGTCGCGGGAGTTCGACAACGGCGTGCGCGTGGGTGCCTGGACGACGTTCACCGATGCCGGCGACGCCTACGGCGAGGGCAGCTTCGACAAGGCCTTCTATGTCTCCATTCCCCTGGACGCCTTCTTCGTTCGCTCCAGCCGCGGCCGCTCCACCATCGCCTGGCAGCCCCTCACGCGTGACGGCGGCGCCCGCCTGAACCGTCAGTACCAGCTATACGGCATCACCAACGACCGCGACCTGGGCCGCTACTGGGAGAACTATCAAGACAGCTGGGATTAATCAGGGGTTAACTGGGCCGGTCTCCGGGGATTAATCGGGGACGGGTACAGGATTATCGAGTTGAACCCCGTCCGCGCCGGGATGGTCGCCCACCCCGGCCACTACCGCTGGTGCAGCTATCGCACTAACGCCCAGGGAGAGGCAGGCCGATTGATCACATCCCATCCCACCATCGAAGCGCTCGGTCCAACCCGCGAGCAGCGATGCAGCTAATACCGGGAACTCACCCGACATCAGCTTGCTTCTCAGATGGTCGATCAGACCCGCCAGATCACCCACAGCGGCCTGGTCCTGGGCGGCGAGCGTTTCCAGCAGCAGGCGGCCGAGTTGCTCGGCCGCCGCACCACCCCCCGGCAAACCTGGGCGCCGACCCCGAGACCATTGAGAACTGGAACGGTGGAAAAGAAAACGGCCGGCAAATGTCGACCGTCTCCTTTACCTGGGGCCTGTCCCCGACTGGCTGCTATGGCCTCACCGCCGAGCGATGATCCAGACCGCATGCACGATGCCGGGAATGTAGCCCATCAGCGTCAGCAAGATATTCAGCCAGAAATGCAGGCCGAAGCCGACCTGGAGGAACACGCCTACCGGAGGCAGAAAAATCGCGAACAGAATGCGGATCACGTCCATGAGGTAACTCCTTGAAAAAGACAGTGCGCTCATGTGACCGCTTCCGGCGCTAGGCGTTCACGCATGGCTACTGCCGCCCATTCCGCCATGCCACCGCCCCATGGATCACCGCCATCACCCCAGAGCCAGGACGAGGCGGCCGTCGTAGGGGTGGAGATAAGCCATCTTGCCCCAGGGCCAGGGCGGCCGCGATCGCGATAGGTATAGCGTCTCCTCAGACAAAGTGTATGGTCATCAGGGGAGGCGGTCTCAATGACCAAGTGCGACACGTGACCCATCAGGTACGGTGTTGCCATGACTTGCTTCTTTCGCCATCTCTCTGCTGAAGACCGAGCCGCCATCATGATGATGCGAGCTACTCATTCGATCCGGGCCATCGCCACTCATCTGGGCCGTGCACCGAGCACCGTGTCGCGAGAAATCGCGCGCCACACGGTCGATCCCATCAAGGGCTACGATGCCGGTCTGGCGGGCTACCGGGCCCGTCTGACGCGACATCGGCCACGTCAGTGTCCCAAGCTGCATCCCGACGGGGAGCTCTTCGAGGTGGTGGTCTACCTGCTGCGCAAGTACTGGTCACCGGAACAGATAGCCCGCACACTGAAGCGTATGTCTCCCAACGATTCACGTCGCCAGGTCTCGCATGAGGCCATCTACAACGCGCTCTATGTGATGCCCCGCGGCAGCCTCAAAAAGGAACTCATCGCCTGCTTACGGCAGGGCAACGGCAAGCGTCGGCCACGCAGTCGTGGTAAGGATCGACGCCAGCAGATTCCCGAGCTGGTCAGCATCCATATGCGGCCGCCTGAGATCGAAGACCGCCTGATGCCTGGCCACTGGGAGGGCGATCTCATCATTGGCGCCAACAATCGCTCCGCCGTCGGTACGCTGGTGGAGCGGACCACACGGTTGGTGATCCTGGCGAAAGTGGACGGCACCACGGCTACGGCGGCGGCCGTCGGCTTCAGTGACAAGCTCAATGAAGTGCCGCGATCCCTGCGTCTCTCAATGACCTATGACCAGGGCAGAGAGATGGTGAGGCATGCCGAGATCACTCAGAAGACCGGTACGGCGATCTACTTCGCTGATCCGCATAGCCCATGGCCGCGGGGCTCCAATGAGAACACCAACGGGCTGTTGCGGCAGTACCTGCCGAAGGGCACGGATCTGTCGGTCTACAGCCAGGAAGAGCTCGATGAGATCGCTGATTCACTGAACACGCGGCCGCGCAAGACACTGGACTGGCGAACGCCGCTGGAAGTTTACGCCGAGGTGCTCAAGAAATCCGTCGGTGGACCTAGCACCCTTCAATAGCGTTGCGCTTGGAACTTGAGACCGCCGGACGTCAGGCGCAATTGTTCCCAGAGAACGTGACTGCTGAAACGGTGGAAAAGAAAACGGCCGGAAAATGCCGACCGCCTTCTTTAATTGGGGTCTGTCCCCGATTGGTTAATTAAAGATTCGGTATTGCCACATCGTTGGTATTACTAGTCCGAGCGGTAGTTCCTGTAAGGACATACCCATCAGCAGCAACAGCAGCAGCAGCAAGAGTCACGTCAGAGCAAGACTCAAGAGTAATATACTCAGTTTCATCGAAATTAGCCGGAGTAACTGTCCCATCAGCAGCAATATGTGCCATGGCAGCATTCCGATCGGCAATGTCAGCTGCAACAGGTGCCCGAAGCGACGCTGTTTCCGCTTCACAAGCCCCGTCAGCGGCTCTATTCAAATAGTTCTGATATTGCGGTATGGCAATCGCTGCCAACACCCCGATAATCGCCACCACGATCAGCAGCTCTATCAGGGTAAAGCCACCCTGGCCTGCCTTGACGTAATGCTTCGTGCCTTGTCTTTTCATGGTCTTCACCCCTTGCTCTTCCCGCCTGCCCAAGCCGATATCAGATAGTGGTACAGGCGAACTCGTTGCCAAGCCTCGGGACCCAGTGGAGGAGACCACCCAGTGGCTGGCCTCTCCCAAGCCCCCGCAGGCGACAAGAAGGCCGCCCTGACGTTACATTAATTTACATTTTGGTACTTTGCAAGGACAAGGTATCACGCTGCGAAACCTGAAGACTGATGGATACCATACTGACGATTGCCGCCGATAGGTCAAGCCTAAGGTTGAACGCACGAGGCCTACGCTGGGCGCCCGCCATGCTTACAGGCTAGAATCAAGCAGGAAAGCCATCAGCTCCCGCGGCGAGACGATCGAACCCTATGAATGACTACCGCCCTCCCGGCCCCGAGCAGCCCTACACCCCCGAGCCCGCCAGTTCGCCCCTCTCCGGCGCCGCCAACCGCAGCGGGCTGCGCGGGCTCAGCCGGCGCCTGATGCGCGATGGCTACCTGAGCGAGGCCGCCGCCGCCCGCGCCGAGCAGGAGGCCCGGGAGGGCGAGATCTCGCTGCTGGAGCATGTGATCCAGTCCGGCCTGGTGCCGGCCCGACAGGCGACGCTGACGGCGGCCTGGGAATATGGCCTGCCGATCCTCGACCTGGATGCCATCCGGCTCGAGAGCCTCCCCCCCGCGGCGGACTACCCCGACAAGATTCTGCGCCGGCTGGGGGTGCTGCCGCTCAATCGGCACGGCCATCGCCTCACCGTGGCGGTGCCCTACCCCTCCACCCTGGCGCAGCTGGATGAACTGCAGTTCGCCACCGGGCTGACCCCCGAGGGGATTCTCGCCCCGGTGGATCAGCTCGGCCCGGTGCTCGAGAGCTATCTCGCCCGCAACGAGAGCAGCATGCTCGACGAGCTGGCCAATGTGGACGATGCCATCGGCGAGCTCAGCTACGGCGAGGACGTCACCGACGTCAGCGACGAACAGCAGGCCGTGGCCGCCGCCGGGGACGACGCGCCCATCGTCAAGTTCGTCAACAAGATCCTGCTGGATGCCATCCGCCGCGGGGCGTCGGACATCCACTTCGAGCCCTACGAGACGAGCTATCGGGTGCGCTTTCGCATCGACGGCATACTGCACGATGTGGCCCACCCGCCCTTTGCCATGCGCACGCGCATCGCCGCCCGCCTCAAGGTGATGTCGCGCCTCGACATCTCGGAACGGCGCCTGCCCCAGGACGGCGCCATCAAGCTGAAGATCTCCAGCACTCGCTCCATCGACTTTCGCGTCAACTCGCTGCCCACCGTCTACGGCGAGAAGATCGTGCTGCGGATCCTCGACCCGGCCTCGGCGCAGCTTGGCATCGAGCAGCTCGGCTTCACCCCCGAGCAGCGCGAGGTCTATGAGCAGGTGCTGGATCACCCGCAGGGCATGATTCTGGTCACCGGCCCCACCGGCAGCGGCAAGAGCGTCACCCTCTATACGGGCATCAATCTCCTCAACGAGGTGGAGCGCAACATCTGCACCGCCGAGGACCCGGTGGAGATCAAGGTGCCCGGGGTCAACCAGGTGAACGTGCTGCCCAAGATCGGCCTCGACTTCGCCAGCGCCCTGCGCGCCTTCCTGCGCCAGGACCCGGACGTGGTGATGGTCGGCGAGATCCGCGACCTGGAGACCGCCGAGATCGCCGTCAAGGCTGCCCAGACCGGCCACCTAGTGCTCTCCACGGTGCATACCAACTCCGCCGCCGAGACGCTGACGCGCCTGGCCAACATGGGGGTGGCGCCCTTCAATATCGCCAGTTCGGTGAGCCTGATCATCGCCCAGCGCCTGGCGCGAAGGCTGTGTCATCACTGCAAGCAGCCGGCCGATATCCCCCGGGAGGCGCTGCTCAACCAGGGCTTCAACGAGGAGGAGGTCGACCAGGCCACCATCTTCGAGCCGGTGGGCTGCAAGCACTGCACCCAGGGCTTCAAGGGACGTGTGGGCATCTATGAGGTGGTGCCGATCACCAATGCCATGAGCCAGCTGATCATGAAGCAGGGCAACTCGATGGACTTCGCCGTCCAGGCACGGGAGGAAGGCCACCCCGACCTGCGCCGCAGCGGCCTGCTCAAGGTGATGCAGGGGCTGACCAGCCTGGCGGAGGTCAACCGCGTCACCAAGGATTAATCAGGCGCAAAGAGTTCGGGGTAAGGAGTGAGGAGTGAGGAGTGAGGAGTGAGGAGTGAGGAGTGAGGAGTGAGGAGTGAGGAGTGAGGAGTGAGGAGTGAGGAGTGAGGAGTGAGGAGTGAGGAGAATGGGCACGCCTCACGCCAAACCCCAAACCCCAAACCCAAAACCCCAAACCCCAAACCCCAAACCCCAAACACCAAACACCAAACACCAAACACCATTAGAACAATGCAGGGACATCGACCATGGCCACCGCGACGTTACGCAAGGCACGGAAGATCAAGCTCTACCGCTGGCGATGGACCGGCAAGGGCCCTCAAGGCAGGCGCGTGAGCGGCGAGGTGATCGCCAGCAGGCGCGTCGAGGTGGAGAAGGAGCTCGCCGGCCAGAACATCATGATCAAGAACATCCGCCGCAAGAGCGGCATCGGCGGCGGGATGGGCAAGATCAAGCCTCGCGACATCATGCTGTTCGCCCGGCAGATGGCCACCATGATCCGCGCCGGCGTACCGGTGCTCCAGGCCTTCCAGGTGGTCGCCGAAAGCCTCAAGAAGCCGGCCATGAGTGGGCTCGTGCAGGAGCTGATGAACGATGTGGCGGCCGGCGCCAGCTTCTCGGAGGCCCTGAAGCGGCACCCGGAGCATTTCGATCGCCTGTTCTCCAACCTGGTCGAAGCCGGCGAACAATCGGGCTCCCTGGATCGCATGCTCGAGCGTATCGCTACCTACAAGGAAAAGACCGAATCCCTCAAGGGCCGCATCAAGAAGGCCCTGTGGTATCCCGCCGCCGTCATCGTGGTCGCCATCGGTGTCACCGCCCTGCTGCTGATCAAGGTGGTCCCCCAGTTCGAGAGCCTCTTCCAGGGCTTTGGCGCCGAGTTGCCGGCCATGACCCAAATGACCATCGAACTCTCCGAGTTTGCCCAGGCCTACTGGCTCTGGGCCCTGGGGTCCGTCGTGGTCTTCATCTTCCTGCTGCGGGCAGGCATCAAGCGCTCGGAGGCCTTTGCCTACCGCATGCATGCCCTGTCACTGCGCATTCCGGTGATCGGCAAGATCCTCGACAAGTCCGCGGTGGCCCGCTATTCCCGAACCCTGGCCACCACCTTCGGTGCCGGGGTGCCGCTGGTCGAGGCCCTGAACACCGCCGCAGGTGCCTGCGGCAACAAGGTCTACGAGAAGGCCGTCAACCAGGTGCGCGAGGATGTCTCCACGGGCCAGCAGTTGCACTTCGCCATGCGCATGACCGAGCAGTTCCCGCCATTGGCGGTGCAGATGGTCGGCATCGGCGAGGAGGCCGGCTCGCTGGATGCCATGCTCAACCGGGTGGCGGACTACTACGAGGAGGAGGTCGACAACATGGTCGATACCCTCACCTCGCTGCTCGAGCCCTTGATCATCGTGATACTGGGGGTACTGGTCGGTGGCCTGGTGGTTTCCATGTACCTGCCGATCTTCGAGTTGGGCAGCGTGCTCTAGGAAACTTCCAGTTCCGCGCTACTCGTTTCATTTCTTGTATAGGGGCTGGCATTCAGCAACAAAGCCGATGCTCGCAAGGTGCTGGAGGTGTTGCCAGAGCGCTTCGCGCGCTTCGGCCTCACCCTGCACCCGACCAAGACCCGGCTGGTGCGGTTCCAGCCACACCGTGAGCAGCGCCCCGGGACCTTCGACTTCCCGGGCTTCACCCATTACTGGGGCAAGTCCCGGCGTGGAAGCTGGATCGTCAAGCGCAAGACGGCGAAAGACCGGTTCCGGCGCGGCCTCAAGCGCATTGCGCTGTGGTGTCGAGCCAACCGTCACCGACCGTTACGTGACCAGCACCGACAGCTAAGCCGTAAGGTCCAGGGACACGTTGCCTACTACGGCATCCGTGGCAATATGAAGGCCCTCCAGACATTTCGATTCCGGGTGTCATGGATCTAGATCAAGTGGCTGAGCCGTCGCTCCCAGAAAAGCCATATTCCATGGGACAAGGCGTGTAAGCTGCTGGTGAGACTGCCTCTGCAACCGGCGAGGATCGTGCACCAATGCTGACTCCTTCAGCGAAACTGATGATTGAGGAGCCGAGTGGTAACCGGTCATTCCGAGGCGTCTCAGGTACCGCTTGCGCTATACGTCCCGTAATGGCTGGATCAGCCCCACCGAGACCTTCCACTGGCGGCTGTCATCCGATTGTACGACGACCGTCTTGCGGTTGATCTTGATGACGCGGCCGAAGATCTGCCCCTCGCGGGTCTCGAAGGAGACGACCTGCCCCAAGTTCATGCGGCTCAGCACGCCAAGCTCCTGCCGGGCTTGGAGTTCTTCGATTCGGCGGCAGATGATCTGGTTGAGCGTCAACAGCTGGTCGAGGCTCATGTCGTCGATACGCATGGGGGCAAACCGGTCTCGTGCATGGGGAAAGGCGCTTACCTTGCCCGAAGACCTGGCGGCTGTCGATTCAGCGGTCAATGTCCGAGCGAAGCGGCGCATCCGCGATCTGGGGGTCCGACAGTTATCGGCCTATTGCCGTTGTCCGGAGACCTTCTTTTCAGTCGTATACATCTGATACTGAAATCAGAAAGGGGGAACCCACGGGTAGGGTATGCCTTACAGGAATGGCATGACCACTGACCTTGCTGCTGGAGAATAGCTGACCAAGGATCCTTCTCCCACAAAAACAATCAGATACCAGTTGAAGCAATTGACGTAAGTCATGAATTGGATGCCTTGCAGAGAATCCGCTCGTGGAAGGATTACCCTTCAGTTACACTTCACCTAGGCCAACCCACCCAAGGGTGACATGGCTTCCGACAGCTCTTTATCCCACAAAAACAATCAGATAACAATTTAAGCAATTGACGTAAGTCATGAATTGGATACCTTTCAGAGAATCCGCTTGTGGAAGGGTTACCCTTCAGTTACGCTTAGCTTAGGCCAACCCACCCAAGGGTGATACGGCTCCCGACAGCCCGGTGCCTTCACCGATTTGTCGGATAACGAAAAAGGCAAACCCGTCGAAAGGCGGGGACGCAAAGTCACCGGTCTAACGGGCGTAACAGCCCCAAGACAGCGGGACCGCCAACACCTCCTTTGGCTCCGGGCACGCTGTTCTTCCTGCCCGCCCCCATCGCAGTGTTAACGGCTCCCCCTGCCTGGTGTTAACTCAAGCCATCGTCGACGGTAAACAACCGTGGCAATGGCTTACAGGGGATTGATAAATGAGTTCATCTGCTTTCATTCGTAAGAATTTTCGCCGTACCACGCTGGCTTCCGTCGTCGCGCTTGGGGCTTTCGGGGCATCCAACAGCTTTGCGGCCGATGCTACAGCCACGGCGACGGGCACGGTGATCGAGCCGATCGCAATCACCAAGGTGGTTGATCTCAACTTTGGCCAATTCGCCCCCGGCTCCGCCGGCGGCACCGTGACGGTTGCCACTAACGGTGACCGAACCGCATCGGGACCGATTCTATCCTCCACAGGCGCTAGCGCCGCCGCCGCCCAGTTCGATGTGACGGGTGCTGCTGATGCCACCTACAGCATTGCCTGGTCCGGCGATACCGAGCTGACCGACGGAGCAACGAACACCATGACACTGGGCCGCATCAGTGAGCTTACCCCCAGCGCCTCCACCACGGTCGGAGACGTGACAAGCGGCACACTCACATCGGGTGCGCAATCCATCTATCTGGGTGGCGAGCTGACGGTGGCTACAGCTCAGGCAGCCGGGACCTATACCGGCAATGTGACGGTAACGGTAGAGTACAACTAACCGTTAACCGGCATGTCGAGCCGGGTGCCAGACCGGCGGAGACCAGGGTGGGGCTATGCAAAGCGCTTTCAGAGGCTCCACCGCTGGTTTGGCACTGACATTGGTTAGCGCCTGCGTCATTTCCGCCAACCTCGATGCACGCAGCGCGACCGGTCGTGTCAGTGCTTCCGTCATTGCGCCCGTCACCATCGGCCGTACCCTCCAGGTCGCCTCCACTAGCGCCTTCGTCAGCGGCACGACGGGGGATCTGATCATACGCCTTCCGGGAGCAGTCTCGTCCGGGGTGGATGGGGAGGATGGTGGTCCTCTTCCCTCTGAGACATCCGTCTCCGTGGCCGTCGTGCCTGAGGGCTGTGTTCAGCGCACCGGAAGCCTGGCCGACTGCATCATGGCCAACGCCGATGATGGGATGCTCGAGGGCGACCCGGTCAGCGGTCTTGGGGTCAAGGCTGTCGAGGGAGGCCCATCCGGCACGGCCGATGTCAGCGTCACTGTGCTCTACAACTAGTAGGCCATCGACACCAGAAACCGGGAGCATTGCGATGAAACGTGGCTGGCCAACGATCATGGCTGGTGTCGCCTTGGCCACCCTGGTGGCTTCCAACGGCTGGGCGGTGGACATCGCGATCCAGAACACCCAGGGATTGTCGTTCGGCAGCTTCGTGGCCGGCAGTGGCGGTTCGGTCGCGGTCAGTACCAGCGGCGTGCGCAGCGCCGGCGGTGATGTGCTGTTGATCCCCTCGAGCGCGGGCCTTGCCGCCGAGTTTACGGTGACGGGCGATGCCGAGGCGACCTATACGATCCAGTTGCCCGGCGACGATTTCGTGAAACTGACGGGCCCGGGCAGCGATATGGTCATCAACGACTTTACCAGTGCCCCTTCCGGGGCCGGCGGCCAGCTGAGTGCGGGCGGGTCCCAGACCCTGACGGTCGGGGGAACACTCAACGTCGGCAGCGCCCAGGCACCGGGTGATTACGCCGGCACCTTCAGCGTGACCGTGAACTACAACTGATGCACCGCGAGCAACACCTGTGGATAGCACCCATCGTGCCTTGTGCCGTCCGGTGCTCCCGAAAAAAGCGATAAATGGATTCCGCAATGATCCCCGAGACCTTGCCCCAGAAAGCCCGAGCCATGGCGTTCCTGTACCGTGTCACCCTGTGCGCCCTGCTGCTCGTGTTGCCGGCGAGCCATGCGCTGGCCCAGTTGATGCTTTATCCGACCCGAATCGTCTTCGAGGGCAACCAGCGCTCGGCCCAGCTGGAACTGATCAACAACGGCACCGAGAGTGCCACCTATCGCATTTCCCTGGTCAACCGACGCATGAGTGCAACCGGCGGTTTCTCCGAAGTTGACGAGCCTTTGCCGGGTGAACAGTTTGCCGATACTCTGCTGCGTTACTCGCCGCGCCAGGTGACCCTTGAGCCCGGCGCCGGGCAGACGGTCCGCATCATGGTGCGCAAGCCTGCCGATCTGGCGGCCGGCGAGTATCGCTCGCACCTGCTGTTCGCACAACAGCCCGAAACCCGGGGCCGTCGTAGCATCGAGACCCGTGGCTCTGCCGCCAATGATGAGATAGGCATCCAACTGACGGCGCTGATCGGCGCCTCCATCCCGGTGATCGTGCGTCATGGCGGCACAGACGTTACCGTATCGCTGACCCAGCTCGAGCTTCAGCGATCATCGAACGGAGCGCCGCTGCTTGCGCTGCAGATGGAGCGTAGCGGTACGCAGTCTGTCTACGGCGATCTGACCGTCAGCTTCACCCCGGGAAGCGGAGCAGAGCAGGTCATCGGCCGCGCCAATGGGGTGGCGGTCTATACCCCCAACCCCCTGCGCCGAGCGCGCATTGCACTGCAACCGCCGAGTGGCCTTCCCCTCAGCAACGGCACCCTGCGCGTCACCTACCGGGAACAGGCGGAGGACGGTGGCAGGCTGCTGGCCGAGGCGGTGCTATCGCTATAGCTTCCTGGCTCTATGCAGCACGGATATGAGATCCTCTACCGCCCACCGGGCCAGTCAGTTGACCGTGCTGGCGTTATGGCTCGCGCTGCTGGCCTACGCCCGAGTCCTGCCTGCCCAGGAGCCGGCCAGGGAGCCGGAGTTCCTGCTGCTGGAAGTGCGCCTGGACCAGGCCGTACTGTCCGGCGCCATCCCTGCCTATGAGGGGGGTGAGCATACCCTGCTGCCACTGGGCGAGCTGGCAAGATTGCTGACCATCGCCATCCAGACCCAGCCCGGGGAAGGCTCCGCCAGCGGCTTCATCCTCAGCGAAGATCGCGGGTTCAGCCTGAACCTGGACAACGCCAGCGTTACCCGGAGCGGGAATACCGAGACATTCGATCCGGCGCTGGTGCTGGCGGAGCCGGACGATATCTATGTTGCTGTGTCCCTGCTCGAACAGTGGCTACCGCTGGCACTCGAGGTCGACCGTGCCAGCCTCTCCCTGCGCGTTCATGCCCTCGAGGCATTGCCCCTGCAGGCGCGCCTGGCGCGGGAACGCCTCGCGGATCGTGCAGGAACACGCGGTGGCTATGAGGACCCGGGCTATCCCTACCATGAGCAGCCGTATCGGCTGCTGAGCATGCCGTTCATCGATCAGACGTTGGCCACCGAACTGCAGCGCAGGAATAACCATACCCAAAGCGACGCGGCCTATACCGCTTACCTCACGGGGGATCTGCTGGGCATGGAGTCCTCGCTCTACTTTTCAAGCCGCCAACAGGATCCTTCGCCGGAAGTGCGGGCCACGCTCGCGCGACACGACCCGGGCGGGAACCTGCTGGGTCCGCTGCATGCCCGGTCTTTCCGATTCGGTAGTCACTCGACCTCCAGCGTAGAAAATATCACCCGCGGTATCAGGGGCGAGGGGGTGACGTTGAGCAATCGCCCCCTGACACGGCCCACCAGCTTCGACCGCCAGGCGTTCGAGGGCGACTTGCCGCCGGGGTGGGACGTGGAACTCTATTACAATGATGCCTTGGTGGGCTTTGCGCGGCCCGATGCCGAGGGCCGCTATCGTTTCGACGACCAGCCCCTGAGCTATGGCCGCAATGACTTCCGGCTGATTTTCAACGGTCCCCTGGGCCAGACACGGGTGGAGCAGTACAGTTTCCCTCTGGATCAATCCATGGTTCGCCCCGGCGACTTTCAGTACAGCGTGACCGAGCACCGGGACGACGACGGGCAATCCCGAACCATCGCCCAGTTCGACCTGGGGCTCGCGCGCTCGCTGACCGCCTCGGCCGGGCTGATCCGAGCACCGACGGCCGGGGACGAGGAACTCTATACCACCCTGGGGGTACGGACCTTCTGGCAGTCGCTGAGCCTCGGCGGGGATGTTGTCCAGGCGAAGGACGGTGGTTCACTGGCCGAGCTCGGTGTCCAGACCCGTATTGGCGGCGTGGCCGTGGACGCGAGTCGCACCCACCTGACCGATTTCACCAGCGAGGTGTTTCCCGCCGACAGCGATCCCATGCGCAGCCATGATGAGCTTCGACTCAGTGGCTCCCTTCCGCTGACGTCTCGCTCGCGCATGCCCATAACCCTCGAGGCCAAGCGGGACGAATGGGAGTCCGGCAGGGCCAATACCGAGGTCAGCGCGCGTGTTTCCGCTTATGTGCACCGCACGGCCCTCACCAACACCCTTCGCTGGCGCGCCTCCGGTGACATCGAGCACGCTGCCGGCAGCCTGCAGGTCAGCCGCCGTGTTCGCGATATGAGTTTGCGCAGTCAAATCGATTACCTGCTGGGCTCTGAGCGTGACATCTCCTCGTTAGCGCTCTCCGCCGATAAGTATCTGGCAGACGGCTATCGCGGGACCCTGGGTATAGCCCACACCTTCGTGTCACCCGAAACCCGTTATACCGCCGGCTTTACCAAAAGCCTGGGCCGCTTCGGGTTGGGCGTTAATGCCAGCTACGTAGACACGGGGGAGATCGCTCTCGGTGCACAATTGTTTATTGCCATGGGCCGGGATCACCGGCGCTCCGACTGGCGATTCGATGCCCGGCCCATGGCGAACAGCGGTGCCGCTTCAGTGCGCGTGTTCATGGACGACAATCACAATGGCGTAATGGACGCTAATGAGGAGCCGCTTCAGGGTGCTGGATTCATGGTCAACGGCGGCAGGCAACAGGCCCGCACGGATGCGGCGGGCATTGCCCATATCGATCACTTGCCGGTGAAACAGCATGTAGACATCGGGATAGACACCTCGACACTGATAGACCCGCAATGGGCGCCAGCGATCGAAGGATTGAGGCTGGTGCCGCGCCCGGGCAGCGTGGCCAGCCTAGAGTTCCCGGTACGCATGACCACAGAAATCGATGGTACGGTCTATCTGCTGGAGGATGGTGTCCAGCGCGGTGTCGGTGATCTGAAGCTGGAACTGCTGAACGACCAGCAAGAGGTAGTGGCCCGGACAACAAGCAGCTGGGACGGTTTCTATATTGTGCCAGGGGTAATCGCCGGGGATTACCGGTTGAGAATCTCACCGCAGCAACTGCAACGCCTGAGCCTGACGGATACTGGCACAAGGGAGCTGACCGTGTCAGGCGATGGCTCCTTCATCAGCGGTGTCGATCTGATGGTATTGCCATCATCGCCAACGGCGTCGGCTCAGCCCGCTCCCCACCATGTGGATGAAGTGGTCCCCGACATTCGGACCAGGCGCTAAGCAGAGTTGCCCCGGTTTTGACCCTCACCCCATATCAGGACCGGTAGCCCGCCTCATTCCTCAGGGCGTCGAGAAACCCGCCTTATTCACCGAGGAGGGGTAGAAACGAAGATAGCGGATGGAGCGCTTGGTGGCGTGATTGGACGTTCTCTGCCCAACATCGCCCGAGAGTGGAGCCTGACGCCGGATGAGATGGCCCGGCTGCTTGGAATCGATTCCGAGACCTACCACGCCTGGTCGGATGACCCAGCCCAAGCCTGGCTGGAACCAGAGCAACGAGAGCGTGCCTCCTATGTGTTGGGGATCTACAAAGCGTTGATGATTCTGCTGCCGTCGCCGGCTCGTCATCCGCCGTGGCTACGCCATCCCAACACAGGCGGTCCGTTTCAGGGCACTGTCCCTATCTGAAGTGACCCCCTATCTTTCATCTCATCACCATTAGATAAGCTATTGATTTAAAATGTTTAACTCATCCGTTCGGGGAAATGAAACATTTTTCCGCTGAGTTATTCTAGGAACACAGGGGTGAGGGGCGAGGGAAGAGGTTCGAGTAGCCCTTTATGCTTTCCTCGCTCCTCGTCCCTTTCACCTTACCCCGCCGGCCCTTCAACTCGCCTGGCGAACCGCCGCCGGGGGCTCCGGCAGGGGGGCGTTCATGGCCGAGACCACCACCGGGCGCAGGCGGCGCACCAGGTCGCGTACCGTGACGTGCTCGTCGTAGTCCTTCTCGGCGATATCACGCAGCGCATCCAGGCCCGACAGGGTGAAGATCACCGTGCCCAGCATGAAGTGCAGCCGCCAGAAGCGCTCGGCATCCGGCAGGTCGGGGGTGGCCCGGCGCACCAGCTCGGTGAAGCGGGTGAAGACGCTGCCGTACTCGTCCTGGATGTAGCGGCGCAGGTGCCCCTGGGCCTGGCTGTAGGCCAGCCCCAGCAGGCGCATGAACACCTTCAGGCTGTTGCGCTCCGCCGGCACCTCCAGCACGGTGCGCGCCATGGTTTCCAGCAGCTCCTCCAGGGGGATCTCGTCGCCCTCCTCCGAATGGCGTGCCTCGAGCTCATCCAGGGCGGTATGGAAGCGCGCCGTGAAGGGGTCGAGGTAGCGAGCGAAGACCGCCTGGATCAGCGACTTCTTGGAGCCGAAGTGGTAATTGACCGCCGCGAGATTGACCTTGGCCTTGCTGGTGATGTTGCGCAGCGAGGTCTCGGCGAAGCCGCGCTCGGCGAACAGCACCTCGGCGGTATCGAGGATGCGGGTAACGGTATCGGGCTGAGCCATAGGGTGCGTCCGGGTTGGAAACATTTGTTTGAATATATGTCGAGTGTATGACAGCCAAGGGCCTCGCCTCAATGCGCACACGGCCATGCGTTTGAAACGTGATGAGCAGGGTCATCGCTGCCCGCGTTGGCGGGCCAGGAGCAGGCGGTGATCGAGAGAGTCAGGGGGAAGGCTCTTTCGCCTTTTACTGGATGGATACCCATGCTGTATACTTCCCCAATAGACTGGCAGCATGGATGCCATCCACTGGTCCCGCCCCGGAGGTCGCATGACTCGCCCCCTCACCCCGCGTCAGCAGAATGTCTTCGATTTCATCGTCAAGACCATGAACGAGCTGGGCTACCCCCCGACCCGGGCCGAGATCTCCCGCGCCCTGGGCTTCAAGTCACCCAACGCCGCCGAGGAGCACCTGCGGGCCCTCGAGCGCAAGGGCGCCATCCGCATGATCCGCGGTACCTCCCGGGGCATCCGCCTGCCGGCCCAGGAGCCGGAGGCCGCGGCCCCCGATGCCCCCCAGGACGACGCCCCCCAGGGCCTGCCGATCATCGGCGAGGTAGCCGCCGGCAGCCCGATACTCGCCGCCGAGCATATCGACCGCTACTGCCCGCTGCCCCCGGAATACTTCACGCCCCGGGCCGATTACCTGCTGCGGGTTCGCGGGCTGTCCATGAAGGATGTGGGCATCCTTGAGGGCGACCTGCTCGCCGTGCATCGCACCGAGCGGGTCCGCGACGGCCAGATCGTGGTGGCCCGCGTGGAGGACGACGTGACCGTCAAGCGCTTCCACCGCCAGGGCCACACCGTCACCCTCGAGGCCGAGAATCCCGACTTCGCCCCCATCGAGGTGGACCTGCGCCACCAGGCGCTGGAGATCGAGGGGATCGGGGTGGGGGTGATTCGTGGCGGCAATGGCCAGGCCCTCGGCTAACCATCTACCGCTGGCCGGTGCGCGACACGCCGGCCAATGACTGACTCATGACCCAGCGCATCCGCAAGATCCTGCATGCCGACTGCGACTGCTTCTATGCGGCGGTGGAGATGCGCGATGACCCCCGCCTCAGGGAGATTCCCATCGCCATCGGCCGCTCGCGGGAGCATCGCGGCGTCATCGCCACCTGCAACTACCCGGCGCGGACCTATGGCATCCACTCCGCCATGCCCACGGCCCGGGCCCTGCGACTCTGCCCGCACCTGACCCTGCTGCCCGGCGACTTCGACAAGTACCGGGCGGTCTCCCGACAGATCCAGGCCATCTTCCATGAGCTCACGCCCCTGGTGGAGCCCTTGTCGCTAGACGAGGCCTTCCTGGATGTCACCGACGTGGAGGGCTTCCAGGGCAGCGCCACCTGGATGGCCCAGTGGTTGAAGCAGGAGTGCCTGGCCCGCACCGGGATCACCGTCTCGGTGGGGGTAGCGCCCTCGAAGTTCCTGGCCAAGATCGCCAGCGACTGGGACAAGCCCGACGGCCTCACGGTGATTCCCCCCGAGCGGGTCGATGGCTTCGTCGAGGCCCTGCCGGTGAAGAAGCTGCACGGCGTGGGGCCGGCCACCGGCGCGCGGCTGGAGGCGCTGGATATCGAAAGCTGCGCGGACCTGCGCCGGGTGCCGCTGGAGCGGTTGCTCGAGGAATTCGGCAAGTTCGGCCATCGCCTCTATGAGCTGGCCAGGGGCATCGACGAGCGGCCGGTCAAGGTGGAGCGCGAGCGCAAGTCGGTGAGCGTGGAGTCCACCTTCGATCGCGACCTGCCCGACCTGGATAGCGCCAGGGCCGCCCTTGCCCCGCTGTGCGAGCGCCTGGAAGGCCGCCTGGCCCGCCACGGGCACCCGCCGCTCACCGGCATCTTCGTCAAGGTGCGCTTCGATGACTTCAGCCTGACCACCCTGGAGAGCCGAGGGCTGGCGACCGATCTCGCCAGCTACCTGAGCCTGCTGGAGCAGGCCTGGGCCCGGGCCCAGCGCCCGGTGCGCCTGCTGGGGGTCGGGGTGCGGCTATTGCCGGAAGATGCCCGACAGCAGCTGAGCCTGCCGATCTGAAGGCTCAGATCCTGCCTGTCGATCCTTCCGCACGATCGATCACACGGACCTCCTGCAAGGCGACCCCGTGATGAAGGGCCTCGCGGACGACCTCGTCGTAGCTCTGCTTCACCGCCAGTCGCCGGATGGCGAGGCGGCGGGGAAGAAACAGCAGCTCGACCAATAGCCAGGCGATCAGGAAGCCAGGGACCACGAGCCACTCCCATTCCAGCGGACTGAACAGGCGCAGGAGATACAGGCTGCCAGGGGTCAACAGTACGGCGAACCAGATCTGGTGAAGACCGAGGAAACGGTTATCTCGCAGCATCTGCTGACGCAGCAACCTCGGCGAGCGGGCGATAGGGGTAGCGTTGGCGTTCACGAAGTCTCTCGGGCAACGACGGAAAGGCCACACTATGCCATAACGAGCAACGCTGCATGGCCCGGAAAGGCAGCAAAAGAACGGCCTAATCGACACTCTGCCATATCAGGGGTATGTTGCCGCTGTGAATCGGAGTTTCTCTTCACTCTTCACTCCTATTTGGTATCGATATAGCGGTGATCGTTGAAGGTGGCGACCCAGTCGGGGTGATAGACCAGCAGGATGCTCATCAGCATGCCGGTGATGAAGGCCTCCGAGGGCATCAGCAGGGGCAGGAAGCGGGCATACTCCAGCGCCTGGTGCATGGCGCCGGGATCGGTCGCGCCGAGGGCCATCAGCCCCACCGCGGCGCCCCCGGCGGCGAGCGTGGCCAGGGCGGGGCCGAAGAAACAGCCCACGAACAGGAACACCATCAGGTGATCGGGCAGGCGCCGATCCACCAGACGCCAGACCAGGCTGATGACCAGCGCCGGCACCACCCCGGTGACCAGCACGTTGACGCCCAGCAGCGGCCATTCGACCCGCCCCAGCAGCACCATGGCGAGGTTCACCACCACGATGGAGAGCAGCGCCAGGGGCGCCTTGAAGACCAGCGTCAGCAGGGCGGTGAACATCAGGTGCAGGGTGAGCCAGTCGACCGCCTGGGCGCGCAGCTGCCAGAGCAGCATGACCATCACGGTGGCCGCCAGCCAGCGGTGCTGCAGGGCGTGATCGTCGAGCAGCGCCTGCCAGGGGCGCCGGCTCAGCGCCAGCCCGACGAAGGCCAGCGAGACGGCGGCTCCCAGCCATAGCAGCCACGGCGCCAGTACCAGCTCGGAAAACGACATCGCGCCTCCGGTTCAGGCGAAGACCACGGTCTTGTTGCCGTGCACCAGCACGCGATCCTCCAGGTGCCAGCGCAGGCCGCGGGCGAGCACGGCCTTCTCCACGTCGCGGCCGAACCTCACCAGGTCGTTGGGCGTATGGCAATGGCTGACCCGATGGATATCCTGCTCGATGATCGGCCCGGCATCGAGCTCCTCGGTCACGTAGTGGCAGGTCGCGCCGATCAGTTTCACGCCCCGCTGGTACGCCTGGTGGTAGGGCTTGGCGCCGGCGAAGGACGGCAGGAAGCTGTGGTGGATATTGATCACCCGCCCGGCATAGCGCTCGCAAAGGCTCGGCGGCAGGATCTGCATGTAGCGCGCCAGCACCACGCAGTCGGCGCGCGCCTCGTCCACCAATTGCTGCACCTCGGCGAAGGCCGGCGCCTTGTCGTCGGGGGCCACCGGCACGTGGTGATAGGCGATGCCGTGCCACTCGACCAGGGCGCGAAGGTCGTCGTGGTTGGAGATCACCGCGGCGATGTCGCAGTCGAGCTCGCCCGCGGTCCAGCGGTAGAGCAGGTCCACCAGGCAGTGACTCTCCCGGGACACCATCAGCACCACCCGGCGCCGTTGGCTGGTGTCGTTGAGCGCCCAGTCCATCGCGAATTCGTCGGCGATCGGCGCGAAGGCATCGCGCAGGGCCTCATGGGACATGCCGATCGAATCGGCGAGGATCTCGTAGCGCATGAAGAAGCGCCCCGACTCGAGATCGGAGTGCTGGCTGGCCTCGGTGATGGAGCCCCCATACCCGGCAATGAAGGTCGATACCCGGGAGACGATCCCCAGGCGGTCGGGGCAGGAAACCACCAGTCGATAGTAGTGTGACATCGGATGACCGTTGCTTTGGGCGGACGAGGAAGCCTGCATTGTAGCGAAATCCTCGTGTCGGGTCAGACCGGCCAGAGGGATCACGGATAACAGATGGGTCAGTGCACATCCGCTCGACAGGCACCGGAGGCTGGCCATTGAGGAGGTCCTACGCCATGGATGGCGTCGGAAGCGCCCAGGGAGGGGTTCACAGCGCCTCCTCGATGGCCAGCCCCCGGTGCGTCAACAATAGGCAGCTGCGATAGCCCCAAGACAGCACCCGGATGCACGGACGGGTAACGTGAGCCGCTTGATAAGGGGTTCGTTGTGGGCCAGGGTGACGATCCCGTATAGTGAAGTCACATTTCCCGGCCGCCTGCCTCCTCGATGCCCCAACCCCGTGTCCAGATTCGTCGCCGCCGCCGCCCGCCGCTGCACTTCCTGCCGCTGGGCGGGTGCGGCGAGATCGGCATGAACCTGAGCCTCTACGGCCACGAGGGAGACTGGATCGCGGTGGACTGCGGCATGATGATCCGCCAGGACCTGCCGGACAGCCCCCTGCAGGTGCCCGACCTCTCGACCCTGGCCAGCCTGGGCATCCAGCCCTCGGCGCTGATCATCACCCATGGCCACGAGGACCATATCGGCGCCGCCGCCTGGCTGTGGCCGAAATGGGGCTGCCCGATCCATGCCACTCCCCTGGCGGCCGGCCTGCTGCGCGCCAAGTTCGCCGAGCGCGGCCTGCGCCAGGACGCCATCCGGGTCATCGAGCCCGGCGAGGCCCTGGAGACGGGCCCCTTCACCCTGCGCTACCTGCCGCTCACCCACTCCATCCCCGAGAGCTGTGCGCTGCTGCTCGCCGCCGGCGAGCACCGGGTGCTGCATACCGGCGACTGGAAGCTCGACCCCGAGCCGCTGATCGGTCCCGCCGTGGCCCCGGAGATCTATCGCGCCCTGGCGCCGGTCGACCTGGTGGTGGGCGATTCCACCAACGCCCTCCTCCCCGGGCATTCGCGCAGCGAGGGCGAGGTATCGCGGGCCCTGGAGACGGCCATCGGCGCCTGCCGGGGCCGCGTGGTGGTCAGCTGCTTCGCCAGCAACCTGGCCCGCGTGCTGGCCATCGGCCGCGCCGCCGAGCGCTGCGGGCGCCGGGTGAGCCTGATGGGCCGCTCCATGGAGCGCATGGTGGGCGTGGCCCGGGGGCTCGGCTACCTGGAGGACTTCCCGCCGCTGGTGCCGGTCTGCGACCTCGGCTACCTGCCCCCGGAGGAGGTGCTGGTGATCGCCACCGGCAGCCAGGGGGAACCCCGGGCGGCGCTGTCCCGCCTGGCCCGGGGGAACCATCGCCACTTCGAGCTGGAGAGCGGCGACAGCGTGATCTTCTCGTCCCGGACCATCCCCGGCAACGAGCGCCTGATCGAGCGCCTGAAGGCCGCCCTGGGGCGCTTCGGCGTGACCCTGATGGACGACGCCAACCACCCAGAGCTGCATGCCTCGGGGCATCCCGCCCGGGAGGAACTGGCGACTTTCTATGGCTGGGTGCGCCCGCGACGCCTGCTGCCGGTGCATGGCGAGCCGCGCCATCAGGATGCCCATCGGGCGCTCGCCCGGGAACTCGGCATCGAGGCGCCCCTCACGCCCCAGAACGGCGACCTGCTCCGCCTGGATGCCGAGGGCCTGCACCTCGAGGCGCGCCATCCCCAGTCGCCGCGCATGATCCGCCAGGACGAGGTGGCGCCCCTGCCGGGCCTCGGCGGGGAGGAACGCTCGCGCCATGGCCAGCTTCACCTGGCCTTGACGGTGGCCGCCACCGACCATGGCTGGACGCGCCTCGGTCGCCTGCTGCTGGATACCAGCCAGTCGTCGTCCCTCGACGAGGACGCCTTCAGCGACTGGCTGGACGACTGCCTCGAGGACATTCACGTCGACACCCTCGCCGACCTGCGCCTCGCCCTGCGTCCGAGACTGCTGGCCTGGATGGGCGAGCACCTGCGTCGGGTCCCGGAAATCCACCTGCAGATCCTCGCCGCCGAGGCGGAACTCCTCTCGAGCTCGTCTGACTGACGAGGGCTTCGGGAAAACAAAAAGCTCCCGCCGTGATGGCGGGAGCTTTGTGCTTTCTACGCGATGACCTTCGCGAGGTCACCGCAGCGCGTCAGGCGTTGTCGGCCTTCTTCGGCGGACGGCCGCGCTTGCGCTTGGGTTGCTCAGGCACCAGATCATCGACGGAGAGGCCCGCTTCATTGATCTGCTCACGGATCTCGGCCAGCTTGCGAGCCTTTAGCGCTTCCTCTTCCTGGCGACGACGCTCTTCATCGTTTTTCTGCTCGATGACCTCACCGATCACCTCGGCAAGCTTGTGGAGTTGCTCCATGCTGAGCTGACGAGCCGCAGCACGCGCCACGTTCTTGTTGCGAGCGATGCGCTCCAGGGATTCGTTGGACATTGCCCCCTCCGTATCGGGAATTCTCACGTTCGGTTGCGACCAACCGGGCCATATCGAAAGTATATTCGTCGATACCCATTTGGCAAGAATAGTCGAGGAAAAATCCCGGCCATCATGGACGGGATTCATCGGGATGCGCAATGAAGAGGGGCAAAAACCGGGAGGGAAACGCAGGGCAGCGGAGCCATGACCCGCCGGAAAAGGGAGCGCCCTTCCCGGCGGGTCGGGGGGAATCAGCCGCCGGTCATGTTCATGAAGCGCACCACCTGCACGTCGCCGTCGGTGGTGAAATGGTGGCGCTCCGGCTTGAGCGGCATCGCCTCGACGATGGCCTCCTTGAGGGCCTCGATATCCCCGGGGTGCCGACGCAGCACGGCGCGCAGGTCCACCGAGTGCTCGTTGCCGAGACACAGCAGCAGGCGCCCTTCCACCGTGACGCGCACCCGATTGCAGGTCGAACAGAAATTGTGGCTGTGGGGCGAGATGAAGCCCACCCGGGTCTCGCTGTCGGGCATGCGGAAATACCGCGAGGGCCCGAGCGTGGACTCGGTGGTGGGAATCAGGCTGTGGCGGCGCTCGATCAGCGCCTGCACCTCGTCGCTGGAACAGAAGGTCTCGGCCCGGGAGTGGTCCGAGACGTCGCCCAGCGGCATCTCCTCGATGAAGCTGATATCGATGCCTTCGCGACGGGCGAAGTCGACCAGGTCCACGACCTCGTCGTCGTTGCGGCCCTTGAGGATGACCGCATTGAGCTTGATGCGCTCGAAGCCGGCCTCGCGGGCCGCGCGAATGCCATCGATGACCCTGGCCAGCTCGCCGGTGCGGGTCAGCCGACGGAAGCGCTCGGCGTCCAGGGAATCGAGGCTGATATTGAGCCGCTGCAGCCCCGCCTCGCGCAGCCGCGGGGCAAACTTGCGCAGGCTCGCCCCGTTGGTGGTCATGGCGAAGTCCTTGAGCCCCGGCAAGGCGCCGATGTCGTCCACCAGGCGGTCGATGTCGCGCCTGACCAGCGGCTCGCCGCCGGTCAGGCGGATCTTCTCCACGCCCATCTCGGTGAAGGCCCGGGCCACCAGGGCGAGCTCCTCGAGGGTCAGCACCTGGGCCCGCGGCAGGAAGGTCATCTCCTCGCTCATGCAGTACACGCAGCGGAAGTCGCAGCGGTCCGTGACCGAGATGCGCACGTAGCGCACTCGCCTGCCGAAGTCGTCGATGAGCTCGTCGTTCATGTTGAAGTCTCCCAGCGACGGGCATCGCGATGATCGCCCTCGCGTTCGGCCACCCAGTAGTCACCGGTGGCCGTGTGTTCTTTCTTCCAGAAGGGCGCGCGGGTCTTGAGGAAATCCATGATGAAGTCACAGGCCTCGAAGGCCGCGCGCCGATGGGCACTGGCCACCACCACTAACACGATAGGATCCCCCGGGGCCAGGCGGCCGATGCGGTGGATCAGGCGCACGCCCTGGAGCGGCCAGCGTTGTTCGGCCTCGGCGACGATCTCGGCCAGGGCCGACTCGGTCATGCCGGGATAATGCTCCAGGGTCAGGGCCTGGACCTCGGGCCTTTCGTTGAAGTCGCGCACCAGCCCGGTGAAGCTGACCACCGCGCCGATTTCGCTGCGGCCCCGGGTCAGGGCCTGCTGTTCGCGCCCCGCATCGAAGCGCTCCTGCTGCACACGAATCATCACCCTAGCCCCCCGTCACCGGTGGAAAGAAGGCCACCTCGTCCTCGGCGGTCAGCGGGGTGGCGTTGCCCGCCATGACCTGATTGACCGCGCACAGCACCCGGCCCTCGTCGAGGCCGGCGAAGCGCGCGTCCATGGCGGTGAGCAGCGCCTTGAGGCCGGCCACATCGGCGCTTTCCAGCTCGTCGAAGGGCACCGAGACCTCGCCCACGCCGAGCCGCTCGCGAAGCTCGGCCAGGCACTTGACGCGGATGCAGGGCTCGCCCATGGCACAGCGCACGCCCAAGGATACCTCTCCGGTGGCGCCCTCGCCGGTGACGATCGGCGCCGGCTCCAGGGCGGCCGGGCCGCGCTGATAGTCGCCGGACTTGCCGCCGGTCTTGGCATCCAGGTGGATGCTGCCGATCTCCATGTCCTTGTCCACGGCCTTGCACATATCGTAGAGGGTCAGGCAGGCCACCGACACGGCGGTCAGCGCCTCCATCTCGACGCCGGTGCGACCGGTCAGCCGGCAGGTGGCGCTGACGTGCACGCAGGAGGCGGCCTCGTCCAGGCGAAAGTCGACGCTCACCTTGGACAACGCCAGGGCGTGGCACAGCGGGATCAGTTCGTGGGTGCGCTTGGCGGCCTGGATGCCGGCGATGCGCGCCGTGGCCAGCACGTCGCCCTTGGGCAGGTCGCCATCGGCCAGCAGGGCCAGAGTCGCGGGGCGCATATGGATGACGCCGGATGCCCGCGCCTCGCGGCGACTCTCCGCCTTGTCGCCGACATCGACCATATGGGCTTCACCGCGGGGATTGAGATGGGTCAGGCTCATGGATTCAGCGCCTCAAGACAGTCGAAAAAGGGGTTGGATGGTCACCGCCTCGCCGGCCTCGACGCTGTCGCGCCGGGCGTCGAGCTCGATCAGGCAGTCGGCGGCCACCATGGAAGACAGGATGCCGGAGCCCTGGGCGCCGGTGTCGCGTACCCACAGCCGGCCGGCCTCGTCGCAGCGGGTGACCCCGCGCAGGAAGTCGGTGCGCCCGGTGCGGCTGCGCAGGGGCGTCTCGGCCAGCGCCGTCAGCCGCCGCGGGGCCACCTCCGCCCTGCCCTGCAGCCGGCCCAGCAGGGGCGCCACGAACTGCAGGAAGGTGACCATGGTGGCCACCGGGTTGCCCGGCAGGCCGAGGAAGGGCACCGCTCGCTCGCCGAGCTGGCCGCAGGCCAGCGGCCGCCCCGGGCGGATGGCGATGCGCCAGAAGGCCAGGCGGCCCACTTCCTCCAGCGCCTGGCGGGTAAAGTCGGCCTGGCCCACCGAGACGCCGCCCGTGGTGATCACCAGGTCGGCCCGCTCGGCGGCATCGCGCAGCGCCGCGATCGTCGCGGCCCGGTCGTCGGCGAGGATGCCCAGGTCGAGCAGCTCGGCGCCCTGTTCGCGCAGCAGTCCGGCGAGGCTGAAGCGGTTGGCATCGAAGATGCCGGCCGGGGGCAGCGCCTCGCCCGGGGGCGTGACCTCGTCGCCGGTGGAGAACACCGCCACGCGGGGCCGACGATGGACCGCCACCTCGGCCAGCCCCAGGGAGGCCAGTAGGCCGAGCTCGGCGGCGCCGATCCGGGTGCCGGCGGTCAGCGCCCGCTGGCCACGGGCGATGTCCTCGCCGGCCTGGCGCACGTGCTGGCCACGCTTGACCCGCTCGGGATGCTGCACGCAAACGGTCGGCCCCGTCGCCTCGAGCTGCTCGCGCATGATCACGGTATCGGCCCCGGCGGGCAGCGGCGCCCCGGTGGTGATGGCCACGCAGTCGCCGGGCGCGAGGGCCGCGCCATGGGCGCGGCCGGCCAGCACCTCGCCGACCCGGCGCCAGGTCTCGGGCGGCGGGCCGGCGACGGGCCAGGCCAGGGCGATGCCGTCCATGGCGGCATTGGTGTTCTGGGGCACGTCGATGGGCGAGACCACGTCCTCGGCCAGCACCCGGCCGTAGAGGGCGTCCAGGCCGACCCGCTCCACCGCCAGCGGCGTCGGCACCAGCTCGGCCAGGGCGGCGTCGGCCTCTGCCGGCGAGAGCATGCGCTCGCCGAGATCGAAGCAGGAGAGCGTCATGCCGGCCGGCCCTCCCGGCGCGGGTGGCGCGCCTCGGGCCAGCGCGCGGGCCAGGCGGCGACCCAGTCGGCCAGGGCCTCGAGGTCGTTGAGCTCCAGCGCCTCGACCCCCTCGGGCAGGGGCACGGCGACGTCGCTGGCCACCGCCTTGACCCAGGGATCCTCGGCCACGCGCAGCGGCTTGCCCACCTCGGGACGATGCAGCTCCAGCTTGGGCAGCGGCCAGGCCTTGAAGCCCTCCACCAGCACCAGGTCCGGGGCCTGGGGACGGACCATCTCGACCAGCTCGGCGAGGTCCGCCTCGTCGCGCCCCGGGGTCTCCATCATCATCGCGATGCGTGCCCGAGAGGCCACCAGCATCGGCGCGGCCCCGGCCTGGCGCAGGCGATGGCTGTCCTTGCCCGGCTGGTCGACATCGAAGTCGTGATGGGCGTGCTTGATCACCGCCACGCGTAGCCCACGCTGGGCGAGCGCCGGCAGCAGGCGCTCCAGCAGGGTGGTCTTGCCGGTGCCGCTCCAGGCGGCGATGCCGAGCAGCGGCAGGTCGTCGCGAAGGGTCAGGGAGGCGGGTACCGAATCGCTCATGGTCGCGTGGACTCCTTGCCGTGCAGCCGCTCCAGGCGCTGCTTCTCGTCATGGGTGTTGAGGTTGGCGAAGGCCTGGGGACAGTCGGAGACATCGACGCGGTACCAGGCATGCCGGTCGTACCAGCGATCGATCTTGCGCTCGCCCTGGGCCAGGGCGCGGGCCAGGTCGTCGACCAGCGCGCGGCGGATCAGCGCCACCACCGGGTGCAGCCGCTCGCCGTCATCGGCCACGGCGATATCCATCGTGCCGATGCCCGCCACCAGCCGCGCCACCAGGTCGTCGGGCAGCGCCGGGCTGTCGCAGGGTACCACCACCACCCAGTGGGTCCGGGCGGCGTGGAGGCCGCTGTAGATGCCCATCAGCGGGCCCTGGTAGCCGTCCTCGGCGTCGCGGATCACCCGATCGCCCTGCTCGGCATAGGCCTCGAGGTGGCGATTGGCGTTGATCAGCACCTCGGATACCCGTCCCACCAGGGGCGCGCAGGCATGGGCCACCAGGGGGCGGCCGGCGAACGGTTCGAGGCCCTTGTCGCGCCCGCCCATGCGGCGCCCCTGACCCCCGGCCAGCACCAGTCCGGTGAGGTCGTCTCGGTGGATCATCAATACTCCAGTGGATTGCTCAGATATGGCCTCATGATGCCTTAGCCACGCGATGGGTGCCATGACCGCCGCTCACGGTTCGTCGCCGCCGTGACGCCGATCAAGCCGCGGCTTATCGAGGCCGTCGCGACACGGTATCATTCGTCAAGAATATTCCACGACCACCCACTTCAGACTCGCGGCCGACGCCGCCGGCAGGAACGATGATGGATGCAGGATTCGACGTGGGCGCCCGACTGCGCCAGCTGCGCCAGGAACGTGGCCTCTCGCAGCGTGAACTCGCCAAGCGCGCCAAGGTGACCAACAGCAGCATCTCGCTGATCGAGCAGAACAGCGTGAGCCCCTCGGTGAGCTCGCTGAAGAAGATCCTCGATGCCCTGCCGGTGTCGATCAGCGCCTTCTTCGCCGGCGACGAGCACAGCCAGCCGCGGCCCTTCTACAAGGCCTCGGAGCTCACCGAGATCGGCGACGGGGTGCTGTCCTGGCGGCTGGTCGCCGCGCGTCGACCGGACCGGCGCATGTCGGTGCTGCACGAGCGCTACCCGCCGGGCGCCGACAGCGGTGACGAGATGCTCGAGCACGAGGGCGAGGAAGGCGGCGTGGTGATCGAAGGCGAGATCGAGATCACCGTGAACGGCGAGGTCTCGGTGCTGGAAGCCGGCGACGCCTACTACTTCGACTCGCGCCTGCCCCACCGCTTTCGCAACATCGGCGACCAGGAGTGCGTGATCGTCAGCGCCAATACCCCGCCGTCGTTCTCCGATGGCGGCGAGGAGCTTCACCACGGCTAGTCAGCCCGCTCGCCGTGGACCGCCCAACCGACCGTCTCGAGCCCCCGCCCCTGAGGGCGAAGGCTCGTGGCGGATCGCGTCCCATCGACGGACCGACGCACGGTTCATGTGCGACGATAGCGGCCTGATCAATTCCTTCAGTCTTTGCTAAACTATCGGCCACCCCAGGAATCGACTCCTCGCAGATCAGCGTGAAGGCCGTGGTGGCGTGGGAAATTGTTGCGGCAATTCCCGCTAATGTGCGATGCACCAACAAAATCCAGGGGAATGTCACATGGAGACTTGGGCGTGACCGACGACCTCACCCTGCTGGAGGCTCAGCAGGATATCCACGAACTCATCGCCCAACAGGCGCCGCTGGAGAAGACGCTGGATGCGATTGCCCGGTGGATCGGCATCCTGCTCCCCGGCGCCGTGGTGGACTTCATGCGCTTCGACCCGGCCCGCTGTTCCCTCAGCCTGCTTCCCAGCCGACGCTTCTCCGAGGCCTATGTCGACCGGCTCCAGGATGTTCCCATCGGCTCGGCAGTGGCCTCCTTCGGGACGGCCGCCTACCTGCGTCGCCAGGTCATCACGGAAGACATCCAGGCGGATTCGCGTTGGGACGCCTTCCGTAGCGCGGCCCTTGCCGAGGGACTGCGTGCCTGCTGGTCGAGCCCGGTGATCACCGCGCAGGGCGAGTTGCTGGGGACATTCGGCACCTATTATCGCCAGACCGCCACGCCCAGCGCCGTAAGCAAGAGACGGCTTCGCCAAGCCGCCGCCCTGATCGCCTTGGCGATCATCAGGGACCGTGACAACCACCGCCACCGCACGCTGGCCGAGTGGCACCGTTCGCTGTTCGTCAACCACCCCGACGGCGTCTACGAATTCGATCTCGAGGGCCGGTTCCAGCGAGGCAACACCGCCCTGGAACGAATCACCGGCTATCCGGAGTCGGCCCTGGTCGGTCGCCATTTCAACGACTTCATCGCCCCCGACTATCGCGAGAAGACTCAGGCGGCCTTCGATGCCGCCAGGGCCGGGGCATCACGCCAGTACGAGACATTGGGCACCCATGCCGACGGTCACACCTACTACCTCGAGGTCACCAATTTCCCGGTGACCGTCGATGACGAGATCGTCGGTGTCTATGGCATCTGTCACGACATCACCCCGCGCAAGCGTCAGGAGGCCCAACTCCGTCTCTTGCAGCGGGGCATCGAAGCCAGCCCCAACGGGATCCTCATGGCCGATGCCGCCCAGCGCGACATGCCGATCGTCTATGCCAATGAAGCCTTCTGCCGCCTGACGGGCTATGCCCTGGACGAAGTCATCGGCAGAAACTGTCGCTTCCTGCAAGGTGACGAGACCGACCCCTCGACCGTCGAAGCGATCCGGCAGGCCCTGGCGGCGCGCAGCGAGGTACAGGTCACGCTGCTCAATTACCGCAAGGACGGCACCCCCTTCTGGAATCGACTGGCCATCAACCCGGTCGTCGACGAGGCCGGCCACTGCACCCACTTCATCGGCATTCAGGAGGACATCACCCGGGAGACCAACCAGGAGGCCCAGATCGCCTATCAGGCCACCCACGACCTGCTCACCGGCCTGCCCAATCGGACGACCCTGGATGACCGCCTCGAGCATGACCTGCGGTGGAGCCAGCAGAACCAGCGACTCCTGGCGGTGATGTACCTCGACCTGGACGGGTTCAAGGCGATCAATGATGGCCTGGGTCACCACGCCGGCAACCGGTTGCTGGTGTCCATCGCCGACCGACTGCATCAGCTGCTCGGCCCCCACGACACCCTGGCCCGCCTCACCGGGGACGAGTTCGCCTTCCTGATGCCGAACGTCACGTCCCGCGAGGAGGTGACCATCAGCGCCGAGCATATCCTCGCGGCCTTCGCGCCCTCGTTCGAGATCGATGGCCACGCGCTGCACATCAGTACCAGTATCGGGGTCGCCTGCAGCGACGAGGAGATCCAGCAGGCTCACGAACTGCTGCAGCATGCCGACCTGGCCCTGGAAGTCGCGAAACAGCAGGGACGCAACACCTGGCAGTGGTACCAGGGGGACAGGAAAGGGGACACCATCGAGCACGTGCTGCTACGTCATGATCTCCATACGGCGCTGCGCGACAATCAGTTCGAGCTCTACTACCAACCGGTGGTCGATGCCGTCAGTGGCCGCATCCGCAGCGTCGAGGCTCTGGTCCGCTGGCACCATCCGACACACGGGATGGTATCTCCCGGGATCTTCATTCCCATCGCCGAGCAGACCGGCCAGATCATCCCCCTGGGCCGCTGGGTGCTGAGACAAGCCTGCCGGAGCCTCGCCGCCAGGCGCGCCAGGGGCGAGCGCGTGTTCCCGGTGGCGGTCAACATCTCGTCGCTGCAGTTCCGCCGCGACGGGTTTCTCGACGAGGTGCAAGCCATTCTGGACGAGACGGGATTGCCGCCGGAGCTCCTCGAGCTGGAGATGACCGAGAGCATCCTGCTGGGGGGAGCCGCACAGGCCATCGAGATGATCGGCGCATTGCGCGGCATGAGCATCACGGTCGCCATCGACGACTTCGGTACCGGCTTTTCCAGTCTCAGCTACCTGCGCGATCTCCCCATCCACAAGGTCAAGCTGGACCGCGCCTTCATCCGCGACATTCTCACCAACCGCAGCAATGCCGCCATCGTCCAGGGCATCATCACCATGGCCCATCACATGGACCTGGTGGTGGTCGCCGAGGGGATAGAGGCGCGGGAGCAGCAACAGGACCTGGTCCATCGCGACTGTGACCTGCTGCAGGGGTTCCTCTTCGCCAGGCCCATGCCGCTGGAAGACCTCCTGACGCTGCCCGACATCCTGCCTGCCGTTACCCCGTGCCAGCATAGCGAGGGGTGACGGCCCGCCTGTACCCGATCTTTCGGGCTCACCTCGATGCCAGGCCCGAGGGCGCTCGGGCCGGGGCTCAGCCGATGCTGGAAGGGGCACGCGTCGCTTCAGATGACGCAAGTGACGGTTCCCCGCCCGAAGCGGCGGGGAGCCGTCACTCCTCCTCGGCCCTGGGCAGCACCCAGTTGAGCACGATGCCCACCAGGGCGGCGAGGCTCACGCCCTGCAGGGTGAACTGCCCGCCGCCGAACTGCATGCCGCCGATGCCGAAGACCAGGATCAGCGATACCACCACCAGGTTGCGCGGCGCGGTCAACGGCTTGCCGGCGCGCACCAGGGTGTTCATGCCGACCACGGCGATGGAGCCGAACAGCAGCGTCATGATGCCGCCCATCACCGGGCCGGGAATGGTCTGCAGCACCGCGCCGAGCTTGCCGAAGAAGGACAGCAGGATGGCGATGCAGGCGGTGGTCACCATGATCCAGGGATTGAAGGCCCGGGTCAGGGTCACCGCCCCGGTCACCTCGGAATAGGTGGTGTTCGGCGGCCCGCCGAACAGCGCCGCGACGCTGGTGGCCAGGCCGTCGCCCAGCAGGGTGCGATGCAGGCCGGGCGTCTCGAGGTAGTTGCGACGGGTCACCGAGCCGATGGCCACCATGTCGCCGATATGCTCCACCGCCGGGGCGATGGCCACCGGCAGCATGAACAGCACCGCGGCCCAGTGGAAGCTCGGCGCGACGAACTCGGGCAGCGCCAGCCAGGCCGCCTCGTGCACGGGCGTGAAGTCGACCACCCCCATCAGCACCGCCAGCACGTAGCCGGTGGCGATGCCGCCCATGATCGGCACCAGCCGGATCAGCCCGCGGCTGAACACCGCCAGCACCAGGGTCACCAGCAGGCTCGCCATGGACAGGAAGATCGCCGGGCCGTAGCCGATGGCCTCGCTGGTCTCGCCGGTGGCCATGTCCACCGCCACCGGCGCCAGCGCCAGGCCGATGACCATGATCACCGGCCCCACCACCACCGGGGGCAGCAGGCGATGCAGCCAGGCGGTGCCCTTGAGGCGCACCAGCTGCGAGATCGCCACGTAGACCAGGCCCGCCGCCAGCAGGCCGCCGAGGGTCGCGGGGATGCCGAAGTTGGCCACCGAGCCCTGGATCGGCGCGATGAAGGCGAAGGACGAGGCCAAGAAGACCGGCACGCTCACCCGGGTCACGCCATGGAAGACCAGGGTGCCGACGCCGGCGGTGAACAGTGCCACGTTGGGGTCGAGGCCGGTGAGCAGCGGCACCAGCACCAGGGCGCCGAAGGCCACGAACAGCATCTGGGCACCGACCAGCAGGGTGCGCACGGGGGAATCGACCGGCAGGGGGGCGGCCGCCGAGGTATCGGGCATGGAATGGGCTCCTGGACAGCGGGCAGTGGACGTCGCGCGGCATTCTAGCAGCCTCGCCGCGGCTTGGGGCCTCCCAGGCGCGGGGAGAGTCTGAACGACCGTACCCGCTGCTACCACAACCAGACGCCTTAGAGAGCCTTTCCAGTTTCGCAGTAGCAATGGGCGCCGGGGACAAGGCGAAGCGAGGGTCCTTTGCCATGGGCGAGGCGGGACATGGAGAACATCCAGTGAATGTTCTTCCCGCCGAGCGGGTTGGCCAAGGATGGCCAACCCAGGCCCTGCAAGCGGCGCAGGATGCTTTAGCGCCGCAGGGCAAAGGTAGCGCCCAAGGAGGGGTTCACAGCGCCCTCGCGAAGGCTTGTCGCCGGAAAAGCCCACCTCCACTGGTTGCGGTTTGAAAGGAGCTCTTAAGTCCCCTCCCCGAGGCGTTCGTCGACCGGAGCGGGCGCATCGGCGAAGTACTCGGCCATGCGGGCCTCGGCCCGGTCGCCGAAGAGGATGTCGCAGGCCTCGCGCAGCCCCGGCGAGGTGCGGATGGTCGCCTGGGGCACCACCAGGGAGATCTTCGAGCGTCGGCGCAGGAAGTCCTCGAGCCGGGTGACCATCTCGCGGCGCCGGGTCAGCTTGAGCTCGCCGCGCAGGTACTCGGTCCCCGCGATCAGCACCTCGCCCTGCCGGGGATCCTGGCGGATGTCCTCGAGCACCTCCAGGGCCTGGGTGCCGTAGCGCCGCCACAGCCGCAGGCTCAGCGGCTCGGAGGCATGGGCGGCGGTCATGGCGTCCAGGTCCATCAGGCGCGCCTGGTGCATGAAGGTCTCGCGCAACGAGGCATCGGGCTCGCCGTACCAGCGATAGTCCGGATGGGGCAGCCTCACCCCCAGCCGCCCCACCGCCTCGACCACCTCCTCGCCGACGTTGAGGCAGTCCGTCAGCTTGCCGCCGAAGATGCTCAGGTGACGGGCCTGGCGGTCGATGTCGATGGCATGCTTGCGCGAGAGGTTGAGGAAGTCCCGCTCGCCGCCGCCGTTGGTCTTCACCGCCAGCGGCCGCACGCCACAGCGGGTGGCGATGATATCGGCGGCACTCAAGGGCGCCGGAAGCGCCAGGCGCTTGTTGATGTTGTCGAGCACGAACTGGATATCGTCCTCCGTCACCTCGACCTCGGGCGAGTCGACCCGGGTATCGGTGGTGCCGATGCAGGTGCGCGCGCCCATGGGGATGACGAAGAACAGCCGCCCGTCGTCGGCGAAGAAGGCCAGCACGCGACGGTGCTCGGTGAGGCGCGGCACGATCAGGTGGATGCCCTTGGAGAAGACATGCCGATGCTCGGTCTGCTGGCCCGAGAGGCGGTTATGCCGGTCGACCCAGGGGCCGGCGGCATTGATCAGCACCTTCGAGCGGACCTCGAAGGTGTCGCCGTCGATGACGTCGCGCACCCGGGTCACCCAGAGGCCCCCTTCCCGCCGTGAGCCCAGGGACTCGACGTAGCTGGCGGCCACGGCGCCGAAGTCCAGGGCACCGCGCACGAAGTTGAAGACGAAGCGGGCGTCGTTGTCGTGCAGGTAGGCATCGGAATATTCGAAGCCACCCAGGGCGTCGTCGGTGTCGATGATCGGCTCGCGGGCCTTGATGTCGGAGGCCGTGAGGAAATGCGGCCGGCGGGTGAAGCCGCTGCCCATCAGCCAGTAGAGCCAGGTGCCGGCCCAGGGGTACAGGGGATGATGGCGAAAGCCCTTGTTGATGGTGGTCAGGAAGCGGATCTCCTGCACCGTGGAGGGATAGCTCTCGATCAGGTGGTTGCGGCTCTTGCAGAGCTTGCGCACCAGCGCGAAGTCGCCGCTCTCCATGTACTTGATGCCGCCCCACACCAGGTTGGAGGACTGCATGCTGGTGCTGCCGGCGAAGTCGCCGCGGTCGATCAGCGCCACCCGCGCCCCCTTGCCGCTGAGCGCGGCGGCGGCGGAGGCCCCGTTGATGCCGGCGCCGATCACCAGGACATCGAACACCGGCTCGGGCAGCTTGCGAAGATTGGTCTGTCGTAGTTGCATGTCTGGCCCTTCCTGGAAGCAAGGGGCCCCGCTCGGTGTACTCCGGGCGGGGCCCTGGGTCCCGTTCAGGCAACCGTTCACACGGGTGTCGTTACCCGCCACCAAGCGGCGGGCCGAGGCGGACCCGAAGGCCCGCGGACATCAACGTGAGCCGGCGGCCATCCACTCCTCCATCATCTCGTCGTAGGGCACGGTGGTCCCCTGCGGCATCTCGTTGTCCAGCTCGGCCTTGGGCGAGCCGTCCCGGGAGAGCCAGTATTCGGGGTCGCGCTCCTCGTTGAGGTTGGGGGCGTAGGTCTCGAAGACCTTGGCCCGCGCCAGGCGCGCCATGATGCTGTCCAGGTCGCCGGCCAGGTTGTCGAGGGCCTCCTTGGACGAGATGTCCCCACTGACGGCGGGCGACAGGTTCTGCCACCACAGCGGCGCCATGCGCGGATAGTCCGGCACGTTGGTGGAGGACGGCGTCCACTTGGACTCGTTGGGGCTGCGGTAGAACTCCACCAGGCCGCCGAGCTTGGGCGCCATCTCGGTCATCTGCTCGGAGAAGATGTCGGAGCGGCGGATCGGCGTGAGGCCGGCCATCAGCTTCTCCAGCGAGACGGTCTTGGCGACCGTGAACTGGGCGAACAGCCAGGCGGCGGTGCGACGGTCCTCGGGGGTGGAGTCGAAGAAGGTCCAGGAGCCCACGTCCTGGTAGCCGACCTTCATGCCCTCCTCCCAGTAGGGCCCGGTCGGAGACGGCGCCATGCGCCACTTGGGCGTGCCGTCGTCCTCGGTGACCGGCAGGCCCGGGTCGGTCATGTCGGCGGTGAAGGCGGTGTACCAGAACATCTGCTGGGCGATGTTGCCCTGGGCCGGCACCGGCCCCGCCTCGCCGAAGGTCATGCCGCTGGCCTCGGGCGGGGCGTACTTCTCCAGCCAGTCGACCATCTTGGTGACGGCGAACACCGCGGCCGGCGAGTTGGTGGCGCCGCCACGGCTCACGCTGGCCCCCACCGGCTCGCTCTGCTCGTTGACGCGGATGCCCCAGTCGTCGACCGGATTGCCGAAGGGCACCCCGGGGCTGCCCATGCCGGCCATCGACAGCCAGGAGTCATGGAAGCGCCAGCCCAGCGACGGGTCGCGGCGGCCGTAGTCCATGTGGCCGTAGACCTTGGTGCCGTCGATCTCGCCGACGTGCTCGGTGAAGAACTCGGCGATGTCCTGGTAGGCGGTCCAGTTGGTGGGCACGCCGAGGTCATAGCCGTAGAGCTCGCGGAACTGCTCCTGCAGGTCCTCGCGCTGGAACCAGTCGTAGCGGAACCAGTAGAGGTTGGCGAACTGCTGGTCGGGAAGCTGGTAGAGGCTGCCGTCGGGCCCGGTGCCGTACTGCAGGCCGATGAAGTCCTCGAGGTCCAGGGTCGGCAGCGTATAGTCCGCCCACTCGTTCTCCATGGCGTCGGACAGGTTGACGGTGGTGCCGTAGCGGATATGGGTGCCGATGGCATCGGAGTCGTTGACGTAGGCGTCGTAGATGTTGCGCCCGGACTGCATCTGGGTCTGCATGTTGTTGACCACATCACCCTCGCCGATGATGTTGTGGGTGACGTCGATGCCGGTCAGCTCGCCGAAGGCCTCGGCGAGCACGTCGCGCTCGTAGATGTGGGTCGTCAGGCCCTCGGCGACGGTGTTGATCTCCATGCCGCGGAACGGCTCGGCCGCCTCGGCGAACCACATCAGTTCCTCGATCTGCTGCTCGCGGGAGAGCGTCGAATCCTGGAAGTGCTCATCGACCAGCCGCTCGGCGATGGCGCGGGCGTCGTGGTTGTCGGCGTGCAGGGCCGTGCTTGCCAGCATGACACCGGCCGCCAGCAGAGAGCGTCGCATTGTTGTCGCTTGCATATTGACCTCTTGGTTTGTTGTGCAGGGCTATTGCAGCCAGCCTTGGCACTCGGAGATGCTCCGTCGACAGGACTGCGAGGGGGCGCTGTGAACCCCTCCCTGGGCGCTACCGACGCCATCCCTGGCGTAGGACCCCCTCTTCGTCCTGTCCCCGTCGCCCCTCGATAACCAATTGCATTGCCCTGGATCGTTGTGGTCGTTCGTCCGTGAACGTTGAGCTCCATGCGTGGCTGTCAGCCCCAGCGCATCAACGCCAGCATCCAGAGGATGGAGGCACCCAGGGCGATCCAGATACTCAGCGGCGTGAATCCCACCACCAGCAGATGGATGTAGGCGGCGGAGAGCAGGCCGATGAACAGCCGATCTCCCCGCGTGGTCGCGATCGGCAGGAAGCCCTTGCGCTCGATCGAGGGTGAGGCAACTTCCCAGGCGGTCATCCCGGCCAGCATGGCCGCGATGGCCGAGAAGAAGATCGTGGTCGGCGTGGTCCAGACCATCCATTCCATGTCGATTCCTCCTCAGGTCCGGCCCAGGGCGAAACCCTTGGCGATGTGGTTACGAACGAAGTAGACGACGACGATGCCCGGCAGGATGGTCAGGGTGCCGGCGGCGGCCAGCGCCCCCCAGTCGATCCCCGAGGCCCCCTTGGTCTGGGTCATGACCGAGGCGATGGGCTGGGCATCGGTGGCGGTCAGGGTGCTGGCCAGCAGCAGCTCGACCCAGGAGAACATGAACAGGAAGAACAGCGTGACGCCGATCCCCGAGCTGATCATGGGGATGAAGATCCTGACGAAGAACTTCGGGAAGCTGTAGCCGTCGATGAAGGCGGTCTCGTCGATCTCCTTGGGCACGCCGCTCATGAAGCCCTCGAGGATCCACACCGCCAGCGGAATGTTGAACAGGCAGTGCGCCAGGGCCACGGCGATATGGGTATCGAAGAGCCCGACCGTGTAGTAGAGCTGGAAGTACGGCAGCAGGAACACCGCCGGCGGCGCCATCAGGTTGGTCAGCAGCCAGAAGAACAGGTGCTTGTCGCCGATGAACTGGTAACGGCTGAAGGCATAGGCCGCCGGCAGGGCCACCACGATGCTGATCGCCATGTTCATCACCACGTAGGTGATGGAATTGACGTAGCCCATGTACCAGCTGGAGTCGGTGAAGATCCTGGCGTAGTGCTCGAGGGTGAAGTCCTCGGGCCACAGGGTCAGCCCGCCGAGGATCTCGGTATTGGACTGGAAGGACATGTTGAGCAGCCAGTAGATCGGCAGCAGCACGAAGACGATGTAGGCCGCCATCAGGCCGCGCTTGCGCCACTGGCGAGCCAGCGGGCGCGCCTGGCGACGGCGACGGGCATCGGCGGACGCCGCGCGCTTGCGCACGGCCTCGGGTGTGGTGGGCATCGAATCGGTCATCTCAGGCCTCCCCTTCCTGCTTGTCCTTCTGCATGTTCATGATCGCGGTGTAGAACACCCAGCTGACGAGCAGGATGATCAGGAAGTAGATCAGCGAGAACGCCGCCGAGGGCCCGAGATCCTGCTGGCCGATGGCCATGGTGGTCAGCGACTGGCTGAGGAAGGTGGTCGAGCTGCCGGGCCCCCCGCCGGTGAGCACGAAGGGTTCGGCGTAGATCATGAAGGAGTGCATGAAGCGCAGCAGCACGCCGATCACCAGCACGTTGGTCAGCTTGGGCAGCTGGATGTAGCGGAACACCGCCCACCTGGAGGCGCGGTCGATGCGCGCGGCCTGGTAGTAGGCGTCGGGGATCGAGCGCAGCCCGCTGTAGCAGAGCAGCGCGATCAGCGGCGTCCAGTGCCAGACGTCCATCAGGATGATGGTCGCCCAGGCATCCACCGGACTCGCCGTGATGTTGTAGCCGTAACCCAGCTCGCGCAGGCTCCAGCCCATCAGGCCGATGTCGCCGCGGGTGAAGATCTGCCAGATGCTGCCCACCACGTTCCAGGGAATCAGCAGCGGCATGGTCACCAGGATCAGCACCGCCGAGGCCTGCCAGCCCTTCCTGGGCATGATCAGGGCGATGCCGATGCCCAGCGGCACCTCGATGGCCAGCACCGTCAGCGAGAAGGCGAACTGGCGCAGCACCGCCGCCTGCAGGGTCGGGTCGTTGAGCATCTCCTTGAACCACTCGGTGCCCGTGAAGAAGCGGGTATTGGCGTCGAAGACGTCCTGGACCGAGTAGTTGACCACGGTCATCAGCGGGATGATGGCCGAGAAGGCCACCAGCAGCAGCATGGGCAGGATCAACCACCATGCGCGGTTGTTGGGGACTTTAGTCATGATCGATCTCCACGCGGTATTCGTCGACGTAAAGGCCGAGGCGATCGTCGGGGAAGCGCAGGTAGGCACGCCCGGTCGGGGTCGGCTGGTCCTCCTCGATGCGCGCCTTGAGGGCGGTGCCACCGAGCTTGAGGTAGACGATGGAGTAGGTGCCGAGGTCCTGGGCGTGCTCGACGGTGGCTTCCATGCCGCCCTCCACCGGGGTCTCGTGGACCTCGACGAACTCGGGGCGAATGCCCAGCTTGACGTTCCTCGAGCGGGCGCCATCGATGGCCCGGCGCACGCCCTGCCCCACCGCCACTGCGGTGTCGCCGGCCATCACCCGGCCGTCGCGCAGCGCGACATCGAGGAAGTTCATGCCGGGGCTGCCGATGAAGTAGCCGACGAAGGTGTGGTTGGGGGTCTCGAAGAGCTCACGGGGCGTGCCGAACTGCACCACCTGCCCCTCGTACATCACGGCGATCTTGTCGGCGAAGGTGGAGGCCTCGAGCTGGTCGTGGGTGACGTAGACCATGGTGATCCCGAAGCGCTGGTGGATCTCCTTGAGCTTGCGGCGCAGCTTCCACTTGAGCTGCGGGTCGATCACGGTGAGCGGCTCGTCGAAGAGGATCGCCGAGACATCGTCGCGCACCAGCCCGCGGCCCATGGAGACCTTCTGCTTCTCGTCGGCGGTGAGGTTCTTGGCCTTGCGCTTGAGCAGCGGCGTCAGTTCCAGCACGTCGGCGACCTCCATCACCCGCTCGTGGACCCGGGCCTCGGGGGTCTTCACGTTGCGCAGCGGGAAGGCCAGGTTGTCGTAGACCGTCATGGTGTCGTAGATGACGGGGAACTGGAAAACCTGGGCGATGTTGCGCGCCTCCGGCGGCAGGGCATTGACCCGCTCGCCGTCGAACAGCACGTCACCGCTCGACGGCTCCAGCAGGCCGGAGATGATGTTGAGCAGGGTCGACTTGCCGCAGCCGGAGGGCCCGAGCAGCGCATAGGCCCCGCCCTGGTGCCAGACGTGGTTCATCTCGCGGATGGCATAGTCCTCGGGCGACTGGGGGTCGGCGAGGTAGGTGTGGGCCAGGGACTTCAGGGTGATCTCGGCCATCTCACATGCCTCCCAGGTGGGTCGGGATATGCACCACGGCGCCCTGCCGGTCGAAGGCATAGACCTTGTGGGTCGGGAAGTAGAGCGTGACCGGCGCATCGACCGGGAACTCGTGTACGCCCTCGAGATGCACCGTCATGTGGAAGCTCTCGTTGTGCACGTGGAGGAAGGTCTCGGAGCCGCTGATCTCGGCCAGGTCGACGCTCATCTGCACCTCGATGTCGTCCTCGGCCCGGCGGGTGAGCGAGAGGTGCGAGGCCCGTATGCCGAAGCGGTATTCTCCGGGGGGCAGCGAGCGCAGGTCGTCGTTGATGGGGAAATGCAGCCGGCTGTCGAAGGTGACCTCCGCGCCGGAGACGATGCCGTCGACGATGTTGATCGGCGGCTCGGAGAACATCTCGGCGGTCAGGATATCCCGCGGACGGTGGTAGACATCCTCGGTGCGACCGTACTGCAGCAGTCGCCCCTGGTGGAGCACCGCGGTGTTGCCGCCCAGGGCCAGGGCCTCGGCGGGCTCGGTGGTGGCGTAGACGGCGATGCAGTTGCGCTCGCTGAACACCGCGCGCAGCTCCTCGCGGAATTCCTCGCGCAGCTTGTAGTCGAGGTTCACCAGCGGCTCGTCGAAGAGCACGATATCGGCATCCTTGACCAGCGCCCGGCCCATGGCGGTGCGCTGCTGCTGGCCGCCGGACAGCTCCAGGGGCAGGCGATCGAGGAAGGCCTCGATATGCAGCATCTCGGCGATCTCGCGGACCCGCCGATCGATCTCGCGCTTCTCGACCCTGGCCAGCTTGAGCGGCGAGGCGATGTTGTCGTAGACGCTGAGGCTCGGGTAGTTGATGAACTGCTGGTAGACCATCGAGACGTTGCGCTTGCGCACCGAACGGCCGGTGACATCCTCGCCGTCCATCAGCACCCGGCCGCGGGTCGGGGTGTCGAGACCGGCCATCAGGCGCATCAGCGTGGTCTTGCCGGACAGGGTGCGGCCCAGCAGCACGTTGAAGGAGCCGGGCTCGAGCTCGAGGCTCACCCCCGCGATATGCGTATCACCGCCGACCACACGATCGATGTTTTCAAGGATCAGGGACATACAGTTCTCGGCTTTCGTTGTTGTTGACGGTATTCGGAAAGTGCTGAGGGAACCCTAGCCGAGATTCGGATACCGCCACAAATGTTAATAACCGAAAATGCGCCACGCGCCGCACGAAATCCCGATCCACTCACCCCATGTTATTGTTTATAAATAATATTGTAGCAGCATTGAACTTTTGTCCAAGGCCGCCAGTTATCCGCGAAGAAAAAGCGCGGTCGGCGAGAGGATGTTCAATACTGAACGAATTCGAACATTATGAAGAAACAACGCTAAGAATAGGCCAACGCCAGTGGGTAGTCGCACTGGACCGTACAGGAAGTGCTGGTACCGCCACGTCTACGGTCTATGCAGTTTATGGCGGTTGAGGTGGCGGGATTATCCGACCGGACACCGGTCTGCGGAGCAGATCTGTACCGCGAGCCGGCCAACAGGCACCAGCAGATCAATGGGCTGGCCCTGCTGGTCGAGGAGGCCAGGGAGATCACTCTCTGCGAGGACGACGGTCTCGCCACCTTGGTGGATGGGACACGCACCGGGAGGTGCTGGACAGGACGCGGCCTGCCGGCACGAGACAGGAATGCCCTGAGCCAAACGCCACCGCCAGGCAGCTGCCCAGGCACTGCGACTACCTCGGAACGGTTGCCGCGGCATATCTCAAGTTACACGCTCAGCAACCTGCGCCAATGTCAGCTCCAGCTGCAGTCTATCGGCCTGCCGCTTGGCCTGTGAACGGCGGGACAGGTTGTGCAGCTTGCGACGCACCCCGGGTAACGCTTGCGCCCGAGGCAATCCGATCAGCCCGAAATCCGGTTGCTCGGATTCCACGGAGCGCAGGAAATCGCGAGACGATTCATCCAACCAGCCGGAAATCCACGCCAATAGCTGGGCTCGAGTCTCCAGGAGGCCGCTCGTACTCGTCGGCACGGCGGTCATGCCCCTGAAGTGGGTATTGAATATCGCCTCGAAATTCTCCGGCTCTCGTGGCGCCAGCATTTCCCACGCGGGCTTGGGGCTGCAGGTCAGGTAGACCAGGAAGGTGCGCCACAGCGTGGCGTCCGCTCGTGCATCCTGCAGCAGCAACCCGATATCGAATAGATCGCGCGGATGCTGACGTGTTAGTGCCGCCGCCAGCTTGCCTGCATAGAGGTCGGCGAAGGCGAGAACCTGGACGAAAGCAAAGCCGAACGCCTCCTCGACTTGTGGGGTAACTTCCATCTCCCTCACTGGATGTACAGTCCCGCGCATTACCGGTGAAGTCTCGATCTGTACGCGTGCACGATCGCGGCTGACCACCAGTCGGGTAATGCCCCGGGCCCCCTGGCTACCCGATAGCTGCACTTGCAACCGCAGCGGGGGAGCCCGCAGGAGGCCAGCCAACGTCTCCAGCGAGTCGGCGATGAGGGCTGAATCCTGGTTGAAATCATGTACCGGCAGCCATGCCAGGTCGATGTCCACCGACAACCGGGGCAGATCGTGCTCGAACAGGTTGATCGCCGTCCCACCCTTCAAGGCGAAGCGCGGCTCCCGCCCCAACATGGGCAGAATGTCGACCAAGAGTTGCACACGGTCGGCATAGCGCCTATCCCAAGTGCTCATCCAAGTCTCCTGGTAGCGTGATCAGATAAGTGGGATGCAGCCGCCCTCCAGGCACCAACGATCGCTTGCCGCGGCCTAGATCCACGTCCTCCATCGGGACCCGGGGCAGCCAGGCATGCTCATGCCTTTCCGCCAGCGCAAGGAACAAGCGCTTGGCTTTGATGCTGCTGCAGTGACGCAGCAGCATGCCGATACGGCGCGGCCTCAGGGTCGTCATGCTCTGCATCAGCGCATCGGCTTCATAGATCAGGGCTGCGTCCGGCGGCTCATCGCATAGCTCCAGCATGGCCCGCTCTGGAGTGGAGCAGACGATGGGCCCCTCACCGGAGCTGGTCTCCCGCCTGACTAAGCCTTGATCAGCTAGCTGACGGTCCGGCACCTCGGATGTGAAACGAAGCGCGGGGAGGTCGAAGGGGCCTTTTCCGCATGCCTCGAATCGTTCGGACATCGGGAGCCTGGTGGCCCATCCCGGGAGCCGGTCAGGGCCATACAGTGTCACTACATCTCCTTCGCCTAGGCGCAGGTAATGCTCATACCCCTGCCAGGCAAGTGCGAAGCGTCCGCCCACATGAAGCGACAGCCCTTCCCGGAGTTGGAGAGAACGCACCACGCCCTCCCACAGGAGTCGCCCACCCTTCCTCATGTAGACGCCGCGTGCCGGCGACTCCAGCCAGCCGCTAGCCACATAACGACTGACGAGGCTGCTGGAGTAGCCATGGGTCCTCAGCCAGCGGCTGGAAGCCAGGGTGGTGTCGCCCAGGTTGGCCATCAGGCGGTTTATGCGCCTAGTATATTGCTCACTCATAGTTAGCAAAATACGCCCATAATAAACTCCTGGCAATGCCGGAGGTTTGCAAAAACGTATAAATACTCACTCATAGTGCCTTAGAAAGCAATTCGGCAAACCATATGGCCAGTGGTGAGGCAGGAGTCTGTGGATCCGGCTGGCGTTCTGCGTCGGCAGCCGAGCCAGCACGTCTTTCAGGGAGGCAGGGGTGTCGCGAGCAACGCTTGCCGTTGCCGATCTGCAGGAAAGCGAAGAGTGGCTCGCATCATCATGATGGCCTCTCGGTCTTCGGCGGTGGAAGCCGGTAGCGACGCAGCATGGCATCACCGTACCCGATGGGCCAGGTGTAGCATTCGGTCATTGAGACCACCGGTGACGGTTGTCGTTATGAAGTGGTCCAATTGGAGCGGACACCCCGATAAGCCTCATAATGGGGGCAATGGAGGTGTTCATGACCAAGAAGACTCGACGTCGGTATTCCGATGAATTCAAGGCGGATGCGGTGAGCCTGGTGACCGAGCAGGGGTATTCCGTATCCGAGGCCGCCCGGCGCCTGGGGGTTGACCGTAGCCTGTTGGATCGTTGGTGCCGCAAGTACCGTCAACAGGCTTCAGACACCTCGAGCCGGCAAGCGGATGATCGCGACGCCGAGATCAAGAAGCTCCGCGAAGAAGTTCGTAAGCTTCAGATTGAAAAGGATATTTTAAAAAAGGCGGCGGCCTTCTTCGCCAAAGAGTCGAGCTGAGATACCAGTTCATCGAGTCGGAGAAGGCCACCTATCCCGTGGCCGTGTTGTGTCGAGTCATGCGGGTCAGCCGGAGCGGTTTCTATGCCTGGCGACGGCGTGGCCCTGATGACCATCGCCAGGCCCGGCACCGCGAGGTCAGAGAGATCCATCGTCGTAAGCGCGGCAGCTACGGCAGCCGCCGCATGGCCAGAGAGCTGCGACGCCGTGGCTACCAGGTCGGTCGTTACCAGGCCCGCAGCCTGATGCGGGAAGCAGGCGTAGAGTCACGGCAGCGCCGCCGCTGGCGCCATACGACCGACAGTCAGCACACCCTGCCGGTGGCGCCTAACCTGCTGAACCGCCAGTTCACGGTGGCGGCACCGAACCGGGCCTGGGTGGCCGATATCACGGCGATCTGGACGCTGGAAGGATGGCTCTATCTGGCGGCGGTGCTCGACCTCCACGACCGGCAGCTGGTGGGCTGGGCAATGGCGGACCACATGCGCACGCAGTTGGTCCTGGACGCCTTGGAGATGGCCGTGGGTCGCCGGCAGCCCGAGAGCGGGTTGATCCATCACAGCGACCGCGGCAGTCAGTACGCGTCACGTGATTACCGCGCCACGCTGGATCGGCACGAGTTCCAGGCCTCGATGAGCCGCAAGGGGAACTGCTGGGACAATGCCGTCATGGAGCGCTTCTTCGGCTCACTGAAGAGCGAGTGGCTGGCTGACCAGCGCTACGGGAGCCGCCAGGCAGCACGGCGTGACGTCGTCGAATATATCGAGATGGAGTACAACAGTTGCCGGCTCCACTCGACTCTCGGCTACCAGTCGCCGAGGGAGATCGAACTGGCAGCGGCAGCTTGAAAATGTGTCCGCTCTGACTTGACCAGAACATTATGTACCCTCTCGATCCTTGCCGCTCAGGCGAGAATGGCACAATGCGGCTTGAATCGTATCGGCATATGAGTCCAGCCTTTCCAGTTCTTGTTCCAGGTTGCCATCGGTCGACGAGCGAAGCCTGATGGCCATCAACTCTGTTGCTGCCGATACGGCATGTGCTCGACGCACCTCTGGGCTGACGCCTGCAGACAAGACATGATGCGTCAGCGTGTTTTCACGCCTGGCACATGGAGAGTACGCCATTTGAACCTGAAGAGCACAATGCTCCCTGGTGGACACACAGGCTTGATCTGTATGGCGATATTTTCAAGCACCCCTCCGAGTCTTCGGGAAGTTTTTACGCATTATTCATGTCATGAGAGACAGGACAGCCCCCGTTTCCCTACCCGTGGACTGCCCCGTCATTAGCCCGGGAATCTTTACAGAAATTTTATGCCCCCTCGTGCTCTCATGATGACGACTGGATTTTGTGGGGGTATCCAAATGTCTCGGACGTTGGGCTTTCCTCGTCGTCATGCCGAAGAACGTGCTCGCCTCTGGGCTCCGGTCTTCAAGGCGGTATCCGTGCTCTGGCTGGTGTTGGCGCTGTTCATGGCCTTGCCCTGGGGGGTGCTGCTGATCGAAGGGGATCCCGACGCCATGGCGTTCGGTCTGTCCATCCTCTTGATCCTCCTGGCGGTGGGCCTCACCTGGAGCCTGACCTTTCGCACTGCCGTTGAGCTCAAGCCCTGGCAGATGTTCGTATTGACCACACTGAGCTGGGTGAGCGTCAGCGGTTTCGCCAGCCTGCCTCTGATCCTGGGCGCCCCACAGCTCTCGTTCACCAATGCGGTGTTCGAGTCGGTATCGGCGATCACCACGACCGGGTCCACGATCCTGTCCGGCATCGACACGCTTTCCGATGGGCTCAAGCTGTGGCGCGGCATCATGCAGTGGCTGGGGGGCATCGGCATCATCGTGATGGGCATCGCCATCCTGCCGTTCCTGAAGGTCGGCGGCATGAGGCTGTTCCATACCGAGTCGTCGGACTGGTCGGACAAGGTCATGCCCCGGACCGGCGGCATCGCCAAGGCGACCCTGGGGATCTACTGCGGAATGACGCTGACCGCCATGGTCACGTACTGGCTGGCGGGCATGACGCCCCTGGACGCCGTCGTCCACGCCATGACCTCCGTGGCCACGGGGGGCTTCGCCAATACCGATGCCTCCTTCGGCGCCTACGCCGAGACACCGCGCATACTGTGGCTCGCCAGCCTGTTCATGCTGGGTGGCTCTCTGCCCTTCGTGCTGTATATCCGGATGCTGCGCGGCCACGGCCTGGCCCTGTGGAAGGATCAGCAGGTCAGGGGGCTGCTGTTGGTGCTCACGGTCGTCTGTCTGCTCATGGCGATATGGCGAATGCAGCTGGGCACGCCCCCCGCCGAGGCCCTTACCCATGTGGTCTTCAATGTCATCTCGGTGGTCACTACCACGGGCTATGCATCGGAGGATTACACCCTGTGGGGGCCCATGGCCACGGTCGCCTTCTTCTACCTCACCTTCGTCGGTGGCTGCAGCGGTTCCACGGCGGGCGGCATGAAGATCTTCCGGTTCCAGGTCGCCATCTTGCTGCTGATCAGCCAGTTGCGCTTCCTTATCCACTCCAGTGGCGTCTTCGTGTCGCGCTACAATGGCCAATCACTGACCGATGAGATCACGCGTGGCGTGGTGGCCTTCTCCTTCTTCTTCTTCCTGACCATTGCCGGCGTGGCCCTGGGCCTCTCCCTGATGGGCCTGGACCTGGTCACCGCGCTCTCCGGGGCCGCCACGGCCGTGGCCAATGTGGGGCCGGGCCTCGGTGACATCATCGGCCCGTCCGGCAATTTTGCGCCCTTGCCGGATGCGGCCAAATGGCTCCTGTGCATCGGGATGCTCATGGGCCGGCTCGAGATTCTCACCGTCCTGGTCCTCCTGACCCCCATGTTCTGGCGCCGATGAACCGCGGGGAGCCAGGTCCAATGACTCATTCGTTGAAAGAGGCGTCCTCCATGGCCAGCACGATGCTCGAAAAACGGGATCACCCGGCGAGTGACCTGACGGAAGGCCCGTCCCCGGTATCGCTGCTGGTGGCCTTGAGCGGCGGCGCCCAGGACAGCGACCTGGTGCGGGCCGCCCACCGGATGGCCGAGCGAGATCAGCTGCGCTGGCGAGCCGTCCATGTGCAGCCGGCCCGAGATGACAGTGCCCGCCGGCTTCGGGTGGAGAAAGGCTTCGCCCTGGCGACCCGACTGGGCGGTGAAACCCGTTGGCTACAGGGTGAGGGATGGGCGGAGGCACTGCTCGACTACGCGGAGAGCCAGAAGGTTCGCACCCTGATCATGGGCCGGTCGCGCCCCTCCGGCTGGCGTTTCTGGCGGCATTCCCTGCCCGACCGACTGGCCCGGCGGGAAGGCAGCTTCGACCTGGTCGTCATGTCCGGGGGTGGCGTACGCGAGCGTTGGCGCCCCCGAGCCCGCTGGCAGGCCTTGCGATGGCAGGAGCCCGTCATCGCCATCGGGACCACGCTGGTCGCGCTGGGGGTGTCCTGGGGCCTGGAGGCCTGGCTGGAGCTGGCCAACCTGTCGCTTCTCTTCCTCGGCGCCGTCCTGGCCAGCGCCACCCTGGCGGGAACGCGGGCGGCCATGGCCAGCGCCATCCTCGGCTTCCTGGCCTTCAACTTCTTCTTCACTCGGCCGCGATTCTCGCTCGTCGTGGGGGAGCAGGAACAGCTGCTGACGGTCACCTTCTTCCTGCTGGTGGCCATCGTGGTCGGCAAGCTGGCCGGCAGCGGGCGGCAGCGGCTGGTGGCGCTGAGGGCGAACCGTGAACACACCCACCGATTGCTGCAGTATGCCCGGGCGCTATCGATCGCGACCGACTGGGGGCAGGTACGCCGGGTGGGGGTCTCCACCCTGGAGCGCTGGCTCGCGGTGCCGGTGGTCTTCCTGGAAGCCGATGCCCCGAGAGCGCCCCTGACCATCCGTGAATCGCTGCCCGAGGGGGTGACTCTGGATCAGGCGGCGGACGACGCCGTCCAGCAGTGTCGCCAGACACGGCAGGCCTGCGGTTTCGACACGGGTGAGCAGAGCGAGCTGCCTTGGCGCTTTATCCCCCTCCACGAGCATGGCCGGCTGCTCGGCGTGGTCGGCCTGAAGCTGGCCGTGCTGCAGCCCTCTCCCACCACCGACCAGGAGGCGCTGATCGACGCCCTGATCCGGCAACTGGCGATGGCCCTGCAACGCACCCGCCTCGTCGACGAGCTGAGCGCGTCGCGGCTATCGGAGGAGAATGAGCGCCTGCGCTCGGCGCTGCTCTCCTCCGTGTCGCATGACCTGAGAACGCCCTTGTCCTCGATCATCGGCTCGGCCAGCGCGTTGCGTGACCTCGATGAACAGCTGGGGGATGACGACAAGCGCGAATTGCTCGACAGCATCCTGAGCGAGAGTGAGCGCCTGGACCGGTATATCCAGAACCTGCTGGACATGACCCGGCTGGGACAGGGCCAGCTCAGGATCGAACGCGACTGGATCTCGCTGGATGACCTGGTCGGTTCGGCCCTCCAGCGTCTCGCCCCCTCGCTCGAGGCACTGTCGGTGGCGCGTGACTGGCCTGGAGACCTGCCCTTGCTGCATGTCCATCCGGCGTTGATCGAGCAGGCCCTGGTCAACATCATCGACAACGCGGCGCGCTATTCCCCGCCGGGGGGCAGGATCGCGATCCACGGGGAGCACTCCGCGGACCGCGACTGGTTGACCCTGCGCATCACGGATCAAGGGCCGGGGATCGACCCGCAACAGCGAGATGCCGTTTTCGACATGTTCGTCACCGGTGGCGAAGGCGACCGCGGGCGGCGTGGCAGTGGCCTGGGACTGGCCATCTGTCGAGGCATGATAGGGGCGCATGGTGGCTCGGTGACCGCGCTGCCCGGTCCGGATGGCCAGGGCACCACCATCGAGGTCTGCCTCCCGCTGTCGGCGCATGAGGAGAGCCCCGATGCCGAGTGAATGCCCCCGGGTCCTGGTGATCGACGACGAGCCCCAGATTCGCCGCTTCCTGCGGATCAGCCTGGGTTCCCAGGGTTTCGAGGTCATCGAGGCATCATCGGGCAGCATGGGGCTCGGCCGGGCGGAGGCGGGCGGTGTCGATCTGGTGTTGCTGGATCTGGGGCTGCCGGACATGGACGGCCAGACCCTTCTGGAGTCCCTCCGGCGGCACAGCGATGTGCCGGTGATCATCCTGTCGGTCAGGGAACAGGAAGATGAGAAGGTGCGGGCCCTGGACAACGGGGCCAACGACTACGTCACCAAGCCGTTCGGGATTCGTGAGCTACTGGCACGTATCCGCGCGGTACTCAGACGCCATCAGATTGCCGCCTCCGCGCCCGAGATGTCGCGTTACCGGCATGGGGGCGTCGCCATCGACCTCGAGAGCCGGCAGGTACTGCTCGATGGCGCCGTGGTGCACTTGACCCCCAAGGAATACGCCGTGCTCGCCCATCTGGTCCGCCATGCCGGCCGCGTGGTGACCCAGACGCAGTTGCTGCGCGAGATCTGGGGGCCCGTGCATGCCCATGACACCCATTATCTGCGGATCGTGATCAGCAAGCTGCGCCACAAGCTTGGTGATGACCCCCAGTCTCCGGCCTTGTTGCAGACCGAAGCCGGCGTCGGGTACCGCCTTCTTACCGCCTCGGGAGAGGACGCATGAAGATCATCATCCTCGGTGCCGGTCAGGTCGGCGGGACCCTGGCCGAACACCTGGCCCATGAAGAGAACGACATCACGGTCGTCGATACCAATGGGGCGCGCCTGCGGGAGTTGCACACGCGGCTCGATATCCGCACCGTGCAAGGGGTCGCTTCCTACCCCGCGGTGCTGCGCCAGGCGGGCTGCGAGGATGCCGACCTGATGATCGCGGTGACCAATAGCGACGAGGTGAACATGATCGCCTGTCAGGTCGCCTATACGCTGTTTCGCACTCCCACCAAGATCGCCCGGGTCCGCTCGAGCGCCTACCTGACCCGCAAGGGGCTGTTCGCCCATGAGGCGGTGCCCATCGATGTCCTGATCAGCCCCGAGCAGGTGGTCACCGACCACATCCGCCGGATGATCCAGTATCCGGGCGCCCTGCAGGTGCTGGAGTTCGCCGGCGGCCTGGTCCAGTTGGTCGCTATCAAGGCGGTCTTCGGCGGGGCCCTGGTGGGACAGGACCTGAGCTTCCTGCGGCGCCACCTACCGAACGTGGATACCCGGGTGGCGGCCATCTACCGGCAGAATCGGCCGCTCATCCCCCGTGGCGATACCATCATCGAGGCCGATGACGAGGTCTTCTTCATCGCCGCCCGGCGCGACCTCCGCACGGTCACCAACGAGCTGAGTCGTCGCCATGAGGACTTCAGCCGGGTCATCATCGCCGGCGGCGGCAACATCGGCGAGCGCCTCGCGGAGCACCTGGAGCACGACTACCAGGTCAAGATCATCGAGCGCGACCTCGAGCGTTGTGCCCAGCTGTCCGAACGCCTCGATCGAACGGTGGTGCTGCACGGGACCGCGACCAGCAAGCGAGTGCTCGAGGAGGAAAACATCGAAGGGTGCGACATCTTCTGTGCGCTCACCAACGACGATGAGGTCAACATCATGTCCTCGCTGCTGGCCAAGCGCATGGGCGCCAGCAACGTGCTCACCCTGATCAACAACGCGGCCTATGTGGATCTGGTTCAGGGTGGTGAGATCGACATCGCCATTTCGCCCCAGCAGGCCACCATCAGCAGCCTGTTGACGCATGTGCGCCGCGGCGACATCGTCAACGTCCACTCGCTGCGTCGCGGGGCCGCCGAAGCCATCGAGGCTGTCGCCCACGGTGATGCCCATTCCTCCAGGGTCGTCGGGCGTGCCATCGGCGCCATCGACCTGCCCAAGGGGACCACCATCGGGGCGGTCGTGCGCGGCGAGGAGGTGCTGATCGCCCATGACGACGTGGTGGTCGAGTCCGGTGACCACGTGATCCTGTTCGTCATCGATAAGCGCCGATTACGGGAAGTGGAACGACTCTTTCAGGTTGGCTTGAGCTTTTTCTGAAGGCTGGCCGGCCGGCGCGAGGCCGGCTGGCCGGGAAGACGGAACGCCTCAGCGGGTGCCGAAGATCTTGTCTCCCGCATCGCCGAGACCCGGCACGATATAGCCGTTCTCGTCGAGGTGATCGTCCACGGCGGCGGTGTAGATCTCGATATCCGGGTAGGAGGCCTGCACGCGCTGGATGCCCTCCGGGGCGGCCACCAGCACGATCACCTTCATGTGCTTGCAGCCCCGGTCGCGGAGCATGTCGAGGGTCGCCACCATGGTGCCGCCGGTGGCCAGCATCGGGTCGATGACGATGGCCATGCGCTCGTCCAGATCCCCCGCGAACTTGGAGAAATAAGGCACCGGCTCGAGGGTCTCCTCGTCGCGGTACAGGCCCACCACGCTGATCCGAGCGCTGGGAATCAGGTCGGTCACGCCCTCGAGCATGCCCAGGCCGGCGCGCAGGATCGGCACGATGGTGACCTTCTTGCCCTTGAGCTGCTGCACGGGGATCGGCTCGCCGCTCCAGCCGGGAATCTCCTGGGTCTCCAGTTCGAGGTCCTGGGTCGCCTCGTAGGTGAGCAGCTTGGCCACCTCGCCGGCCAGTTCACGAAAACTCTTGGTGCTGATGCCGGCTTCGCGCATCAGACCCAGCTTGTGCTGGACCAGGGGGTGCTGGATGGCATGAACGCTCATGGCGGACCTCTTCGGCGGGGGTTGGATCGATCCTTCGTCACATGCCGGGCATGTGCCAATTGGGAAATATTCTAACCGCATCCCGCCGCGAGGTTAAGCTGGCCGAGACCCGCCGCAGGGCTATCGCAGTTGGGTCTCGGTCACGGAGTCTCGGGCAGCTGCCAGTCGATCGGCGAGCGGCCATGCTCGACCAGGAAGGCGTTGGCCCGGGAGAAGTGATGGTTGCCGAAGAAGCCGCGGTGGGCGGAGAGCGGCGAGGGATGCGGAGACTCCAGCACCAGGTGCCGGCGGGTATCCACCAGGGCCTTCTTCTGGCGGGCATGGCTGCCCCAGAGCAGGAAGACCGAGGGACCGGCGTGCTCGTTGACCGCGGCGATGGCGCGGTCGGTGAAGGTCTCCCAGCCCTTGCCCCGGTGGGACCCGGCATTGCCCTGCTCCACCGTCAACGAGGTGTTGAGCAGCAGCACGCCCTGCCGGGCCCAGCTCTCCAGGTAGCCGTGGTTCACCGGGCGGAAGCCCACGTCCGCGGCCAGCTCCTTGTAGATGTTGACCAGCGAGGGCGGGATTCGCACCTCGGGGCGCACCGAGAAGCACAGGCCATGGGCCTGGTTCGGGCCGTGATAGGGATCCTGGCCGAGGATCACCACCTTGACCTGGTCCAGCGGCGTCAGCTCGAAGGCCCGGAACCAGTTCGAGGAGTGCGGATAGATGACCTTGCGGGCGGCCTTCTCGGCGGCCAGGAAGTCGCGCAGCGCCTGCATGTAGGGCGCCTCGAACTCGTCACCCAGCCACTGCTGCCAGCTGTCGGGAAGCGGACAACCCATGGCTCAGCGCTTGACCTGGTCGGCCAGGGGCTCGACATAGGCCACGCCCATGTCCCAGGGGAACTGGATCCAGCAGTCCTGGGCCACCTCGGTGAGGTACTGGTCGACCAGCGGCCGGCCCTCCGGCTTGGCATAGACGGTCACGAAGTGCGCCTTGGGCAGCATCTCGCGCACCTTGCGGGCCGTCTTTCCGGTGTCGACCAGGTCGTCGACCAGCAGCCAGCCGTCGCCGTCGTGATCGACGCCCTTCATGACCTCGAGACCGCCCTGCTCCATGCCCTCGTAGCTCTTGATGCAGACGGTGTCGATCAGCCGCACGTTGAGCTCACGGGCGATCAGCGCCGCGGGGATCAGCCCGCCCCGGGTGATGGCGACGATGCCCTTGAAGTCGCGCTCGACCAGGCGATGACAGAGCTCGCGGACGTCCCGGTGCAGCTGATCCCAGGAGACGGTGAAATGCTGGTGGTAGCGGTGGGTGCTCATCGGGTTGTCACTCGTCCTCGGTGAAGGAGCAGACGGAGAAGACACCGAAGCCTGCCTCGCGGATCTTGTCGGCGCCGCCGAGATCCGGCAGGTCGACGACGGCCGCGGTCTCCACCACCTGGCCGCCGGTACGGGTGATCAGCTTGGCCGCGGCCAGCATGGTCCCGCCGGTGGCGATCAGGTCATCGACCACCAGGATGCGATCTCCCGCGCGGAAGGCATCGGAATGCAACTCCACCTCGGCTTCGCCGTACTCCAGGGTATAGGTCTCGCTGATGGTCTTGAACGGCAGCTTGCCCTTCTTGCGCACCGGCACGAAGCTGCAGCCCAGCTCGTAGGCCAGCGGCGCGCCGACGATGAAGCCCCGGGCATCGATGGCGGCGACGGCGTCGATGTCCATCTCCTGGTAGCGGTGCACGAAGCTGTCGATCAGCTTGCGAAAGGCGGCGCTGTTCTGCAGCAGCGGCGTGATGTCGCGGAAGTTGACCCCCGGCTGCGGCCAGTCGGGGACGGTGCGGATCACGGACTTGATGTAGTCGCCGTAGATGCTCATCGGGATTCTCGGTTGGTCAGTGTCAGTCGAGGAACAGGAACTTGCCGGCAAAGATCAGCGCCAGCACCACCACGGCCGGGTTCAGGTCGCGAAAGCGCCCGGACAGGGTCTTGATGGCCGCGTAGCTGATGAAGCCCAGCGCGATACCCTCGGCGATGGAAAAGGTCAGCGGCATGGCCAGGGCGGAGATCAGCACCGGGGCGGCCTCGGTGGCGTCATCCCAGTCGGCATGGGTCAGGCTGCCGGTCATCAGCACCGCCACGTACAGCAGGGCGCCGGCCGTCGCGAAGGCGGGGATGGAGCCGGCCAGCGGCGAGAAGAACAGGCTGATCAGGAACAGCACGGCCACCACCACGGCGGTCAGGCCGGTGCGCCCGCCGGAGACGATGCCGGCGGTGGACTCGATGTAGCTGGTCGTGGTGGAGGTGCCGAGCGCCGCCCCCGCCATGGAGGCGCCACTGTCGGCCATCATGGCCCGGCCGAGGCGCGGCAGCTTGCCCTGTTCGTCGAGCAGGCCGCCACGATGGGCCACGCCGATCAGGGTCCCGGAGGTGTCGAACAGGTCGACGAACAGGAAGGCGAAGACCACGCTGAACATGGCGATATCGAAGGCGCCGGCCAGATCCAGTTGCATGAGGGTCGGGGCGATCGACGGCGGCAGGGACATCACCCCGGCGAACTCGTTGTGGCCCAGGATCATCGCCAGGAAAGTGATGCCGAGGATGCCGATCATCACCGCGCCGGTGATGCGCAGGTAGGCCAGGGCCGTGATCACGAAGAAGCCGAGCAGCGCATAGAGGGCCGGGGGCTCGGAGAGGTCGCCGAGCGCCACGTAGGTGGACGGATTGGCCACCACGATGCCGGCGTTCTGCAGGGCGATCATCGCCAGGAACAGGCCGATGCCCGCGGCGATCCCCATGCGCAGCGACATGGGGATCGAGTTGATGATCCACTCGCGGATGCGGAAGATGCTGAGCAGGAAGAAGGTGAAGCCGGAGAGGAAGACCGCGCCGAGCGCCGCCTCCCAGCTGTACCCCATGCCGAGCACCACGCCGTAGGTGAAGAAGGCGTTGAGGCCCATGCCCGGCGCCAGGGCGATGGGATAGTTGGCCCACAGCCCCATGATCAGGCAGCCGATGGCGGACGCCACGCAGGTGGCCACGAACACCGCACCGTAGTCCATCCCCGACTCCGAGAGGATGCTCGGGTTGACGAAGATGATGTAGGCCATCGTCAGGAAGGTGGTGATCCCGGCGATGACCTCGGTCTTGATGTCGGTGCCGTGCTCGGTGAGCGCGAAGTGATTATCCAGAAGGCGTTTCAGCATGGGATTCGTCCTGCGGGGGGACGTCGCGTCCGGGTGCGAGAAAAGCCGCACATGGTAGCGGATGGCGTCCCGGGATGCGAGACGCCGGCGCGCAAGCGGTGCGGCGAGACTCCCTGATATATAAGTGACTTCCGGGGGCGACGCCAGCCGCGCCGCCAACGCAGCCTGAACGCCTCAGGCGCCGCGGGCGGCCAGCACCCGCTCCACGGTCTCGACGATGGCCTGGGTCTGGGGATCGATCTCGATATTGACGTGATCGCCCGGCACCCGATCCACCAGCACGGTCCGCGCCAGGGTCTCGGGAATCAGGTCGACGCAGAAGCGCGGGCCGTGCCCGGCCGTCGCCTGGCGCACCTCGCCGATGGTCAGGCTGGCCCCGTCCACCCCGATGTAGCCCTTGTCGAACAGGAAGCGCCCCAGGGCGTGGGGCAGCTCGAACCACAGGCGCCGGTTGTTGGGCGCCTCGTCGAGCTCCATCAGCTCGGCCATGGCCATGACATGGCCGGACATGGCATGGCCGCCGATCTCGTCGCCGAAGCGGGCGGCGCGCTCGAGGTTGACCCGGTCGCCCACTGCGAGCTCGCCCAGGTTGGTCACCCTCAGGGTCTCGCGCATCAGATCGAAGCTCACGCGTTCGCCGTCGATGCCGGTGACGGTCAGGCAGACCCCGTTATGGGCCACCGAGGCGCCGATCTCGAGGCCCTCGCTCAGCGCCGGGGACAAGGCCAGCACATGGGTGCGGAACGCCTCCGCTTCCTGGATGGCGACCACCTCGGCGGTGTCCTGCACGATGCCGGTAAACATGCCCTCTCCTCTCGTCGCGGGGCCGCCGGGGAAGGCGGCCGGGAAAGCCGATAGTGTAGGGAAGCCCTGGCCACCGCGTCCATGCCGGCGCGTGCCGACCCGCGCCGCCCGGCCGGGCGGGGCCGCCCGACCTCCGCGCGGCCTCCGATGGCGACCGCAGGCGCCCTGATCAGAAATTCTTGCTGCTTTCTTCGCTTTTACAGTGAAATTTGCCAGCCAATCGCGTCTTGAGGCTCAACATGCCCCAGGGCGTTTGACATACGCTTGTTCGAGACCTAGGATTGTCGGCTACATTTTGAAGGCGCCGATTTGTACCCGGATTGCGGGCGCCGACGTCGCGGGGCCTCGTGTCTCACGGCGTGAAGTGCAGCTAAAAGGGTGTGTCCAGCGTTGATGGCCACCCGTCAGGGTGGCCTTTTTTTGCCCGCTCGCCTGCTCGCCCGCGCCGGTCCCGGCGCCACCTCGGTGGCCCAGATGATTCGACTGCAAAACGTTTCCAAGACCTATTTCAGCAAGGGCAAAGGCGCCGGCGCCAGGGGCGTCGAGGCACTGAAGGCGGTCGACCTGCATGTGCCCAAGGGCCAGATCCATGGCGTGATCGGCCTGTCCGGGGCCGGCAAGTCGACCCTGATCCGCTGCGTCAACCTGCTCGAGCGCCCCACCACCGGCAGCGTGACGGTGGATGGCCAGGAGCTCACCGGCCTCAGCGGCGACGCCCTCAACCAGGCGCGCCATCGCATCGGCATGATCTTCCAGCACTTCAACCTGCTGACCTCGCGCACCGTCTTCGCCAACGTCGCCCTGCCCCTGGAGCTGATGGGCATGAAGAAGGCCGAGATCGCCGAGCGGGTCACCCCGCTGCTGGAACTGGTCGGGCTGGCCGACAAGGCGCGCCAGTACCCCGCCCAGCTCTCCGGCGGCCAGAAGCAACGGGTGGCCATCGCCCGGGCATTGGCCAGCCGGCCGCGGGTGCTGCTGTGCGACGAGGCCACCTCGGCGCTGGACCCGCACACCACCGGCTCGATCCTGGAGCTGCTGCGCGATATCAACCAGCAGCTCGGCCTGACGATCCTGCTGATCACCCACGAGATGGAGGTGGTCAAGTCGATCTGCCACCGGGTCAGCCTGATCTCCGGCGGCGAGCTGGTCGAGGAGGCCGAGGTCGGCGACTTCTTCACCGCCCCGCGCACCCGGCTGGGCCGCGACTTCCTCAACGACTTCCTCGAGCTCGAGCCGCCCCGGGCGCTGATCGAACGCCTGGAGGCCGAACCCGGGGCGCACAGCCACCCGGTGGTGCGCCTGGCCTTCTCCGGGGATGCCGTCTCCACGCCGCTGATCTCGCGGCTGGCCCGGGAGTGCGGCGTCGACGTCAGCATCCTCCAGGCCAAGGTGGAGTCCATCCAGGATCGCACCCTGGGGCTGATGATCGCCGAACTGATGGGCGACGCGGCGGATACCCGCCGCGCCCTGAGCTATCTGGAAACCCACGACCTGCAGGTGGAGGTGCTCGGCCATGTCCAGCGCGATGATTGAACTGATCCTCGAGGCCACCCTCGACACCCTCTACATGGTGGCAGTCTCGGGGCTGATCGCCGCCCTGCTGGGCATCCCGCTGGGCGTGATGCTCTACGTCACCCGCCCCCGGCAGATCCTCGCCCAGCCGGCCCTCAATGGTACGCTGGGCGTGATCACCAACATCGGTCGCTCGGTGCCCTTCATCATCCTGATGGTGGCGATCATCCCCTTCACCCGGGCGCTGGTCGGCTCCTCCATCGGCACCAATGCCGCCGTGGTGCCGCTGACCATCGCCGCAATCCCCTTCATCGCTCGCCTGGTCGAGGGCGCCCTGAACGAGATCCCGCCGGGCCTGGTCGAAGCGGCACAGTCCATGGGCGCCACGCCCTGGCAGATCATCGCCAAGGTGCTGCTGCCCGAGGCCCGGGGCGGCATCTTCACCGCCCTGACGGTGACCATCGTCACGCTGGTCAGCTACTCTGCCATGGCCGGCGCGGTGGGCGGCGGCGGCCTCGGCGACCTGGGCATCCGCTACGGCTACAACCGCTTCAACCCCACCATCATGCTGATCACCGTGGTGATCCTGGTGGTGCTGGTGCAGGGCTTCCAGAGCCTGGGGGATTACCTGGTGCGGAAGAGCGACCACAAGTGATTCGATCGTACTGATAACGCAATAGCATTACACATCGACTGCTTATTCCATTAAAATCGCGAGCAATCCATCACCACAGCTCGCTTGGGAGACAATGACATGCGCAATGCCCTGATCGGCACCCTCGCCGCCTCGGCCCTGACGCTGGCCATCGGCCAGGCCAATGCCGACGAGCACAGCATCAAGGTCGGCACCGTGGCCGGCCCCGAGACCGACGTCATGCAGGTGGCGGTCGACATCGCCGAGCGCGAGTATGGCCTGGAGGTCGAGCTCGTCGAGTTCACCGACTACGTGACGCCCAATGCCGCCCTTGCCGATGGCAGCCTGGACGCCAACGCCTACCAGCACGAGCCCTACATGCAGTCCATGGTCGAGGATCGCGGCTACGACTTCGCCATCGCCGGTCGCACTTTCGTCTATCCGATCGGCGCCTATTCCGAGAAGTACGACAGCCTCGAGGAACTGCCGGACGGGGCCACCATCGCCCTGCCCAACGACCCGACCAACGAGGGCCGTTCACTGATCCTGCTCCACAACAAGGGCCTGATCACCCTCGACGACCCAAGCAACCTGCAAGCCACCCCGCTGGACATCGTCGAGAACCCGCACAACTTCGACTTCCGCGAGATAGAGGCCGCCCAGCTGCCCCGCGTCCTGCCCGACGTGGACATGGCGTTCATCAACAACACCTTCGCCCAGCCGGCCGGCCTGAGCCTGGACGACGCCCTGGTGAGCGAGGGGCCGGAATCGCCCTACGTGAACATCATCGCGGTGCGCGCGGGCGACGAGGATCGCGAGGCCATCCAGCAGCTGGTCGACGCCTACCAGCGCGACGAGGTCGCCGCCAAGGCCGAGGAGCTATTCAAGGGCGCGGCGGTCCCCGGCTGGAAATGAGGGTAAACGGATATGCTATTGCGCTCGACGACCCACATGGAGGTGGGAAGTGCGTTGGTTCGTCGGGAACGAACCTAGCCATCCTGGCCGCCGGCAGTGCTCGCTCTCCTCATGTAGCAGGCTACACTCCGGGAGCTGCGCTCCGGCGGCGACCAGCCTCTCTTCGCTCATAACGCATATCCGAATTACCCTCTTCGACAAAAACTCCGGGGCCGGCTCCACGCCGGCCCCGTTCGTTGAAGGAAACGATATGACCAAGCCCACCCCCGACTACGCCTTGCTCGCGCGCCAGCTCGATGCCCTGCTCGATGACCGGGACTGGCTGACCAACAGTGCCCAGACCTGCGCCTTTCTGATGCAGGAACTGCCGGCGCTCAACTGGGTCGGCTTCTACCTGCACCGCGAGCCCGAGATGCTGGGTCTCGGCCCCTTCCAGGGCAAGCCGGCCTGCCACCCCATCCCCTTCAGCAAGGGCGTCTGCGGCGCCGCGGCGCGCACCCGCGAGACCCAGCGCATCGATGACGTCCACGCCATCGCCGACCATATCGCCTGCGACAGCGCCTCCAACGCCGAACTGGTGGTGCCGGTGGTAGTCGACGACCGCCTGTGGGGCGTGCTGGATCTCGACAGCCCGCAGCGAGGTCGCTTCACCCCGGCCGATCAGGCCGGCATCGAGCGGCTGGTTCAGGTCTTCGTCGCCAACACCGACCTGACCTGACCTGACACCCACCTCCCCCAGTCCAGGGGATCAGAGGCACTCGAGCAACCAGCGGGCGGCATGTTCCTGCACCGCTTCCAGGGTACCCGGCTCCTCGAAGAGATGGGTCGCGCCGGGCACCACCACCAGCTCACAGCGCCCCGGAATACCCTGGCGCGCCTGCTCGTTGAGCCGCAACACCGTCGGGTCGTTCTCGCCGACCAGCAGCAGCGTCGGCGCGCGCACCGCCGCCAGTTGGTCGCCGGCGAGGTCGACTCGCCCACCGCGGGAAACCACCGCCCGCACCTGTTCCGGCCTCGCCGCGGCGGCGATCAGCGCCGCCGCCGCCCCCGTGCTTGCCCCGAACAGCCCGATGCCCAGGCTGCGGGTCTCGCTCGCCCGGCTGACGCGGTCCACGGCACCGATCAGCCGCCGCGAGATCAGGTCGATATCGAAGCGAAGCGCCCGGGTACGCTCATCGATGATGTTCTCGTCCGGCGTGAGCAGGTCGAAGAGCAGCGCCGCCAGGCCCTGATCGGCCAGGAAGCGTGCCACCTGCTGGTTGCGGGGGCTGAGCCGGCTGCTGCCACTGCCATGGGCGAAGACGACGAGGCCCTTCGGCTGCTCCGGCATCAGCAGGTCGCCCTCCAGCGCGGCATCGTCCAGCGCCAGCTCGAAGAGGTGATGGGAGACCGCCATGAGGCACCTCCTGCAATCGCGGAATCGACCGGCCCGGCGAAGTGGCCGGCCCGGATCGGCGAAGCATCGCAAAATGCCCTCGTCCTCCTTGAAAGCTAGCTCTCGGCGACCGGAGGGTTCAAACGGCATGACGGTTGAATAGGATGGTGCCCAGGCAGGGGAAGCGTCTCCGCCATACGGCTGAGCGCCGTCATCAGGAACATGCTCCCGGTGCCCGTGGGCTCGCGCCCTGGCGGCGAGCGGCCCTAACGCAAGACGCCCCCAAGGTGCGGTGGACCTTGGGGGCGTCTCGGGATCTGGTAGGACCAAGCGGATTTGAACCGCTGACCTCCACGATGTCAACGTGGCGCTCTAACCAACTGAGCTATGGTCCTGCAACGGAAGGTCGTCTGGGAAGCGCTGGTAGGACCAGGCGGATTTGAACCGCCGACCTCCACGATGTCAACGTGGCGCTCTAACCAACTGAGCTATGGTCCTACGTACCCCGGCGGCATTCGCCGTGACAACGGTTGCGTATTCTACTGGGCCGGGCGGGAAATGCAACCCCTTTTTTCCCGCCACGAGGCGGTCAAGTCGCGCCGGATCAGGAACTTGGGGTGTCCTGCTCCGGCGTGCAGCGGACCCGGTTCACCGCCTCGAGCCAGCCGGCATAGAGCCGCTCGCGCTCGGCCTCGTCCATGGTCGGGGTGAAGCTGCGCTCGCAGTGCCAGAGGGCGGCGATCTCGTCGAGATCCCGGTACCAGCCCAGGCGCAGGCCGGCCAGGTAGGCCGCCCCCAGGGCGGTAGTCTCGAGGATCCCCGGGCGGTCCACCTGGACGCCCAGCATGTCGGACAGGAACTGCATGAGCCAGTTGTTGGCCACCATGCCGCCATCCACCCGCAGGGTGCCCGGCGGCGTGCTCATGTCGTCGCTCATGCACACCTGCAGGTCCCGGGTCTGGTAGCAGACCGCCTGGAGCCCCGCGGCGACGATATCGCCGATGCCGGTATCCCGGGTCAAGCCGAGGATGGCGCCCCGAGCCTTGGGATCCCAGTGCGGTGCGCCCAGGCCGGTGAAGGCCGGCACCAGGTAGACGCTGTGACCGCTCCGGGTCTCGCTGGCCAGGGTCTCGGTCTCGGCGGCATCGGCGAACAGCTTGAGCCCGTCCCGCAGCCACTGGACGGTGGCCCCGGCGACGAAGATGCTGCCTTCCATGGCGTAGGTCGGCACGCCGTTCAGGCGATAGCCCACGGTGGTCAGCAGCCGGTTGCGGGAGATCTCGGCCCGCTCCCCGGTATTGACGATCATGAAGCAGCCGGTGCCGTAGGTGCTCTTGCCCATGCCCGGCATGAAGCAGGCCTGCCCCACCAGGGCCGCCTGCTGGTCGCCGGCGACCCCGGCGATCGGCAGGGTTCCGCCCAGCAGGTCGGCCCGGACCCGGCCGAAGTCGTCACTGGAATCCTTCACCTCGGGGAGCAGGCTCGCCGGAATGTCGAACAGCGCGAGCAGCTCCGGGTCCCAGCGCTGCGCATGGATGTCGAACAGTGCCGTGCGCGAGGCGTTGGTGGCATCGGTGGCATGCACCCAACCGCCGGTGAGTCGCCAGATCAGGAAGGTGTCGACGGTGCCGAAGGCCAGCTCGCCGCGTTCCGCCCGCTCCCGGGCGCCCTCGACGTTGTCGAGCAGCCAGGCCAGCTTGGTGGCCGAGAAGTAGGGATCGATGAGCAGCCCGGTGCGCGCCTGGACGAGGCCGGTGTGCCCCGCCTCGCGCAGCGCCTGGCAGCGATCGGCGGTGCGCCGGTCCTGCCAGACGATGGCGTTGTGGAGGGGCTCGCCGGTCTGCCGATCCCACAGCAGGGTGGTCTCGCGCTGGTTGGTGATACCGATGCCGGCGATCGCCTCGAGGCCCACGCCCGGGTGCGCGATCACCTCGCGACAGGTCGCCACCACGCTGTCCCAGATCGCCTCGGGGTCGTGCTCCACCCAGCCATCGGCGGGGAACTGCTGGGGAAACTCGCGCTGGGCAGTCGCGATGCTGTGGCCGTCGCGATCGAAGAGGATCGCCCGGGAGCTGGTCGTGCCCTGGTCGATGGCAAGCAGGTAAGAGGCCATGGCGATGCATCCTGGTGTCGTTGAGCCGGGGAGCACTTTCGTTTTCCACAACGAAAATGTTCGCTTATGATCAAAAGACTACGCTAGTGGCCGATGACGCTCAATTGACAACCCCGCCTCCGGCCTACGACTTTCGCCGCAAGAGGATCGGGGAAAGCGCCCCTGCAGCGGCCGACGGGATGGCGTAGAATCCCGGCGATCAAGGAGTCAGCATGAACCCACAGCAGCGCCAAGACAGCATCGTCGACCTGGTACGCCGGCAGGGCTACGCCAGCATCGAACAGCTCACCGAACATTTCGCGGTCACCCCCCAGACGATCCGCCGCGACCTCAACCGGCTCTCCGGCGAGGGACAGCTGCGACGCGTCCATGGCGGGGCCGGCCTCGAGTCGAGCACGGTCAACACCGCCTACTCGATGCGCAAGACCCTCAATCTGGAGGCCAAGCAGCGCATCGCGGCCCTGCTCGCCAGCCATATCCCGGACCATGCCTCGCTGTTCATCAACATCGGCACCAGCAACGAGGTGGTCGCCGAGGCGCTGCTGGATCACCACGGGCTGGAGGTCATCACCAACAACCTCAACGTGGCCGCCATCCTGCAGCGCAAGGAAGACTTCAACGTGATCATCGCCGGCGGCCAGGTCCGTTCCCGGGACGGCGGCATCATCGGCGAGGCCACCATCGACTTCATCAACCAGTTCAAGGTCGACTTCGGCATCATCGGCATCAGCGGCATCGACGAGGACGGCTCGCTGCTGGAATTCGACTACCAGGAAGTGCGGGTCGCCCAGGCCATCATCCAGAACTCCCGGCAGGTCTACCTGGCCGCCGACCATTCCAAGTTCCAGCGCAACCCCGTGGTGCGCCAGGGCAACCTTGCCCAGCTCGATGCCCTGTTCACCGACCGCCAGCCCTCCGAGCGCATCCTGCAGTTGCTGCAGGCCCACGACGTCACCCTCCACCTCGCCTGACTCGCCGGCCCGCCCTTGCGGTGGGCCCCTTCGTCCGCCGGCGCCCCTCGTCAGACCAACTGCGATAGCCCTGTCACCCAGGCCTCATCGCTTGATGTTCGATTTCAATTGCTTTATTTTCGTTTTCAAACATATCTTGGTCACCTTCAGACATCCCGGTCTCCCGGCCGGTGCGGAGCACTCCATGACAACGACCCATGACATCCTGGATCTCTTCGTCATAGGCGGCGGCATCAACGGCGCCGGCATCGCCGCCGATGCCGCCGGGCGGGGCCTCTCGGTGGGCCTGTGCGAACAGGCCGACCTGGCGGGCGCCACCTCGTCGGCCAGCAGCAAGCTGATCCATGGCGGGCTGCGCTACCTGGAGCACCACGAGTTTCGCCTGGTGCGGGAGGCCCTGCGGGAGCGCGAGGTCCTGTTGGCCAAGGCCCCGCACATCATCTGGCCGCTACGCTTCATCCTGCCCCACCGCTCCCACCTGCGCCCGGCCTGGATGCTGCGTGCCGGCCTGTTTCTCTACGATCACCTGAGCAAGCGCCAGCAGCTGCCGGGCTCGCGTGGCATCAGGCTCACGCCGGCCCAGGGCATGAGTCCGGACATCCGCCGCGGCTTCGAGTATTCCGACTGCTGGGTCGATGACGCCCGCCTGGTGGTCCTCAATGCCCTGCAGGCCCGGGAGATGGGGGCCGAGGTCCGGGTGCGCACGCGCTGCGTCGACGCCCGCGAGGTCGACGGCCACTGGCAGATCGAGCTCGAGGGCTTGGATAGCGGTCAACGCTTCCGGCGACGGGCCCGCGCCCTGGTCAATGCCGCGGGTCCCTGGGTGGAAGGCGTGGTCAAGGACACGGCCCACCGGCCCTCCCGCTACAGCGTGCGCATGATCCAGGGCAGCCATCTGATCGTGCCCCGCCGCAACCACGACGACCGGGCCTACATCCTGCAGAACACCGACCAGCGCATCGTCTTCGTGCTGCCCTTCGATGAGGACTTCAGCCTGGTGGGCACCACCGACCGGCGCTACGAGGGCGATCCCGCCCGCGTCGAGACCAGCGAGGAAGAGATCGACTACCTCCTCTCGGTGGTCAACGATCATTTCCGCCGCCCCCTGACGCGGGACGATGTCATTCGCACCTTCGCCGGGGTGCGTCCGCTATGCGACGATGAATCCGCCGAGCCCTCCGCCATGACCCGTGACTACACCCTGGATCTGGATACCCAGGGCCCGCCGCTGCTGTCGGTGTTCGGCGGCAAGATCACCACCTATCGCAAGCTCGCCGAGGCGGCCATGACCGCCCTGGCCCCGCACCTGCCGGCGATGCGCGGACCCTGGACGGCCGAGGCGCCCCTGCCCGGCGGGGACATCGGTGACCAGGCGCGCTTCCGCGAACGGCTGGCCGCCGACTTCCCGTTCCTGAGCCCGGCCCAGGTGCGCCGCTTCTCCCGCAGCTACGGCTCGCTGTGCCTGCGCTTTCTGGAAGGTAAGCGCTCCCAGGAAGCGCTGGGTGAACCCTACGGCGCGGGCCTGACCACCGCCGAGGTGGATTACCTGATGGCCCAGGAGTGGGCCCGCGAACCCCAGGACATCCTCTGGCGCCGGACCAAGCTCGGCCTGCATCTCTCCCCCGTCCAGGTCGCGCGTCTGGCAGACTACATGGCCCACCGCCGCACCGAGCTCGCGGCCTGAGGCCGGTGGCATTACCCTCGGGAAGCGGGCGCGGCAGGAAGCGCACCTGCCGAACGTCATTTCGGGGGAGAACGCGACATGGTCGAATGGTTGCTCGGTGGGCTCGCCGCCGTCCTGCTGCTGGCCAGCCTGATCGCTCGGGTCCCCGGGCACTGGTGGTGGCTACGGGCCTGCGAGTTCCCGCGTCTGCAGATCGGCCTGGGCGGTGCCGGCTGCGCCCTCGCCTCACCGCTGGCCGACCCGGCCGCGACTCCGTGGATCGCCGCGGCGGGATGCGCCGTGCTCGCCGTGCAGCTACGCCATGTCCTGCCCTGGACGCCGCTGTGGCCGGTCCAGGTCAAGGCCGCCCGGGACGATCGCCCCGATCGCTGCCTGACCCTGCTGGTGGCCAACGTGCTGACCCCCAATCGCAACAGCGATGCCCTGCTGGCGATCATCCGCGAACAGGATCCCGACCTGGTCCTGACCCTGGAGTCCGATGACTGGTGGGGGCAGCACCTCGACGAGGGGCTCAACGGCGGTTGGCCCCATGCCGTGCGCATCCCCCTGGACAACCTCTATGGCATGCACCTGTATTCGCGCCGCCCGCTCGTCGACCCTACGGTCAAGTGGCTGATCCAGGACGACATCCCGTCTATCCACTGCGGGGTCGAACTCGAGAGCGGCGACCGGATCCGCTTTCATGCCCTGCATCCTCGGCCACCGGCCCCCAGCGAGAGCGAGGAATCGCTGTGGCGGGACGGAGAGCTGATGCTGGTGGCCAAGCTGATCCACCAGGAGCCCGAGCCCACCGTGGTGGCGGGGGATCTCAACGACGTGGCCTGGTCACGCAGTACCCGGCTGTTCTGCCGGGTCGGCGGCATGCTCGACCCGCGGCGGGGGCGCGGCATGTTCAGTACCTTCCATGCGGACTACCCGCTGATGCGCTGGCCCCTCGACCACGTCTTCGTCAGCGAGCACTTCACGCTGAAGAAGATGCAGCGCCTGCCCCGCTTCGGTTCGGATCACTTCCCGATCCTGGCCACCCTCTGCTATCGCCCCGCCCGGGCCGACGAGCATGAGACCCCGACGGCCACCGATGACGAGCATCGCGATGCCGAGGGCACCGTGGAGGAGGCCAGGGAGCGCGACCAGGACACTTGATCGGCGCGCAGTCACCCTGCACGGCGATGACACTCGCCGCCCGCCGGAACGTCACGCCGGCTACTCGGGAATCCCGCCCCGGGTCAGTGCCGCCGGGTCGAGGAGTCGTTCGAGTTCCTCCCGGGCGAGATCGGTCTGCTCCTCGGCCACCTCGATGATCGGACGCCCCGCCTGGTAGGCCTGCTTGGCGATGGCCGCGGCGGCGTCGTAGCCGATCACCGAATTCAGCGCGGTCACCAGGATGGGGTTGCGCGACAGAGGCTCACGCAGGTGGTCCTCGCGGACCTTGAAGGTGGCGATGGCCCGGTCGGCCAGCAGCCAGGCCGTGTTGCGCATCAGGGTGATCGAGGTCAGCAGGTTGTTGGCCACCAGCGGCAGCATGACGTTGAGCTGGAAGTTGCCGCTCTGGCCGGCCACCGTCACCGCGGTATCGAGACCGATCACCTGGGCCGCGGCCTGGGCCGCCGATTCGGGGATCACCGGGTTGACCTTGCCCGGCATGATGGAACTGCCGGGCTGGAGGGCCTCGAGCTCGATTTCGCCGAGGCCCGCCAGGGGGCCGGAGTTCATCCAGCGCAGGTCGTTGGCGATCTTCATGACCACGCAGGCCAGGCCGCGCAGCTGCCCGGAGAGCTCCACGGCGGCATCCTGGGCCCCCAGGCTGGCGAAGAAGCTGTCGTTGGGGGACAGCGTCAGGCCGGTCTGCTCGCTGAGGTCGCGAGCCATGCGCCCGGCGAACTCGGGATGGGCATTGATGCCGGTGCCGACCGCCGTGCCGCCCTGGGCCAGCCGGCAGAGGCGCAGCATGGCGCTGTCGAAACGCTCGATGGCCTGGCCGACCTGGCTGGACCAGCCGCCGAGCTCCTGGCTCATGCGCAGCGGCATGGCATCCATCAGGTGGGTGCGTCCGGTCTTGACCACGGCATCGAGACCCGCGGCCCGCACGTCGATCGTCTCGTGGAGGTGCACCAACGCCGGGCGCAGTCCCCGGGTCACCTCCAGGGCGGCGGACAGGTGGAGGGCCGTGGGAACGACGTCGTTGCTGGATTGGCCCATGTTGACGTGGTCGTTGGGGCTCACCTTGAGATCGTCGCGGCTGGCCAGGTTGGCGATGACCTCGTTGACGTTCATGTTGCTCGAGGTACCCGAGCCGGTCTGGAAGACATCCACCGGGAACTGGTCGTCGTGGTCCCCGGCGATCACCGCCTCGGCGGCCGTCACGATGGCGGCCGCCCGCTCGGCATCGAGCAGTCCCAGGTCACGGTTGACCCGTGCCGCGGCGAGCTTGATGCGGGCGATGGCCTGGATGAAGGCCGTGGGCATGGCCTGGCCGGACACCGGAAAGTTGTTCACCGCCCGCTGGGTCTGGGCGCCATAGAGGGCATGCGCCGGCACCTCCAGCTCGCCCATGCTGTCGCGTTCGATACGCTGCTCGCTCATGATCGGCTCCTCGTGGATGGCTGCCCTGTCACCATGGTGTTCGCCGGGGCACCTTGCAAGGCGTCCGGACGGGCCCGAAAGAATTTGATCCGACCATGTTGCACTGCACAAATCACTTTGCTATTGTGCACTGCAACAGACGAGGGAAGGCATCGGCGGACCGCCCAGGCCTTCACCAAGCCACCCCCGAGGAGGGTCAAACGATGCAAAACTTCGACACCAAGCAGTTCACCCAGCAGTTCGAATCCATGTTCTTCGGTCCGGCTCGCGCCTACGCGACCCTGTCCGTGGACTTCGCCGAGAAGCTGGCCAACGCCCAGCTGGAAGCCGGCAAGGCCTACACCGACACCGGCCTGGCCCAGGTCCGCGCCCTGCTCGACGTCAAGGACGCCGAAGGCCTGCGCAGCTACATGGAAGGCCAGCAGAAGATCGCCAAGGACCTGACCGAGCGCCTGAAGGGCGACGCCGAGAAGGTCGTGTCCCTGCAGCAGGACTTCGTCCAGCAGAGCCAGAAGCTGACCGAAGACAGCGTCAAGCAGGCCACCGAGACCGCCACCAAGGCCGCTCAGTAAGCCTGACGTCGCCATCGGCGACCGATCAAAGGGGGCCACCGCTACCGCGGTGGCCCCTTTTTTGGTTACTCTCTCCCCCGCACAGGGCCAACCCCACCGGGAGAGTGCAATGAGATACCCCATCCTGATCGCCCTGCTGGGCCTGATCCTGTCCGGCTGCCAGATGCTGCCCCCCGCCGGCCTGCCCCAGCGCGAAGGACCCGCCGAGGTGATCGACATCGGCGAACCGGAGGACCGGACTCGCGGACGCGTTCCCCGCCAGGTGGCCTTCCCCGCCGAGGAATACGCCGCCCTGGAGAAGACCGGCAGCGCCGCCCTGAGTGGCCGCCTGTCCCTGGAGAGCGCGGCGGGCACGGTGGTGGGCGCCGGCGAGACGATCTCGGTGGCCCCGATCACCACCTACTCCGCCGAGGCCGCCGAACAGGCCCTGGCCGGCCGCGCCGTCGAGCGGGCCGACCCGCGGGCACGGGCCTATACCCATACCACGCGCACCGATGCCAACGGCCACTTCCTGTTGCGTGGCCTGCCCGCCGGCGAGTTCTATGTCTCGGGCAGCCTGGTGGACCCCGCCAGCGGCAAGCGGCGCGTGGTGATCCACCAGGTCTCGCTGGCCCCCGGCCAGCACCGCCAGCTCCAGCTCAGCCGCTGACCGGCGCCCCGTGGCACCCTCATCCCCCGCCATCTACGCTGAAGGCTGATACGGGCACCTCTGCCACCGGGGTGCCGGCTCGGACGGGAGATTCGACATGGACTGCAGCACCGACGGCACCGGCCGCCCCCTCTCTACGCCCTGGGCCCGCTGGGCACTGGCACTGACCCTGACCCTTGCCCCGACTCTCGCCATGGCGGCGACCCTGGCGGAACTCCAGGAGCGTGGCAGCATCCGCGTGGCCGTGGCCAACGAGGTGCCCTACGGCTACCTGGACGAGAATGGCGAGGGACGCGGTGCCGGCCCGGAGGTGGCACGGCACATCCTGGGGGAACTGGGGATCGACCAGATCGACTGGGTGGTCACGCCCTTCGGCGAGCTGATCCCGGGGCTCGAGGAGGGACGCTTCGACATGGCCGCCGCCGAGATGGCCATTCGCCCGGCACGCTGTCGGCGGGTGCTGTTCTCGGCACCCAACACCTCCTACGGCGAGGGCCTGCTGGTGCGCGCCGCGAATCCGCTGGAGATCAATGGCTACGCCGACTTCGCCGAGCGCGACGACATCCGCGTCGCCGTCCTCGAGGGCGCCAGCCAGATCGACATCATGGCAGCGCTGGGCGTCCCGGATGCCCGGATGGTCCGGATCGCCGAGAACGAGGCCGCCATCGCTACCCTGCTGGAGGGGGACGCGGATGCCTATGCCGGCACCGGCCTCACGGTGAGCCAGCTGGACGCCAGCAGCCAGGAGGTCGAGGTGGTGCAGAACTTCGAGGACCCGAAGGTCGACGGGGAGCTGGTGCGCAGCTGGGGCGCCTTCACCTTCCCCCCGGAGGCCCAGGCACTGCGGGACGCCTTCACCGAGGAACTGCTGGACTACCGCAATACCCGAGCCTGGCAGGACACCCTCGAGAAACACGGCTTCACCCAGGACGACATCCTCAACGCCTTTCGCTTCGATACCGAGTGGCTGTGCGGCCAGGCGGAATGAGCAGGAACTGGGCCGCCATGTAGACCGTGACGCTGTCGGTACCGGGCATGACCTGCGCCCCTGCCCGATCACCGTCAAGGCCGCCCTCGACAGGGTGGACGGCGTCTCGCAAATCGAGGTGAGCTACGAGAATCGTGAGGCCGTGGTCACCTTCGACGATACCCGGACGTCCGTTGACGCATTGACCGAGGCCACCACCCACGCCGGGTACCCCGCCACCCCGAAACCCTCGGAGGCGGATCCGCAGTGACCATGAGGAACCCGAAGACCCTGCTGCGCGTGAGCGTGATCGGCACCGTCCTGGTGGCGCTGTGCTGCTTTACGCCGATCCTGGTGATCCTGCTCGGTACCCTCGGATTGGCGACACTGACCGGCTATCTGGACGTTGTGCTGTTTCCCGCCCTGGCTTTCTTCATCGGCCTGACCCTCTATGCGCTTTGGCGCAAGAAGCGATGCGACGCCGGTGGGGACAACGGCTCGCCTCCTTCAAGGAATTCCCCTCATGAATGATGCCAAGACCCCGCACATCGCCGTGATCGGCAGCGGTGGTGCGGCTATGGCGGCGGCCCTCAAGGCGGCCGAGCGCGGCGCCCGCATCACCCTGATCGAACGCGGCATCCTCGGCGGCACCTGTGTCAATACGGGCTGTGTGCCCTCGAAGATCCTGATTCGCGCCGCGCATATTACCCATCTACGCCGGGAGAGCCCCTTCGACGAGGGGGTGAACGCCCGGACGCCGGTGGTGGACCGGGCGAAGCTGCTCCGGCAACAGCAGCGGCGTGTCGAGGCACTGCGTGACGCCAAGTACCAGCAGATTCTGCGCGACCATCCGGCCATCACGGTGCTGAACGGTGAAGCCCGGTTCGTCGATGCCCATCACCTGACGGTCAAGCTGAACGAGGGCGGTGAGCAGACCGTCCGCTTCGATCGTGCCTTCATCGGCACCGGCGCCCGTCCGGCAGAGCCGCCGGTACCGGGGCTGGCCGATACGCCATACCTGACCTCCACCGGCGCGCTGGCACTGGACACCATCCCCGAACGGCTGATCGTCATCGGCGCCGGGTCTGTCGCCCTGGAACTGGCCCAGGCCTTCGCCCGGCTGGGCAGCCGGGTCACGCTGCTGGCCCGCAGCCGCCTGCTCTCCCATGAAGACCCGGCGGTGGGTGACGCCGTGGAGGCAGCGTTTCGCCGCGAGGGCATCGAGGTGCTCAAGCAGACTCAGGCGAGCTATGTGGACTACCTCGACAATGCATTCATTGTCGACACCAACGCCGGCAGCTTGCAGGCGGATCAACTGCTGGTGGCCACCGGGCGGACACCCAACACCGAGACCCTGAACCTGGCGGGCATCGGCGTGGAAACCATGCGTGGCGCGATTCTGGTGGATGAGCACCTGCAAACCACGGTACCGGGCATCCATGCCGCCGGTGACTGTACCGATCAGCCGCAGTTCGTCTATGTGGCCGCCGCCGGGGGCAACCGCGCCGCCGTCAACATGACCGGGGGCGAGGCCACCCTGGACCTCGGCGCCATGCCGGCGGTGATCTTCACCGCCCCCCAGGTGGCCACCGTCGGCCTGACGGAAGCCGCGGCACTCGAGCAGGGCGTCAGCGTGGAGACTCGCGTGCTCGACCTGGCGAACGTGCCGCGTGCGCTGGTGAACTTCGATACCGCCGGCTTCATCAAGCTGGTGGCCGAACGCGACTCGGGGCGGTTGCTGGGCGTCCAGGCGGTGGCGGGGAACGCCGGCGAGCTGATCCAGACGGCGGTGATGGCGCTGCGTGCGCGCATGACGGTGCATGCCATCGGCGATGAGCTGTTTCCCTACCTGACCATGGTGGAAGGCCTCAAGCTCTGTGCCCAGGCTTTCTCCCAGGATGTGACGCAGTTGTCATGCTGTGCCGGGTGAACGATATGATCGTGGTGTCACCCGAGGTCCAGGCCGACCTGCACGAGATCTGGATGGCCGAGACACGCGAGGAGGCCCACCGGGCCTGCGACCGTACGCTGAGCGCACCCGCGCCCTTCGCTCAATCGGGCGCGATGTTGCGATTGACGCGGAAGCGGTTATCCGGATCCCAGCGGCGCTTGATCTCGGTGAGCCGCCGCAGGGCCGGGCCGAGGGCCGCTTCGACGCGCTCAGGGCCTTCGTCCTCGGTCAGGAAGTTGATGTAGGTGCCGCCGGTGGAGAAGGCCTTCAGGTCGTGCCAGGCCTCGCGGGCCCAGGCGATGTTCGCCGCGTCGTCGTCCGGCGACTCCCAGGCGCCGCCCACGTTGAAGACGTAGCGCGCATCGCGGTTGCCCACCGCCGAGTGGTCATTGTCGAGCGCGTTCAGGGCGCCGCCGAGCTGGAACAGGATCACCGCCGAGTGCGGCGAGCGGATGCGCCCGGCATGCTCGATGACCCTGTCGCACAGCGCGGGCTCGATGTCCGGCAGATACTCGCTCTTCCAGTAGTAGCGCCGTCCCCTGGGCTGGGTGGCATCGAGCAGCTTCTGCATCTGCGCATAGGGCCGACGCACCAGCACGTCGCCGATGGGCCGGCCGAACGCCTTGATCGGTGCGACCACCGCCTCTCCCTCCTCCGGGTTGCCGCTGTAGCAGGCGAGCAGCGCCACGATCGGCTTGCCATGGTATTCCCTGGGCAACCAGGGCGCCGGCGGCGCCGGGCGCATCAGGGCGACCAGGGTCAGTTCGAGCGGGGCCTGCTCGGCCAGGCGGCGATAGAGTTCGAGCACCGCCGGGGCCTCGCTGGCGGGCCAGGCCACCAGGCCGCCCACGATCTCCGGGCCGACGGAGTAGAGTTGGTAGTCGAAGCCGGTCACCACACCGAAGTTGCCGCCGCCACCCCGCAGCCCCCAGAACAGATCGGCATGCTCGTCGGCACTGGCATGCACCAGTCGGCCGTCGGCGGTCACCACCTCCATGCCCAGCACGTTGTCGGTGGTATAGCCCCAGCGCCGGCTCAGGTAGCCGAAGCCGCCCCCGAGGGTGAGCCCGGCGATGCCGGTGGTCGAGATGAAACCGAGCACGGTGGCCAGGCCGTGTACCTGGGTCTCGCGATCCACGTCACCCAGCTCGCACCCCGCCTGGGCATGGGCAACCCGACGTTCGCGGTCGACCCAGACCCCACGCATCAGCGAGAGATCGAGCATCAGCGCGCCGTCGGCCGCCGCCAGCCCCGCGATGTTGTGGCCGCCGCCCTTGATGCAGAGCAGCAGGTCGTGCTCACGGGCGAAGCGCACGCCCGCCATTACGTCGGCGACCCCCAGGCAACGCACCACCACGGCCGGCCGCCGGTCGATCATGGCGTTCCACAGGCGGCGCGACGCCTCGTAATCCAGGTCGTCCGGCGTCAACAGCGGCCCCTGGAGCTGCATCTGCAAACCGGCAAGCATGTCCGGCGTCAAATCGATCTCGGTATCCTCGAGTGTTGTCGCTCTCATGGTCAGGGCTCCTGTCGTCGCCAAGGTTCGAGGTATGCGCCCCCACCGGTCCGCGTCCACACCGCGAGGGCCGCCTCCGGGTCTCGGCGTGGCGGCCCTGGCTCGGCACCTTGCCATGCGGAGCGTGGAGGACATCGTCACGCTAAACTTAGTAGAGCCGCCGGCTGACCGGGAATTCACGATCTGTACCGCACCCGGCGGACGAGCGGCGCCGCGGACGTCCCGCCACCCGAGGAGGGCCCTTCGATGACGGACTGGGGATACAAGCAGTTCTGCCCCGTGGCCATGGCCTCGGAGGTGCTCGGCACCCGCTGGACCATCCTGGTCATCCGTGAGCTCCTGAGCGGCAGCCATCGCTTCAATGACCTGCGCCGTGGGCTGCCGCATATCTCGCCGGCCCTGCTGTCGAAGCGGCTGCGCGAACTGGAAGAGCTGGGGGTGGTGGGCCGCGAGCGCGATCCCGAGACCGGCAACCCGCTCTACTGTCTCACCGAGGCCGGCGAGGAGCTGCGCCCGGTGATCATGGCGATGGGCTGCTGGGGGCAGCGCTGGCTGGAAGCGCAGCTCTCCATGAAGAACCTCGATCCGTCGCTGCTGATGTGGGATATGCGACGCAACCTCGATCCCGCCCCCTTGCCGCCCCAGCGGGTCACGATTCAGTTTCTGTACCACGATGTAACGCCCGGCCGGGCCAAGTGGTGGCTGATCGTCGACGAATCGAACGAAGATGGCGCCGTCGACCTGTGCAGGAAGGATCCCGGCCACGATGTCGATCTCTACGTGGTCAGCGACCTGCGCACCATGACCGCCATCTGGATGGGGCTGATGACCGTGGCGGAGGCGCTCGATAGCGGCAAGCTCCGGCTGACCGGGGCACGCCAGCTGCAGGCCAGCATGCAGAACTGGCTGGGACTCAGTGTCTTTGCCGGCGAGTCCAAGCGGGTCAGCGCCTGAGCATCCCCGCTCCCGACGCGGACCCGACGCCACCCGCTTGGCAGGCCCCTGCATGAACGGCACCAGCACGCCGTCGCCTTCGGCGCATGGCCTCGGGGCGGGCAGCGATCTCCGACGCGGTTTCGCCGCCCTCGAGGGCGGAGACCGACTGGGAGCGTTGGCCTTGCCCTCGTACCATGGTACGGCGATTAAGCTAGCCTCCAGATTACCGTGTGGGTACCGCGATGAGTGACATGACCATCGGCAAAGTGGCCGGGGCGGTGGGCGTGGGGGTCGAGACGATTCGCTTCTATGAGCGACGCGGGCTCATCGCACAGCCCCCTCGCCCGGCAGTGGGAGGATATCGCGTCTATTCGGATGAGACGGTGCGGCGGGTGCAGTTCATTCGCCGCGCCCAGGAGCTCGGGTTCTCCCTGCGCGAGATCGCCGAGCTGCTCTCGCTGCGTGCCGACCACGACACCGATGCCGGAGAGGTTCAGCAGCGAGCCACCGCCAAGCTCCAGGATGTGGACCGCAAGATCGAGCGGCTCCAGCGTATCCGTCGCGGGCTGCTGACGTTGCTCGACCGTTGCCCGGGAGAGGGCCCGTTGCGGTGCTGCTCCATCCTCGATGCGCTGGAACACGACAGGGTCTTGCACGGCGAGACGACCAGGCGAAAGGAGAATGGCATGCAGACAGTGAAACTCACCGTCGGGGGCATGCACTGCGACGGCTGTGCGGAGATCGTCCGCCACGTTCTCGAGCAGCAGCCCGGGGTCAAGGGGTGCACGGTCTCCCATGAGAGCGGCGAGGCCAGGGTGGCGGTCGACACCGCCCAGACCCCCGCTGAGCGGCTCGCGGAGGCGGTACAGGGCGCAGGGTATTCGGCAAGCCTCGTGACAGCGGCAGACTAGCGTCTTGGAGATCGTCGCTGCCTTGCCGCTGGCCGCCGGACTCGGGTTGCTGGGCTTCGTCGAGCCCTGTTCGGTCGGTAGCCACCTGCTGTTCCTCCGCCATCTCGAACGACTTCCTCGCCGGATTCAGGCCGTCCAGACGCTGCTGTTCACCCTGACCCGGGCCGCGTTGATGGCCGGGCTAGGAGTGCTCGCAGCACTGATCGGCAGTGCGTTCACCGGGCTTCAGCACGGTCTCTGGGCCCTGCTGGGAAGCCTCTATGTGATCGTGGGACTGCTGTACCTGGGTGGCGGCGCGCCCTGGTTCCTGGCCCGCGTGACACGCCTCCTGCCACGCCTCTCCGGGACCCCGGGCAGCCTGGGGCTGGGCATGTTGTTCGGCTTGAATGTGCCGGCCTGTGCCGCCCCTCTGCTGGCGGTGCTGCTCGGTGATACGGCCGCGCGAGCCGCGGCCGGTGGGGGCGTCACTTTCGGCGCCGCCACTCTGCTGGTGTTCGGCCTGGCGCTCTCCAGCCCCCTGGTGCTTGCCGTCCATACCGCCCGGGGCCGGCGTTGGCTCGAGGCCCTCGCGCGACTCGCCGGACGCATGCCGCGCTGGACGGGGGCCGTGCTGGTGGGGCTGGGAGCGTGGACCCTGTGGTTGGCCTTCTCCTGGACGTGAGGGCTCGACCGGCTCCCTCCCTACAGTGCCCCTGTACCGTTCCACATTAATACCCCAGGGCTATCGCAGATAGCGGTATCTCTCGGGGCTGATCCGTCGACAAGCCTGCGAGGAGGCGCTGTGAATACCTCCCTGTACGTATATGGAGTCCTCCCCGTTTGCCAGCATGAAGCATGATGGTCGCTAGGTGTGATCTCTCGGTAGGTTGTTCATCCGGAACCTACCCGGACAATTGGAGGTGCGACCCAAACCAACCTCCAGGAGGCCCGGATGAACACCCATAAGAATGCCCGTCTCACACCGCATGGTCGAGCCCTGCTGGTCCGCCGAGTCGTTGACGAAGGGCTCCGGCCAGAGGAGGTCGCCCAGGCGCAAGGTGTCAGTGTGAGGACGGTCTACAAGTGGGTGCGCCGCTACCGGCAAGAGGGTGAGGCCGGGCTGCAGAACCGCTCTTCTCGTCCCCGTCGCTGCCCTCATGCGGTCCCTGCCGAGGTTCGCGAGCAGGTCCTCGAGCGTCGCCAGCAGCGCCAGACCTACCGCCAGATCGCCGAGCGGTTAGGGATCGGACACAGCACGGTCGCACGGCTCCTCGAACGCGAGGGGCTGAATCGTCTCCCGGCCTTGGCACCTGCCCGTCCCGTGAATCGTTACGAGCATGACGCGCCGGGAGATCTACTGCACCTGGACATCAAGAAACTCGGCCGCTTCGAACGCCCAGGGCATCGTGTCACCGGCGATCGCCAGCAGAACACGCGGGGCGCCGGCTGGGAGTATGTTCACATCGCCATCGACGATCACTCGCGGGTCGCTTTCGGCACCCGCTATCCCGATGAAACCGGTTGGAGTGCGTGCTATGCCCTATTGGAGGCCGTGCGCTATTACCGAGGACTGGGAATTCGCTTCACGCGCGTGCTGACCGACAATGGTGGATGCTACAAATCCAAGCCGTTCCGCCGCCTGTGCCGGCGTCTGGGACTGAAGCGCAAACGCACTCGACCCTATACGCCCCGCACCAATGGCAAGGCAGAGCGGTTCATTCAGACCGCGCTGCGGGAATGGGCCTACGCCCGGTCATACATCAGCTCGGAGGAGCGAGGCAGGCATCTGCCTGCCTGGCTTCATCAGTACAACTGTAAGCGTTCGGGCATCACCACCGGCACATGATCAGGCGGGTTTTTACCAGTTCTGCGGCAGGAGTTCGTGGACCTGGCTGGCCTTTTGCGTCGGCAGCCGTTCCAGCACGTCCTTCAGGTAGGCGTAGGGTTCGTGGCCGTTCAGCTTGGCGCACTGAATCAGGCTCATGATGTTGGCGGCACGCTGGCCGCTGCGCAGTGACCCGGCGAATAGCCAGTTGCTGCGTCCCAATGCCCAGGGGCGAATCAGGTTCTCGACCCGGTTGTTGTCGATCGGCAGCCCGCCGTCATCCAGGTAGCGTGTCAGCGCCGCCCAGCGTTTCAGGCTGTAGTCCAGCGCTTTGGCCGTCGCCGAGCCGTTCGGCACTTTCTCCCGGTGAGCCAGCATCCAGCGGTGTAGCGCGTCGGCAATCGGTCTCGCCCCTGTATCGCGTAACTGCTGGCGTTCTTCCGCGGTCAGTGACTGGGCCTCGCGCTCCACCTGGTAGAGCTGGCCGATGAGGTCGATGGCCTGTTCGGCGATCTGGCTCTTGCCGGCCACGTGCAGGTCGATGAACTTGCGTCTTGCATGTGCCATGCAGCCGATCTCGGTGACGCCGTTGGCAAAGCTCTGCTTGTAGCCGCTGTAGTCGTCGCAGATCAGCTTGCCCCGCCACACGCCGAGGAAGTCGCGGGCATGCTGGCCGCCGCGCCCCTCGCTGAAGTCGTAGATCACCGCCTTCAACCCGGCGTAGGGGGTGGTGGCGTAGGCCCAGAGGTAGGCCCGATGGGTCTTCTTCTTGCCCGGGGCCAGCATCGGCACCGGCGTCTCGTCGGCATGCAGCACCGGCTCGCTGAGTAGCAGGTCACGTAAGGCATCGATCAGCGGCTGAAGCCGCACGCCACAGATGCCGACCCACTCGGCCAGGGTCGAGCGCGGAATCGGTACACCGGCTCGCGCAAAGATCTGCTCCTGGCGATAGAGCGGCAGATGATCGGCGTATTTGGCGATCAGCACCTGGGCCAGCAGGCCGGCGGTGGGGATGCCCTTGTCGATGATCTGCGCCGGCATCGGCGCCTGGGTCAGCGTCTCGCAGTGATCGCAGACCCACTTGCCGCGGATGTGGCGCTCGACGTGGAACTCGCCCGGCGTGTAGTCGAGCTTCTCGCTGATCTCCTCGCCGATCCGCCGCAGTTGGCAACCGCAGGCGCAATGGTCGCTCTCCGGATCATGGCGGATCTCGGTGCGAGGTAGTTCGGGAGGCAGCGGTGCACGCTTGGGCGTCTTCTTGGCTGGTGGTGCCATCGGCCTTGCCAGTTCCTCTAGCTCGGCCTCGATGGCAGCGATGTCGGCGTCGACCACCTCGTCCAGCAGACTGATCTGCAGCACGTTGAGGTGTTCGCTGCGCTGGCCGAACTTATGGCGCTTGAGCAGCGCCAGTTCATGGGTCAGTTTCTGATTGACCTGCTCGGTGTGATGCAGTGCCTTCTGACTCTGCTCCAGCGCCTGCCCCTGCTGCTCGACCTGCGTCATCAGCGCTGCCGCCAGTTGGCGGAGCTGATCGGGTGAGAGCTGGGACAGGTCGGGCGGCGTATTCATCCGTCGATTATGCCAGTCCGCTGGCAGCAGCGGGATGCGCGGATCATCGAATGGTCAGGCGCCGCATTCTGTGCCGGCACTTGCCGGATATTACAGCACCGAAATGGCCCCTGCCGGCCCAATGCGCTGCCAGGGCAACCCCTGCACCAGCGCGCTGACCTGCTCGGGAGATAACTCGAGCCGGTCCCCGCGCCAAGTCTCCGCCCAGTGGAACTTGCCCTGGTTCAGGCGCCGGGCACACAGCCAGATGCCCAGACCATCGTGAACCAGCACCTTCATACGGTTGCCGCGCCGGTTGGCGAACAGGTAAGCGCAGTGAGGCCGGGCAGCGCCGAACACCTTCACCACTCGGGCCAGCGCCGTATCGGGGCCGGCGCGCATGTCCAGCGGCTCGGTGGCCAACCAGATCTCATCGATACGGATCATGACAGCAGATCCCGAAGCATCGTCCGACAGCTCTCTGCGGCTGATACGGGCCACTCCACGGTCACTGGCCCCCGAGAGTGCGGGATCGTGAGTCGGATGCACTCAGTCTCCTGATGCTGGGGGGCCGCCGGGGGCAAGGGGCTTGCCATTGGTACCGGGACAAACGGTAGTGAGTCGTCCTCCGGCTTCCGCCGACGAGCATCACGGATCCACTTGTGTACCAGGTTGGCGTTCAAGCTATGTTCCAGGGCAACCCCGGCCACCGAGGCGCCGGGTTGCTGGCACGCTTCGACGATCTTGGCCTTGAACGCGGCGGTGAAGCGGCGACGCTTCCGGGGTGTTGCCAACACGCTTAACTCACTCATGATAGGTGTCCACTTATGAATAGGTGGACACCTACCGTCTCGGAATTCGCGGCTCAGCGGTAGATGGGGTCACCGGACGCTTACGTACAACTGGCATCGGCCACATGCCAGTCTGGATTATCGGCCTCCGGTTAGCCGGCTGAGGCTTTCCGTGAACAACCTGGTGGGTTTACACAGCTAGGTACGACTGCAAACGTATATCCGGTCTCGCTAAGGATGCCTTGATGGCATCGGACCCTGATGGGCTATGCGCACGTCGGCCCCCCGTCGCTACCACGAGCTTGATGGCTCGGCGTACATAAGGGATTTTCCGACATCGGTTCGACCTGTTCGCCATCCTGCAGCATGCTCAGCAATCGTGGTGGAGATGATCCGTATGCTCTAACTCATTAAATAAAAAACGTTTTCATGCCAACGGGCCGGCCGCCAACGAGGCCTCATAGGACGTCTCATGTCGAGTGACGGCCCAGGCAATGCGCGCCGTCTTGTTGGCCAGGGCCACCACCGCCACATTGGCGTGCTTGCGCTCGGCCAGGTGCCTAAGCCAGTGGCTCAGGTCATCCTCCTTACTGCCCACGTGGCGGAGGGCCGACCGGGCCCCGTGCACCAGCAACTTGCGCAGATAGCCGTCGCCGCGCTTGCTGATGCCTAAGAGGCGGTTTTTCCCACCGGTGCTATGTTGATGCGGCGTCAAGCCGAGCGAGGCGGCGAAGTCGCGTCCGCGACGGAAGGCCTGGCCATCGCCCAAGGCGCCGGCCAGGGCACTGGCCGTCAGTGGGCCGACCCCCTGCAGCGCCAGCAGGCGTTTCGCCACGGGATCGGCCTTCGCCTGCCGCTCGATGCCCGCCGTGACCGTGGTGATACGGTCATCCAGGTGACGCAGGTCCTCGGCGAGGCCGGCCAGCAGGACACGAAAGGCATCCGTCAGCCCGTTCTCCGCCTCTTCCAGCCAGCGGGGCAGTGCGGCGCGCAGCTGGCCGATACCGGCCGGGGCTACCAAGCCATACTCCCCCACCAACCCCCGTATCTGGTTGGCCTTGGCCGTGCGCTGCCGAATCAGCTCTTCGCGGATGCGGTGCGCGGCCTGGCTATCCTGCTGCGCAACGCTCTTGATGGCCACAAAGCGCATGTGCGGTCGTGCCATGGCTTCACAGATGGCTTCGGCGTCGACCCGGTCGTTCTTGTGACTCTTCACGTAGGGCTTCACGAACTGGGCTGCGATCAGCTTCACGCGATAGCCGCGCGCCTGCAGCTCTCGAGCCCAGTGGTGAGACGAGGCGCAGGCTTCCATGCCGATCTCGGCTCCGGCGGGGACCCGCTTGACGATCGCATTCAGCCACTTGGCGCGGGAGTACTTTCCGCGCCACTGGACCTGGTCATGGCGATCCACGCCATGCACGTGGAAGACGGACTTTGCGATATCGACGCCGACCCGGGTAATGTTCATGGGGAGTTCTCCTCATCCTCAGGCTGGTAGGTGTGATGCACTCCCCTCACCAGTGTGGCGCTACGACGCCGATGTTGGGTGGGGAGGACTCCATCCCATTGCTACCGACGCCTTCCCTGGCGTAGGACCTCCTCTTCGGCTTGTCCCCGGCGCCCCTCGTCAGACTCAACTGCGATAGCCCTGATTGGTACCCATCGGCGCTTGACCACGTAGCAAGGTACGGCCCCTATCCTTGACGCATGACCTCATTTTCACCGACGGGCGTGCGATGGGTACGGCAGCGACAGCAACGACTGAGGATGGCCTCCCCCCCTGGAGCCTGGAATCCACCGGGGAACCGGAGATCCAGCGGGTGAGGGCCCATATCGGCGGGCTGCACTGCTCGCTGTGCACCGGCACCATCGAGCGCGCCCTGGGACAGAAACCGGGGGTGCGCCGCGTGGCGGTCAGCCTCACCCACGAACAGGCCCTGGTGGAATACGACACGCGCGAGACCAGTGCCGAGACGCTGATGGGCACCCTGCAGGCCATCGGCTACACCCTCAGCGACCCTCGCAAGATCGAACCCTACGCTGACCAGGAGCGCGAGCTGGCTCGCGAGCGCAACCGCTTCCTGGTGGCGCTGGCCGCCAGTCTGGCGGCGGTGGGCCTGATCGTCGATCCCGCGTCGCCCTGGACCCTGGGGCTCTCCACCCTGGTCTACGTCAGCCTGGTGATCTTCGGCTATGCCGTCCTTCGCGGCCAGGGCACCCGAGCCGCCCTGGGCGGTAGCGCGCTGTTGGCCCTGGGCGGTCTGGTCCTGTTCGGGCTGCGCGCCGGAAACCTGCTGGCGGGCCAGGAGGCGATCCTGGTCGCGGGCCTGGCCCTCGCCATGGTGTTCGGCATCGCCCGGCAGATGCTGGTCATGGCCTATCAGGCGCTGCGCCGTGGCATTCTCAACCAACACGTGCTGGTGGAGATCGGTGCCTTCGCGGGCCTGGTCGGCGGCGGCATCGGTCTGGTACTGCGGCCCGACGGCTACCCCACCGCCGCCTTCTTCGCCGTATCGGTCATGGTGCTGAGCTACCACCTCTTCTCCGAGTGGCTTTCGCTGATCGTCAAGACCCGCAGCTCCCAGTCGGTGCGTCGCCTGCTCGACCTGCAGCCAGAGACCGCCCACATCATCGGCGAGGGCGGCGGCGAACGCGACCTGCCGGTGGCGCAGGTGGAAACCGGCATGTGGGTGCGTATCCGCCCCGGCGAGCGTATCCCGGTGGACGGCGAGGTCATCGATGGCGACTCGGCCGTGGATCAGTCCCTGGTCACCGGCGAACCCCTGCCGATCGAGAAGACGGCGGGCGATTCGGTGGTCGGCGGCACCATCAATGGCAACGGCACGCTAGTGGTGCGGGTGACGGCCACCGGCGAGGCGAGCTTCCTGCATCAGGTGGTGCGCAGCCTGGAAGATGCCCGGGCACTCAAGCCGGGTCTGTTGCATCTGGTGGACCGGGTACTGCGGATCTATACCCCCGCGGTACTGATCGTCTCGGCGCTGGCCTTCGGGTTCTGGATGAGTGCGCCGCTGCTCTGGGGGGCCGCGCCCGACCTGGAACGGGCCGTGTTCGCCGCCCTCACCGTGCTGGTGATGGGCTATCCCTGCGCGGTGGGCATCTCCGCGCCGCTCTCCATCGTGCGGGGCGCCGGCGAGGCGGCCGACCAGGGGGTGCTGATGCGCACCGGTGAGTCCTTCCAGGCGCTGCGGCGCGTCACCACCGTGGTGTTCGACAAGACCGGCACGCTCACCGAGGGGCGCCCCGCGGTACGTGACATCACCAGTATCGACGGCGACGACGACACCCTGCTGTCGCTTGCCGCCGCGGTCGAGTCCGCCTCGGAACATCCCCTGGGCCGTGCCGTGGTCGAAGCGGCCCTGGCACGGGACCTGGCGATCCCCGACGTGACCGAGTTCCAGGGGCACTCCGGCCGAGGCGTCATCGCCCGGGTGGACGACGAACCGGTATGGGTCGGCAGCCCGACCTTTCTCGTCGAGCAAGGCATCGACCTGGCACCGGTGAGTGATGGCATCGAAAGCGCCGAGCAGCAGGGCCAGACGGTCATCGTCATCGCCCGTGGCGAACGGCTGCTGGGGGCCATCGCCCTGGGCGACGGCCTGCGGGCCGATGCCGCGGAGACCGTGCAACGGCTCCACGCCCTGGGCATCGACACCGCGCTGATGACCGGCGACAACGCGCGCACCGCCCGGCATATCGCCGAACTGGTGGGCATCGACACCGTCCACGCCGGCGTGCTACCGGAACAGAAGGCCGACTTGCTGCGGAAGATGCAGCGCGGGGGGCGGGTCGCCATGGTCGGCGACGGCATCAACGACGCCCCCGCGCTGATGCAGGCGGAAGTGGGCATCGCCATGGGCAGCGGCACCGACATCGCCATCGACGCCGCCGACATCATCATCCTCAACGCACAGGTGAGCAGCGTGGTGACCGCCTGGCGGATCAGCCAGTGGGGATATCGCAAGATGCTGCAGAACGTCTCGCTGGCCTTCCTGTTCAACGGCATCGGCATCCCGCTGGCCTCCACCGGCCTGATCTATCCCGTATGGGCCATGGTGGCCATGGCCGCCAGCGTGACCACCATCTTCGTCAATTCCTTGTGGCAACGGCCATCGCTGCTGTTCGACGCCGTGGCCAGCGTCCGCTCGAATGCCCCGTGAAGCCATGCCCCCGCTACCCGCCCAGGAGCCCTTCCAGCGTAAGGCCTCCTGGTGCTCGCCTCGAACCCCAATCGCCTCCTTGGCGACGAGGACGAAGCAGGACATCCTCTACTCTTACCGATTCGACACCCGCACCCCCTGCCAGGCGGGCGGGTGGTGACTACCAGCCCAGCGCCTGCTTGACGAACGGAATGGTCAGCTTGCGCTGGGCCGACAGCGAGGCCCGATCGAGGGTCTCGAGGGCCTCGAACAATGCCTCCAGCCGCCGCGGCCCGCGGTGCAGGATATAGCGCGCCACCTCGTCGGGGAGCTGCATGCCACGCACCCGGGCGCGCAGCTGCAGCGCCTCCAGCCGCCCGCCATCATCGAGCCCCGAGACATGGAAGGTCATCCCCCAGGTCAGCCGCGAGGCCAGGTCCGGCAAGGCGACGCCCAGCTGCCGGGGTGGCGCGGAGGCGGCGATCACCAGGCGCCGCCCCTCGTCACGCAGGCGGTTGAAGGCATGGAACAGGGCCTCTTCCCAGCGCCTGCGGCCCACCACCCGGTCGAGGTCGTCGATGGCCACCAGGTCCAGGCGCTCGACTTCCTCGAGCATCAGCGGCGGAAAGTGGCCGAGCTCCTCCAGCGGCAGGTAGAGCGCACGGCGGTCGCGGTCGGAGGCCGCATGGCAGGCCGCCTGGAGCAGGTGGCTGCGCCCCACGCCGTCGCCCCCCCAGAGATACAGGAAGGGCTCGCCGTCGTCGTCCAGTTGGTGCTGCAGGCGATCGACCAGGGTCGCACTGGGCCCGGGGTGGAAGTTGGCGAAGGTGGCATCGTCGCGCAGCCCCACGCCCAGCGGCAGCTGTGCGGGTGCACGGCTCATGGCGACTCCTCGTCCTGGGGCTCCTGGGATCGGTAGCCCGCGTCATACAGTGTGCTGTTTTTATAATGCTCGTGGAGATAACGCAACACCACCATCACCACGGCGGCCACCGGCAATGCCAGCAGCACGCCGGTGAAGCCGAACAGCTGGCCACCGGCCAGCACGGCGAAGATCACCGCGACGGGGTGCAGCCCGATCTTGTCGCCCAGCAACTTGGGTTGCAGCAGGGTGCTCTCGACGAGCTGCCCGAAGCCGAAGATTCCCGCCACCCCGAGCAGCATCAGGGGATCGCCGAACTGGAAGAACGCCACCAGGCCGGCTACCGAGATGCCCACGATCACCCCCAGGTAGGGGACGATGCTGGCCAGTCCGGAGAGCAGGCCGATCAGCAGGCCGAACTTCACCCCCAGCAGGGTCAGGCCGATGGCATAGATCACGCCCAGGCACAGCATCACGATCAACTGGCCGCGCAGGAAGGACGACAGCACCTCGTCACACTCGCTTGCCAGGCGCACCGCGGCGGGCTCCCAACTGCGTGGCAGGGAGCCGCGCAGCTTGGCCACCAGGTCATCCCAGTCGAGCAGCAGGTAGAAGGTCACCACCGGGATCAGCGCCAGGTTGCCCACCCAGGCGGCCAGCGCCAGGCCCGACTTGGACACCTGGGCCAGCAGGGTGGCGGCGAAGGTGCCGGTCTCCCGCCAGTTCTCCAGCAGGGCCTGGCGCATTTGATCGAAGTCGGTGGAGAGGTCGATGCCGGTCAGCGCCTGGAGCCTGGGCAGCACGCTGCCCTGCATCCAGCTCAGGGCCACCGGCATCAGCTCGACCAGCTGGCCGATCTGGCGGCCCAGCAGCGGGATCACCAGCAGCAGGGTCAGCACGATGGCCAGCGTCAGCAGCAGGAAGACCACCACCACCGAGAGCCGGCGTGACAGTCCGTGTGCCTCCAGCCGGTCGGCCAGCGGGTCGCCCAGATAGGCCAGTATCATGCTGACGAAGAACGGCATCAGCACCGGCTCGATGCTGATGAAGAACCACAACCCCAGGGCCGCGAGCGCGGCCACTATCCACCCCTGTCTGCGCATCGCGCTCTCCCTGTGTGATGCCTGGCACGGCGGTGCGAGCCGCGCGTCGTGATGCTACAATTCCTGCCCACTCTTGCCCACCGTGGCGCCCCAGCGCGCGGGCCCGCCACGGTGTCGGGACGACTCTTCGACAGCAATGTTCATACAGGACAGGTCATGACCGATTCCACCAATCGCCCGAGCGGGGCCTCCCTCAGCTACAAGGATGCCGGCGTCGACATCGATGCCGGCAATGCCCTGGTCGACCGCATCAAGGGCGTCGCCCGCCGCACCACCCGCCCCGAGGTGATGGGCGGCCTGGGCGGCTTCGGCGCCCTGTGCCAGCTGCCCAGCGGCTATCGCGAGCCGGTGCTGGTGACCGGCACCGACGGCGTGGGCACCAAGCTGCGCCTGGCGATGGATCTCGGCCGTCACGACACCATCGGCATCGACCTGGTGGCCATGTGCGTCAACGACCTGGTGGTCGCCGGCGCCGAGCCGCTGCTGTTCCTCGACTACTATGCCACGGGCAAGCTGGATGTGGACATCGCCGCCGACGTGGTGACCGGCATCGGGGAAGGCTGCGAGCAGGCCGGCTGCGCCCTGGTCGGCGGCGAGACCGCCGAGATGCCCGGCATGTACGAGGGCAGCGACTACGACCTGGCCGGCTTCTGCGTCGGCGTCGTCGAGAAGGACGAGATCCTCGACGGCCGGCGGGTCGCCGAGGGCGACGTGCTGCTGGGCATGGCCTCCTCCGGCCCCCACTCCAACGGCTACTCGCTGATCCGCAAGATCCTCGAGGTCTCGGGCGCCTCCCTGGACACCGCCATCGACGGCCGGCCCCTCGGCGAGGCGCTGCTGGCGCCGACCCGCATCTACGTCAAGCCACTGCTGTCGCTGCTCAAGGAGACCGACGTGCCGGTGCATGCGCTCTCGCACATCACCGGCGGCGGGCTGCTCGAGAACCTGCCGCGCGTGCTCCCGGAGGGGACGGCCGCGCGCATCGACGTGGCCAGTTGGACCCGCCCGGCCGTCTTCGACTGGCTGCAGGAAAAAGGCAACGTCGACGAGCACGAGATGCACCGGGTGCTCAACTGCGGCATCGGCATGGTGCTGGTGGTGCCGGCGGACAAGGCCGACCAGGCCCGCGCCCACCTGCAGGGCCTTGGCGAGAGGGTCCATCGCATCGGCGAGATCGTTGCCTGCGGCGAGGACGAGGACGCGGTCCGGCTGGAGAACCTCAAGGCATGAGCGAGTCCGGTTACCAGAGCGACACCCTGCAGGACTTCACCCCCGAGCCCGCCGAGGCCCGGCGGGTGGTGGTGCTGATCTCCGGCAACGGCAGCAACCTCCAGGCGCTGATCGACGAACAGAGCCACGACCGCCTGGGCGGCGAGATCGTCGCGGTGATCTCCAACCAGCCCGACGCCTATGGCCTCAAGCGGGCCCGGGACGCCGGCATCGACGCCGTCGCCCTGCCCCACCGCGAGTACGAGAGCCGCGAGGCCTACGACGGCGCCCTGATCAAGGTCATCGAGCGCCACGAGCCCGACCTGGTGGTGCTGGCCGGCTTCATGCGCATCCTCACCCCGCGTTTCGTGCAGCGCTTCCTGGGGCGGTTGATCAATATCCACCCCTCGCTGCTGCCGGCCTATCAGGGCCTGAACACCCACGCCCGAGCGCTCGCCGACGGCGCCGCCGAGCACGGCTGCAGCGTGCACTTCGTCACCGAGGAGCTCGACGGCGGCCCGGTGCTGCTGCAGGCGGCGGTCGAGGTGGCCGAGGGCGAGACCGAGGAAAGCCTCAAGGAGAAGGTCCACGCCCGGGAGCACCTGATCTACCCGATCGCCGTGAAATGGTGCCTGGAAGGCCGCCTGCGGTTCGGCGACGACGGCGCCCGCTTCGACGGCATGCCGCTGCCCGCCCAGGGGCTACGCATGTCCCACGCCGACGCCGCGGAGGAACTCGACGAGGATCGGGAGCTGTAAGCTGGAAGAGCCGGGCTTCGCCCGGAGCTGGAAGCTGGAAGCTGGAAGCTGGAAGCTGGAAGCTGGAAGCTGGAAGCTGGAAGGCAGCTTGTCGCCTCCAGAGCCTGGGTCGAGGGTTATCTTCGAGCTTCCAGGCGCGCAGCGCCGCTCTTCCAGCTTCAAGCTTCTGAGCCGGCTCCGCCGGCTCAGGTACGCGGCAACGTGACGCCCCGCTGACCCATGTACTTGCCGCCACGGTCCTTGTAGGAGGTCGCGCAGACCTCGTCGGACTCGAGGAACAGCATCTGGGCCACGCCCTCGTTGGCATAGATCTTGGCCGGCAGGTTGGTGGTGTTGGAGAACTCCAGGGTCACGTGCCCTTCCCACTCCGGCTCCAGGGGCGTGACGTTGACGATGATCCCGCAGCGGGCATAGGTGGACTTGCCGAGGCAGATGGTCAGCACGCTGCGCGGGATGCGGAAGTACTCCACGGTGCGCGCCAGGGCGAAGGAGTTGGGCGGGATCACGCAGACATCGCCCTTGATGTCGACGAAGCTCTTGTCGTCGAAGCCCTTGGGGTCGACCACCGCCGAGTGGATGTTGGTGAAGACCTTGAACTCGTCGGCGCAGCGCACATCGTAGCCGTAGCTGGACGTCCCGTAGGAGATCACCCGCCGATCGTTCACATAGCGCACCTGGTCGGCCTCGAAGGGCTCGATCATGCCTTCCCGCTCGGCCATGCGGCGGATCCAGTGGTCGGATTTGATGCTCATGGGTCGTCCTGCTGGGTGGAATCGAAACGAAAGGGGCCGCCATGATAGCGGCCCCACGGTCGGGCGTCACTGTTCGCGCCGCGCGCCGCCTCAGTCGCTGAAGGAGATCTCCGGCCCCTCGGACGACGCATCCGCCAGCTGGTCGGCCACCTGGCGTGCCATGTCGCGGAAGGTCGCGGTCACCTCGCCCTCCGGCTCGGCCACCACAGTGGGCCGACCGCCGTCGGCCTGCTCGCGGATCGACAGCGCCAGCGGCAGGCGACCCAGCACCCGGGTGTCGTATTCGCCGGCGATGCGCTCGCCGCCGCCCTCGCCGAAGATCGGCTCGCTGTGGCCGCAATTGGAGCAGACGTGCAGGCTCATGTTCTCGACCACGCCGAGCACCGGCACGTTGACCTTGCGGAACATCTCGATGCCCTTGCGGGCATCCAGCAGGGCGATGTCCTGGGGGGTGGTGACGATCACGGCACCATCCACCGGCACCTTCTGGGCCAGGGTCAGCTGGATGTCCCCGGTGCCCGGCGGCATGTCGATGAACAGCACGTCCAGGTCGTCCCAGGCGGTCTGGGTCAGCAGCTGCTGGAAGGCGCCGGCCACCATCGGGCCACGCCACACCATCGGCTCGCGGATATCCACCATGAAGGCCATGGACATGGCCTGGATGCCATGGGCCTGGAGCGGCTTCATGCGATTCTCGCCGGCGGCCTCCGGCCGCACGCCCTCACCGACGCCCAGCATCTGGGCCTGGCTGGGCCCGTAGATATCGGCATCGAGAACCCCCACGCGATAGCCCTCGGCGGCCATGGCCAGCGCCAGATTGGCAGTGACGGTGGACTTGCCCACCCCGCCCTTGCCGGACGCCACGGCGACGATGTGCTTGACCCCTTCGATCACGACTCGCTCCTTCTGCAGTTGGCGGTGCCGCCCAGGCGGCAACTGGCGCCAGTATACCCGTCCCGGCGCGCCCCGATGCAATGCCGCCCCCCTGCCTGGTAACGACAGGGGGCGCACCGCGGCGCGCCCCCTGGGCCTGAACGGCGCGCGGATGGATCAGGAGTTCGAGGACTCCATGGACGCCGCCTCGGCGTCATCCGCCGACGCCTCCTCGCCGCCGACATCCTGATCGACTTCATCGGCCGTCGTGGTCTGTGACGAGGTGTCCGCGGAGTCATCGGTGGCGCTGGCGGCTTCCGGATCGCTTGAAGTGGGGGCCTGGTCGTTGGCCTCGCTGGAAGCCCCCTCCTCCGGGGCGTCAGTGGCGCTGGAAGAGGTGGCCTGCGGTTCGCTGTCAGAGGACGCTTGGTCGTTGCCGGCGGAGGCATCGCTGGTCTCGGCGGCAGCCGTTCCGGAGGCCGCGGCGCTCTCGGCGACACGGGCGTCCAGCTCGGCCAGCTGCTCGCGCCAGGCGTCGAGCTCGGCGTTCAGCTGCTCGAGCTGGCGGCGGCGCGCCTCGATCTGGGACTCGAGCTCGGCGAGCTCATCACGGCCGATCTGGATCGCCACCTTGAGGTTCTCGAACTCGTTGCGCGTCTCGTCGCGCTGGGTCTGCAGGGTCTGCTGCTCCTGGTTGAGCGTCTCCAGGGAGGCCTCGAGCTCACCGATCTGTTCCTCCAGGGCGGTGATCTCCTGGGTCATCGCCTCACGCTGGTCGGCGGCCTGCTGGCGAGCCTGTTCGGCCTGCTCGCGGGCGGCTTCGGCCTCGTCGCGGGCCGCCTCGGCCTCGTCACGGGCCTGCTTGGCATCCTCGGCCTGCTGCTGGACATCGGCCAGGGCAGTCTCGGCCTCGGCCAGCCGGCTCTCGGCACCCTCGGCGTCGGCCTGCAGGGTCTCGACCCGGGCACGCACCTCCTCGAGCTGGTTCTGGGCACTGCTCAGCTCGGCCGTCCTGCCCTCGAGTTCGGCCTGGGCATCCTGTCGGCGGGTCTCAAGCTCCTCGATCGTCGTCTGGAGGCTGTCGACATCGGTCTCGGCCTCGTCCAGCCGGGCGAGCCGCCCGGAGAGCGACTCGTTCTCCGCCAACGCCGCCTCCAGTCGCGCCTGCAGCGACTGGCGCGCCTCGTTGCTGGAACTCACGCTGGACTGGGCCACCAGGGCCCAGACGATGGCAACCACCGCCACGGCCGCCAGGCCTCTGACGCGATTGTCCTTGAAGAGCTGTCCCATCGAGCTATCGGCCATCGGGCATTCTCCCTTGATCATTGGCTGGGGCCAGCGACACCCTGGGCAGGCGCCCCGGCAACCATTTCAGCATACACCCCGAAGCGCCGACGGGTCTCGGCGATTGCCTCGTCCGATAGGGCAACACGCGGTAGGGGCACACCGCCATGCCCGGCGGCAACGCACGCCCCGAAGCCTGTCGCTGGTCGGGGTGCCGCGGCGAGGATTGACGCAGAAGGCGGCACTCGGCATATCATGCCGAAAGCCACCCGACCGGATTGCCCATGACCGCACCGCCGGACCGCGCCCCCGACCGCCACCGCATGTTCACCCTGCTGCCGCGGGTGCTGCATTTCGCCTGGCGGGTCCTCGCCGCCTTCCTGCGCAATCGGGGGATCCTGCTGGCCGGCGGCGTCGGCTACAACATCCTGCTCTCCATCGTGCCGCTGTTCGCGCTGCTGGTGGTACTGCTCGCCCAGGTGGTGGACGAGCAGCACCTGCTCGGCGTGCTGGCCATCCAGGCCCGGCACCTGGCACCGGCCCACGCCGAGGTGCTGCTGGATGCCGTGCGCACCCTGCTCGACTCCCGCGATGCCATCGGCATCCTCGGCATCCCCGTGCTGCTGGTGTTCAGCTCCTTCGTCTTTCGCATGCTCGAGGATGCCCTGGCGATCATCTTCCACGCCCCGGACACCCATACGCGTCGCTCGATCTGGGTCTCGGTGCTGATGCCCTATGCCTTCATGCTGGTGCTGGGCGCCGGCCTGCTGGGCCTGACCCTGCTGGTGAGCCTGGCCAGCGCGGTCAATGCGCTATGGATGGCGGTGCTGGGCCGCGAACTGCCCCTGGCGGGACTCTCCGGCACCGCCCTCAACCTGACCAGCTTCGCCGGTGTCTTCCTGCTCTTCAGCGCCATCTACAAGGTCCTGCCGGTGGTACGCATCGCCGTGCGACGCGCCGTCGTCGGGGGCTTCGTCGCCGCCCTGCTGTGGGAGGGAGTCCGGCTGCTGCTGGTGTTCTACTTCGAGAACCTGTCCTTCGTGAATGTCGTCTATGGCTCGCTCGCGACCCTGATCGTGGTGCTGCTGTCCCTGGAGGTGGGTGCCGTCATTCTCCTGCTCGGTGCCCAGGTCATCGCCGAACTCGAACGCAATGCCCGGCTCGGCGTGCCCTGGTACCTGGATCCCCGGCATCAGGCTGTCACCCATGTCGACTGAGCCACCGCTCAGCGCGGGTCACGGCGACCGCCCAGCCGTCGGATCAGACCTAACAGGCTGCGCCCGCTGACCATTCCCAGCAAGTAGAGGGCGACGATCAGCAAGGGCATCGGCAGGGTGACACTCCAGGTCAACAGCCGAATCTCCACCAGCGAGAAGTTCTGAATGACGAGAATCCCCACCAGCGCCATCAGCACCAGCTTCACTCCCAGCCAGAATCGCTCCATAACATGCCTCCATCGCTGCGTCAGGCGTTCGGCACACGCCCGAGAGTCGGTTGCCCGCGGCCCAGCTCGCGCCGGTGTCGTGGCCTGGCGGTCAGAACGTCGAGAGCCCGGTGGCCTCCATGACCCGATAGCGCCACCAGGTCGACGCGCTGACCGCGTCCTGCTTCCCGTAGGGATGGCTGGTCAGCCGCTCCGGCGTGGACTGCCAGCGACGGGTGAAGAAGGCCGCCGCCTCGGCCAGCGACGGGTGCTGTGGCGGGCCGGTGAGCCGCACGCTGGTCTCGAGGTTCAGGTCATCCAGGTTGCGTCGGGTGAAGTTGGCCGAACCGAGGATCAGTTCCGCCTCTCCGCCGTCCGCCGGATGGCGAAACAGCAGCTTGCTGTGACACTGCTCCCCGCGGGTGGCGCACCAGCGCACCGCGATGCCGGCCGTCACCAGCTCATCGGCCACCGGCCGATTGGGGATGCCCCCCTTGTCGATGCCGAAGGCCTCCCGGTTGGGGTCGAGGAGCACGCGGACCTCGACGCCACGCCGTCGTGCGGCGATCAGCGCCTCGATGAGGTCGCGATGAGCCAGGTAGAAGACCGCGATATCCAGCCGGTCTCCTTCCCGGGTGCGCTCGACGGCGGTCAGCAGGGCATCGAGGATGGCCCCCTCGGTGAGCAGCTGCAGGCGCAGGCCCGGGACGTCGTCATCGGCCGCCGGAGGCATCGGCCCCGGCACCTCGACGCCCGACCAGGCCGCCACCGCACGCTCCGAGCCCAGCAGGTCCAGCGCCGCGGCGCCCTCGAAGCGCAGCGCCACGTTGACGTGCAGGCTGCTGGCATCATGGGGGTTCGCCGAGGTCACGAGCCCGGCCCAGCCCTCGCCGTGATCCACCACCAGGGTCTTGCGATGGTTGGCATTGAAGTTGGCCAGGGCCAGGTAGCTGCGCAGGGTCACGCGCCCCGGGCCCAGGATGTTGGGCAGCCAGCCACCCTGGACGCTGTTACCGAGCCAGCGCGGCCCGAGATGCCAGAGCCCGGACCAGATCGGGTTGGAAGCGCGCAGGCGCGTCAGGTCGGTCATGACCACCGAGACGCCGGCCTCGCGCAGGCGTTGCAGGTGAGCGAGCTCGAGACCGCCATAGACGGTATTCAGCGGGTCGGTGATAAGCACCGCCCGGAGGTCGGGATGCCGCTCCCGCTGTCGCACCAGCGCCCGGGTGAGCTGTGCCGAGAGGGGGCGGAACTCGTGGCCACGGGCCTCGCCGGCGAAGTCGTTGAACAGGAACATGTCGACCACCACCAGGCGTTGCGCCTGGCCGATCAGGCCGAGCACCTCGTCGAAGATGACCCGGCGATGCTGTCGGTCTCCCTCGGCGTCGTACCAGGTCTCGTCGGCGAGGAACCGCACCGCGTCGACGCCGCGCACCGGATAGGCCTCGCCGATGCCCTCGGGCAGCGGCTTGTAGCGCTGCCACAGGCCCATGGCCAACCACGCGAGCAGCCCGATGGCCAGTATCCACGCTCCCATGGGCATCCTCCCCCCGCGCGATCCGCGTCGCCTGTGCATCCCTGACTCTCCTTGCCGGCCCGGCCGGCCATCCTGGACGCCGGCCGACGACGATCATCAGCAGCATAACGCGCCCGCCGCCGGCGTGCAGGCGGCGAGGCGCAGGGGGAGCGCATGCCGGCGTCGTGTCAGGGCTGGGGGCGCGCCCGGCGACGCCGCAACAGGGCCCGCCCCAGCAGGCTGACGGCGACGGTCGCGAGGGTGGCGACGCCCAGCAGGACCAGGGGCGAAGGCTCGGCGGCATGCTGGTGCAGCGACGGGGCACCATGTCCGGGATGGCCGAGGACGGGGGGGCTCGCCAGCAGGCCAGCGAGCACGGCGGAGGTGGCAAGACGAAGCATCGGAGAGTCTCCTTGAGGGGGAACGAGGGTCAGGCGGATAGGTCGTCCGCCGTGGTCCGGCCCTGGGGCGGCCGGCGCTCGGGCAGCATGCCGCGATCGAGGATGAAGGCGATGATCTCCTCCACCCCGATGCCGTCATGCAGGTTGGCGAAGACGAACGGGCGCTCGCCGCGCATGCGTCGCGAGTCGCGCTCCATCACCGCCAGGGAGGCGTGCACCTGCTCGGCGATATCGATCTTGTTGATGATCAGCAGGTCCGACTTGGTGATCCCGGGACCGCCCTTGCGGGGAATCTTGTCGCCGGCGGAGACATCGATGACGTAGAGCGTCAGGTCGGAGAGCTCGGGACTGAAGGTTGCCGAGAGGTTGTCGCCCCCGGACTCCACCAGCACCAGCTCGAGCCCCGGATGGCGGGCCTGGAGGTCGTCGATGGCGGCGAGGTTCATGGAAGCATCCTCGCGGATGGCGGTATGCGGGCAGCCGCCGGTCTCCACCCCGAGGATGCGGTCCTCGGGCAGGGCCTCGTGACGGGTCAGGAAGTCGGCATCCTCCCGGGTATAGATATCATTGGTGACCACCGCGATGTCGTAGTGGTCGCGCAGTGCCAGGCACAGCTGCTTGAGCAGCGCGGTCTTGCCGGAGCCGACCGGGCCGCCGACGCCTACGCGTAAACAATGGGTCATCTCGATCTCTCCTCATGCATGCTTCTATCGTTTGCCTTCCCGGCACGGGCGACCCACTGGCCTCACCACACCACGCGGCCGAAACCCTGGCCCTCCGGCCGGCCTCTCGCGGTCGCAGAGCCAGCGGCCGCGCGAGGTGGATTCGCCAGTGATCGCCCTGCCGTCCTGTCTTGGCGCTGGGCGCTAACTTCTGAACAGGCGTGAATACTGGGTCTCGTGCTGGGCACTGGCCAGCGCCAGCCCCGGCAGCACCGGGCCGAGCGCCTCGTCATCCCGCGACAGGGCCGCGTCCACGGCCGCCACCAGGGACGGCCGCAGGCGCTCGACCAGGCGCTGGGCCGCGGTGTGACCGAGCGGCAGCGCCTTGCAGGCCACCGCGAGCTGGTTCTCCAGCCAGGCCCAGGCGAACCCCAGCAGCGCCTGACGGGGGACGATACCGCGGGCATGGGCCAGCCAGGCGAAGACGGTGACGTAACCGGCCGGCTGGGGCAGCGGCGTCTCGCCGGGCAGGAGCTCGAGACTCGCCAGCAGGCGGACCAGGGCGGCGCCGAGGCGGCCGTCCTCGGCGGCCAGCTCGGAGGTCTCGCGATTGGCGGCGAGCCAGTCGTTCCAGCGGGTCACCGTCGCCCCGTCCCGGTCCGCCCAGGCCGACATGAGCCGGGCCAGCACCGGCAGCTCGCAGCGCGCCAGGCCATCGTCGAGCACGCCCTCCAGCCAGCGGGCGAGGCTCGCCTCGTCCGCCACCCAGCCCAGCTCGAAGGCACTCTCCAGCCCCTGGGACCAGGCGAAGGCGCCGATCGGCAGCGCCGGGCTGACCAGCTGCAGCAGGCCCAGCAGCGCCAGGTCATCGCCTTCGGTCGTGGCCCCCCGCCACTCAGTGGGCATGGCCGTGCGCCTGACCGTGGTGGTGATGGTGGTGACCATGTCCTTCCCCGGCGTGGGCATAGGCCCCCGGCTCGGGATCGAAGGGCGCCTCGTGACGCTCGAGCCGGGCCCCCAGGCGCTCGGCCAGGGCCTCCAGCACATGGTCCGGCGGGAAACGCACCCAACCGGTACCGGCATCGCCGCCGCCCAGGGCCAACTGCACATGGCGGTTACCCAGGTGATAGCACAGCCGCGCCAGCGCGAGGCCGGCCTCGATGCGGGCCGTGATCACCGGCTCCACGGCGGCACGCACCCTGAGTGTCTCGCCGCCCTCGGCCCGCAGCCCCTCGCCGTCGCGCAACACCGGGCCGCGATCGAGGAAGACGCCGACCTCGCGTCCCGCGTCGCTGGTCGCCTTGAAGCGCCCGCGAGTGCGCAGCTCGAAGGGCAGGGTCAGGCTGTCGGCGGCCGGGTCGGCGGTGATCGGCCCCAGGCGTTCGGTCAGTTTCAGCATGTCTCTATGTCCTCGAAATCTGGGTGGGGCGGTGAAGAGTCTGGGGTTGGGAGTGAGGAGTGACTCCGCCCCCTTCTCTCTTACCCTTTACCCCACACTCCTCCTGCGCTGCAGGCGTGCTAGAACAAGTGATAGCGCTGGGCCAGGGGCAGTTCGGCCAGCGGCTCGCAGCTCAGCAGTTCGCCGTCGCAACGCACCTCGTAGGTCTGGGGGTCCACGCTGAGGGCGGGACAGGCATCGTTGAGCTTCATGTCGCCCTTCCTCACCTGCCTGACATCGCGACAGGCGGCCAGGTCGCTGTCCAGCCCGAGCCGGTCCTTGATGCCGGCGTCCAGGGAGGCCTGGCTGACGAAGGTCAGCCGGGAGCGGCTCGCCGCCCGGCCGAAGGCACCGAACATGGGGCGGTAGTGCACCGGCTGGGGCGTGGGGATCGAGGCATTGGGATCGCCCATGGGGGCGGCGGCGATCATGCCGCCCTTGAGGATCAGCGCCGGCTTGACGCCGAAGAAGGCCGGGTCCCACAGCGCCAGATCGGCCAGCTTGCCGACCTCCACCGAGCCCACCTCATGGGCGATGCCATGGGTGAGGGCCGGGTTGATGGTGGTCTTGGCGATATAGCGCCTGGCGCGGAAGTTGTCGGCACCGCGCGCCTGATCCTCGGGCAGCAGCCCACGCTGCAGCTTCATCTTGTGGGCGGTCTGCCAGGTGCGGCAGATCACCTCGCCGACCCGCCCCATGGCCTGGGAGTCCGAGGCGATCATCGAGATCACGCCCAGGTCGTGGAGGATGTCCTCGGCGGCGATGGTCTCGCGACGGATGCGCGAGTCGGCGAAGGCCACGTCCTCGGGTATCGCCGGATCCAGGTGGTGGCAGACCATCAGCATGTCGAGATGCTCGTCGATGGTGTTCACCGTGTAGGGCCGGGTGGGATTGGTCGACGACGGCAGCACGTAGGGCTTGGCACAGGCGGTGAGGATATCGGGCGCATGGCCGCCCCCCGCGCCCTCGGTATGGTAGGTATGGATACCGCGTTCCTTGAAGGCGGCCAGGGTGTCCTCGACGAAGCCGGACTCGTTGAGGGTGTCGGTATGGATGGCCACCTGGACGTCGTAGCGCTCGGCCACGCCGAGGCAGTTGTCGATGGCGGCCGGCGTGGTCCCCCAGTCCTCGTGCAACTTGAGGCCCATGGCCCCCGCCTCGAGCTGGGCTTCCAGGGCTTCCGGCAGGCTGGCGTTGCCCTTGCCGAGAAAGCCGATATTCATCGGCAGGCCGTCCACGGCCTGGAGCATCCGGCCGATATGCCAGGCCCCCGGGGTGCAGGTGGTGGCATTCGAGCCGGTGGCCGGGCCGGTCCCGCCCCCCAGCATGGTGGTGACCCCGCTCATCAGCGCCTCCTCCACCTGCTGGGGACAGATGAAGTGGATATGGGCGTCGACGGCACCGGCGGTGAGGATCTTGCCCTCCCCGGCGATGACCTCGGTGCCCGGCCCGATGACCAGCTGGACGTCTGGCTGGGTGTCGGGGTTGCCGGCCTTGCCGATGGCGGCGATGCGCCCCGCCCTGAGGCCCACGTCGGCCTTGACGATCCCCCACCAGTCGAGGATCAGGGCATTGGTGATCACGGTATCCATCACGGCATCATCGACACGCTGGCTCTGCCCCATGCCGTCGCGGATCACCTTGCCACCACCGAACTTCACCTCGTCGCCGTAGTGGGTGGCATCCCGCTCCACCTCGATCCACAGCGCGGTGTCGCCGAGGCGCACCCGGTCGCCGGTAGTCGGTCCGTACATATCGGCATAGGCCTGGCGGCTGATCTGCTTCCCGGACGTCATGAGCGACCTCCCTGCCGGTCGTCCAGCACACCCATCACCTCGCCGCGAAAGCCGAAGATATGCCGACTCCCCGCATAGGGGATCAGCGTCACCTCCCGGACCTGGCCGGGCTCGAAGCGAATCGCCGTGCCGGCGGCGACATCCAGGCGGTAGCCCCGCGCCCGGGCCCGATCGAAGACCAGGGCCGGGTTGGCCTCGGCGAAGTGGTAGTGGGAGCCGATCTGTACCGGCCGGTCGCCGGTATTGGCGACCTCGAGGCTGATCCTTTCGCGGCCCTCGCAGAGCGCGATCTCGCCGTCCTTCAATTGATATTCACCGGGAATCATGTCGTGGCTCCTTGCAGTCGCCGTGAGGGGTTAAGGGTTAGGGGTAACTCCATACCCCTTACCCCGCACTCCCCTCCTTCACACAATCGGGTCATGGATCGTGACCAGCTTGGTGCCGTCCGGAAAGGTCGCCTCGACCTGCACCTCGTCGACCATCTCGGCCACGCCTTCCATCACGTCGTCGCGGCCGAGGATCTCGCGTCCCGCGCTCATCAGCTCGGCGACGCTCCTGCCGTCGCGCGCCCCCTCCATGACCTCGCAGCTGATCAGCGCCACCGCCTCGGGGTAGTTCAGCTTGAGGCCGCGAGCCCGGCGCCGCTCGGCCAACAGGCCGGCGGTGAAGAGCAGCAGCTTGTCCTTGTCTCTCGGGGTGAGTTCCATCGCGGTAGCTCCCAAACCATGTCGCTTTCATTCGATGCCAAGCCTGTCGCAACCAAGCTGGAAGAGCGGCGCTGCGCGCCTGGAAGCGAGAAGCTCGAAGAACCCCCTTAGCCAGATCACGGGGACTTCCAGCTTCAAGGTTCCGGCTGTTGTCAGGTCCGCCAGATCCGCGGCACGCAGGCCTCCCGGCCGATCAGCCTCGGTCGCAAGACCTTCCAGGCCGCCTCGCACAGCCGCCAGGCCTCGTTGCGGTCATTGCCCAGGTAGCGCAGCAACAGCACGCCGTGACGCACCGTCACCGCCCAGCAGGGGTTCGCGGGGAGCCGCCCGCGGAGCGCCTCGATGGCATCGCTCTCCTCGCTCAGGCCCACCGCCCAGAGGGTCGCCTGGACGCTCGCGCCCCCCTGCCCCCAGCGCCCCCGGAAGCGCGGGTGGGCCGGGTCGAGGGGTTGGCGCTCCAGCCATAGCGGCCGCCCATCGCGGAGCAGGCGAAAGCGCTGTTCGATGCATCCACTGACATAGGGAAGCCGGCTGGCCGGGCGTCCCAGGGCCAGCACCTCCCAGCCCAGGCAACGGGCCCCACCGGCAAGCTCGATGGTCGTGCGCTGCACGCCCCGGGAACCGTCGAAAGCGATGGTTTCCTGGGGCAGCCATTCGAGGACGGCGCCGTCTGCCGCGCGCAGCCGGGTATGCTGGCCCCAGGCAACGCCGTGGCTGTCCGCCATGTAGAGCTTGTTGGCGGCCGGCGTGGTCAGCAGCGCATGAGCTCCCATCTCGACATCCGCGGTGATGCGCAGCGCATCGCCGCTGACCAGGCCGCCCGGGGGATGCAGCAGGTAGAGGTGGCAGGCGCCGGGGCGGCCTGCCGCATCGCGCCCTTCCGGATAGAAGGGGCGCTGGACTCGCAATGGCCCCTGGTGACGCGCCCTGGCCAGACGGGTCACGCCATCCCGTGCCGAGAAGCCGAGGTCCAGCGACGCCGCCCAGCGGCGGCCGGCATCGAAGCGGTGGCCCGACTCGGGGTGGGAAGGGATGGCGCGCGGGATGGCCGTCATCGACAAGGGTCCTGTGCGTCCGGTGGCTATTGCCTCTCCCTCAGCAAGTCGCGTACCAATCTGGTGAAGCCACCAAAAAACCGTTTCTTATCAGATGGTTGTTTTGTACACAAAGAGGTATCCGGATGCCCGCTTGCACCATCGGCGCCGCTGAGCGAGTGGGCTTTTGCACCATCCGAGTACGCGAGAGCGACGAACGCACCGTCATGGGGCAAAGCGTCCGCCACGGCCGAGGCTGAGACGGGCACTCGTAGCCCGTAGCATGAGGCAGGCCGGGTTCGGCCGCCCGGAAAGCACGAGGGGCGCCGGCCTGGCCGGCGCCCCTCGTGGCGCTGCGGGGAATATCGGGCGATCAGTCGCCCTCCGGCCCCCCCGTGCCGGTCTGGAGCTGCATGCGGCGACGCAGCAGCGGGCCGACGATATAGGGCAGGATCAGCCCCAGGCCGGCGAACACCCACAGGCCGATGGCCAGGCCGCTGTCCCAGAGGATGGTCCAGTCGCCGTCGGAGATGTCCATGGCATGGCGCAGGTTCTTCTCCATCTCCGGCCCCAGCAGCAGGCCGAGGATGATCGGCACCAGCGGGATCTCCAACTTGCGGAAGATGTACCCGGCAACGCCGAAGGCCACCATGAAGTAGAGGTCGAAGGTGGTGTTGCTGATCGAGTAGATGCCCACGAAGGCGATCATGGTCACCACCGGCAGCAGGTACATCGGCGGCACCGAGAGCAGCTTGACGAAGATGCCCACCAGCGGGATGTTCAGCACCAGCAGCAGGAAGTTGCCGATCAGCAGCGCGGCGATCACGCCCCAGACGATGTCGGCGTTCTGGGTGAACATCAGCGGCCCGGGGGTGATGTTCAGCGAGATCAGCAGTGCCAGCAGCACCGCGGTGGTACCGCTGCCCGGCACGCCGAGGGTCAGCATGGGCACCAGGGCCCCGCTGGAGGCACCGTTGTTGCCGGCCTCGGGCCCGGCCACGCCGCGCGGGTCGCCCTTGCCGAAGTAGCCCTTCTTGCCGACGATCTTCTTCTCGAGGGTATAGCCGATGAAGCTGCCCAGGGACGCGCCGGCGCCCGGCAGCACCCCGGCGATGAAGCCCAGCACGCCGCCCCGGAAGCTGGACGGCAGGATGTTGCGGATGTCCTTCCAGCTGAGCGTGAGCTTGTTGACGGCCATCTTCTCCTTGCCGCCGCCGGCCTTCTCCTCGATGAAGAACAGCAGCTCGGAGATGGCGAACAACCCGACGATGGCGATGATGAAGTCCACGCCCTCGTAGAGCTCCAGGGTACCGAAGGTGTAGCGCTGCACGCCGGTGTTGTCGATGCCCACGGTGGCGATCATCAACCCGATGGCGGCGGCCACCACGGTCTTCATGGGGTTCTTGCCGGTGATGCCGCCGAGGGTGGCGAAGGCCAGCAGGAAGAGCGCGAAGTACTCCGCCGGGCCGAAGGTCAGGGCGAAGTCGGCGAGCAACGGCGCCAGCAGGATCAACCCGATGGTGGCGACCAGGCTGCCGATGAAGGAGGCCACGGCGGAGATCGCCAGGGCCTCGGAAGCCTTGCCCTGTTGCGCCATCGGATAGCCGTCGAGGCAGGTCATCATCGCCGGCTCGTCGCCGGGAATGTTGAGCAGGATCGACGAGATGCGCCCGCCGTACATGGCGCCGGCATAGACCGAGGTGAGCATGATCATCGCGGTTTCCGGGGCCAGGCCGAGAGTGAAGGCCAACGGAATCAGGATCGCCACCCCATTGGCCGGGCCGAGCCCCGGCAGGGCGCCGATCAGGGTGCCGAGGAAGGCCCCGAGCAGCGCGAACATCAGGTTATGCGGTGCCAGCGCGACACCGAAGCCATCCATCAAAAAGCCAAGGGTCTCCATCAGCTCACCTCCAGGAACGAGAGCAGGCCCAGCGGCAGCGCCAGGTCGAGGGCGAAGTTGAAGAGCAGGAAGACCACCACGCCCGACGCCGCGCCGGTGACGAAGGCTCGCACCGGGGCGGAGCCCATGCGCCAGCACAGGGTGCCCACCGCCAGGGTCGTGCTGATGATGAAGCCCAGCGGCTGCAGCAGCGCGGCGTAGAGGATCAACACCACCACGGCGACGATCAGCTCGATGCCGGTGCGGCTCCACGGCCAGGCGTTATCCGGATCCGGCCGCACGACCATGTACAGGCTGGAGAGTGCCAGCACGACGGCCAGCAGGCGCGGGAAGGTCTCGGGACCGACGGCTTCGGTCCCGCCGAACGGCTCGGGGAACTGGGTCGTGCCCCAGCCGTACGCGACGGCCAGGGCGATCATCAGGACCCCGAAGATGCGGTCGTTGAAGGTCATTACTGAATCAGCCCGATGTCCTTGGAGAGGGTTTCGATCTCGGCGATCTGGTCCTTGACGAAGGTCTCGAACTCACCGGCGCTCATATGGAAGGGCATCAGGCCGTTCTGGGTCATGACGCTCTGCCACTCCTCGCTTTCATAGATGGTGTCCATGGCATCGACCCAGTACTGCCTGGCCTCGTCGGAGATGTCGGCCGGCATGTAGAAGCCGCGCCAGTTGGGGCCGAGGGCATCGATGCCCTGCTCCATGGCGGTCGGGATATCGGAGAACTCGCCCGGCAGGCGCTCCTCGGACAGCACCGCGAGCACCTTGAGGTCACCGGATTCCATGAAGCCCTGGGCCTCGGTGATGTCACCGGTGAAGGCGTCCACGTGCCCCCCGATCACCTGCGTCAGTGCCTCGCCGCCGTTGTTGTACGACAGGTAGGGAATCCGCGGCAGGTTCTCGACATCGGCGGCCTGGGCGGCGATCAGCACCTTGAGGTGATCCCAGCCCCCCTTGGCGCTGCCGCCGGCGAACTTGACCGCGCGCGGATCTTCCTTGAGGGCATCCATCAGGCCATTGAGATCTTCGTACTCGGAATCCGCCGACACGGCGATGATGCCGTAGTCGGCCCCGAGGGCGCCGATCCAGTTGACCATGTCGGCGTTCATGTTCGGGAACTGCCCCTGGGCCAGTCGCGTGGTGGTCGCGGTGGAGGCCGCCACCAGCAACTGCTCGTCGCCGGCACGCTTGCTGACGGTATGCCCGAAGGCCACGCCGCCACCGGCACCGGCCATGTTGATGGTCTGGACGCTGCGCGGAACGATATCCAGGTCCTCCATCACCTTGCCGACACTGCGGCAGGTGAAGTCCCAGCCGCCGCCCGGGTCGGCGGGGGCCAGGCACTCGACCTTGCCCTCGGGTTCGAAGGCCATGGCGGAGCCGGCGCTGACGGTGAAGGCGGCGACGGCGATGAGTTTGAGCGGCGTACTCTTGGACATTGTTGTGGTCCCCTGGACGGTGGAACGAAACGTTGGACTTGTCGAACGCTGACGACTGGCTTACAATTCTGTAAGGCAGAACCACGTTCTTCAGGATAGAAAGCTAGGCGCCTCGCTGGTCGGGGTCAACGCCTGGCCGTGAATTTGCGACCAAAGTTGCATCCCTCCTCCCGACCCCGGAGACCCCCAGAATGGCGCAGGATCGCGTGGAAGCGGTGGAGCGGGCCCTGACGGTACTCGAGGCCTTCGACGCCGAGCAGGAGGCCTTCAGCCTGGCCGAGCTGGCCCAGGCCACCGGCTTCTACAAGAGCACCCTGCTGCGGCTGCTCGGCTCGCTGGAACGCTTCGACTACGTGCAGCGTAGCCCCGACGGCCGCTGGCGACTCGGCTCCAGCCCGGTCCGCCTGGCCCGGCGGCATGCCCCATCACGACACCTGGCGGCCAGGGTCCAGCCCCAGCTCGAGCACCTGGCCGCTGAAACCGGGGAGACCGCGGCCCTGCTGGAGGCGCGCCACGGCGAGGCCGAGTGTCGGTTGGTGGCCCTGCCGGCCAGCGACCTGCGCCATGACCTGAGGCCCGGCAGCCGCTGGCCGACCACCAAGGACGACGACCCGCGCCCGGTCCTGCCCGGGGGCCACATGGAATGCCTGGCGCTGACGACCGGCCCCGACGAGCCGCGTTTCTGGCTGTCGCTGTCGGGCCCCGCCGGCCGCCAGCCGGCCGGTACGTGGCACCGGGCCCTGGAGGCGGCACGCGGCCGCCTGGAGGCACCTCAGGCCGAGGAGGAAACGACCCCATGAGACTGCTGCTGGTGGAGGATGATCACCTGCTGGCCGAGACGCTGGTCGATGCCCTGCGCCTCGAGGGCCACGACGTCGACCACCTGGCCGACGGCGACGCGGCCCGGGAGCGCCTGACCGGGCCGGAGCATGGCCTGTCGCTGGTGCTGCTGGACCTCAACCTGCCCGGCTGCGGGGGGCTGGAGGTGCTGGCGGCCCTGCGCGCCCACGACCGCGACACCCCGGTGCTGATCCTCACCGCCCGCGGCGCCATCGAGGACCGGGTGCGCGGGCTGGACCTGGGGGCCGACGACTACCTGGCGAAGCCCTTCGCCCTGGACGAGCTGGAGGCGCGCGTGCGGGCGCTGTTACGCCGCCGCGAGCGCGGCCAGCAGCTGCAGGTCGGCCCCCTGAGCTTCGACGGCCTGGCCCAGCGCTTCACCCTCGGCGACACGCCCCTGGCACTGCCGCCCCGGGAGCAACGCCTGCTGGCCTGCCTGATGCGTCACGCCGGCGAGCCGGTGGACAAGGCGCGACTCGCCGAGGAGGCCTTCCAGGACCAGCCCATGGGCGACAATGCCATCGAGGTCTATGTCCATCGCCTGCGCAAGCGCCTGGCCGATGGCGGTGTGGCCCTGCGCACGGTCCGCGGTCTGGGTTACCTGCTGGAGGCCACGTGATCCGCCGGGACAGCCTCTACCGACGGCTGCTGAGCTGGTTGCTGCTGCCCCTGCTGGCCCTGGGCGGCTTGATGGTGCTGCAGGCCTGGATGGATGCCCGCCGCACGGCCGACCGCGCCTATGACCGCCTGCTCGAGGCCGCCACCCTGGCGATCGCCGAACAGGTGCAGTGGCAGGAACAGCGCCTGTGGCTCGACCTCCCCCCCGCCGCCCTGGAGATGCTCGCCACCGACGCCGAGGAGCGGGTCTTCTATGCCCTCTACGATGCCCAGGGCCGATTCGTCACCGGCAACGCCGAGCTGCCCGGCGACCCCCGACAGGTCGGCGAGCGCGCCGATGGCCTGCTCTACCGCGATATCGTCTGGCGCGACCTGGCGCTGCGACAGGGGGTCCGCCGGGCGCGCCTGGAGGACTGGCGACAGCGCGAGCGCTTCGAGGTACGGGTCGCCCATACCCGCGAGGGGCGCGAGCGCCTGGCCGCCGAACTGCTGCGCGGCAACCTGGCCTATATCCTGACCATGGCGGCCCTGGCGGTGGTGATCCTGCTGCTGGCGATTCGCGCCGCTCTTGCCCCTCTCACCCGCTTGCGCCGCGCCATCCGCGCCCGCGACCCGCGCACCCTGGCTCCCCTGGCGCTGAGCCTGCCCAGGGAGCTCGCGGAACTGCGCGAGACCCTGAACGACCTGCTGGCCCGCATGCGCCGGGTCCGCGCCAACCAGGAACGCTTCATCGGCGACGCCTCCCACCAGTTGCGTACCCCCCTGGCGGGCCTGTCGGCGCGGGCCGAGCTGGCCCTGCGCCAGGACGACCCGGCCCGCTGGCGGGAGGCCCTCGAGGCCATGCACACCACCAGCGTGCGCACCTCGCGCCTGGCCATCCAACTGCTGTCGCTGACGCGCCTCGACAATCCCGAGTATCGTCCCGAGCTGGCCGTGCTGGACCTCAACACTCTGGCCCGCCAGGCCGTCAGGACTCACTGGAACGCCTGCCACCGGGACGGGGTCGACCTGGGGGTCGAGGCCTCGCCGTCGCCGGTGACGGTCAAGGGGCTCGACTGGCAGCTGGAGGAGGCACTCGGCAACCTGATCGACAACGCCAGGCGCTATGGCGCCCGACACATCACCGTGCGCACCCACGCCTCGCCGCCGACCCTGGAAGTGGAGGATGACGGGCCCGGGATCCCCGCCGAGCGCCGCCTGCTGATGCTGCGGCCCTTCCATCGCGGCAGCGATGACCCCGACGGCTCCGGCCTGGGACTGGCCATCGTCGACGGCATCGCCCGCACCCATGGTGCCCGCTTGATCCTCGAGGACGGCAGCGGCGGCCGCGGACTGAGGGTCGCCCTGCGCTTCCCGGGAGACACGCCATGAGGCAACGCGTCGCCACCCTGCTGCTGATGTGGCTGTGTGCCGCCCCCCTCGCCGCGGCACAGGAACGCCTGCACTACCCGGCGCGCCCCGGGCCCGGCCAGGCCACGGGGCAGCTGGTGATCCATGGGGCCCTGGACCTGGGGCATATCCGTCCCCTGCTGGCGACCTTCCACCGCTCGCATCCCGGCATCGAGCTGACCTACCGCAACCTCGACACCCTGCCGCTCCACGAGCGCTTCCTGGCCGCACCGGGCGAGGTGGATGTGCTGATCTCCTCGGCCATGCCCTGGCAGTACCGCCTGGCCAACGACGGCCATGCCCAGCCCCTCGACTCTGCCGTCGCCGCGGCCTGGCCGGACTGGGCCCGCTGGCGACAGGAGCTGTTCGCCTTCACCTTCGAGCCGGTGGTGATGGTGGTCCGCCGCGAGTTGATCGACCGCTTCGGCCGCCCGGAGAGTCATGCCGACTTGCTCGCCCTGCTCCAGCGGCATGGAGCGGCGCTGGCGGGGCGAGTGGTGACCTATGACCCCTCGCGCAGCGGCGCCGGCTACACCTATGCCATCGAGGAATCGCGGCTGTCGCCCCGCTACTGGGACCTGGTGGCCGCCTTCGGCCAGGCCGACGCGCGCCTGGTGGATACCACCGGCGAGATGCTGACGGGGCTCACGGAGGGGCGCTACTGGCTGGGCTACAACCTGCTGGGCAGCTATGCCCACCGGGTGGTAGAGCGAGATCCGGCGCTAGAGATGGTGATTCCCGATGACTATGCGCTGGTCACCCAGCGCCTGGCGCTGATTCCGCGCCAGGCTCCCCACCCGAGGAGCGCGCGACGCTTCCTGGACTTTTTGATCGGCCTGGAGGGCCAGCGGGTGATCGCCGAGCAGACCGCACTGGGCGCGATCCACCCGGCCCTGGATGGCCCGGGGACGGCGGGCCGCCTGCGCGCGACCCACGGCGAGGCCCTGCGACCCCTGACGCTGGGCCCGGGGCTGCTGGCCACCCTGGATGATCTCAAGCGACAGGCCCTGCTGGCCCGTTGGCGGCGGGAGTTTTCGCGGGGCGGCGAGGCAGGCGACTGACTCGCCGGGCCCGGCCGACTGGCCGGAGAGACAGGATCAGCGCACGTAGCTGAGCTGGACGGGGGCAGTACCGCGACTCAGCATGCCGAGGGCACGGGCGGCCTGCTTGGAGAGGTCGATCACGCGGCCGTCGACGAAGGGGCCCCGATCGGTGATCTCCACCTCGACCTGGCGGCCGGTATCGCGCCGGGTCACCAACACCTTGGTGCCGAAGGGCAGGCTCCGGTGGGCAGCGGTCAGGGCCTGCTGGTCGAAGGGCTCTCCGCTGGCGGTGGTACGCCCCTGGAAGCGGTCGCTGTAGAAGGAGGCGACCCCCTTCTGGATCGCAACATCGTCGCGGGACTGGTGGGCCAGCGAATCCCCCGCACAGCCGCTCAGCAGCAGCAGGGACAGCCCGAGACACAACAAACGCCACCCATGGGGACGAGTCGAACTCGCCTTGCGGGAATACACCATTCGTCACCTCACAACGACTTGTACGCCGATGTCGATCTCCCCGCGACCTCAGGCGCCTTGAGACGTGTCAGACGGCGTCGGGTGCTTTCCCTGCAACCAACCCATGCTGCCGGCGCGATCATTGTCGAACCAGGCCAGCGCGTCATGCAACGTCACCACGGTGCCGACGATGATAAGCGTCGGCGGTCGAATGATACCTAATTCGATGGCCGGCGGCAAGCTCGCCAGGCTCCCCACATGCACGCGCTGGCGGGCGGTGGTGCCCTGCTCGATCAGGGCCAGGGGGGTGTCGGCGGCCAGGCCATGGGCCTTGAGCTGCTCGGCGATGATCGTCAGGCTGCCGAGCCCCATGTAGAACACCAGGGTCTGCCCGGGGCTCGCCAGGGCCGGCCAGTCGAGGTCGCAGCCGCCCTCGCGCAGGTGGCCGGTGATGAAGCGCACCGACTGGGCATGATCCCGATGTGTCAGGGGGATGCCGGCATAGGCCGCGCACCCCGAGGCCGCGGTGATGCCCGGCACGACCTCGACCTCGACCCCCGCGGCCACCAGCGTCTCGAGCTCTTCTCCGCCACGCCCGAAGATGAAGGGGTCGCCGCCCTTGAGGCGCACCACCCGCTTGCCGGCGTTCGCCCAGTCGACCAGCGCCTGGTTGATGCCCTCCTGGGGCACGCTGTGGTCCGAGCGGGCCTTGCCCACGTAGAGCTTCCAGGCCGCGGGGTTGGCCAGGGCCAGGATCTCGTCGCTGACCAGGCGGTCGTGGAGGATCACCTCGGCGGCCTGGAGACGCCGCAGGGCCTTGACGGTCAGCAGTTCCGGATCCCCCGGCCCCGCCCCGACCAGGCTGACCCGTCCCGGCGCCAGTTCGGAGACGGCCTTCGGCAACCGCACGCTATCGGGCGCCCGGGGATCGCTTGCGGCACTCATATTCCACACACTCGAGGTTGATAGGATTTAATATGCGATAAAGTAATTAATTTGCCGCCAGATTGCCACTATCGACTCTGCGCAAGCATATAACCACTGCGCCGCTCGCGGGCGACAGACGCGGCCATCCGCCCGGCCAACGACATCGCCCCCGCAAGGGCGGGGGCGATGTCGTCTCACCATGCGGGAATCGGCTCAGGCGCGGATGGCACGCTTGAGCCGCGGACTCGCCAGCTCGCCGACCACCGTGATCATGGCCAGCACCAGCAGCAACCAGGGCCACTGGGTCCCGAACTGCACCTTGGCGATGCCCAGGGCGTCGACGAAGATCACCAGGATCCCCAGCGGGCTGACGTAGCGCACCATGAACAGCCACAGGGCATGCCAGGCCGGGGACAAGCCGAGCTCCTCGCGGAAGGCCTCGTTCTTCAGCACGAAGCCGGCCAGCAGCACCATCCCCAGGCCGCCGAGCGGCATCATCCAGCGGGAGGTGAGGAAATCCAGCCAGCCGAAGAAGTGCTTACCGGCCAGGGTCCACTCGGCCCCCACGTTGAACGACAGCATGGCCAGGGTGCTGATCAGCCACAGCACGATGCCGGTGCCCCAGGAGGCGGTGCGCCGCGAGATGCCCTTGTTGTCGGTCAGCCAGGACACGGTGGCCTCGACCATAGAGATCGACGAGGTCAGCGCGGCCATGGACAGCATCACGAAGAACAGAATGCCGAACAGGGTGCCCAGCGGCATCGCCTGGAAGGCCAGCGGCAGGCTCATGAAGATCAGGCCGGGGCCGCTGCCCGGCTCCATGCCGTTGGCGAAGATCACCGGGAAGATCGCCAGGCCCGCCATCAGGGCCACCACGGTATCGGCCACGGCCACGCTGAGGGTGGTGCGGGCAATGGAGGCCCGGCCCGGCAGGTAGCTGCCGTAGGTGAGGATGGCCCCGGAGGCCAGAGACAGGGTGAAGAAGGCGTGGCCCAGGGCGGCCAGCATTCCCTCGCTGGACAGGCTGCCCGCGTCGAAGGTGAACAGGAAGCGCAGCGCCTCGACGAAGCCGCCGGAGAAGGCGCCATAGCCGATCAGGATGGCCAGCATCACGACCATGCCGGGCATCATCCAACTGACGCTCTTCTCGATGCCGGCCTGCACCCCCTTGCCGACGATGGCCATGGTGGCGATGGTCACCAGGGTGCTCCAGAAGCCCAGGTTCAGCGGGCTCTCGTTGTTCGCGCCGAAGATCGCCGCCATCTCGTCGACGCTGGAACCGGCCAGGCCGCCGCTGAGCATCTTCCACAGGTAGGCGAAGGACCAGCCGGCCACCACCACGTAGAAGGACAGGATCATGAAGCCGCAGAGCATGGCCATCCAGCCGAGCAGCGACCACACCGGGGAGGCGCCGGCCTCGCCGGCCACCCGGCGGATGGCGTCGATGGGGCTGCCGCGGCCACGGCGGCCGAAGGCGATCTCGGTCATCATCACCGGCACGCCGACCGCCAGGATGCAGGCCAGGTAGACCAGCACGAAGGCACCGCCGCCATACTCGCCGGTGATGTAGGGAAACTTCCAGATGTTGCCGAGGCCGACGGCGGAGCCGGTCGCGGCCAGGACGAAGCCCCAGCGGCCGAGCCACTGGGTACGGGGTTGAGCGTCGTTTGTCATGTCACACCAGGGATCACGGAACTGTTGTTGTCACCCGCCACGCGGCAGCAAGGCTGCCCATTGTGACGGATTTTATCGTGAATGGGCAGGGAGACGGGGGATTGTTCTGGCTATCTTCGCCCTGCCCGTCGATCCCGGCGGGCCTGCCGGGATCGACGAGGAGTGGATCAGTCGTCGGCCTCGAGCACGCCGCGACGGATCTGGTCCTCCTCGATGGATTCGAACAGGGCCTTAAAGTTGCCCTCGCCGAAGCCGTCGTTGCCCTTGCGCTGGATGATCTCGAAGAAGATCGGCCCGATCACCGTCTCGGTGAAGATCTGCAGCAGCACCCCCTGGTCGGGACCGCCGTCCACCAGCAGGTTCAGCTCGCGCAGCTCCTCGAGGTTCTCCTCGTGGTTGGGCACCCGCTGGTCGACCTTCTCGTAGTAGGTGTCCGGCGTGGTCAGGAAGGTCACGCCGTTGGCCTTCAGGGCGCGCACCGTGGCGTAGATGTCGTCGGTGGCCATGGCCAGGTGCTGGATGCCCTCGCCGTTGTACTCGCGCAGGAACTCGGCGATCTGCGAGTTATCGTCGGCGGACTCGTTGATCGGGATGTGCATCTTGCCGCAGGGCGCGGTCATGGCGCGGGAGTGCAGCCCGGTCTTCTTGCCGGCGATATCGAAGTAGCGGATCTCGCGGAAGTTGGCGACGCGGGTGTAGAAGTCCGCCCAGACGTCCATCTGCCCGCGGTCGACGTTGTGGGTCAGGTGGTCGAGCACCTCGAGGCCCACGCTGTGGTCCTGAGGCGTGCGCCCGGGGATCGGCGCGAAGTCGATGTCGTAGATGGTGCGGCCGTCGCCGTCGACCTTGTGGTCGACGAAATACAGCAGCGAGCCGCCGATGCCCTCGACGGCGGGAATGCCCACCTCGCCCTCACCCACCGGGGTCTCCACCGGCTTGGCACCGCAGGCCACGGCATGGTCGAAGGCCTGCCGGGCGTCGGCCACCTTCCAGGCCATGGCGCAGGCCGACGGGCCGTGGACACGGGCGAACTCGGCGGCGTGGCTATCCGGCTCGGCATTCAGCACGAAGTTGATATGCTCCTGCTGGAACAGCGTGACGGCCTTGGAACGGTGCTTGCGCGTCTCGGTGAAGCCCAGCTGGAGAAACAGCTGGCGCAGTGCCTCGATCCCCTCGGCGGTGGGGGCGGTATACTCGACGAATTCGAAGCCATCGGTGCCGATCGGGTTGGCGGTGTTGACGGTCTGGCTCGTCTGGGCAGGGGCGTTCATGAAGACCTCCGGGTCGCTTGTGGTTGTCGGGTCCGGGCTCGTCGGCCCTTGGGTGCCCCCAGCCTAGAGTGCCCCCGCCCCCACCGGAACGCCCCGAGACCACGCCTTCGCCGCCTCGGGTGGCCGCCTTGGCCACCCCGCTGTCAAGCATTCCTTACAGCCCCGGCGAGGCCATGACTGGCCTCGCCGGGGCGGCAAGCTTGGCTGACAGGCCGTAAGGAATTCGTTACACACGACCGCCGCCGGGTTCGCGCAACAGGGACTCGACGCTTCGCACCTTGTCGTCCATGTGCTGCTCGCGGTCGGTGCGCGTGCCGAGCTTGAGGGTGGTGGTGATGCGCGGCGCCCCCATCGCGTGCACGACCTCGTGGCAACGCTTGACCACGGCCATCACCTCGTCCCAGGGGCCCTCGATGTTGGTGCCGTAGGCGTGCATCCGGTGCTCCAGGCCGGAGGCCTCGATGACCCGCTGACAGGCGGCCACATGGGACGAGACGGATACCCCCACGCCCAGGGGCACCACGCAGAGATCGATGATGACATGCATTGTCCTTTCTCCTCGCTGCTCGCTGATAGTTGAACGCCTGGGGAATTCAGGTCTTGTATCAGTGGTCTATCATGATAAGAAACGCGGTTACGCCGCCAGTATCCGGCATCCAGCCACTGCGGGACCAGGAGGACTCCATGACCAGTGACTCACGCCTCGGCCCTGTTGCCCTGCCCGATACCCGGGCCCGTCACGTTGTCGAGAAGCTGCTGGACGGCTCCGGGGTGAGCCTCAACGGCGATGCCCCCCAGGACATCCGCGTCTACCATCCCGACTTCTTTTCCCGCATTCTCCATCAGGGCACCCTGGGGCTCGGCGAGTCCTACATGGATGGCTGGTGGGACTGCGAGCGCATCGACCGGATGGCGAACCTGATGCTGCACCATGGCCTCGGCGAACACGCCCAGTCGCCCTCCGAGCGGCTGATGTACCGCCTGCAGTCCGGGTTCTTCAACCTGCAGAGCCGGGCACGCGCCTACATCGTCGGCGAGGCGCACTATGACCTGGGCAACGATCTCTTCCGGCGCATGCTGGATGACACCATGTGCTATTCCTGCGGCTACTGGAAGGACGCTGACAGCCTCCACGAGGCCCAGAAGGCCAAGCTCGAGCTGGCCTGTCGCAAGCTCGACCTGAAGCCGGGCATGCACGTCCTGGATATCGGCTGCGGCTGGGGCAGCTTCGCCGAGCATGCCGCACGGCATCATGGCGTCAACGTCACCGGCATCACCATCTCCCGGGAGCAGGCCGACCTCGCCCAGGAGCGCTGCAAGGGCCTGCCGGCGGAGATCCGGCTCGAGGACTATCGCGACCTGCAGGGCCAGTTCGACCGCATCGTCTCCATCGGCATGTTCGAACATGTCGGCCACCGCAACTACGAGACCTACTTCGACACGGTGCGTCGCCTGCTGCCCGAGGACGGTCTCTTCGTGCTGCACACCATCGGCTCGAACAACTCGGAGATCAGCGTCGATCCCTGGTTCAACAAGTACATCTTCCCCAACGGGGTGCTGCCCTCGGCCGTGCATATCGCCAAGGCCAGCGAGGGACATCTGCTGATGGAGGACTGGCAGAACTTCGGCGCCGACTACGATCATACCCTGATGGCCTGGCTCGAGAACTTCGACGCCCACTGGCACGAGATCGCCGATCGCTACAACGAGCGCACCCGGCGCATGTTCCGCTATTACCTCTCGGTATGCGCCGGCGCCTTCCGGGCGCGCCATATGCAGCTCTGGCAAGTGGTCTTCTCCCGCGGTCGCCCGGGCCGCTACGACGCCCCGCGCTGACGGGTGGACTGGCGCTGTCCATGACCCCGCGCCGACTACGATCATACCCTGATGGCCTGGCCCGAGAACTTCGACGCCCACTGGCACGAGATCGCCGATCGCTACAACGAGCGCACCCGGCGCATGTTCCGCTATTACCTCTCGGTATGCGCCGGCGCCTTCCGCGCCCGCAACCTGCAGTTGTGGCAGGTCATCTACTCGCTGGGCCGCCCGAGCCGCTACGACGCCCCGCGCTGAGCGCAGCCCCGGGTGGACCGGCACTCCCACAGGATGGCATCGCCTGGTTTTTTATCGTGCTAACAACAAGCACGAAAAGGAGAAAAACGGGCGCCAATGCCGGAGAATTGTCGGTAATCTCCTACAACGGATGGGTAGTGCCAGCCTCTCGTCCGCCGTGTATCATATGCGCCTTGATAAGCAAATCAATAATGACATTGTCCTTCCGGGCGCCTGAAAGCGCGACAGGAAACGATGATGCATCTTCCTGTACGCAGCAGGAACGACAAGGACAACCGCATGCCTTCGATCGATGTCATGCCGTGTAGGGAACGACAGGAGCCACAGCGGGTTCTCGAACTGGCGGAACAGTTGCCCGGACTGATCTTCCAGCTCCACCGCAGCGAGGAGGGGCACCTGCACTTTCCCTACCTGGTGGGGAGCGGGACACGATTCCTCGACCTGGACCCCGCGGTGCTGGCCAGCGACGCCCGTCCGGCCCTCGAGTACGTCCACCACGACGATTATCCCCGGTTGATGGCCGCCATCGAGCGCTCGGTGAAGTGGTGCACCCGCATCGCCACCAAGTACCGCCTGATCGTCGAGGGCGGGCACTGTCGCTGGATCGCCGTACGCGCCCAACCCCAGCGGATCGAGAGCGGCGTGCTCTGGCACGGCATGATGTTCGACATCAGCGAGCAGGTGGCCGAAGAGGAGCGCCTTCGAGCGCTGTCCGACACCGACGCCCTTACCGGACTGGCCAATCGCCGCAAGTTTCTCCAGCGCCTGGACGAGGAGATCTCCCTGAGCAACCGGCATGCCACGCCCCTGTCGCTGATGATGCTCGACCTGGATCACTTCAAGGTCATCAACGACACCTGGGGGCACCTGCAGGGGGACGAGGTCCTGGCCTCACTGGCGGGTCACTGCCAGGCGCTGCTTCGCGAGGAAGACCTGCTGGCGCGGCTCGGCGGCGAGGAATTCGCGCTGCTGCTGCCGCTGACCCCACGGGCCCACGCCGAGCGACTGGCCGAGCGGCTACGCGAACACATCGCCGCGCAGGACTACGGCATGGGGAGCGGCCGCGTCACCGTCAGCCTCGGCATCGCCGAACACCGCGTCGGCGATACCCGGGATATCCTGATGAAACGCGCCGACGACGGCCTCTACCGGGCCAAGCACCAGGGCCGCAATCGGGTGGAGAGCGGCCACTGAATCCTCGATGGCCTACTCGATCAGGGCCGCCATCCACTCGGCCTCGAGGGCCGAGGGCAGTGATTGCCCGCCCAGCGCCGCCACCGTCGCATCCTCCAGCGCTTCCTGATCGACCCCACGCGTCCAATCACCGGCCGACCGCTGGCCCTCCTTGCCGGTCAGGCGATGCAGCGGGTGGCCCCCCTGCCCCGCCAGCGCCGAGGCCATGGGTTCGAGCAACGCGGACAGCCGCAAGGCGGGAAGCTGCGCCTTCAGGCGCCGATAGATCCGCAGCCCCTCGGGGTCGAGGTCCCCCCAGTAGGTCGGCGACGGCAGGGTGAGCAATGCCGTCAGATCGTGGGACAGCCCCTGCTCGCCGACCAGGCGCACGGCCGCCGGGTCGAGCATCGCCTCGCCAAGCGAGAGGCCGTAGCCGAAGCTGCACACCACGGCGAGGCGGCGATCCAGCCCGACCCGGCAGGCCTGGGCGAAACTCTGCGGGTTCTCGATCAGCAGCAGACTCTCGGGTGCCTCGGGCATGGCGGCCAACAGCCACAGCGGGGCGGCGCGAAAGTCCCGCGGCTCGATGCCGAAGCTGCGCACCAACTCGCCCGGCAGCGCCTCGAGCAACTTGCTGCTGCCCAGCAGGTAGCGGGCACTGGCCACCTTGGCGCTCAAGCCATAGGCCTCGGGCAGGTCGGCGGCAAGCCGGCGCAGGCCCTCGACCAGGCGTCGCTGGTCCGCCAGCGACCAGTCGTCGAGAACGCCGTCGAGGGCTCGGGCCCAGGGCCCGGCCTGGTGATCGGCCAGGCCGAGGGCGGCATCCGGCACGACCAGGCGCTGCTCGAGGCGATGGCACTCTCCCTCCGACAACCCGAACGCCTGCGACACCCGGTTATCGAGCGAGGTGGATGAAGCATCGATGACCCCCTGTCTGGCCAACTCGGCCAGCGCCCGCCAGGCGATGAAGACCGAGCCACAAACCCCCTCCTGCTTCAGCTTCCTCACCAGGCTTGCGGCCTGCCACCGCCGGGACGCCACGCGGACGCGGCGATGGCGACACCAGTCGTCTTCCAGCCATGACCGGACGGCTTCCACGGTGTCCTGGAGTTCGCTCATGTCGCCGCCTCCGTGACATGGATACCGAACAGGCTCGCCTCCCCCTCACCTCGCCCCAGGGACTCGGGGGCGGCCACTCGCCCGTCGCGGACCATCACGTGCCCGCCCTGCCCCTGCACGCCACCGATGACGCTGCCCACCAGATAGGTGGGGAATATCTCGGCATCGTTCTCGTAGTTGGGATTATGGATCAGCCCGATCATCTGGAAGCGCCCGCGGGTGTTGCGCAGCGACTCCAGGGAATCCTGGATCAGCCGGCGATGGGAGAGCTTGGAGAACAGGCCATCGAGCAGGATCACGCTCTCGCGGCTGGCCCGGGCCCGGCGCTTGTGGTGCCCGGGCAACTCGCGCAGCTCGCGCTCGATGGCGAACTCGGAGAGCTTGACCAGCCACATCAGCGACACCGCCTCGCGCTGGCCTTCCGACATCGCCTCGTTGAGCGAGAACAGTCGCCCATGGGGGCGGATGGCGTCGTGCTTGAGGCGGATCGCCACGTCGTGGAAGAGGCCACGATAGATGCGACGGCGAATCTGCCCCAGCAGCTCGTCGTCACGCCGCAGCGCCTCCCCCTCGGCCAGGCCGCCGTCGCGCTCGGCCCGCCGCCGCAGTGCCGCCTGGTGCTCGTCGATATCGGCCAGCAGGGTGACGATCAGCTCGCGGAGCTGGCCGCCGCCGATCAGCCCGGCCTTGACCTCGAAGTAGGCGCCGTCCTCGCCATCACGACGCTCACTGCCGCGCCGGGCCACGCGCCTGAGGATATCCAGGTTGCCGGCGGCATCGCCGATGATCGAGCCGAGGCGTTCGACCAGGGTGCCCTCGATCTGGTCGCGGGAAGCCTGCAGGCGCGCGACCCGGCCGCGGTGCTCCGCCAGTTGCTCGTCGAGCTGGGCATGCAGGCCGGCCAGGTCGGCCAGGGTCGCCTCGTTCACCCCCTGCAAGGACGCCAGCCGGGCCCGTTCGGTCTCGTTAAACAGGCGGCTGTGGGCACTCTCCTCCAGGGCCGCGGCCAACGCCCGCTCGGCCTCGGCCACCTGACGGGCCTGGCGCTCGCGGTCGCGAGCCCGCTCGCCGAGGTTCATTTCGCCGAGGGCGTCGAGCAGCGACTGCTGGCAGCCTTCCAGCTCGGCGAGATCCGTCTCCTCCGCGCCACCGGCGAGGGCTCGCCAGCGGGCCAGCGCCGCCTCGCGCGCCTCGGCCTGCGGGGCGTCCTCGGGCCAGGTGGCCTCGCTCGGCGACAGCGGGACCCCGAGCCGCCGCGCCCAGCCCTCCGGCAGCTGGCGCACCGCCTCCAGCCAGGCGATGCCCAGTTGATCCACCCAGCCGAGGGCGGCCTGCTGATCGGTCAGGCGCGCCTGGACGTCGCGACGCTCCCGGTCCTTGGCCTTGCGCGCCTCCCGGGTCTCCCTCAGCCGGCGCTCGAGGTTGACCAGGTCGCGCTCCAGGGCCTGGCTGCCGCCGCTGGCATCGCGCACCGCCAGGTAGGCGCGGATCCGTTCGAAGTCGAAATCGGCGCGCCGGCTGGCCCGTGCCTGGTCCGCCTCGAGGGTCGCCTGGCGGGCCTCGGCCCCGGCCATGAAGGCCGGGCCCTCCTGGCGCTCGTACTCCGCCAGGGCCTGGAGGCGGTCACGCTCGCCATCGGCGAACAGTCCCTGCAGCTGGCCCTCGAGATCGTCGAGTCGCCGACGCGCCGCCTCCAGGGCCTCGGTCTTCGCCGCCCGTCGCGCCTCGGCCTGCTGCCACTGCTCATCGAGCCGGGCCAGGCGTTCATCCAGCTCGGCCAGGCGCTGGGCGCCCCCGGCATCGGCGAATCGCTCGGCGGCGAGCCAGGTGTCGCCATGGGTCTCGAGTTCCCGGGTGGCCCGCTCGCGGGCCGGCTCGACCTCGGCCAGGCGCGTCTCGGCGGCGAGCCTCTCCTCGGCGGCTTCCTCCAGGGCGATCTCGCCCCCCTCCTGGAGAAACCGCTGGTAATCGTCGATGCAGCTCAGGGCGTCGTCGGTCAGCCGCGGGGCCAGCGCCTGGCGACGTGCCTCGAGGGCCTCGCGCCGCTCCCCCAGCCGCTCAAGCGCCGTCTCGACGTCCGCCTCGTCGGCCTCACGTGCCTGGAGGGCCAGCGCATGGCGCTCGCCATGGGGGTCGAGGCGACCACACTCGGCCGCCAGCGCCTCGCGGCGCTGGCGATCGGCGACCAGGCGCCGCTGGGTGGCCTCGCGCAGGGCCTCCAGGTGGCGCGGGTCCAGGGCGGCCTTCACCGCCAGGGTCTCGACACCCTGGATCGCGCCCAGCGGCGACGCGTCTGCCACCAGGCAGTCGGCGAGTCGTTCGCGCTCGACCACCGGCACCGCCAGGCCCGCCTCGACCAGGGCCTCGGCCGCGGCACCGGCGGCCTCGGCGCCCTGGACGACCGGCGCGAACAGCAGGCCGGCGGCCTGGGCCAGCCAGTCCCGACGTCGTGCCTCGGGGTGCGCCGGATCGTTGAGCACCCCATGCAGCGGTTGCCAGGCGATCCCGGCGGCGTCCAGGCAGGCGTGGGCCTCGGCCTCCACGGCGCGGCGCTCGAGGGGATCGCGATTCAACTGTTCCAGGTAGGTCTCGCGACGGGCGAGCTCGACTTCGAGCTGCTCCGCCTCGGCGAGCAGCCGCGGATAGCGTCGCCGCGCGTCCCGCAACCAGTCCGTGGGGGTCAGCTCGCTGACCTCGGCGAAGGCCAGGCGCGCCGCGTGCAGGTCGCGCAGGCGCGCCTCCTCGGCCTCGAGCCGGTGGGCCTCGTCGGCGAGGGTGCGGGACTCGGCGTGCAGGCGGTCACGCAGGTGGACGGGCTCGTCCTCGCCGTGGAGGCGGCGATAGCGCTCCGCGGCCTCGGCCAGGGGTGTCAGCCGCGCCCGACGCCGCTCGGCCTCCTCGCGCTGCCGCTGCGCCTCGCGACAGGCCTCGTCGAGCTCGGCCAGCGCCGCCTTGCGACCGGCCCAGAAGCCGGACACCGCCGCGTCGGGCCAGCCGCGACGGAAGGCCTCCCAGGGCGCCCGCCCCTGCTCGAGGGGGCCACGCTCCCCGGCGAGCCGCTGGCGTTCCCCGTCGAGGCGGCCAAGCGCTTCCCGCGCATTCTCGACGGCGGCGGCGGCGCTATCGCGCTCGGTTGTCGCGGTGTGCCGCGCCGCCTCGAGGGTCGCCTGGCGCTCCCGCTTCTCCTCCAGCACTGCCTCCGGGTCGAGCCCGGGGTGTTCGCAGCGGAAGGCGTCGTGCCACTCGGCGACCCGCGAGAGCTCTCCCACCCGGGTGGTGTGGTCCAGCAGCGCCTGCCGGGCCGACGCCGCCTCGGCCCGGCAGGCCTCGGCGGTGTCCATGGGCGCTTCCAGTTCGGCCTCGTCGAAGAGCCCCTCGGACAGGGCCTGGGTGAAGAAGCTCTGGTTGTCGACGAACTCCCGCTGGCGGGACGCCAGGCGCTCGCGCTCCTGGTCGAGCCGCTCGGCCTCGTCGTCGAGCCCCGCCAGGTCGTGGTCCAGCTCGGCCAGGTAGTGCCGGTCGGCGATCACCTCGTCCCGGTAGCGGTTGCCATCCAGGGCCTCGAAGGCCTCGGCGCCCGTCTCCAGGGCCGTGACGGCGCGGTGCCGGGCGGCGTCGTCATCGAAGGCCAGGCTACCCGCCAGCCAGTCCCGGGCGGCCTCGAAGCTCAGGTGGGCGACGTCCCGGGCGGCGACCCAGGAGGCCTCGGGCAGGTGGACCAGCCGGCGATGACTGTCCACCCTCTGCCCCTGGTCGGCGAGCAGCTGGCGCAAGCGGCGCTCGCCGAGCCCGCTGAGCCTTGCGAGCAGCCACACCGAGACCCGGGGTCGGCCGGTGTCCCCGGCGCCCCAGGCAAAGCCGGCCAGCCACTCGGCCTCGTCGCCGTCACCGGGAGGCCGCGGCACCCCCGGCAGCCCGCTCAGCGCCTGGCCGCCGAGCAGGCGTTCGCTGGCGGCCAGCCCCCGGTCCAGCGCGGCGAGGCGATCACGCGCCTCGACCAGGGTCTCGCCCCGGGCCGTCAGGCCGGCGAGACACTCCACCTTGTCGCCGGTACGGCGCTGGTCGCGCTCCGCCTCCTCGAGGCGGTGACGCAACTCGGTGATGTTGGTCCCGGAGTTGAGGATGACCTCCTCGATCAACTCCTCGCCCTCGTCGGTCTCGCCGCGGGTGGCGCCGGAGAGAATCTCCGGGGCCAGCACCTCGAAGAAGAAGGCCTGGTCGGCCTTCTCGCCGGCCCGGGGACGGATGGCGTTGAAGATCTGGCTCTTGTCGGCGCCGCCGTCCTTCTGGAAGGCGGCGAGCTGGGCCAGTTCCCGGCGCGAGACATGGGCTCCCACCGCCTCGAGCCACTCCTCGCGGTTGAGCGTCAGGCGAACGCCCTGGCGGCCCATGGCCGTCTTGACGTCGCTGTTGGCGTAGAGCGCCAGCTTGCCGTCGACGGTCTGGTGGTGCACCGGGACCTCTTCCAGTCGGCCGGTATAGTGATAGAAGGACAGGCCGCTGCCGTCGCTGTAGCCGTAGAAGCCGAAGACGAAGGTCTCGCCGGCGACCTCCTCGCCCGCCGCCGCCAGCATGTCCTCCTGCCCGCCCTGGCCACTGCGCGAGCGGAACTCCACCCGCAGGTGGCTCCAGCTGCGCCCCTGGCCGGCCACCTGGGTCGGCGAGCACTTACGGCGGGTCCGCGTCAGCAGCGTCTTGTCCCGGGACAGCAGCCCGATCAGCGCCTCGGCCAGGGTGGTCTTGCCGAAGCCGTTCTCCATGCTGATGGCGCTGGACTGGCCACGCAGGTCGAGCAACAGGTGACGCATCTTCGCCTCCCAGGGAGACGCCACGTCGCCGTGCTTGTTGAGCAGGTTGGCCACCTCGATCCGGTTGATCACGCTCATGCCTCGCCCTCCTCGGCATCCTGTTCCTCCCCGGCCTCGGCCGGGACGGCGCCCGGCTCCTCGAGCCGTCCCTCGGCCAGGGCCTGCAGGTGCCCCAGCTGGTGAATGCCGACCTGCTCGCTCTCCAGGGCGCCGAGCAGGGTCTGCTGCCAGACCTCGCCCCCCTCCTCGGCGGCCTCGCGCAGGGGTTCCAGCAAGCCGGCGCGGACCTGCAGGTCGATGAAGGCCCGCACCCGCCGGCTGATGTCCTCGCCGCGCTCGTCGAGCAGCGACAGGTTGGCCGCCGGCACCGTCTCGCCGAGGCCGCGCAGGGCCTCGAGCTGGTCGCGCATCAGCTCGACCAGCTCGGGCGCCGAGAAGGTCGCCTCCTGGTAGCGGCTGACGTCCGACAGCGCCCGGTTATAGCGGGTATAGAGCAGGGTGTGCATCAGCAGCCACAGCTGCAGGTACCACTGGGCCAGCTCGCCGCGGCTCTCCTGACGCAGGCGCAGGGCATCGAACACCGGCTCCCGGGTGTAGAGTGGCGGCTGCTCGAGCTCGGGGTCGGGCAACAGCGCATAGTACCGCGAGCCCGGAGCGATGCCCGGGTAGTCGCCGGCCTCCAGGACCCGCAGCCGCAGGCCCTGCCCGGCCAGGAAATCGCGCAGGGCCTCGCGCTCGGCATCGCTGGCATCGTCGATCAGTGCGCAGACATCGCGCTCGGAGAGCTGGCCTTCCCGGGCCGCACGGCGCTTGCGGCCGCTGCCCGGCTGGCGTTCGGCGCTGCGGTAGCGCAGCAGGTAGGCGACCACCTCGCCCATCTCGGTCATGTTCATTGCGGAGCGTCCTGTTGCGTGGCAAGGAGCGACCCGTCGGCCGCGGCGGCGAGTCTCAGGCTGGGCGTCACGTGGCCCTCGATGCGTCGACCGTCGGGCAGGTCCAGCCGGAAGGGCCGGGCCTCGATGCCCACCGCCAGGGCGTCGTCGAGCTGCTGGGTGTCGACGAAGACGTTGAGCAGCTGGGGCAGGCAGTCGGCCTCCTCGAAGCGGTGCCAGCCCTCGGCCAGCGCCTCGGGCAGCGACAGCGGCTGCCGCGCCACCCGACGCCGCAGCGCCGGCCCCCGGGCCTCGAGGAAGCGCGCCAGCAGCGGGTCCTGGGGGCGGGCGTCGTCGGTCTCGTCGAACACCAGGGCGGCATGGCTGGTCTCGGCCCGGCGCGTCTCGAGCAGGGGCAGCAGCGGCGCCAGGCGCGGCACCGCCACCGCCTGGTGGAAGGGCATCATGCGCTTGACCAGCGCCGCCTGCAGCGCCGGCTGCGGCGAGGCGGTCAACAGTTCACGGGCCAGGCCGGCGAAGTCGACCACCCCCATGGACTGGACGCGCCCCTCGGCGATATCGGCGAGCAACTCCGAGAGGCGCCGCGACAGGTTCTCGATGGCGGTGAGCACCCGGCCGATGGCGCCGGACAGCATGCGCAGGTCCCAGTCCTCGGCCTGGGCCTCGCGCCAGGCCGCGAAGCGTTCCATCAGCCGCGGCGTGCCGAGCTGGGCCCGGGCGTCGAGCAGCGTCTGCTGAATGCTCGACAGGGCATTGTGGTAGTGCCGCTCGTTGTCCAGCAACGCCGAGAGCTTGCCTTCTCGGGTGGGGTTCTCGCGAACCCGGCGCAGTTCCTGGGTCAGGGCACGAATCGCCAGCAGGATCTGGTTGGTGATGTCGGGAATCCGCGCGAAGTCGCCCCGCGCCAGCGCCGCCAACACCTTGGCCGCATCGTATTCGGAGTACAGCAGGTCCTCGACCTGACCGGCCAGGGTCACGGCCTGGCGGCCGCTGGGCGTCAGGCGCACCTGGCCGGTCTGGCCCTGCTTCTCGATCAGCGCCGTGCGCTTGGTGCTGCGTCCGCCCCGCGTCGCCTCCTCGGCGCGGCCCGTGCCGGCCATCGGGGCTGCCTGACGCGCCTCGGCTGCCGGGGGAGCCTGGCGCGCCTCCGGTGTCGGGGACGACTGGCGAAAGTGCAGTTCGCTGGGCGTGGCCAGCAGGTTGATGACGAACGCCAGGTCGTCATGCACCAGGTCGGGATAATAGCTCTTCAGCCAGGCCAGGCAGCGGGCCTGGGAGACGAAGGCGCTGTTGGTGGCGAAATCGACATCGAGCAGGTATTCCAGCAGCAGGCAACCGAGATCCAGCCAGTAGCCGTCGCGCCAGCCCCGCCGAGTCTCCTGGCTGACCTGCACGAAGGGGGAGCCCGGCTCGTGGGCACTGTCGTGCAGGTCGATCAGCCGCGTGGTGGCGACGAGCAGCTTGCTCCATGCGGTCATGTGACATCCTTGGGACCCGTAAACGGCCCATTATGCCAAGGGGAGGCGGTGCGGGTCATCGCCCCGGCGAGCGTGTATCCTGAGGCCCCCTTCGTGACGGCCCAGGAGTGCGCATGACCGCCATCGACCAGACCCTCGAGCGGGTCTTCGGCTATCCCGACTTCCGCCCCGGACAGCGCCCGGTGATCGAGGCCGTGGTGGCCGGTCGCTCGGCCGCGGCGATCTTCCCCACGGGCTCCGGCAAGTCGCTGTGCTACCAGCTTCCCGCCCTGCACCTGCCCCACCTGACGCTGGTGATCTCGCCGCTGCTGGCGCTGATGCAGGACCAGCTGGACTTCCTGCAGCGCCACCAGGTCCCGGCCGCCAGCCTGGCCTCCGGCCAGAGCCGGGAGGAGGTCCAGGCCGTGATGGAGGGGGTGAGCCAGGGACGGATCCGCGTCCTGATGGTCTCGGTCGAGCGCCTCAAGAACGAGCGCTTCCGGGCCTTCATCCGCCGCGTGCCGCTGTCGCTGATGGTCGTCGACGAGGCCCACTGCATCTCCGAGTGGGGGCACAACTTCCGTCCGGACTACCTCAAGCTGCCCGAGGTGCGCCGCGAGTTGGGCATCCCCCAGGTGCTGCTGCTGACGGCCACGGCCACGCCCAGGGTCATCGACGACATGTGCGCGCGCTTCGCCATCGAGGCCACCGACGTCACCGCCACCGGCTTCTATCGTCCCAACCTGGACCTGCAGGTGGCACCGGTGCCCGCCGAGCAGCGCCCCCGTCGGCTGGTCGACTGGTTGCGCCCCCGCCTCACCCAGGCCACCCCGCGGCCCTGCATCGTCTACGTGACCCTGCAGCAGACCGCCGAGCGCATCGCCGCCTACCTGCAGGCCGCCGGCCTGCCGGCGGTGGCCTATCATGCCGGACTCGACGGCGAGACGCGCACCCGACTGCAGGACGATTTCATGGCCGGCCGGGCGCCCTGCATCGTCGCCACCATCGCCTTCGGCATGGGCATCGACAAGGCCGACATCCGCGCGGTGGTGCACTACGACCTGCCCAAGTCGGTGGAGAACTACAGCCAGGAGATCGGCCGGGCCGGCCGCGACGGCGCCCCCGCCGAATGCCTGATGCTGGCCGGGGGGGACCACCTCAACGTGCTGGAGAACTTCGCCTATGGCGACACGCCGGAGCGCGGCGCCATCGCCCGGGTCATCGAGATGCTGCCGCCCGCGGGCCAGGCCTGGGAGTTCACCCTCAACGCCCTGTCCCGTGACAGCGACATCCGCCCCCTGCCGCTCAAGACCCTGCTGGTGCAGCTGGAGCTGCGCGGGGTGATCCGGCCACGCTACAGCTATTTCGCCGAGTACCGTTTCCGGCTGCTGGAGGACGCCGAGGCGCTGGTCGGGCGCTTCCAGGGCGAGCGTCGCGCCTTCGTGGAGGCGATCCTGGCGGCCTCCTCCCGGGCCCGCACCTGGTACAGCCTGGACTTCGCGGCGCTGGAGCGGCTGGGCGGCGAGCGCGGCCTGGATACCTCGCGGCGGCGAGTGATCACCGCCCTGGACTACTTCGTCGACAAGGGCTGGCTGGTCCTGGAGACCCGCCAGATGACCGAGGTCTTCGAGGTGGTCGAGCGCGTCGACGCCCCAGCGCTCGTCTCGGCCCTGCATGACTACTTCGTCGACAAGGAGCGCGCCGAGATCGCGCGCCTGCACGCCATGCTCGCGCTGTTCGAGACCGACGGTTGCCTGACCCGACGCCTGGCCGACTGGTTCGGCGACACCCGCGCGCCCGAGCGCTGCGGCCACTGCTCGGCCTGTCGCGGCGAGGCCGCCCGCTTGCCGACACCGCCCCGGCCCACCCCCCTGGACGCACTCGACATCCAGCGACTGTGTGCGCCGCTGCGGGATCGCCTGGTTGATGCCGACGAGGGGGACGCCGCCACGCCGGCCCTGCTGGCCCGTTTCCTGTGCGGCCTCACCTCCCCGCGCCTGACCCGCCACCAGGCCCGTCGCCTCGACGGCTTCGCCGCCCTGGAGGCTTATCCCTTCGCCGAGGTACGCGACTGGCTCGTGCAACGGCCGACGGGATGACGCCTCACGGCCGGCGACGCAGGGCCAGGGTCGCCAGGTGCACCGGTAGATAGACCACCAGGGGCCAGCCCAGCATCAGTCCGACGAGATACACCAGCGGATCCAGGCTCGCCTGTGGCTGACCGAAGGGGCCCTGCACCCAGTTGATGTTGCGCTCGGGGTCGGTGACGACGTAGCTCAGCGGAATCACCACCCAGGTCAGGGCGACCTGCCATCCCAGGCCGCGGCGGTCGTAGCCCAGCCGCCACACGCCGTAGCCCGCCACCAACGGCAGCAGCAGATGGAACAGCGAAAGCAGCCGAAAGGCCAGGGGGCGGGCGGCATTGAACATGTACTCGGTCCCGCCGATGGGATGCACCCCGGTGGCGAGCGCCACCGCCACATCCACTGCCCACAGCACGCCCACCAACGTCACCGCCAGCCACTGGGCGGAGATCAGCAGACGGCTCTCGGTCCAGAGGGCGACCAGGATCAGGAAGCTCGCCAGGTCGCACAGCCACAGGAAGTTCTGCCAGCCCAGCACCCGGCCATAGAGCGTCGCCCAGATGACCACCCAGAGCGTGAAGGCGAGCTTGAGCCACAGCGGCAGGCGGCCGCGCCTCGGGACCAGGCCGCTCATGCCTCCTCCGTGCCGATGCCGTGGCGCTTGAGCTTGTTGGCGATGGTGGTGTGGGAGACCCCCAGCCGTTTGGCAAGCTGGCGGCTGGAGGGGTGCTGGGGATAGAGGGTCGCCAGGACCCGGCGCTCCACCTCGCCGAGGATCTCGGTCAGCGAGCCGTCCAGGTCGATGCCGGCCAGTCCCGGCGCCTGGCCCACGTCGGGCAGGCGCAGGTGGGCCGGCTCGATGGTCCCGCCCTCGCACAGCGAGACCGCCTGGAAGAGCACGTTCTCGAGCTGACGCACGTTGCCCGGCCAGTGGTAGCCGGTCAGGCGCGCCACGGCGGCCGGCGACAGGGTGGGCAGCGGGCAGCCGATCTGCCGGGCGGCACGGTCGATGAAGTGCGCCGCGAGTTCCTCGATGCCGTCCAGGCAGTCGCGCAGGGGCGGCACCGCCAGGGTCAGGACGTTGAGCCGGTGGTAGAGGTCATGGCGGAAGCGCCCCTCGGCGCACAGCGTCGGCAGGTCCTGCTGGGTGGCACAGATCACCCGCACGTCCAGGTAGGTCTCCTCGTCGCTGCCGACCCGGCGGAAGCCGCCGTCCTGAAGGAAGCGCAGCAGCTTGACCTGCATGCGCGGGCTGGTCTCGCCCACCTCGTCGAGGAAGATGGTGCCGCCGGCGGTGAGCTCGAGCAGCCCCAGCTTGCCCTCGGGTCGGGCGCCCTCGAAGGCCCCGGGGGCATAGCCGAACAGCTCGGTCTCGGCCATCGACTCCGGCAGGCCGGCACAGTTCAGCGCCATGAAGGGCGCCTGGCCGCGGGGACTCGCCAGGTGGCAGGCCCTGGCCAGTAGCTCCTTGCCGGTGCCGGTCTCGCCCTGGATCAGCAAGGGGGCATCCAGCGGCGCCATGCGCCGGGCCTCGCGGATCAGCGCGGCGAGGCGTGGGCTGGACTGGAACAGCGACTCGAAGCCGCGCAACTCCTGGCGCTGCACCTGATAGATGCGCTCGCCGATGCGATCGGCCCGGTGCAGGGTGACCACGGCCCCGGCCAGGGAGGCGACGTCCACGAGGTTCTCGCGATGCAGGGGCGCGATGTCGGCCAGGAAGACGGTGTCACGCAGCTTGACCCTCAGGCCATTGACCCGGGCGTTGTTGCGGCGGATCAGCGCCGGCAGGTCGAGGTCGGGCAGGTAGCGGTCCAGGGACAGGCCCGGCACCTCGTCGACCCGGACCCCAAGCAGCTGGCCGGCGGCCCGGTTGGCGGCCACCAGGTGGCCCTCCATGTCGATCGACATCACCGGGTCGGAAAGCGACGAGAGCAGGGCATCGAGCTCCAGGTGGCGTCGCTCGCTGGGCATCAGGCTGACCCGGCGGACCCCGAACACCCCGGGCACCCGCTCGAGCTCGGGCTTGAGGGTGGTCAGCTGGGCGTTGAGCAGGTTGGGCACATGCAGGTAGATGGCATTGCCGTGTTCGCCACCGACCTCGCCGTGGGCCACGTTGAGGCCGTAATCGGCGAAGTGGGCGACGATGTCGCGCAGGATGCCGATCCGGTTCTGGCAGTGGAATCTCAGACGCATGGGGCACTCAAAGAAAGAAAGGACCGACGGCGGCAAAAGGGCGTCAGGCGAGCATGACTCTACTGTCAAGATAACGTGACACGAGAGCCGCGACAACGCCCGACATCCCTGTCCTGGCACGCCGCCGAGAGGGGGAGGGCCTCGGGTGTCAAGATTTCGTTACGACAGGCCGCCCTTTCTCGCGGCCTGCCCCTCCGCCCCGGCCCTCCCTCCCCGCGCCGACGAGCCTAGACTCCGGGTATTCCCTCCAAGGCCATCACAACCCCAACCGCCACGGGAGACATCATGAAGGCTCAAACAAGCAAGAAGACCGCCTACCAGGCCAGGATGCCCGATGCCCAGGGCCATATCGCCTGGTCCGATCAGGAGAATGCCACCTGGCAGACCCTGATGGAGCGCCAGGTCGAGCTGCTGCCGGGCCGCGTCTGCCAGGAGTATCTGGACGGCATGGAGCGCCTGGCGCTGCCGGTGGAGCGCATTCCCCAGCTCGCCGAGGTGGACGCGGTGCTGCGCGAGGCCACCGGCTGGGAGACCGCCCAGGTACCAGCGCTGATCCCCTTCGATACCTTCTTCGAGCTCCTGGCCAATCGCCGCTTCCCGGTGGCCACCTTCATCCGCACGCCGGAGGAGCTGGACTACCTGCAGGAGCCGGACATCTTCCACGAGATCTTCGGCCACTGCCCGATGCTGACCAATCCGGCCTTCGCCGAGTTCACCGCCACCTACGGCCGCCTGGGGCTGACCGCCTCGCCGAAGGAGCGCGTCTACCTGGCGCGGCTCTACTGGATGACCGTGGAATTCGGCCTGGTGGACACGCCGGCGGGGCGGCGCATCTATGGCGGCGGCATCATCTCCTCGCCCAAGGAGACCCTGCACGCCCTGTCCGAGGTGCCGGTGCACGCGCCCTTCGACCCCATTGATGCGCTGCGCACGCCCTATCGCATCGATATCCTCCAGCCCCTCTACTATGTTCTGGAGGGCCTGGAGACGCTGCACGAGCTGGCGGGCCGCGACATCATGAGCATGGTCCACGAGGCGATGGAACTCGGCCTGTTCGAGCCGCGCTTCCCGCCCAAGCCCAAGCCGGCCGAAGCCGCCAGCGCCTGACCACCGCCGTTAGCGAATTCCCCCGACAACCACAAGGAGTCATCATGAGCGAGCTTTCCGAACAGCAGTGCGAAGCCTGCAGCTGGGATGCCCCCCACGTCACCGAGAGCGAGATCGAGCAGTTCCGCCGCGACATCCCCGAGTGGCAGATCGTCGAGCGCGATGGCATCATGCAGCTGGAGCGGAGCTTCACGTTCCGCAATTTCCGTCAGGCCCTCGAGTTCACCAATCGCGTCGGCGAGATCGCCGAGGACGCGGGTCACCATCCTGCCCTGCTGACCGAATGGGGCAAGGTCACCGTGACCTGGTGGTCCCACGAGATGAAGGGCCTGCACAAGAACGATTTCATCCTAGCCGCCAGAACCGACGAGGTAGCGAAGTAAATGTTCGAGCAAATTGAGCGGGTTCCCGGGGACGCCATCCTCGGGCTCATCGAGGCCTTCAAGAAGGACACCAATCCCCAGAAGGTCGATCTCGGCGTCGGCGTCTACCGTGACGCCCAGGGCAATACCCCGGTGATGCGCGCGGTCAAGGAGGCCGAGGCCCTGCTGCTCAAGAACGAGACCACCAAGACCTACATCGGTTCTCACGGCGACCCGCGCTATGGCCAGGCCATCCTGCCGCTGGTGCTGGGCGCGTCGTCGCCGGTCCTCGAGGCCGGTCGCGCCAGCGCCACCCAGTCACCGGGCGGCACCGGTGCCCTGCGCCTGGCCGCGGACCTCATCGCCACCCAGCTGCCCGGCAAGGACGTCTGGGTCAGCGACCCGACCTGGCCGAACCATCTGGGCATCTTCCCGGCGGCGGGCCTCACGCTGCACAAGTACCCCTACGTGGATGCCGAGAATCGCCTCGACTTCGGCGGCATGCTCGCGGCCCTGAAGCAGATTCCCGAGGGCGATGTGGTGCTGCTGCACGCCTGCTGCCACAACCCGACCGGCTTCGACCTGTCACGGGACCAGTGGCAACAGGTGCTGGAGGTGGTCAAGGAGCGTGGCCTGCTGCCGCTGGTCGACTTCGCCTACCAGGGCTTCGGCGAGGGCCTCGACGAGGACGCCTACGGCGTGCGCCTGCTCGCCGAGAACCTCGACGAGATGATCGTCACCAGCTCCTGCTCCAAGAACTTCGGCATCTACTGCGAGCGGACCGGTTGCCTGATCATGGTGGCGAAGAACGCCGAGCAGATGGAGAACGTGCGCTCCCAGGTCGCCATCGTGGCCCGGGAGAACTACTCCAACCCGCCCGCCCATGGCGGCTCCATCGTCTCCGAGATCATGAATTCCGCCGAGCTCGCCGCCATCTGGCGCGAGGAGCTCACCGAGATGCGCGATCGCATCAACGGGCTGCGGCGCCAGTTCGTCGAGGCCCTCCAGCCCTACGGGCTCGACGAGAAATACGCCTGCGTCGCCGAACAGCGCGGCATGTTCTCCTATACTGGCCTGACGCCGGACCAGGTGGACCGCCTGCGTGACGAGTACGGCATCTACATGGTGCGCTCCGGCCGTGCCAACGTGGCTGGCTTCTCCGACGAGAACCTGCCCTACCTGGCCAAGGCCATCGCCGCGGTCAACTGAGCCGGCCCCACCGCCTGCTCACACAAGACGCCCGGGTCTCACGACCCGGGCGTCTTTGCATTTCATTGTCTGTCGAATGCCTCGGTGGACACGCCACGACCACTTGGGTGGCGGGTCAGTCGAGGCTGGCCTCGCCCTCGGCGGAGCCGGAGAGGCCGGCGTCTGCCCCGGCCGACCCCGCCGCCCCGGCGGCGTTATCCAGGCTCTGCTCGGCGGTGCCGGTGGCCGACTCGAGTGACTGCTCGGCGGTACCCGTGGCCGACTCCAGGGCCTCGTCGGCGGTCCCGGCGGCCTGTTCCATGGACCCTGCGGCACGCTCACCGGCCGCCTCCAGCGTGTCACCGGCCTGCTCCTGGGCCTGCTCGGTGCCCAGGTAGGGCTCGCCTTCCGCGGCGGCGCCCTGTCCGGCCTGGGCGCCCATGCCCGTGCCGGCACTGCCGTCCGCGGCGGCACCCTGTCCGGCCTCGGTGCCCATGCCCGTGCCGGCACTGCCCTGGGCCTCGACGCCGAGCTCTGCCCCGGCACTCTGCCCGGCCGCCTCCGCCTGGTGGGAGGTCTCGGCCTGTGTCTGCATCCCGGCACTGTCGGCCAGGACGGTATTGGCGCCAAGCCCCGCGATCGCGAGGGTGATACTGATACCCAGTGTCTTCAGCTGCATGCTACCTCCGTCATCGAACCGCCGGGCGCTCCCGGCCTGTCCTGTGTATGGGGTTCCCTGTCGACCGGACCCGTCCCTGGCCCGGCACCCTCCGTGGCGGCGGAGAACCCTTGCTGCCGCCCGACGCCCTGGACAAGGATCGCCAGGGCTACAGGCTGGAGCAGCGAAAGATATGCCAGGACTAAATAAAACACTTCAAAAACAATTGGTTATTAACGAACACGGGCCACACTACACGGTGAGACGTCCGTCTGGGCCCGAGGGATCGTCGGCATTCGACGACACCCCTTCGCACCGGAATCCCGAATCCCTGCGTGATCAACCAGTTACAGTGTTGCCAAAGCAGAACAGCCCGCGCGGCGAGGCCGGGCGGGCTGCAGGATGGGCCGGTCGCGGCGATCAGACGTAGCGCGAGACGTCGAGCCCACGCGGGTCGATGGCCGGTTGGCGAGCGTCGATCAGGTCCGAGAGCAGCTGGCCACTGCCGCAGCTCATGGTCCAGCCCAGGGTGCCATGACCGGTATTGAGCCAGAGATTGCCGTGCTTGGTGGCCCCGATGATCGGCGTGGAGTCCGGCGTCATGGGACGCAGGCCGGTCCAGAACTCAGCCCTGGCCACGTCGCCCCCCTCGGGGAAGACATCCTGGACCACCATGCTGATGGTGGCTCGACGCTTTTCCAGCAGGCTCAGGTCATAGGAGGCCAGCTCCGCGGTCCCTCCCACGCGGATGCGATCGTCGAAGCGCGAGATCGCCACCTTGTAGCTTTCATCCATCACCGTGGACTGGGGGGCCCCGCCATCGTCGACCACCGGTATGGTCAGGCTGTAGCCCTTGACCGGGTAGATCGGCAGGCGAATGTCCAGGTCCTTGACCAGGAACGGCGAATAGCTGCCCAGGCAGACCACGTAGGCATCGGCGGTCAGCTCGCCGGCGCTGGTGACCACGCTCTCGATGCCGGCACCGCCGCGCTTGAGACGCTGGATATCGACATGGAAGCGGAACTCGACCCCCAACTGCTCCCGGCAATGGTCTGCCAGGCGATTGGTGAACAGATGGCAGTCACCGGTCTGGTCATCGGGCAGGTGGAGCCCCCCCACGAACTTGCCGGGCACCCGGGCCAGCGCCGGCTCCACGGCCTTGATCGCCTCGCTGTCGAGCAGTTCGTGGCGCACGCCGCACTGGGTCAGGACCTTCATGTCCTTGGCCACCGCCTCGACCTGGCTATCGTGGCGGAACAGCTGCAGCAGGCCGCGCTGGCGATCCTCGTAGCGGATCCCCGTCTCGGCACGCAGGGCATCGATGCAGGCCCGGCTGTGCTCGGCGATGCGCACCATGCGCTCCTTGTTGACGGCATAGTGCTCGGCGTTGCAGTTGGCGAACATCTTCATCATGAAGCGCGCCATGGTCGGGTCCATCCTGGGCTGGATCTTGAGCGGGGCGTGCTCCTGGAACATCCACTTCATGGCCTTCTGGGGGATACCCGGCGCCGCCCAGGGCGAGGAGAAGCCGAAGGATACCTGGCCGGCATTGCCGTAGCTCGTCTCCATGGCCGGCGACGGCTGTCGATCCACCACCGTGACCTCATGGCCCCGGCGGGCCAGGTAGTACGCGCTGGTGACGCCCACCACGCCACTGCCAAGAATCAGTACCTTCATGTGCTGCCCTCACCTTCTCGTTGTCACTTGCGGGAACGGCATGGCCCGGGCGGGGAACCCGGGCCGAATGAGGGACAGAGTATAGGGCGAACAATACAGGCTATTATTCTGTTTTTATGTCAATAAATTTACACAATAACCAAATTCTTAATACTACTCAGACTTATTTTTCGATTATCCGTCATTTTTTGGTCCATTCAACTACCATGGGCTGGGCTGCGCCGGGGGCTCGCCAGAATGCGTCGCAGCAGCTGCCAGGCCGCGAGCCCCGCCAGCAGGTTGCCGACGGCGGCGCCCAGCGCCAGGCCGCTCACCCCGGCCACCCAGGCCCCGGCCCACAGGCACGGCAGGTAGAACACGAACAGCCGGACCGCGGACATCAGCATGGCCCTGAGCGGCCAGCCGAGCGCGTTGCCGGCCGAGACCACCAGCATGCACACGCCCAGGGCGGCGTAGCTCGGCAACAGGAAACGAATCAGGATCGCCAGCTCGTCCCGCACCTCCGGGTTGCCCGACAGGGTCTCGGCGACCCAGGGCGAGACCAGCGCCAGGACCACCCCCAGCAGCAGCTGCCAGGCCACCACCACGCGCAGCGCCAGGCGCATCAGGCGTTGTACCTGCTCCCAGTCACCGGCGCCGTAACAGCGCCCGAGCCACGGCGGAAGCGACATGGTCATGGCCAGTACCACCATCAGCGAGAGGGTCTCCAGGCGGCTGGCGAGTCCCCAGGCCGCCACCTCGGCCTCGCCCAGCCGTGCCACCACCGCGATCGCCAGCATGGCGGCAAGCGGGGGCATCAACTGGCTGACCATGGCCGGGCCGGCGATGCCGGCAAAGGGACGAAGTGACTCTCGGGCCTCCGCCAACAGCCCCGCTCCGGCCAGCCAGTGCGTCCCCCGCAGGCGGGCGCCCAGCACGACCAGCCCCACCCCGAAGGCCAGCACCGTGGCCCAGGCCGCCCCGGGCAGGCCCAGGCCCGGCCAGTCACCGATGCCGAAGATCAACAGGGGGTCCAGCGCCAGGTTAACCAGGCTGGTCAGCACCATCAGCGACCCCGGGAGTCGGGTGTTGCCATGGGCACGGAAGAGGCTGTAGCCGAAATAGAGCGCCGCGCCCAACCAGGCGGCCAGGAGCTGGGGGGCCCAGTAGTCGCGGATCAGTGCCAGCGATGCCGTGTCGGCCCCCAGCCGGCGGAAGACCGGCCCCTGGGTCAGCCAGAGCACCAGCCCCAGCAGCGCGATCACCGCCGTGCCGGCCAGCAGCACCAGGCTGCCCAGGCGCCGCGCCCTCCCCGTCTCCCCGGCACCCAGGGCACGAGACACCAGGGCGGCAATGGCAATGCCCATGCCCACCTGAACGCCGATGATCAGGAACGACAGCGGGAAGGTGAAGGACTGGGCCGCCAGTGGCCGGGTGCCCAGCCGGGCGACGAAGGCACTGTCCACCAGTTGGAACCCCAGCAGGGCCATCACGCCGATGGCCATGGGCCAGGTCTGACGCCACAGCGTCAGCCCCAGCGACGATGAGGGGGGCGAGGGATGACTCACATCTACTCCGGGTCGCAACGTGAGCTGGGCATTCTACGCCATCCCGTGACGACTCTCAGTCGGCAAACCCGTGGAAGGCAAGGCTATAGAACTTGGATATGACGAGGGGCGCCGGGGACAGGTCGGAGAGGAGGTCCTACGCCAGGGGTGAGGAGCACGGCTCCGAACGGGCTGGCCATGGATGGCCAGCACCGGACCTGCAAGCGGAGCGGGACGCGAGAGCGCCGCAGGGCGTCGGTAGCGCCCAAGGAAGGGTTTACAGCGCCTCCTTGATGGTCCGGCACCCCGGGACCTGTCGCCGGATCAGCCCCGAGCGACACGGCTAACTGCGATAGCCCTACCCGTGAGGACCGGTGACCAGCCCTGACAGCAAGCGCTCGATGTCCGGCGCCGGCATGGGACGATAGAAGTAATAGCCTTGCACCAGATCACAGTGCATCTCGCGGATCAGGGTCAGCTGCTCGGCGTTCTCCACCCCCTCGGCGACCACCTCGAGTCCCAGGCGATGACCGATGAACACCGCCGCCTCCATAATGGCGCGATCCTCGGGTTGACCGGGGGCATCACGCACGAAGCTGCGATCGATCTTCAGTGCCGTCAGCGGAAAGAGCTTGAGATAGCTCAGCGAGGAGTAGCCGGTACCGAAGTCATCGATGGCGATCCGCACGCCGCGATGGTAGAGGCGCCGCAGCCCCTCCAGGATCTGGTGGTCGGCATCGATCAACACGTTCTCGGTCAGCTCGATGCCGATATCGCCCGGCGCCAGGCCATGGGCCTGCACGCACGCCTCGAAACGCTCCAGGGTATCCGGCCGGGCGAGCTGGGAGCCCGAGAGGTTGATATCGATGCGCGACTCGAGGTATCCCGCGGCGCGCCAGGCCGCCTGTTGACGACAGGCCTCCTCGACCACCCAGTCCCCGAGGCGGTGAATCAACCCCGACTGCTCCGCCAGGGGGATGAACTCCGCCGGCGACACCGGGGCACCCTCCGCCGGCAGCCAGCGCAACAGCGCCTCGAGATTCTCGATGCGTCCACTGACGGCCGAGACCTGGGGCTGATAGCACAGGCTCAGCTCGCCCCGATCGACGGCCTTTTCCAGCCGCTCCACCAAGTCAAGCTGATGGACCAGCTCATCGTGCAACCGCTGGTGGAAGAACTGCAGTCCGCCCCGCCCCTCGAGCTTGGCGTGGTTCTTGGCGACGTCGGCGTTACGGATCAGGTCGCGGGCCGTGACCCCATTCTCGGGAAACAGGCCGATCCCCAGGCTGGCCGTCACCATGCGCTCACCGCCCCCGAGACTGAAGGGCCGCTGAAAGACGCCCTTCACCTTGCGCACCAGCCGCAGGACATCGTCGTGAAACTCGATCCCCGGGAACGCCAGCACGAATTCATCGCTCGAGACCCGGGACATCAGATCCGTCCCGCGTTGCTCCTGGCGAAGCCGGTGGGCCAGCTCCACCAGCAGCTGGTCGCCCTGGGCATACCCCAGGGCGTCGTTGATCTCGACGAAGCGGTCGATATCGAGGTAGAGCAATGCCGCGCCGATGCCCCGCCGCCGGCATTCCTCGAGCAGGGCATCCAGCTCGATCTCGAAGGTTTGGCGATTGGGCAGCTGGGTCAGGCTGTCGAAACGGGTCGCGAAGGCCAGGTCGCGATGGGCACGCTTCTGGTCCGAGAGATCCACATCCACGCAAAACATCAAGGGCGATTCGGTGTGCTCCCCCAGCATCACGTGGTGCGAGAACACCGGGACCAGTTCGCCGCTGCGATGCAGCAGCTCGAGCTCCCCCGCCGGAATCTCCTGGCCCTCCTGGATCCAGGCCCGATGGGCCCGAATCACCGCCTCCCGCATGGGAGGCGGAATGATCAGGTGCTCCAGCAGCTGTCCTTCCGCCTCCTCCGCCCGATAGCCATAGAGTCGCGTGCTGGCCTCGTTCCAGTAGATGACTCGCCGGTCCCGGTCATAGCCCTGCACGGCCACCTTGGGCAGGCTCTCCAGCAGGGCACGAAAGCGCTGCTCGCTCTCCAGGTACTGGCGACGCACCACGGCGACGTCCTCGCCGCCCCCGTCGTCCGGGAGTGGCGAGGCCTGCCGGCCGGGGCTCACCCCTTGTACCAACCACCGCCAGAGGCGGGACACAGCACCGATCATCACACTTCTCGGTAGCGGGCGATGAAATCCACTCAGACGTTCTCATGATAGGGCACGTCTCGATTATCACACTTTTCGCTTATTTTTTGCACGGCATCGCCTCGATCTGCCCCTCGCCACCGCCGATGATCCCGGCCATGGCGCCTCTCGCCCTTGGATGCCCCAGGAGAATACGCCACAGAAACACTTATTGACATTTAGAAACAATTCTTCTCCTGTCCTTATTGTTGGCTGATTTTTTTAGTCAACGAACGGGCAATAACGCCCAGGACTCACAGGAGAACGACTCATGAAACTCGACACACTCAAATATGGCTTCGACCGTACCACCATGCCAATCGACCCCCTCGCCGACTACTGGTCGCCAGGCGTCAGCGAGGACCTCAGCCGGCAGCATTGGGCCTTGACGCGGGTCGGCTCGCGGGTGGACCTGGAAGCCTGGCAGGGCTTCACCACGGACCTGCCGCGTGATCCCTATGTCAATCAGCGCTGGAAGCGCATGGCGTGGCTCGCCATCGACGACCAGAACGGCGTCCAGACCCTGGGCCCCTGCCCCATGGCACAGGGCGGCGCCTTCAATGATGCCGAGAGCATGGCCGACAGGCTGCGGTATTACGCGCCGCTGCAGGAGGCGTTTCTGCAACGCCCCGATGTCAGGGCCTTCGTGCGCGCCTGGGCGCGACTCTGGAACATCCAGCCCAATGAACCGATCCTCTTCCAGATCAACGGCGTACGCGGTGAGACGGCCCTCGATCCGCTGCAGGGCCAGGGCATCCATGCCGATGGCTGCAACGCGCTGAGCATCATGGTGTTGACCCGGCACAACGTCACGGGGGGCCGCAACCGGCTGTATGCCGACAAGGCCGGCACCCGGCAGCTCGCCGACATGTCTCTCACCCCGGGGGATGTGCTGCACCTGCGCGACGACAAGCTCTTCCACAGCGTGGACACCATCACCGCGGAAGAGCCGTCGGCGTCCTTCGAGCGCTTCATCATCATCATCAACTCGCGCTTCGTCGACCCCTTCCAGAACCGTATCCTGCGCCGCCACTTCCCGGAGGCCATCCTCCACGGCGCTGGCCGCTGAGGTCCCCGGCGCCGGTCCCGTCAGCCTGGCCTGATGGCCAGGCATGAAAAACACCCCCTGCCAGCGGCCGGGGGTGTTCTGGTTCGGGCGACGCCTGATCGGTGTGTTACTGGCGAATGCCCTCGAAGGTCACGTAGAGCTCGAGTTCCTGCATCGGCTCGGGGAAGCTGGACATGTCGATGCCATAATCGGCCAGGGCCAGGGTCGTCGAGCCCTCGAAGCCGGCCCGATAGTTGCCCCAGGGGTCCTCACCCTCGCCCAGCAGCGTCACCGGCATCTCGATGGCCCGGGTCTCGCCGTGCAGGGTCAGCTCGCCGCTCAGCACGCCCTGGTCCTCGCCGGTCGCCTCGAAGCCGGTGGAGGTGAAGCTGGCGGTCGGGTACTCCGCGACGTCGAGGAAGTCGTCGCTCTTGATGTGCTTGTCGCGCTCCGCGTGGTTGGTGGTCAGGCTCGCCACGTCCACCTCGAGGTTGGCGGAAGAGGCCGCCAGATCGTCCGGGTCATAGCTGAACTGGCCGGAGAAGTCCTCGAAGCTGCCCAGGATATAGGAAAAGCCGAGGTGGCTGATCTTGAACTGGATGAAGGCATGCTGGCCCTCTTCGGTATCGATCACGTAGTCGGCGGCCTGGGCCTGGGCAAGCGGCACGAGGGCGGTGGTGGCCAGGATGGCCGCCAGGGCGTTCTTCTTGAACATCGCTGTCTCCTTGGAGGTGACTCAGGGGTGTGGCGTCCCGCCGCGACGGGCATGACGCGGATGAAGCATGCGGACCAGGGTGTCGTGGCGATCCCGGTAATGGTGCTTGATGGCGGCCAGGGCATGGCCCGCGGCCAGGCCCATCATGGCCAGGGCGCCGTACCAGTGGACGGTGCCGGCCAGGGACGCCTGGTTGGGCAGGTCGCTGACCAGCGCCGGCACCGTGAACCAGCCGAAGACGCTGATGCCGTCGCCCTCGGCGGTGGAAATCAGGTAGCCGCTGATCAGCACCAGCAGCATCAGCGCGTAGAGCGCCACGTGCCCCAGGTGCGCGGTGAGGCGTTCCAGGCGGGGGCCGGGCAACACCGGTGCCGGCTGGGGAAGCCGCCAGGCCAGCCGCGCGAGGGTCGCGGCCAGCAGCAGCATACCCAGCGAACGGTGCCACCAGGGCGCCAGGTTGTACCAGCTGTCGTAGTAGCCGAGCCCGGTCATCCACCAGCCCAGCACGAAGAGCCCGACGAAGGCCAGCGCACTCAGCCAGTGCAGCAGGATGCTGACCAGCCCCCAGCCGGAAGTCGAGTTACGCCACATGAGCGACTCCTGATCATCGCGAATCGAGACGACAGGCTACCCGACCGGACCGGCCGAATCCGCTGAAAAAAGATGAAAGTTTCGTTCGGAATTTCCACATGCCGCCCGGACGGACGGCATGTGAAGCAGGAGGATCAGGCCAGGGCATCGAGCCCGCGGGACAGGTCCGCCTGGAGATCGGCGAGGTCCTCGAGCCCGACGGCCACGCGGATCAGCCCCTCGCGGATGCCGGCGGCGGCCTTCTGGTCGTCGGAGAGACGACCGTGGGTGGTGGTCCCGGGATGGGTGATGGTGCTCTTCACGTCGCCCAGGTTGCCGGTGATCGACAGCAGCCGGGTCGCATCGATCACCGACCAGGCGCCCTCGCGGCCCCCCTTGACCTCGACGCCGAGCACGGCGCCGAAGTCGCGCTGCTGGCGCGCCGCCAGGGGGTGCTGGGGATGGCTGGCCAGGCCGCTGTAGTGGACCCGCTCCACCGCCGGGTGGACCTCGAGCCATTCGGCCAGCTGGCGGGCATTGGCGCAATGGGCCTTCATCCGCAGGCCGAGGGTCTCCAGGCCCTTGGTGAAGATCCAGGCATTGAACGGGCTCAGGCAGGGCCCGCAGGTGCGCACCACGCCGTACACCTCCTCGAGCAGCTTGTCGGGCCCCACCACGGCGCCCCCCACCGCACGTCCCTGACCGTCCAGGTACTTGGTGGCGGAATGGATCACCAGGTCCGCCCCCAGGGCCAGCGGCTGCTGCAGGGCGGGAGTCAGGAAGCAGTTGTCGATGGCCAGCCAGGCCCCATGGCGACGGGCGATCTCGGCCAGCGCCGCGATATCGACCACCTCGGAGAGCGGATTGGACGGGGTCTCGGCGAACAGCAGCCTGGTCGCCGGCGTCACCGCCGCCTCCCAGGCCTCGAGGTTCGAGAGCTCCACATAGCGGATGGTGATGCCCAACTTGCTCAGATACTTGTCGAACAGGCTCACCGTGGAGCCGAACAGCGAGCGCGAGGCGACGATCTCGTCGCCGGCCTGCAGCAACGCCAGTGCCGAGGCGAGGATCGCCGACATCCCGGAGCTGGTCGCCACGCAACGCTCGCCGCCTTCCAGAGCGGCCAGACGCTGCTCGAAGGTGCGCACCGTGGGGTTGGTGAACCGGGAATAGATGTTGCCCGGTTCCTGGCCGCCGAACTTGCGCGCCGCCTCGGCGGCACTCTCGTAGACGAAGCTCGAGGTCGGGAAGATCGGCTCGCCGTGCTCCTGCTCGCCGGTCCGCTGGTGCCCGGTACGGATCGCCCGCGTGTCGAGGCCCCAGGCGTCCGCCGGATTGGATTCGTCGTGCATGAGGCCTCCCTCAGTCGATGTCGTCTTCCTGATTGTGCATGCCCACCAGGGCATGATCACCGGCGCTCTGCTCCTTGGCCGCGTCGTTGCGGGACGCCTCGAGATCGGCCAGGTAGGTGGCGTCGATGTCGCCGGTGATGTAGCGACCGTCGAACACCGAGCAGTCGAAGGCGTCCAGGGCCGGGTTGACCTCGCGACAGGCGTCCTGGAGGTCATCCAGGTCCTGGTAGATCATGCGGTCGGCGCCGATCAACTCGCCCACCTCGGCCTCGCTGCGGCCATGGGCGATCAGCTCGTTGGCCGCCGGCATGTCGATGCCGTAGACATTCGGATAGCGAACGGGCGGCGCCGCCGAGGCGAAGTAGACGTTGTTGGCCCCGGCCTCCCGGGCCATCTGGATGATCTGCCGGCAGGTCGTGCCGCGCACGATGGAGTCGTCCACCAGCAGCACGTTCTTGCCCTTGAACTCGATGTCGATGGCGTTGAGCTTCTGGCGCACCGACTTCTTGCGCTGGGTCTGGCCGGGCATGATGAAGGTCCGCCCGATGTAGCGGTTCTTCATGAAGCCTTCCCGGAAGGTCACGCCGAGGTGCTGGGCGAGCTCCAGGGCCGAGGTCCGGGAGGTGTCGGGGATCGGGATGACCACGTCGATGTCGTGATCCGGCCATTCGGCCTTGATGCGATCGCCGAGCTTGCGGCCCATCTGCATGCGCGTGCCGTAGACATAGGCGCCGTCGAGGATCGAGTCCGGACGTGCCAGGTAGACGTGCTCGAAGATGCAGGGGGCGAGCCGCGGGGCGTCGGCGCAGGACTGGGTATGCAGCTGGCCGTTCATGTCGACGAACAGCGCCTCGCCGGGCGCCAGGTCACGGTGCAGCTCGAAGCCGCCGACGTCGAGGGCCACCGACTCGGAGGCGATCATCACCTCCTGGCCGTTGCCCTCGTCACGGGTGCCGAAGACCACCGGACGGATGCCGTTGGGATCCCGGAAGGCGACCATGCCGACGCCGTTGATGATCGCCACCGCGGCATAGCCGCCACGGCAGCGGCGATGCACTCGTCGCACGGCATCGAAGATGTCGCCCGGCTCCAGGTGCAGGCCCTGCTTGCCCAGCTCATGGGCGAAGACGTTGAGCAGCACCTCGGAGTCGGAGCTGGTGTTGATGTGGCGCAGGTCGGAGGAGAACAGCTCCTGCTTGAGCTGCTCGGAATTGGTCAGGTTGCCGTTGTGGGCCAGGCTGATGCCGTACGGCGAGTTGACGTAGAACGGCTGGGACTCCGCCTCGCTGGAGGACCCCGCCGTGGGGTAGCGCACATGGCCGATGCCCAGGTTGCCCTTGAGACGCGCCATGTGGCGGGTGTGGAAGACGTCACGCACCAGGCCGTTGCTCTTGCGCAGCAGGAAGCGCCCCTCGTTCCAGGTCATCATGCCGGCGGCATCCTGGCCTCGATGCTGAAGCACCGTCAGGGCATCATAGATCCCCTGGTTCACCGCCTGCTTGGCCATCAGGCCCACGATACCGCACATTACACCTTACCTCGCTCGCCTAGGGTGGGACGGCATCGAGAGGCCGCCCCGTGTTTCATCAATGTCAGGGGGAGGCGACCTCGTCCGCTTCCGTCGCCGGTCGCGAGGCGGAGCGCGGGAGGTCGCCCAGGGACGGCGCCGACTCGGGCAGGCGATCCTCCCAGACCGCCAGTCGGCTTACCGCCCAGTCTCTCATCTGTTCGAAGCTCGGGCGCAGCGTGGCCTGCTGCCAGGCCTGGAGCTGCACCAACGGCGTCAGGCTGATCACGATGGTGACCAGCACCAGGATCGCCGCGCCCTTGGCCGCCCCGAAGGCGGCCCCGGTGACCCGATTGAGGAGCCCCATGCCGACCCACTCGATGGCGGCATGCATCAGCCGGATGATCACGCCACAGGCCAGGATGACGGCGAAGACCACCAGCACGAAGGCCAGCACCAGACGGCCGTCGGGGCTGTCGATGACGCCGGCCAGCAGCTCGGCCACCGGCTCGGCCAGCCAGCGCGCCGCCAGCAGGGCGACGATCCAGGAGGCCAGCCCGAGCGCCTCGCGCACCAGGCCTCGCAGGAAGCCGGCCAGGGTGGTCACCGTCAGCAGGCCGATGAACAGCCAGTCCAGCCAGGTCAACGTCATGGCGCCTTCACCAGCAGGCCCTGCAGGTTCAGGCGGGCCTTGAGCTGGCCCATCACGTCCTCGGCCACCTCGGAGTTGGCATAGGGGCCCACATAGACGCTGGTCAGGTCATTGCCCCGTGGCCGCAGGTAGGCCGGATAGCCCTGCTCGGTCAGCCGCGTCTCGAGGCGCTCGGCGTTGCCCGGCTCGCCGAAGCTGCCCACCTGGACGGCCCACTCGCCGCCGGGGGCGGGGGAAGCCGGCTCGCTGCCGGACGCCTCGCTCCCGGCCAACCGCTCGTCGGCGGCGCGGGCCAGGTCGGCGATGGGGTCGGCCGAGGCCGACTGCTCGGCGGCCTGTTCCGGGGTGCCGGCCTCGGCGACGGCTTCAGGTTCGGGTTCGGGTTCGGGTTCGGGTGCGGAAGCAGTCGACGGCGTGTCTTCCTGCGCGGGTGCCGGGGCCGGCTCGCGGGACGCCGTGGCCTCGTCGCTCGCCGTGTCGCGACCGGCCGCCGGGGTCTCCTGCAGGCTCTCGGGCGGCTGCGGATCCGCCACGTCGCGGCGCTGGACCTCCACCGGCTGCTCCATGGTCAGCACCGGCTCGGGGCGATCCTCCCGGGGAGCCGGGTCGTCGAACAACAGCGGGACGAAGATCACCGCCAGGGCGATCAGGATCAGCGCACCGCTGACCCGCTCACGCATACCGTATTTCATGTCGCTCCCTCGCTGGGCCTGTCATCCGTTGCAGTCTGCGCCCGGGACGCCCAGGCCGCCAGCACGGCGCCCACGGTGAAGAAGGACCCGCAGACCAGCACCCGATCCTGGGGCTCGAGGCGCGCTTCCAGCCAGTCCGCCCCCTGCCCCGGCGACGCGGCGCGATGCCATACCGTCTGGCCCAGGGCCTCGAGGCGGCCGGCCAGCGCGTCGGCGCTGCGCGCCCGGTCGCCGTCGAGGCTGACCGGCACCCAGGCGTCGATCACCGGCGCCAGGGTGCGGATCACGCCATCGGCGTCCTTGTCGCCCAGCATGCCGAGCAGGGCGATGGTGCGTCCCCGGCAGGGCCGCTCGGCCAGGCGACCGGCCAGGTAGCCGGCGGCATGGGGATTGTGCCCGACGTCCAGGCACCACTGGCCCCGCCACTGCATGCGACCGGGCAGCGTCACCGACGCCAGGCCCTGGCGGCAGGCGGCCTCGTCCAGTGCGATGCCGGCCAGCGCCAGGGCCTGCAGGGCGGTGGCGGCATTGTCCAAGGGCAGGCCCGGATCGGGCAGCGCCGCCAGCCGACGCGCCCGCCCCGCGGCGTCATGCCCCCGCCAGGTCCAGCCGGGATCGATGGCCAGGCGCCGGAAGGCCTCGCCCAGGGCATGCACCGGCGCCCCCAGCGCAGCCGCGGTGGCGCGCACGCTCGTCGGCAGCGCGGTGCTGCCGAGGACCACCGGGCGCCCCGAACGCATGATGCCGGCCTTTTCCCGACCGATACCCTCGAGATCGTCGCCGAGAAAGGCCGCATGGTCCTGGGCGATGGTGGTGACCACGGCCACGTCGGCATCGAGGATATTGACCGCATCCAGGCGCCCGCCGAGGCCGACCTCGAGGATCGCCAGGTCCGGGCCCCGCGCCGCGATGGCATGCAGCGCCCCCAGGGTGCCCGCCTCGAAATAGGTCAGGCTGACCGGGTCGCCGTCATGCCGGGCGGCGTCGACCGCCTCGAAGCCCGCCACCAGGCAGTCGTCATCCGCCTCCTGGCCGTCCAGGCGGAGGCGCTCGTTGTAGCGCAGCAGGTGGGGCGAGGTGTAGGTCGCCGTGGTCCAGTCATGGGCCCGGGCCAGCGCTTCGAGCATGGCCACGGTGGACCCCTTGCCGTTGGTGCCGGCCACGGTGATCACGCGCCCGGCGACGGGGCCGTCCAGCAGGCCCATACGGCGCGCGACCTCGGCCACCCGCTCGAGGCCGAGATCGATGTCCACCGGATGCGCCGCCTCCAGCCGTGCCAGCCAGGCCTCGAGCGGGGAAAGGGAAGCGTCGTGCATGGGCTCCTGGCTCAGCGGCCGGCGTCGGGGCGCTGCTCGTCGCCCGTCGGCTCTGCCGTCTCCACCGGCTCGGCGGCGTCCGCCGCGGCCGGCGCCTCCTCGCCCTGGGCTTCCGCCTGCTGCGCCGCATCCACCAGGTCGGGCTCGGCCGCCGGCTCGGGCTCGGCCAGGCCGGTGGTCGGCTGGTGGGTCAGCTTGCGCAGCACCCCGCCGAGGCGAGCACGGATCTCCTGGCGATGGACGATCATGTCCACGGTGCCGTGCTCGAGCAGGAACTCGCTGCGCTGGAAGCCCTCGGGCAGCTGCTCGCGTACCGTCTGCTCGATGACCCGGGGCCCGGCGAAGCCGATCAGGGCATTGGGCTCGGCGACGTTGAGATCGCCGAGCAGGGCCAGCGACGCCGAGACCCCGCCGAACACCGGGTCGGTGAGCACCGAGATATAGGGCACGCCGGCCTGCTTGAGCTTCTCCAGGGCGGCCGAGGTCTTGGCCATCTGCATCAGCGAGAACAGCGCCTCCTGCATCCGCGCCCCGCCGGAGGCGGAGAAGCAGATCAGCGGGATGCCCTCCTCCAGGGACAGGGTGGCGGCGCGCACGAACTTCTCGCCCACCACGGCGCCCATGGACCCGCCCATGAAGGTGAACTCGAAGGCCACGGCCACCACCGGCAGCCCCTCCAGGGTGCCGCGCATGGCGACCAGGGCATCCTTCTCGCCGGTGGCCTTCTGGGCCGCCGCCAGGCGGTCCTTGTACTTCTTGGAGTCCCGGAACTTGAGGCGATCGATGGGCTCGAGGTCGGCGGCGACTTCCTCGCGACCGTCCTTGTCCAGGAACCAGTCCAGCCGCTTGCGGGCGGTGAGGCGCAGGTGGTGATCGCACTTGGGACAGACGTTGTGGTGCTTCTCCAGCTCGGGCAGGTAGAGCACCGCCTCGCACTTGGGACACTTGCGCCACAGGCCGTCGGGCACGCTCGCGCGACGGTCCTTGCGCTGAATGCGGCCCACCGAGGGCACGATCTTGTCTAGCCAGCTCATGTCAGAAACGCTTCCATCTATGCTGTCGCCCCCGGCGAACCGGGGGCGGAATCGAATCGGTCGGCGCGGGGCCCGTCACGCATCCAGTGCCTGACGCATCTCGCCCAGTACCGCCTCCAGGGCGGCGGGAATCGCCTCGGGCGCATCGGCGTTCTCGGCGATTCGGCTGACCAGCGCACTGCCCACGATCACGCCGTCGGCGACCCGGCCCATCTCGGCGGCCGAGGCCCCATCGCGAATGCCGAAGCCCACGCACAGCGGCAGGTCGGTCAGCTCGCGCAGCGGGGCCAGGTGCTCGGCGACATCGTTGGCATTGGGGGCGGCGCCACCGGTCACCCCCTTGAGGGACACGTAGTAGAGATACCCCTCGCCGTGGGCACATATTGTAGCGGCCCGGGCGCGGGAAGTGGTAGGGGCCACCAGGAAGATCGAGGCCAGGCCGCGCGCCTTGAGGGTCGGGCCGAGGATGTCGGCCTCCTCCGGGGGCATGTCGACGATCAGCACCCCGTCGACGCCCGCCTCGCGGGCCTGGTCGGCGAAGGCCTCGAGGCCGATGCGCTCCACCGGGTTGAGGTAGCCCATCAGCACGATCGGCGTCTCGGCGTCGTCGCGGCGGAACTCGCGGACCATCTCGAAGAGGTGCGAGAGCCGCACCTGGTGCTTGAGGGCGCGCTCGCAGGCCTTCTGGATCACCGGGCCATCGGCCATGGGGTCCGAGAACGGCACCCCCAGCTCGATGACGTCGGCCCCGGCACGCACCAGGGCGTGCATGAAGCCCACGGTATGCTCCGGGGCCGGGTCGCCGGCGGTGATGTAGGGAATCAGCGCGCGGCGTCCCTGGGCCTTGAGCGCGGCGAAACGTTGGTCGATACGGTTCATCAGGGTCCCCTAGATGTCGATGCCGTCGAGCTTGGCGACGGTCAGGATATCCTTGTCGCCGCGTCCGGAGAGATTGACCACGATATGCTGGTCGGGGCGCATGGTCGGCGCCAGCACCTTGGCATGGGCCAGGGCATGGGCCGACTCCAGCGCCGGCATGATGCCCTCCACATGGGTCAGCTCGCGGAACGCCTCGAGCACGGCGTCGTCATCGGCGGCCACGTAGTTGACCCGGCCCACGTCCTTCCACAGGGCGTGCTCCGGCCCCACGCCGGGGTAGTCGAGCCCCGCCGAGATGGAGTGGGTGTCGGAGACCTGGCCGCCCTCGTCGGACATCAGGTAGGTGCGGTTGCCGTGCAGCACGCCGCGCGGCGCGCCCGAGGCCAGCGGCGCGGCGTGACGCCCGGTGGCGACCCCGTCGCCGCCGGCCTCGACGCCGTACATGGCGACCTCGTCGTCCTCGACGAAGGGGTAGAAGAGCCCCATGGCGTTGGAGCCGCCGCCGACGCAGGCGATCAGGGCGTCGGGCAGCCGGCCGAACTCCTCGAACGACTGGCGGCGCGCCTCGCGCCCGACCACGGCATTGAAGTCGCGCACCAGCATCGGATAGGGATGCGGCCCGGCCACGGTGCCGATGATGTAGAAGGTATCGTCGACGTTGGTCACCCAGTCGCGCAGCGCCTCGTTCATGGCGTCCTTGAGGGTCCGCGTGCCGGACTCCACCGGAATGACGTTGGCCCCCAGCAGGCGCATGCGGTAGACGTTGAGCTTCTGTCGCTCGACGTCCTCGGCCCCCATGTAGACCTCGCACTCGAGGCCCAGCCGGGCGGCCACGGTGGCGGTGGCCACGCCGTGCTGGCCCGCGCCGGTCTCGGCGATCACCCGCGGCTTGCCGCTCTTCTTGGCCAGCAGGGCCTGGCCGATGGTGTTGTTCACCTTGTGGGCGCCGGTGTGGTTGAGGTCCTCGCGCTTCAGCCAGACCTGGGCACCACCGAGCTGCTTCGACCATCGCTCGGCATGATAGAGCGGTGACGGGCGGCCCACGTAATGGGCCAGGTCATAGTCGAATTCCGCCTGGAAGTCCGGATCGTCGCGAAGACTCAGGTAGGTCTTCTCCAGATCCTCCAGGGCGAAGCTCAGGGTCTCCGAGACGAACCGGCCGCCATAGGGGCCGAAATGGCCACGGGCATCCGGCAGTCGGGTCAGGTCACTGAACTTGCTCACGAAAGACACCTCACAGGGTCGCCAGAAGGGGTGTTGGGGGTTTTGGAAGACACGGTGGTGCGGGCTCAGCCGTCGGTGCGGCACTCGTCGGCGCGGCGCACCGCCTGCCGGAAGGCCGCCATCAAGGCGGCGTCCTTGCGCCCGGGCGCGGCCTCGATGCCGCCGGAGACATCCACCGCGTAGGGCCGGACCACCGCGATGGCCTCGGCCACGTTGGCCGGTGTCAGGCCTCCGGCGAGGATAACAGGTTTTGCCAGGCTTGCGGGGATTCGCGACCAGTCGAAGGTCTCGCCGGTGCCCCCCGGCAGGCCGGGACGATAGGCGTCGAGCAGCAGCGCGCGGGCCTGGTGATAGTCGCCGGCCGCGGCAGGCAGGTCGAGGCCGTCGCGCATGCGCAGGGCCTTGATCCAGGGGCGTCCGGCGGCGGCGCAGGCGGCCGGCGATTCCTCGCCGTGGAACTGCAGCAGGTCGAGATGCTCGGCGGCCCTCGCCACCAGGTCCGGCTCGGGGTCGACGAAGAGTCCGACCCGGGTCACGAAGGCCGGCACCCGGGCGCTCAACGTCGCCAGGCGTTCGAGGCCCACGGCCCGCTTGCTGCCGGACCAGAGCACGAAGCCCAGGGCATCGGCGCCGGCGGCCACGGCGGCGTCCACGTCCTCGGGGCGTGTCATGCCGCAGAACTTGATCCGGGTGCGCCCCGGGACACGTCCGTGCTCAGTCATCGCCGTCCTCCCCGGCCATGGCCGCCTGCGCCACCGGGCGGCCGCGGCGAAACTCGACCATCGGGCAGTCCGGCAGCGGCCGCTCGCCGGTCCACTCGCCCAGGAAGGCCAGCAGGTTGGGCCCCAGCGGCTCCCGGGGCAGGCCCCAGGCCTCGTCGTAGAGGGAGTCGACGAAGTGCAGGCCGCAGGCCGGGGCGGTGACATCCCCCAGGGTGCGATCCCGCAACGCCAGCAGCCGCGCCAGATAGTCGACGCCCTGCTCGCCGCGGCCCACCGAGACCAGGGCACCGACGATGTTGCGGATCATGTGATGCAAGAAGGCATTGCCCTGGACATCGACCACCACCAGTGGGCCATGCCGATGCACCTCGATGAAGTGCAGGTGACGCCACGGCGTCTTCGACTGGCAGCCCGCGGCGCGGAAGCTGGAGAAATCGTGCTCGCCCACCAGCACCTGGGCCGCCACATGCATGGCCTCGGCATCCAGGGGATCCCGGCACCAGGTGACATTGGCGCGCTCCAGCACCGGTCGACTGGGCTGGTTGAGGATCACGTAGCGGTAGCGCCGGGCCAGGGCCTTGAAGCGGGCATGGAAGTCGTCGGGCACCGGCGTGACCCAGCGCACGGCGACGTCGCGCGGCAGGTTGGCGTTGGCGCCGAACACCCACGCCTTCTGGGAGCGCGCCGCCGGGGGGTCGAAGTGGACGACCTGGCGGGTGGCGTGGACACCGGAGTCGGTACGCCCGCTGGCGTGGACCTTGACCCGGTCACCGGCCACCCGGGACAGGGCGGTCTCGAGGGAGGCCTGTACCGAGGCGGCATGCTTGAGGCGCTGCCAACCGCAGTAGGCAGTGCCGTCGTATTCCACTGCCATGGCCAGGCGGCCGGTCAGTGGGTGATGTTCATCGAGCCGTTGGAAAAGGGTCATGCGCACGTCATGGCTGGTGGCGGTCGAGCAGTTCGCGGGCCTCCTCCCTCGCTCCGGCGTCATGGGACGCCTCGAGCAAGCGTTCCAGCAGGATCCGGGCCTCGCGCACCTCGCCGAGATCGAGCAGGTGGCGGGCCTCACCCAGGGTCGCCGTGGAGGACGCCGCGCCGGACGAGGCCCCATTATCCCCGCCAAGGGGCGGAAACGCCACCTCCTCCACCTCCCAGCGGGAAGGATCGCGAGACGACTCGCGAGACTGGGCGTCATCGTCCTCGCTCGGCGCCTCCCGCCCTGCGGGGGTGAAGTCCACGCCCGGCTGCATGGGCGTCTCCTGGCGCACGGGCGTCGCTTCATCGAGAGACGGCGGGCGATAATCGATGATCTCGCGCCCCTCCTCGCTGGTGCGGCTTGTCACCTGAGGCATCGGCGGCTCCTCGTTCCCGGTGTCGGGCGTCGAGGAGGGCTCGCTCGACGGCCCGGGCGGCGGAGCGCCGAACGCCTCGTCCCGGCCTGTCGGGACCGGCTGGTCACGCCCCTCGTCCTCGGCGCCGGCGTCGACTTCGGGAGGGCGATAGCGGGCCAGGTCATCGGGTTCGCCGTCATCCGCCGCGGGCGGTGCCCGCGAGGCGTCGCGAGCGGCCTCGCCGTCGCTCGCCGGCGGGCCCGCCTCCTCCTCACTCTCGGGGGCATCGGGGTCGCCGAAGACCCGGGGCGGCAGCTCACTCGGCTCCGGGAAGACGGCACGCTCGCCGGCGGGACTGGCGGCGGGGGCGGCATGGCGGGCCATCAGGCGCTCGACCTCGGCCCGGGTCGCCGTATTCCCGGATTCCCGGAGGCGCTGCGCCTCCTGGCGGGCCGCCGGCCGGTCCCCCTGCTCCAGCTGCACCTTGAGCAGCTTCAGGCGCAGGTCGTCGCGCTCCGGCTCCCGGGCCAATCCCGCTTCCAGCAGTTCGCGGGCCTGGTCGTAGCGGCCATAGGCGATGAAGATATCGGCCTCGTTGATGGCCTCGGCCTCGGGCATGGAGGCCCGCACCGCGTTGGCGGGGGGCCGCTCGGGCGCCGCGGCCGGCGTGGGCGGGGTGCGCCCTTGCGGGGTGCCACCGGACGGCTCGGCCACCTGCACCTCGCCGAAGGGGAAGGCCGGCTCCTCCTCTCGACGCCGACGTCGACGCACCAGGCCCCACAGCGCCAGCAGGGCGGCCAACCCGGCACCGCCCAACAGCAAGGGTCGCTCGGTCGCGCCCTGGTAGAGGGCGCCCCACCAGGGCGGGGACGCATCGGCGGGCTCGCTGCCGGGCGACACCACGCCACCGGCCCCGGCACCGTCGACGCCGCTGCCGCCGGCCGCCAGCGCCTCGACGCGCTGGCGCAGGGCGGCGAGTTCGCCACGCAGGTCACCGACCTCCTCCTCCAGGGCGTCGCGCTCGGCCTGCACCGCGGCCAGCGCCTCTCGGTTCTCCTGCCAGCGCCGCTCGAGGCGCAACAGTCGCTGATCCTCGCTCAGCTCGCCGGTGCCGGTGATGGCCGCGAACACGGAGGGATCCAGCCGCTCCCTTGGGGCCGCCTGCTGGCCATCGCCCTGCCCGCCGTCGCGGGCGGGCGCGGTGTCGGCCCTGCGGCCGTTACCGAGGCCGGCGGCCGCGGCCTCCGCCTCGGTGAGCAGCGTGAGCCGGGGGCCGCTGTCGGCGGCCTCGGCACGCCGGGTGGCGATATCCGCCGCCTCGTCGCCCACCGATGGGGCAGCCGCCTCCACGGCCGGCGTCTCGGCCCCGGCCACGGCTGTCGGCTCGGTTTCCGCCGAGAGCGGCACCTGGGCCGGCGCCCCGCTGCCGCGATTGGCCCAGGCCTGGTTCATGGCCTGGACGAGGTCGGCCGCCGCCTCGGACGAACGGGCGGCGATGGCCTCGCGGGGCGGCACCACGAGGGTGACCCCGGCGCGCATCTGGTTGATATTGCCGGTGGGGAACACCTCCGGATTGGCCTCCACCAGGGCCAGCATCATCTGGTTCATGCCGATGCCGCTGTCCGGACGCAGGCGACCGGCCACCGCCCAGAGCGTGTCCCCGCTGCGCACCCGGGCGGGATCACGGGGATCGGCGGGCATCGAGGGCGCGACGGCCCGGCGGCTCGCGGGAGCCGATGTCGAGGTGGCCTGGGTGACCCGGGTGTCCTGGCCGGGACGCGACGAGCCGATCAGCACCGGCATCGCCGCGTAGTTGGGCGGGTCAAGCAGCAGGGTCACCTCGCGGAACTGCCGCCCGCCCGGCCAGTCGAAGCGCAGCAGCAGGTCGAGCCAGGGTTCACGCACGGCACGCTCGGTGGCGAGGTCGAGCACCAGCTGCCCCTGGCGACGGCTGACCTCGAGCTGGACACTGGCCGCGAGCGGCGTGCGCGTCAGGCCGGCGGCCTGGTAGGCCCCCGGATCGGCGACCGAGGCATTGAGCAGGCCGGCCTCCAGGCCCGCCGTATCGGTCAGCGGAATGCTGGCACGCAGCGGCGCATTGAGCGTCGAGCGCACCTCGACATCGCCCAGCCCCAGCGCCAGCGCCTGCGCACTGGCGGCGGAGAGCGAGAGCAGCATGGTGAACGTCAGCTTGCGTTTCATGAGTTCCCTTGCGTCTTGTAAGCGGCCATCCCTCCGGCAACGCGCCGATGTGAATCAAGGAGATGGCATGATCACTGTGTATCATATTCCACTCGTTGGCGTGCTACGCATGACGCAGGGCACGCCTCATGCTTTCAACGTACTTCATTCATGTGCGGGGTGCCCGTCTCGCCACTCACGTAACCTTCAGCGGAGGCACGTCCACGCCGACGTCGGGCCCGGGCTGGCCGACGTGGGCGTGTTGCAAAGCGTATCGATGACTGACGGGCGCCCAGGCAGCCAGCTGGTACGCTCCCGGGTGGAGCCGCAGATGGAGCAGCGCAGGCGTCGGTATCGAGAAGGGCTTGAGGAACGGGAATGATGCCTTTCAGAGCAGGCAGAGCGCGCGGCATCCATGGCAGCGACGGTCCCCGTGAGCAGACGATTGGGGGACCATCGCTTATAAGGAGGCCCTGCGTTGAGACTCGCCGGCGGGCGTCAGCGAGGTTCGTGACTCACCAATGCTCAGCGCGTGTTGCAATCGGGGACTCCGCTCTTGAAACTGTTCTTGAAAAAGTCTTCCGGAACGAAGCGGGCTTCGGTGATGATCAGGTTCTTTTCGGCATCCCAGACCATGTGACGTTCCCAAACCAGCTTGCCCTCCGGCGTGACTTCGAGAACACGTCCACCCTCCGCTTCGGCGAGAAGGATGTTGCCATCCGGCAAGGTTTGATGCTTTCCACGACGCCAAGTATAGAACGGCACCTCCTCCGAGCCCACGAACACCGTCTCGACGTCCGCTCCGTCGACAGGGCGAACCCGGCGAATCTTGCTGGACCCGGTGCCGGTGCCATTATCGAAGACAGTGATCGTGCCGTCGGGTTCGAAATCGGGGTCGTGCTGCTTGAACCACGGGCCATGTTGCCACCATTTCATGCGCCCGCTCTCGGGCTCGACGACGGCGACCAGGTTGAGCTCCCTGAGACTGATGAGTACGTCACCTGCCTCGAACATCGGAAAGGCGCTGGCCATATCGCCACGCAGAGGTTCGGCATCGTTGATGTGGAACGGGTCTAGCAGGTAGCTGATCTCCTCGCTGGCGTCTTCGGGACTGCGCGTCCGGATATTGAACATTGCCTGGTGCGCGCCGTCATCGACGGTGGTCATGTCCTCTTCGATATCCAGCGAATGCAGAAGCTCGCCGGAATCTTCGTCGATCCAGGCCACGCCGTTTTTCAGAAGAGTGACGAGGCGCCCTTCGCCATCACGCGAGATGGAATGATGAAAAATGTCATTCCGTGTCCAGATTGGCTTTCCGCAGGCATCGATGCGTGCAATGACATTACCCGCATCGAATGTCAAGGCGAGGGAGCCGTCCTTGAAGACCTCCATCCCATGCAGCATGACATTCTGGGGTTTATGCTCACTATCGAGCCATTCGTAGTGCACCGGCCATCGGTGCACTTCCTCCCCTGCTCTGTCATACAGATGGACCACATGGAATGACTCATCCTGCTGCTCGCTCAACCCCGCAACGAGGACATACCCTTCCCTGGATGGCCCGCCTGAAAAGCCGCGTTCCGGCCCCGTATTGACCCCCCCGGGATCGACCAGATGCCGCGTGGGCTCCAGCGCGAGGTCATTCTTCCAGTTCGCTGCGACATCGAACAACGTCTCTTGCGCCAGCTTGATCTGTGGCGCCGGAAACCAGCCTCGCCAGGAGGAAACGGTGCCATAGACCATGGCAATGATCGCCAGCGACACCACGAACACGATCAGACCAATACGATCCCACAACGATGATTTCACTGAGTAAACATCCTCATTGTCCGCGGGACCCGGTTACAGCGCCCGCTCAAGCAGAGCCGCATGAAGCTCATTAGCGCGTCGCACGAGATCAGCCGAGGCATCCGGCAATCGAGGCGGAGAGGCTGGCGCGCGGAACATGCTGGACGCAGCGAGGAAACGGTCCCGATCATGAATATCAAGCGCTTCAGCGAGTCGTGGAAGCTGAATGTCGGGACGACTACTGAGCGCAACATGGTCGATAAAAATCGCCTCCTCCGGGGCGGTATGCAGGACATGTTCATAGGCGGCGATCCAGTAGCGTAACCAGTAATCGACATGCTCTGCCCCCTCCGCACTCTCCGGGGCACCCGGAAAGGCGACAGGCCTGAGTGCGGCACCAAACTCGAAATGCCCTATTCCCTCCATGTATTGCTGCGCGAAGCGATCGCGGGCGTGGAGATCGCTGAAACGGGCATGCTGACGCTTCAGCGATGCGACCTGTGAGGCTGGATCACGGATGGGGATCAGCATCTGCGCCTCAGGAAAGGCGGCAGAAAGCAGCGGCAACCGCGCAATACTGGCGTTGTTCTTCGACACATAGCGTTGTGCGTCAGGCGTGCTCGCCACGAGTTTCTGCATATGACGGGAGAGGAACGCCTCGAATTCGGCATCCCGATCCGTGGCCTCCCAGAGCCCGATCCAGTCATTTTCGTAGCGCTCGCGCCAAAAGGCCATCCAGATCATTTCTTCGAAGGCCTCGGGGCTGTCGAAATCAACGGCGATTCCGTCACCATGGGCGCGTTCGGCCTTCTCGCCAGCCTTGCGGAACATGCTCGAGAAGCGTCCCCAGAGTAGCGGGGCCATGGTGAAGGGCATGTTGCGATAGGTGGTGGAAGCGAATTCCTTCTGCCGGGCCAGCAGCTCCAGCAGAATGGTCGTCCCGGCGCGTGGCAGCGAGGTGATCAAGAGCGGCCGTCCGGTTCGGGTCGCTGCGATCTTGTTCCGCCATAACCGATCCTCGATCGACGACAGCGAGATCTGCAGCCCCGGCGACGAAAACGCATAATTGTGCAGCGCCTTGTCGAGTGTCGAATAAGGCACTTCCTCCCGGGTGGTTGCGCCTTCCTTGTTGGCAGCGCCGGTTCGCCCACCCAGCCTGCTGAAGACGAACCATAACGCCACAGCACCAACGGACGACCACAGGATGAAGGGCCAACTCGTGGCAGTCGCCATCGCCTGATCGAGACTGAACAGTCCGAACAGGGCGCCACCTGCCACAAAAAGCGTCGCGCACAAGCACGCCGCCAAGCCGATGGCAACCAGGATCACGAAGCTTTTCAATAGCGACAGCGAGGCACGCTGGACGTGTCGTTCCTTGACGTCATCGCTCAAATCAGGATCTGCGATCACTCCAATCGCGTCCTGTGCGGTCCTTACGGCATGGGCAGCGTGGCGCTGTACTTCCAACCCGCGCAAGACAGCGATGAAGGCGACGAGCCCCGCGACGAGGGCTACCAATGCCATCAGTGGGTATTGCCGGAGTCGTCGATGCCATCACGTGAGTCGGTCGCGACTCGCGCATCACCAGTACGCGCCGCGCGCTTTTTCCGCATCACGCGCTTCAGCGGGTACCAGACGAAGCCGACCACGGCCAGCAGGACCGCAGCGATCACTGCGACCATCGTGCCGATGGCGGTAAGACCAGCTCCCGGTCCCACATAGGCAAGCGTCGGAACGGTGTATGCACTTGCAGCGACGAACAGCAGACAAGCAAGGCGGGAAGCCCGTGTGAACATGGTGTCTCTCCCTAGAACTGGAACTGAGCCACCCTGCGTACAGCTGGTTATTATGTGGACGAACTGATTTGTGGACACTGGCGGTGAATAGCGGGTTCCCGACGCCCCTGGTAAAAATGTTATTGAACCGTAACAGAATTTTCGGAGCCCCTCCCCTCGATCCGGTGGCCAGCCGAGATCCCGCCCAACGAAAACGCGGGACGCCTCCCCGAGGGGAGGCGTCCCGCGTCCGGTGAATAAGGCCTCAGGCCTTGTTATTGCTCGCGCAGGATCTTGAGCATCCGCTTGAGCGGCTCGGCGGCCCCCCACAGCAGCTGGTCGCCGACGCTGAAGGCGGACAGATACTCGCCGCCCATGGCCAGCTTGCGCAGCCGGCCCACCGGCACGTCCAGGGTGCCGGTGGCGACGGCCGGGGTCAGGCCGTCGATGGTGGCGTCCTTGTCGTTGGGGATCAGCTTGACCCAGTCGTTGTGGGTCGCGATGCGCTCTTCGATCTCGTCGAGCGGCACGTCGTGCTTGAGCTTGATGGTGAACGCCTGGCTGTGGGAACGCATGGCGCCGATACGCACGCACAGGCCGTCGATGGGCACCGGGTTGTCCTGCAGGCCGAGGATCTTGTTGGTCTCGACGTTGCCCTTCCACTCCTCGCGGCTCTGGCCGTTGTCGAGCTTGGAGTCGATCCAGGGCAGCAGGCTGCCGGCCAGCGGCGCACCGAAGTTGTCGACCGGGAAGTCGCCGCCGCGCATGGCCGCGGTGACCTTGTGGTCGATGTCGAGGATGGCGCTGGACGGATCACTCAGCTCACCGGCCACGCTGTCCCGCAGCGCGCCCATCTGGTTGAGCAGCTCACGCATGTGCTTGGCACCGGAGCCCGAAGCGGCCTGATAGGTCATGGAGGTCATCCACTCGATCATGTCCGCCTCGAAGAGCCCGCCCAGGCCCATCAGCATCAGGCTGACCGTGCAATTGCCACCGCAGAAGGTCTTGGTGCCGCGCGCCAGCTGCTCGTCGATGACCTTGCGGTTGACCGGGTCGAGCACGATGGTGGCGTCATCCGCCATGCGCAGGGTGCTGGCGGCGTCGATCCAGTAGCCCTTCCAGCCACCGCCCCGCAGATCCTCGTAGACCTTCTTGGTGTAGTCGCCGCCCTGACAGGTGACCACCACGTCCAGGGCCTTGAGGGCCTCGATGTCGAAGGCATCCTTCAGCGGAGGCACGTCCACACCGACGTCGGGCCCGGCCTGGCCGACCTGGGAGGTGGTGAAGAAGACCGGCTCGATGCCGTTGAAATCCCCGTCTTCCACCATCCGCTGCATGAGCACGGAGCCCACCATGCCACGCCATCCGACGAAACCGACTTTCAACATGTGAAGTCCTCCAGAAAAGAATGAACCCATGAGTATACAGGAAGCGGAGCCGCTGATAAGCGGCCAGGCCCGTAGGGGGCAGGGCAATCGCAGTTGGGTGGCGAGGGGCGCCGGGAACAGGTCGTAGAGGGGGTCCTACGCCAAGGATGGCGTCGGTAGCGCCCAGGGAGGGGTTCACAGCGCCCCCTCCTAGGCTTTGTCCGAAAACTCGAATTTGCTAATGTCACCTATGCCTCAGCAGCATAGGTGACCCATGGCAGGACGCTACGAGATCTCCGACAACGGCTGGGCCCTCATCGAAGACATCGTCTCGCCGCCGCAGAGGACGGGCCGTCCCCGTCGCGATGACCGCCAGGTGTTGAACGGCATCTTCTGGATCCTCTGCTCGGGCGCCAAGTGGCGAGACCTGCCAGAGCGCTACGGCCCCTGGAAGACCGTCTATGACCGTTTCCGTCAGTGGCGCGATGATGGCACCTTCGAGGCAATTCTGGCGCGCCTCCAACTTCGCCTGCGAGAGGATGGCCTGATGGATCTGGACACCTGGATGATCGATTCGACATCGATCCGCGCCACCCGGGCCGCCTCTGGGGGCGGCAAAAAGGGGGACAGCACGAACCCGTAGACCATGCCCTGGGACGGAGTAGAGGCGGCCTGACGACCAAGATCCACATGCTCTGTGACCGGCATGGTTGGCCGCTGACCTTCACGCTGTCGCCGGGACAGGACTCGGATACGCGGCACTTCATTCCCACCATGGAGAACGTTCATCTGCCTGGGGCCAAGGGCAGGCCTCGCAAGCGTTGCCGCTTCATCGTGGCGGACAAGGGCTACGATAGCGACCCGCTTCGCCGCTACTGCGACCGGCATCGCATGAAGCCGATCATTGCCCGGCGCAAGATGAAGCGAAAACCGCGCCCTGGTGCTCCGAGGGGCTTTGACAAGCCCCGGTATCGGGAGCGAAACATCATTGAGCGCTGCTTCGGTTGGATCAAAGAACTACGCCGGGTCTGCACCCGTTACGACAAGTTGGCCAGCAGCTTCCGGGCCATGGTATGCCTGGCGTGCATAGACCGCTGCCTACGTGCCGACTTTCCAGACAGAACCTAGACCTGTCGCCGGATCAGCCCCGAGTGGCAACGCTAACTGCGATAGCCCTGCCGTAGGGGGATAAGCGTCAGCGCATCCAGCGGGGGCGCTGCCATCGTAATGGATGCGCTCGCAAGCTCGCTTATCCCCCTACTGCGCCTCGAAGGCCGCCAGCACGGCATCGCCCATGGCTTCGGTGGTCACCGTCTCGGTGCCGGTCGAGGCGATGTCGGCGGTGCGCAGGCCGTCGTCGAGCACCTGGCCCACGGCGGCCTCGATACGCTCGGCCATCTCGGCCTCGCCCAGCGAGTAGCGCAGCATCATCGCCACCGAGAGGATGGTCGCCAGCGGGTTGGCGACGTTCTGGCCAGCGATGTCCGGGGCGCTGCCGTGGCAGGGCTCGTACATGCCCTGGCCGGACTCGTTGAGCGAGGCCGAGGGCAGCATGCCGATGGAGCCGGTGAGCATCGCCGCGGCATCGGAGAGGATGTCGCCGAACATGTTGCCGGTGACCACCACGTCGAACTGCTTGGGCGCGCGGATCAGCTGCATGGCGGCGTTGTCGACGTACATGTGCGACAGCTCGACGTCCGGGTACTCCGGCGCCAGCCGCTCCATGACCTCGCGCCACAGCATGGTCACCTCGAGCACGTTGGCCTTGTCGACCGAGCAGAGCTTCTTGCCGCGCTTCTGTGCCATCTCGAAGGCGACCCGGCCGATGCGCTCGATCTCGGCCTCGGAATAGACGTAGGTGTTGTAGCCGACCCGCTGGCCGTCGCGCTCCTCGATGCCCCGCGGCTGGCCGAAGTAGATGCCGCCGGTGAGCTCGCGCACGATCATGATGTCGAGTCCCGCGACCAGCTCGGGCTTGAGGCTGGAGGCCTCGGCCAGTTGAGGATAGAGCAGTGCCGGACGCAGGTTGCCGAACAGCCCCAGTTCCTTGCGCAGGCCCAGCAGGCCCTTCTCGGGGCGCTTGCTGATGTCCTCGAGCTTGTCCCACTTGGGCCCGCCCACCGCGCCGAGCAGGATGGCGTCGGCGGCGCGTGCCTTGGCCAGGGTGCTCTCCGGCAGCGGCGAACCCTCGAGATCATAGGCGGCACCGCCGACCGGCGCCTCCTCGACCTCGACATCCAGCCCGCGGGCCTGGCAGGCGGCCAGCACCCGGCCGGCCTGGACAGTGATTTCCGGGCCGATGCCGTCGCCCGGGAGAACCAGAATCTTGCGTGTCATCGTGTCTTCCTTGTGTCCTTACAGCCGGGCAACGAAGGGGCGCCGGGGGCAGGCCGAAGAGGAGGTCCTACGCCAGGGATGGCGTCGGAAGCGCCCAGGGATGGGTTCACAGCGCCTCCTCGCAGGCCTGCCGCCGGATCAGCCCCGTCATCCGGCCGATAGCAGCGTGAATACGTCGGGCTTACGCTTCGCGGAACAGCCAGGGCCGCGCCTCGCGATGCTTCTGCTCGAAGTCGCGAATGGCATCCTCGTTCTGCAGGGTGATGCCGATGTCGTCGAGCCCCTCGAGCAGGCAATGCTTGCGGAACTCATCCACCTCGAACTCGAGGATCTCGCCGGACGGCGTGATGACGCGCTGGTGCTCGAGGTCCACGTCGAGCCGGTAGCCCTCGTTGGCCTCCACCTCGGCGAACAGCCGGTCGACGACGCTCTCGGGAAGCGTGATCAGCAGGATGCCGTTCTTGAAGGCGTTATTGTAGAAGATGTCGGCGAAGCTCGGCGCGATCACCACCCGGAAGCCGAAGTCGGCCAGCGCCCAGGGCGCATGTTCCCGCGAGCTGCCGCAGCCGAAGTTCTGGCGGGCCAGCAGCACGCTGGCGCCCTGGTAGCGTGGCTGATTCAGCACGAAGTCGGGATTGAGCGGGCGGCTGGAGACGTCCTGGCCCGGCTGGCCCTCGTCGAGGTAGCGCAGCTCGTCGAAGAGGTTGACGCCGAAGCCGGTGCGCTGGATCGACTTCAGAAACTGCTTGGGAATGATCAGGTCGGTGTCGACGTTGGCGCGATCCAACGGCGCGACCAGGCCGTCGAGGCGTTCGAATTTCTGCATGGCTCAGGCCTCCTGCTGCTGGGTGGCGTCGTTGGCGGCGTCGCCGAAGTCGCGAACGTCGACGAAGTGGCCGGCGATGGCGGCGGCGGCGGCCATCGCCGGGCTGACCAGGTGGGTGCGCCCGCCGTAGCCCTGGCGCCCCTCGAAGTTGCGGTTGGAGGTCGAGGCGCAGTGCTCCCCGGCACCCAGCTTGTCGGCATTCATGGCCAGGCACATGGAACATCCCGGCTCGCGCCACTCGAAGCCGGCCTCGAGGAAGATCTTGTCGAGGCCTTCCTCCTCGGCCTGGCGCTTCACCAGGCCGGAGCCCGGCACCACCATGGCCAGCTTGATGGAATCGGCCACCTTCTTGCCGCGGGCCACCTTGGCCGCCTCGCGGAGATCCTCGATGCGCGAGTTGGTGCAGGAGCCGATGAACACCTTGTCGAGGCGGATGTCGGTGATCTTCTGGCGGGGGGCGAGCCCCATGTACTCCAGTGCCCGGCTGATGCCCGTGCGCGCGGTGTCGTCCGCGGCCTCGGCCGGGTCCGGCACCTCGCCACCGATGCCGGCGACCATCTCGGGACTGGTGCCCCAGGAGACCTGCGGCTCGATCTCGCTGGCCTCGAGAGTCACCACCTTGTCGAAGGCGGCGTCGGCGTCGGAGACCAGCTCGCGCCAGTCGGCCACCGCGGCATCCCACTGCTCGCCGGCGGGGGCGTAGTGACGGCCCTCGAGGTAATCGATGGTGGTGTCGTCGACGGCGATCAGGCCGACCCGGGCCCCGGCCTCGATGGCCATGTTGCAGACCGTCATGCGACCTTCCATGGACAGCTCGCGGATGGCACTGCCGGCGAACTCGATGGCATAGCCGGTGCCGCCGGCGGTACCGATCCGGCCGATGATGGCCAGCACGATGTCCTTGGCGGTGACGCCGGCGCCGAGGGTCCCCTCCACACGCACCTGCATGTTCTTCATCTTCTGTGCCAGCAGGCACTGGGTGGCCAGCACGTGCTCGACCTCGGAGGTGCCGATGCCGTGGGCCAGGGCCGCGAAGGCACCATGGGTGGCGGTGTGGGAGTCGCCGCAGACCACGGTCATGCCCGGCAGGGTCGCGCCCTGCTCCGGGCCCACCACGTGGACGATGCCCTGACGGGGATCGTTGATGCGGTATTCCTCGATGCCGAACTCGTTGCAGTTGTCGTCGAGCGTCTGCACCTGGATCAGCGACACCGGATCCTTGATCCCGGCATTGCCCTCGGCACGTTCCTTGAGGGTGGTCGGCACGTTGTGGTCCGGGGTCGCCAGGTTGGCATCGAGGCGCCATGGCTTGCGCCCCGCCAGGCGCAGGCCCTCGAAGGCCTGGGGCGAGGTCACCTCGTGGAGCAGTTGGCGATCGATATAGATCAGTGCGGTGCCGTCGTCGCGCTCCTTCACCAGGTGCTGCGACCACAACTTGTCGTAGAGTGTCTGGCCTGCCATCTCGTTCTCCCGGGCCCTTGGGCCCTTTTATGCTCATGCTTAATCCGGTCGACCTTGGAATGCCGCTCGAACCCCTGAGTTCACCGGTATCGTGGCTTTCCCGGCGGCAGGCCTACGAGGAGGCGCTGTGAACCCATCCCTGGGCGCTACCGACGCCCTGCGGCGCTCTCGCGTCCCGCTCCGCTTGCAGGTCCGGTGCTGGCCATCCATGGCCAGCCCGTTCGGAGCCGTGCTCCTCACCCCTGGCGTAGGACCTCCTCTTCGACCTGCCCCCGGCGCCACTCGGGCGAGTCGCCTTCCGCAGTCATTTTGGCCCTTGGCCCTTGGCCCTTGGCCCTCGGCGCTTTTCCCGCAGTGTCACGCGACGAGCACATAAAAGCAATTCATGTTATTTATTCAATGGATTCCTTTCGGGAATACTTGTCGAGCCCCAAGAGGACACGCCATGGACACCCAGAGCCTGCAGGCCTTTCTCGCCGTGGCCGACACCGGCAGCTTCTCCCGTGCCGCGGAGCAGCTGCACCTTACCCAGCCCGCGGTGAGCAAGCGCATCGCCGTGCTGGAAGGCCAGATCGACGCCCGGTTGTTCGACCGCATCGGCCGGAAGGTGGCGCTCACCGAGGCCGGCCGGCTGCTGCTGCCCCGGGCGCGGCAGATCCTGGTGATGGTGGACGACAGCCGGCGGGCGCTGGGCAACCTGGAGGGCCATGTGGCCGGCAGCCTGACGCTGGCCACCAGCCATCACATCGGCCTGCACCGCCTGCCGCCGCTGCTCAAGGCCTATACCGGCCAGCATCCGGAGGTCCGGCTGGACCTGCATTTCCTGGATTCCGAACAGGCCTATCAGGGCGTGCTGGACGGCGAGCTGGAGATCGCCGTGGTGACCCTGGCCCCGCACCCGGACGCCCAGCTCGAGGTGGTGCCGGTGTGGATCGACCGGCTGTGCTTCGTCTGCGCCCCGGACCATCCCCTGGCCGGCAGGGGGCGGCTGGCGCTCCACGAGCTGTGCGACTTCGACGCCGTGCTCCCCGGTCCCATGACCTTCACCCGCGGCCTGATCGAGGGTCGCTTCGCCGCCGCCGGCCTCACCCTGCCCGTGGCGCTCTCCACCAACTACCTGGAGACGCTGAAGATGATGACCGCCATCGGCCTCGGCTGGAGCCTGCTGCCGGAGGGTCTGGTGGCCGGGGAGCTGCATGTCCTCGCGGTGGATCATCCCCCCATCCAGCGCCCCCTGGGCTACCTGGTGCATCGCAGCCGCACCCTGTCCAACGCCGCCCGGGCCATGCTGAGCCTGCTCGACCAAGCCAGGGAGGACGCGGCCAGAGACGGGGAGCATTGATGCCGCTTAACATCAAAAATTACTACCCGACACCATCCCGAATTATCACTATATATGATTTTTAGCGGCGCCATTACGACGCTTTATATCAATTTCCCGCCCAAGAGCGTGTCGTAAAACCTCATGCCGCGCCGCTACCGCCAGCCTAGCCTTGTGCCCATTACATCCCCTGATGCACGAGGTGAACCATGTCACAGACGCCCCAGGCCTGGGCCGCCCAGCGTCCCGAAAACGCCCTGACCCTGCCCTCCCGCTACTTCTATGACCCGGCGCTGTTCGAGACCGAGCGCGAACGCATCTTCATGGGCGCCTGGCATTTCGGCTGCCACGTCAACGAGCTCGACCGGCCCGGCGCCTTCGTGGTCCGCGAGATCTTCGACCAGAGCGTGATCCTGATGCGCGACCGGGAAGGCGAGCTGCATGCCTTCCACAACGTCTGCCAGCATCGCGGCAACCGCCTGCTGAACGAGACTCGCGGCGTGCAGAAGGGCGTCATCCGCTGCGCCTATCACTCCTGGTGCTACGGCGCCGACGGCCGTCTCAAGGCGGCGCCGCGCAGCGACCGCATCGAGGCCTTCGACGTCGACGACTACCGGATCCCGCCGGTGCGCCTGCAGGTCTTCGCCGGCAGCGTCTACTTCAACTTCGATCCCGACGCCGCGGACATGCATGACCTCTTCCCCGGCGCCGAGGCGGCCATCCGCGACGCCATTCCCAACCTCGACGAACTGCGCCTGATCCAGGAGGACGACGTCATCGTTCCGGCCAACTGGAAGGTGATCATGGACAACTCCATCGAGGGCTACCACTTCCAGCTCTCGGGCCCCCATCATGTCGACCTGGCCTCCTTGATCGACTTCTCCGGCTACAAGCTGCGCCACCACGACAACTGGTGGACCTATGGCGCCCCACCCAACCGCCAGGCCACCGAGGCCTATGGCGCGTCCATCGGCCGCCCGGTGGAGGACGGCGACGGCTTCTTCAACATCGGCCTCTGGCCGCACAACACCTTCTACCAGTTTCCGTTCTCCCAGTGCATGGGCACCTTCATGATCATCCCCCTGGATGCCGAACGCAGCATCCTGCGCTTCGGCTACTACAGCGCCCATGCTCCCGAGGCCCTGCCCGAGGTGACCCGGGCGAGCATCCGCTGGATGAACGAGGACCTGGGGCCGGAGGACATCGAGCTCAACGTCACCACGCAGAAGGGCCTGCGCTCGCTGGGCTACGACCAGGGCCGCTACATGATCGACGCCAAGCGCAGCAACGAGAGCGAGCACCTGGTGCTGAACTTCCATCGCCTGGTGCACCGGGCCCTGCATGGCGAGGACGGAGCCGAGGCATGAGCGCCTCTCGCCCCTTCGCCGGCAAGCGCGTGCTGGTCACCGGCGGCGCCCGGGGGATCGGCGCCGCCACCGCCCGGCGCTTCCTCGAGGAGGGCGCGACGGTGGCCGTCGGCGCCCGGCGGGCGGCCTCCATCGACGCCTTCCGCCACGCGCTGGGCGGCGAGGCCGAGGTGGTCGCCGCCCCGGGCCCGCTGGAGGACCGCGCCTCCTGCGCCGCCGTGGTGGAGGCCGCGGCGGCCGGCCTCGGCGGGCTGGACATCCTGGTCAATGCCGCCGGCGTCTTCGAGGAGGTGCCCTTCGAGGCGGTCACCCAGGCGCACTGGGACGCCACCATGGCGGTCAACGTGGCCGGCACCTTCTTCACCCTCCAGGCCGCCCTGCCCCACCTGGAGGCGGCCTCCGGCAACGCCGTGAACCTCGGCTCCGACGCCGGCCTGATCGGCTTCCCGCCGAGCAGCGTCTACTCCGGGGCCAAGGCGGCGGTGGTCAACCTGACCCGGGCGCTGGCCCTGGAGCTCGCCGGGCGCATCCGCGTCAACTGCGTCTGCCCGGGCAACGTCGCCACCGAGATGATCGACGCCGCCGCCGAGGCCAGCGGCGACCGCGAGGCCTACCTGGCCGCCGCCCGGGCCCGCGCGCCCCTGCAACGCATGGCCCGGCCCGAGGAGGTCGCCGACGCCGTGCTCTACCTGGCCTCGCCCCGGGCCGGCTTCACCCATGGCGCCATCCTCTCGGTGGATGGCGGCGGGGTCTGTGGCTTCTGAGCCGCAGTTAGACAACAACACGAGGAGATTTCCCCATGACGAAGCATCCCCACGCCCTGCGTACCGGCCTGCTGGCTACCGCCCTGGTCGCTTCCCTGCCCGGCCTGGCCCAGGCCGCCGAGGTGAACTTCGCCACCCCGCCCTGGCCCGGCGCCACGGTCAAGACCGAGGTGGCCAGCCAACTGCTGGAGCGCCTCGGCTACGAGACCAGCGTCAAGGAGGCCAGCACCGCCATCATCCTGGAGGGCCTGGTCGGCGGCGACATCGACGTCGACATGGCGCTGTGGCGTCCCTCCCAGAGCGGCATGCTCGACCCGCGCCTGGAGACCGGCGAACTGGTCGAGGTGGCGCAGAACATCCAGGGCGCGCGCTTCAAGCTCGCCGTCCCCGGCCACGTCTGGGAGGCCGGCGTGCGCTCCATGGCCGACCTGGCCGAGCATGCCGAGCGCTTCGACCACAGCCTCTACGGCATCGAGCCCGGCAACGTCGGCAACGAGATCATGCAGGACGCCATCGACGCGGACACCTACGGGCTGGGCGACTGGAAGGTCGTGGCCTCCAGCGTCACCGGCATGCTCTCCCAGCTCGAGGCCAACATGGGCGGCGATCGCTGGACCGCCTTCCTGGGCTGGGAGCCCCACTGGATGAACGTCGTCTACGACGTGCACTACCTGGAGGACCCCGAAGGCCTGTGGGGCGGCGCCAGTACCGTCTCCACCGTGGCCAACGCCGACTTCCTCGAGCGCGAGCCCAACGTCGCCGCCTTCCTCGAACGGATGGTCGTCCCCATCGAGGTGCAGAACGCCTGGGTCCACGAGTTCAGCCGCGAGGAACGCCCCCTGGAAGCGGTGGCCGGCGACTGGCTCGACGCCAACCCCGAACTGGTCGGCGAGTGGCTCGAGGGCGTGACCAGCGCCGACGGCGCCACGCCGGCCCTGGAGGCCTATCTGGACGCCTACCTGGCCGACCGCTAAGGAAAGGCTGATTTATTGCTGCGCTCGATATCCTGGCCGCCGGCGGTACTCACAATCCTCATTGAGCAATCTGTCAACTCCGGTTGCTCCGTTCCGGCGGCCAGCCTCTCATCGCTCACGACATAAATCAGCGCTTTCCCACGCCCCCAACCCCAACTCCCCGCGATGCCGGGTGCCGGACGCGCCCGCCTCACTTCTGGAGTCACGATGAACCTTACCCCTGACTACGACTACATCATCGTCGGCGCCGGCTCGGCGGGCTGCGTGCTCGCCGACCGCCTGACCGCCGACGGCCGGCATCGGGTCCTGCTGCTGGAGGCCGGCCCCCAGGACCGCTCCTGGACCATCCACATGCCGGCGGCCATGGGGGCGGCCATCGACGGCCCCCGCTTCAACTGGCACTACTGGTCGGGACCCGAGCCCCACCTGGACGGGCGGCGCATCGCCACGCCCCGGGGCAAGACCCTGGGCGGCTCCTCCTCGATCAACGGCATGGTCTACATCCGCGGCCACGCCCGGGACTACGATGCCTGGGCCGAGGCCGGCTGCGACGGCTGGGACTACGCCCAGGTGCTGCCCTACTTCAAGCGCGCGGAATCCCATGCGCTGGGCGGCGACGACTACCACGGCGACGGCGGCCCGCTGCGGGTCAGCCCGGGGAATCCGTCCGACCCGCTGGCCCGGGCCTTCCTGGAAGCCGGGGAGCAGGCCGGCTACGGGAGAAGCGCCGACGTCAACGGTTACCGCCAGGAAGGCTTCGGCCGGGTCGACCGCACCACCCACCAGGGCCGGCGCTGGAGCACCGCCCGGGGCTACCTGGCCCGGGCCCGGACGCGCCCCAACCTGACCGTGATCACCGGCGCCCTGGCCGAGAAGGTGATCCTCGAGGGCAGCCGCGCCCGGGGCGTGGCCTATCGCCGCGGTACGGACCGGATCGAAGCCCGCGCCACCCGGGAAGTGATCCTCGCCGGCGGCGCCATCAACAGCCCCCAGTTGCTGATGCTCTCCGGCATCGGCCCCCAGGACGAGCTGGAGCGCTGGGGGATCGCCGAGGCCCACCGCCTGGAGAGCGTCGGCCGGCGACTCAGCGACCATCCCGACACCGTGGTCGCCTACCGCTGCCCCAGGCCGGTGTCCCACGCGCCCTGGACCCGGGCGCCGCGCAAGTGGTGGCTGGGCATGCGCTGGTTCGCGGATCGCGGCGGGCTGGCCGGCACCAACCTCTTCGACGCCGGCGCCTTCATCCGCTCCCGGGCGGGGGTCGAGCACCCCGACCTGCAGCTGACCTTCATGTCCCTGGCCGTCGAGCCCGGCACCGTCGACTCCCTCAAGGAACACGCCTTCCAGGTGCACATCGACCTGATGCGTCCCACCAGCCTGGGCCGGGTGCGCCTGGCGGATACCGACCCGTCGAAGGCGCCGGAGATCGTCTTCAACTACCTGGCCACCGAGCGCGACCGGGCCGACATGCGTGCCGCGGTGCGCCTGGTCCGCGAGCTCATCGAGCAGCCGGCTTTCGACGGCCTGCGCGGCGAGGAGATCACCCCCGGCGCCGATTGCCAGAACGACGAGGCCCTGGATGCCTGGGCCCGGGCCACCACCGAGACCGGCTACCACGCCGCCGGCACCTGCAAGATGGGCCCGGCGACCGATCCCGAGGCGGTGGTCGACCCCGAACTGCGGGTCCACGGGCTCGAGGGCCTGCGCGTGGTGGATGCCTCCATCATGCCGACCATCGTCAGCGGCAACACCAATGCCCCGACCGTCATGATCGCCGAGAAGGCCAGCGACCTGATCCTCGGCCACCCCGCCCCGGCGCCCAGCGAGGCCCCGGTGTGGATCCATCCCGACTGGCAGAACCAGCAACGCTGAGGAGGCCGCCATGTCCGATCGCCTGTCGTTGATCCTGACCCGACGGCGCCGCCTGGCCCCGGCCATCGTCGAGCTGACCCTCGAGGCCGAGGACGGCGCGTCCCTGCCGCCGGCCCCCGCCGGCGCCCACCTGGAGCTGGAACTCCCGGGCGGCCTGGTCCGCCATTATTCGCTGCTCGACGACGGCAGCGAGGGCCGCTACCGCCTGGGCGTACTGCGCGAGACCGACTCCCGGGGCGGCTCGGCCTTCCTGGCCGATGAGGCCCCGGCGGGCCTGCGGCTGGCCGCCTCGCTGCCCCGGGACCGCTTCCCCCTGGACGAGACCGGCTGCCGCCAGGTGCTGATCGGCGGCGGCATCGGCATCACGCCGCTGGTGGCCATGGCCCGGCGGCTGTGCGCGCGGGGCGTGACGCCGGAGGTGCACTACCTGGTGCGCCGGGAAGCGGACGCCGCCTTCGCCGAGGAACTCGCCGGCCTGCTGCCCGAGGGCGCACTGCGCCTGCACGTCTCCGCCCGGGACGGTCGCGCCGAGGTGGCCACCCTGGTCGGCGAGGTGGACGCCGACACCCGGGTGCATGCCTGCGGGCCGGAGGGCCTGCTCGCCGCCCTGGAGGCCGAAGCCGCCGCCTGGCCGGCGGGTTGCCTGCGCCTGGAGCGCTTCCGGGGCTCGGCACCGGACGCCACGCCCCGGGACGGCCACTGCGAGATCGTGCTCGAGCGCAGCGGCAAGACCCTCACCCTGGCCCCCGAGGAGACGCTCCTCGAGGGCCTCGACCGCGCCGGCGTGGCCCCGCCCACCCTGTGCGGCGAGGGCGCCTGCGGCACCTGCGCCTGCGGCGTGATCGAGGGCGAGGTGGACCACCGGGACGTCCTGCAGTCCGACGCCGAGAAGGCCGCCAACGACACCCTCTACGCCTGCGTCTCCCGCCCCGCGGGGGCGCGCCTGGTGCTCGACCTCTGAATACCCGACCCAAGACGACGAGGAACTTCCCATGCCCCTGACCCATCATGACTGGAAACGCCGCGCCGCCGCCCTCGAGGTCGACGGCCGCGCCTGGATCGACGGGCGGCGCCGCCCGGCCGAGGGCGGCGCCACCCTGGACTCGATCAACCCCATGACCGGCGAGGCGGTGGCCGCCGTGGCGGCCTGCGACGCGACCGATGTGGACCGCGCCGTGGCCGCCGCCCGGGCGGCCTTCGTGGCCGGCGACTGGGCCCGGGTCGATCCCGCCGACCGGCGACGGGTGATGCTGGCCATCGCCGCCGAGATCCGCATCCACCGCGAGGAGCTGGCCCTGCTCGACAGCCTGGAGGCCGGCAAGTGCATCACCGAGGCCCTCGACGACGCCGAGGAGGCCGCGGTGCTCTTCGACTGGTACGGCGAGCTGCAGGACAAGGCCTACGACCGGGTCGCCCCTGCCCCGGCCGGCGTCCAGGCCACCGTCACCCACGAGCCGCTCGGCGTGGTGGGCGCCGTGGTGCCCTGGAACTACCCGCTGCACAACGCCACCGTCAAGCTGGCCCCGGCGCTGGCCGCGGGCAACAGCCTGGTGCTCAAGCCCGCCGAGGAGTCGTCGCTGTCCGCCCTGCGCCTGGCGGAGCTGTGCGACAAGGCCGGCCTGCCCACGGGGGTGCTCAACGTGGTGCCGGGCCATGGCCACCTGGCCGGCGAGGCCCTCGGCCGCCACGAGGACGTGGACGCCCTCGGCTTCACCGGCTCCACCGAGATCGGCAAGCGCTTCCAGGTCTATGCCGGGGAGTCGAACATGAAACCGGTCTGGCTGGAATGCGGCGGCAAGAGCCCGCTGCTGGTCTTCGACGACTGCCCCGACCTGGAGGCGGCGGTGGACGCCGCGGTGGCGGGCATCTTCACCAACGCCGGCCAGGTCTGCTCGGCCCACTCCCGCCTGCTGCTCCAGGGCGGCATCCACGACGCCTTCCTGGCCGCCCTCGACAAGCGCCTGGAGGCCCTGGTGCCCGGCGACCCCCTGGATCCGGATACCCGGCTGGGTCCGCTGGTCAGCCGCGCCCAGTTCGACAAGGTCCGCGACTACCTGGCCATCGGCCAGCGGGAGGCCACCCTGCGCCACGGCGGTGAAGCGCTCACCGCCGCCGGCGGCGAACTCTTCGTCGCCCCCACGGTGTTCACCGGCGTCACCCCCGAGCACCGGCTGTTCCGCGAGGAGATCTTCGGGCCGGTGCTGGCGGTGAGCCGCTTCGCCGACGAGGCCGAGGGCGTGGCGCTGGCCAACGCCAGCCAGTACGGCCTGGCCGCCTCGCTGTGGACCGCCGACCTGGGCCGCGCCCATCGCCTGTGCGACGCCCTGCAGGCGGGCACGGTGACGGTCAACGGCGTGGACGCCGTGAGTCCCCAGACCCCCTTCGGCGGCATGAAGCAGTCCGGTATCGGCCGCGACTACGAGCTGGCCGGCATGCACAAGTACATGGCGCTGAAGACCCGCTGGATCCACTACTGAGAACGTCCTTCACAACCATCAAGAGATGAGCTTTTCCGGCGACAAGCCTGCGCGAGGACGCTGTGAACCCCTCCATGGCAAAAGACCCTCGCTCCACCTGGTCCCCGGCGCTCATCTCTGCCCGGCCGTTGAGAATCAACGCCTAGCGAGGAGCGAACCATGAGCGAGATCCCCGAGGTCCCGGGCACGCCCCGGGAGCAGCTGGCCTGCGCCCTGCGCTGGCTGGCCCGCCTGGACCTGCACGAGGCCACCGCCAACCATTGCAGCCTGGCCACCACCGAAGGCGGCGAGCGCTTCCTGATCAACCCGGCGGGCCGGCACTTCGCCGAGCTGCGCGCCAGCGACCTGCTGGAGGTCGAGGCCCGGGGCGGCCAGCGCCCGGCCGGGCTCGACCCCACCGCCTGGGCGATCCATGGCGCCATGCATCGCCAGGGCCGCGAGGCGAGCTGTATCCTGCACACCCACTCGCTGTACGCCACCGCCCTGGCCTGCCTGGCCGAGCCCGAGCTGCCGCCGGTGGAGCAGAACGCCATGCGCTTCTACGAGCGCGTCGCCGTCGATCGCGGCTTCGACGGCATGGGCCTCGGCGACGAAGCCGAGCGCCTGGGACGTCTGGCCGGCGAGGCGCCGATCCTGCTGCTGGGCAACCACGGCGTGATCGCCACCGGCGCCGATGTCGCCGAGGCCTTCGACAACCTCTATTATTTCGAGCGCGCCTGCCGCTCCTACCTGGTGGCCCGGGCCAGCGGCCTACCGCTGGCGCCGGTGGCCCCGGAAGTGGCTCGCAAGACCGCCGCCCAGTGGGAAGACTATGCCCGGGCGGGCGCGCCCCAGGCCCACTTCGCGGCGCTGATGCGCCTGCTCGACAAGGAGGGCGACGACTACCGGAGGTGAGATCAGACCATGGCCAGGACCCCAGCCCCCACCCCGCATCGGCTCGGCATCCTGCTGCTGCCGCAGTTCTCCTTCGCCGGCCTGGGGGCGCTGCTGGACCCGCTGTTCATCGTCAACTGGCTGGCCCAGGAGCCGCGCTTCGAGTGGCGGCTGCTGGGCGGCGAGGCGACGGTGCCGGCCTCCAACGGCGTGCCCCTGGGGGTGGAGGTCGACTGGCCGGCCCCCACGGAGCTGGACGGCGTCCTGGTGCTGGCCAGCTTCGAGACCAAGGCGCTCACCGGGGACCGCCCCCTGGCCATGTGGCTGCGCCACTGCGCCGCCGCCGGGGTCGAACTGGGCGGGATCGAGATGGGCAGCGAGGTGCTGGCCGCGGCGGGCCTGCTCGACGGCCGGCGGGCGGCGGTGCACTGGGACAACCTGGAGGGCTTCCGCGAGCTCTACCCCCGGGTGGAGGCCGTGGGCGAGCTCTACACCCTGGGCGGCGGCCGCCTGACCTGCGCGGGGGGCACGGCGGTGCTCGACATGATGCTGGCCTGGCTGGGCCGCCGGGTCGAGGCGCCGCTGATGGAGGAGCTCCAGAACCACCTGCTGGAGCGCCGCCGACGCCCCGGGGACGCCGTCCAGCTCGCCGCCGCCCCGGAGCGCCAGCCGGAGACCTCGGCCCAGATGCGCCGGGTGATCCGGCTGATGCGCCGGGCCATCGAGTCGCCGCTGTCCAGCGACGAACTGGCCGAGGGGGTCGGCCTCTCGGTGCGCCAGCTCGAGCGACGTTTCAAGGCCGAGCTGGGCGTCACCCCCAAGCGCTACTATCTCTGGCTGCGCATCAACCGCGCCCATCGCCTGCTGCAGCAGACCGACCTGAGCGTTGCCCAGGTGGCCTCGAGCGCCGGCTTCGGCTCCCTGGAACACTTCTCTCGGGCCTACCGCCGCTTCTTCGGCTGTGCCCCCAGCCAGGATCGCCTGCAGTCCCGGGACGCGCCGGTGCTGCCGATGCGCCATCTTCCCCACCGCGGCTAGGAAAGCGGCGGCCAGGCTCTCTTCGCTTGCGCGGTATGGTCGTCGCGTTCCCTGGCTCCTGACCGCTCTCGCCTTGAGGCGGGTAGCCATCTTGATTAGGATGCTACGTTTCTTGCCACCCGGGAATGCCATGTCGTCGCCCACCGCCCACGCCACCGAGGCGGCCGTCGCCCCCCGCCATGCCCTGGCCGGTCTGGCGATTCTCGTCGGCCTGCTGTCGCGGATCGCAAGCCTGGCCTGGTGGCCTGCCGTCGAGGCCCTGACCGGCCCCACCCTGTGGCTGGGCACTGCCCTGCTGTGGCCCGACCTGCCGCGGCGCAACCGCCGCCAGGCGAGCATGCTGGCGGGCATGGGCGCGGGGCTGCTGCTGGTCGCGGCGTTCGGCTACGGCGCCCGGGTCGACTGGTCCGGCGTGCTGGACGGTAACACCCAGGTAGTGGCCATGCTGGTGGGGGTGAGCTTCATCGGCCTGATCGGCAACCGGCGCGGCCACTCGCGCCCCGCCGGGGCGCCAGTCACCGGGCTGCGCGGCCTGGCCGGCACCTGGCTGGGTGTACACCTGCTCGGCACCATCCTCAACCTGTCGACGGTGTTCATGGTCGGCGACCGCCTGGCCCGCCGGGCACCGCTCTCCATGCCGCAGCTGCTGGGGCTCAACCGGGGCCTGTCCAGCGCGGCGCTGTGGTCGCCCTTCTTCGCCTCCATGGGCATCGTCATGACCCTGGCCCCGGCGATGGACTACGCCACCGTGCTGGCCCATGGCCTGCCCCTGGCCCTGTGCGCGGGCCTGGTGACGATGATCGAGCTGCCCCGGCGCTTCGACCTGAGCGACACCGCCGGCTTCTCGATGTCGCCGCGCAGCCTGCTGCTGCCGGTGATCATGGCGACGCTGGTGATGGGCTTCCACTACGGCCTGACCCCGGGACTGTCCATCGTCAGCATCATCACCTTCCTGATGCCGGCCTCGGCCCTGGTGGCCAACTTGACTAAGGGGCCGCGCTGGACCCTGGGCCGGCTGCACCGCCACACCCTGACGCGGCTGCCGGCCATGCGCGGCGAGATCTCGCTCTTCCTCTGTGCGGGCCTGCTGACCAAAGGCCTCTCGACCCTGGCCAATGCCGCCACCGAGGGGGGCTGGACGCTGTTCGACGCCTTCGGCGCGGGCGAGGCCATCGTCAGCTTCCTGGCGGTGGTGGCCAGCGCCGTGGCGGGGCTGCACCCCATCATCGGCGTCTCGGTGCTGGCCTCGGTGCTTGACCTGGCGGATGGCCAGCAGACGCTGTTCGCCTTCACGGCGCTGGCGGCCTGGGCGGTGGGCACCAGTGTCGGCCCGCTGTCGGGAATCAATCTCTCGCTGCAGGGACGCTACGGCGTCAGCGGCACTCTGATGATGCGCGAGAACCTGCGCTACGCGCTGGTAATGGCCGTTCTGGTGGTGGCCATGATCGCCTGGCTGGCCAGAGCGTAGAACATCGGAGACATCGCCCCCTGCGCACAGGGGGCGCGGGACTCAATCCAGCGGCGCACGCACGAAGTAGCGGTGGCCGCACTGGTGACAGGCCTCGATACGGGTCACGCCCTCGAGTTCGACGATGGCCTCGCAGTGGGTGCAGGCCATGCGGCCGGGGGCCGCCATCTCGCCGGCCGTGTAGTCGGCCCGCGAGGCCTCCAGGTCCTCCTCGAGGCGCTCGCGCTCGATCAGGCTGCGGTCGGCGATGGACAGCAATGACTCCACCACCTTGCGCGACAGCATGGAGAGGTCGATGCCCAGCCAGCTGGCCACCCCCTCGCCACCGGCGCCCAGGTAGCGGCGCATCTCCTTCAGGTCCCGCTCGACCCAGGCACGCAGCAGCGAGAGTTCATCGCGGGTGAATTCCTCCACCTCCGCCTCGAACTCCACGGCCTCGTCGAGTTCCTTCTGCAGGTTCTCCCGGTTGAGCTCGCCGGCGCCTTCCTTGAGACGGGACAGCACCCGCTCATAGGCGTCCTTCAACCGATGGTCCTGATGTTGCGGTTCCTTGTGCTCGCTCATGCTGGTCTCCTCGTGTCCGCACTGGGCCTGCTGGCCAGGCCACCATAGCCGGGGCCTGCCGTGCTGGGGTATCCTTGCGACCCAACGGTTCTTCCATTTATGACGACATGCCGACGGCGAATCAATGGGTTGCCCGCTTCGACCGGGCCAACCTTGACGCCGGACAAGGCCCGCTGACATGTGCAGCGCCCCGGGCGCTGCTCTCGACTAGCAAGGTACCCGAAGACAGCGATGGACGCACAATACAAGCCCTTTGACACCGAACGCGACGCCCAGCATTACTGGGACAAGAACCAGTGCTTCAAGGCGGTGGAAGACGCCGGCCGCGAGAAGTTCTACTGCCTGTCGATGTTCCCCTACCCCAGCGGCAAGCTGCACATGGGGCATGTGCGCAACTACACCATCGGCGACGTCGTCTCCCGCTATCAGCGCATGCAGGGCAAGAACGTCCTGCAGCCGATGGGCTGGGACGCCTTCGGCATGCCGGCGGAGAACGCCGCCATCAAGAACCAGGTGCCGCCGGCGAAGTGGACCTACCAGAACATCGACTACATGCGCGACCAGCTCAAGGCGCTGGGCTTCGCCTACGACTGGAGCCGTGAGTTCGCGACCTGCGACAGCGACTACTACCGCTGGGAACAGTGGTTCTTCACCAAGCTGGTCGAGAAGGGCCTGGTGTACAAGAAGATGTCCACGGTCAACTGGGACCCGGTGGACCAGACCGTGCTGGCCAACGAGCAGGTCATCGACGGCTGCGGCTGGCGCTCCGGCGCGCCGGTGGAGCGCAAGGAAATCCCGCTGTGGTTCCTCAAGATCACCGACTACGCCGAGGAACTGCTGGCGGACCTCGACAAGGTCGACTGGCCCGAGCAGGTCAAGACCATGCAGCGCAACTGGATCGGCAAGTCCCGGGGCGTGGAGCTGGCCTTCGACGTCGCCGACCACGAGGACAACGCCCTGGAGCCGCTGCGAGTCTACACCACCCGCCCCGACACCCTGCTGGGCGTGACCTACGTGGCCGTGGCGGCCGCTCACCCCCTGGCCCGCGCCGCGGCCGAGGGCCAGCCCGAGCTCGCCGCCTTCCTCGAGGAGTGCAGCCACGGCGGCACCTCGGAGGCCGAGCTCGCCACCATGGAAAAGAAGGGCATGAACACCGGCTACCAGGCCGTGCATCCCCTCACCGGTCGCCGCGTGCCGGTCTACGTGGCCAACTTCGTGCTCATGGAGTACGGCACCGGCGCGGTCATGGCGGTCCCCGCCCACGACCAGCGGGACTGGGAGTTCGCCAACAAGTACGCCCTGCCCATCGAGCCGGTGATCGCCGACGCGGATGGCCGGGCGCCGGACCTCAGCGAGGGTGCCCATGACGACTACGGCGTGCTGATCAACTCCGGCGAGTTCGACGGCCTGGACTTCCAGGCGGCCTTCGACGCCATCGCCGCCAGGCTGGCCGAGCAGGGCCACGGCGAGGTCAAGACCAACTTCCGCCTGCGCGACTGGGGCGTGGCCCGCCAGCGCTACTGGGGCGCGCCGATTCCGGTCAAGTACGGCCCCGAGGGCCAGACCGTGCCGCTCACCGACGCCGAGCTGCCGGTCGAGCTGCCGCTGGAGGTCACCGTGGACGCCTCCGGCTCGCCGCTCAAGAGGATGCCCGCGTTCTCCGAGCTGGGCGACGGCTGGGTGCGCGAGACCGATACATTCGACACCTTCATGGAATCCTCCTGGTACTACGCGCGCTTCGCCTGCGCCGACAACCCGGAGGCGATGCTCGACGAGCGCGCCAACTACTGGCTGCCGGTGGACCTCTACATCGGCGGCATCGAGCACGCCATCCTGCACCTGCTCTACGCACGCTTCTTCCACAAGCTGATGCGCGACTTCGGCCTGGTGGACTCCGACGAGCCCTTCCAGCGCCTGCTGACCCAGGGCATGGTGATCGCCGAGACCTTCTACCGGCCGACCCCGAACGGCGGCAAGGACTGGTTCAACCCGGCCGATGTGGTGGTGAAGCGCGACGACAAGGGCCGGCCGCTAAGCGCGGTGCTCGAGAGCGATGGCCAGCCGGTGGAGATGGGCGGCATCGAGAAGATGTCCAAGTCGAAGAACAACGGCGTCGACCCCCAGGCGATGATCGACCGCTTCGGGGCCGATACCGTGCGCCTGTTCATGATGTTCGCCGCGCCCCCCGAGCAGTCCCTGGAATGGTCCGACTCCGGCGTCGAGGGCGCTCACCGCTTCCTCAAGCGCCTGTGGCGGCTGGTGGCCGAGCACGTCGAGGCCGGTACGCCGGGTGAGCTGGATCGTGAGGCCCTCACCGAGCCCCAGCGCGAGCTGCGCCGCAAGACCCACGAGACCATCAAGAAGGCCAGCGACGACATCGGCCGGCGCACCACCTTCAACACCGCCATCGCCGCGGTGATGGAGCTGACCAACGCACTCGGCAGGTTCGACGACGCCTCGCCGCAGGGCCTGGCCGTGGCCCGCGAGGCGGTCGAGGCCTGCGTGCTGCTGCTGGCCCCCATCACCCCCCACGCCTGCCACGCCCTCTGGGCCGAACTCGGGCATGCCGAGCCGGCCATTGATGCCGCCTGGCCGACCCTCGACGAGTCGGCGCTGACCCGCGACACCATCGAGCTAGTCGTCCAGGTCAATGGCAAGCTGCGCGCTCGCCTGGAGGTCCCGGCCGATGCCGACAAGGCCGCCATCGAGACCCAGGCCATGGCCGCCGAGAACGTCCAGCGCCATGTCGAGGGCAAGACGCTGCGCAAGGTCATCGTGGTGCCCGGCAAGCTGGTAAATATCGTCGTCGGCTGAGGGCCGGAAAGGAGCTTCAATGCAACGTCGCACCCTGCTTCGCCTGAGCCTCGCCGCCGGGGCCTCCCTGGCCCTGGCCGGCTGCGGCTTTCACCTGCGCGGCTACGGCCGGTCCGCCCTGCGCCTCGAGGCACTGGCCATCGCCGGCAGCGAGGGCGATTTCCGGCGGGTGGCCACGGAACGGCTCGAGGCCGCCGGCACCCAGGTACGTGACGACGCCCCCCTGGTGCTCAACCTCGGCGCCGGGGAGTTCGTGGAGCGCCGCCTGAGCGTGCTCGACTCGGGCAGCCAGGAACACGAGATGACGCTGCGCGTGCCCTTCTCGGTCCAACGGCGCGCCGATGGGGCCTATCGCCTCGACCAGCAGGCCCTGGAAGTCAGCGAGCGCTTCGACGTCAGCAAGGACAACCTGCTGGCCGGCGACGAGCAGCGCGAGGCGGTCAAGGAGCGGCTGCGCCGCGAGGCCGCCCGCCGGTTGCTCGACCGTCTGCGCCCGCTCGCCGAGGCATGAAGGGCGTATCGTGAAGGTCTTTCCCGACAAGCTCGAACCGGCCCTGGCCAAGTCACTGCCCCCGGTGGTGATCGTCGCCGGCGACGAACCCCTGCAGCACATGGAGGCCTGTGACGCGGTGCGCGGCGCCGCCCGGGCGGCGGGCATCGACGAGCGCGAGGTGCTCCACGTGGAGGCCAACTTCGCCTGGGGCCGACTCACCGAGGCATCGGCCAGCCTCTCGCTGTTCGCCTCGCGCAAGCTCATCGAGTTGCGCCTGGGCAGCGGCAAGCCCGGTCAGGAGGGCGCCAAGGCACTGCGCGAATACGCCGAGGGCATGGCGACAAGCGACAACGTCCTGCTGATCGCCGCCGGCAAGCTCGACTACCGGGAACAGAAGAGCGCCTGGTTCAAGGCCCTGGACAAGGCCGGCCTCTTCGTCCCGGTATGGCCGGTGGACGCCTCGCGACTCCACTTCTGGCTGCGCGACCGGGCCGGTCGCCATGGCCTGACGATGGACCTCGATGCCGCCCGCCTGCTCGGCGAGCGCACCGAGGGCAACCTGCTGGCCGCCGACCAGGAGCTGCAGAAGCTCGCCCTGCTGTCCCCGCCCGGCGCGCGCATCTCCCCGCAGCAGGTCGCCGGCGGCGTGGAGGACAGCGCCCGCTTCGACGTCTTCACCCTGGTGGATGCCTGCCTGAAGGGCGAGCGCGTGCGCGTCGCCCGCATCATGGCCGGGCTGCAGGGCGAAGGGGTCGAGGCCCCCATCGTGCTGTGGGCGCTGACCCGCGAACTGCGGCTGTTGCTGTCGATCCACCAGCACCTGGACCAGGGCCAGAGCCTCGAGCATGCCTGCAAGGCGCAGAAACCCCCGATCTTCGACAAGCGGCGCCCCGCCTACCAGCAGGCCATCAACCGCCTGCCCATGAAGCGCCTGCACAAGCTGCTGCTGTTCGCCCAGCGACTGGACCTGGCGATCAAGGGCGCGAGTCCCATTCCCCTCTGGGACGGCCTGCACGACCTGGCCCTGACCCTGGCAGGCGGCCGCGGCCCGCTGGCCGAGCTGCCTTCCTCCTATCGGGTTGGCTGAGCCATCGCCTCGGCCCCGTCGCGGCATGGGGAAATTCGCCGCCCCGACACCGCCCCGGCCAGCACATCGAATGAGGGAATTCATGCGCGATCCACGCCCGGGAGCGTCGTGGCGGCCCCCTCCGTCGCGGCGCAATCTCCAGGCAATCAACACAGAGTCGTGAAACGTCAGTGACTTATCCTCTATACTGTCGAGGCATCGCCGCCGACATGGGACAAGGAGGCCCCATGCAGAGCGGACACGAGCCGGACCAACACGAGACAGAAGAAGGAATGCCAGCATGAAACGACTCAGCCGACTCCTCAGCCCGCTCCTGATCGCCGCCCTGGTCCTGGGCAGCCTGCCGGTCGCCGCCGCCCCCGTGCCGGCCGGCGATGACCTGGTCGGTACCACGGCCGTGCTCGACGCCGCCTCCGCCCAGAGCGATCGGGCCAAGATCCGCGAAGTCCTCGCCCGCAACGACGTCCAGCAGCAGTTGCTGGTCCAGGGTGTCTCGCCGACCGAGGTGGAAGCCCGGGTGGCCGCCCTGTCCGACGCGGAAGCCCGCCAGATGGCCGAGCGTCTCGATCAACTGCCCGCCGGGGCCAGCGTGGTCGGCGCCCTCTTCGCCGTCTTCGTCATCCTGCTGGTGACCGATATCCTCGGCCTGACCGACGTCTACCCCTTCACCCGCTGAGACCCGAGGCAGCGAATGACCGGCCCCTTCCGGCCACAGCAACGCAAGAACGCCCGCATCGCGGGCGTTCTTGTGATGATGGCCTATCTGTTGTTGCTGACGGGCTGCGCGACCGCCCCCCAACTGGCACCCGCCACCCGTGACGCCGTACCCGACCGGGTACACCTCGACGACGTGCCCTTCCATGGGCAGCGCGACTACCAGTGCGGGCCGGCATCCCTGGCCATGGTACTCAACGCCGGTGGCCAGGACGTCGCTGTCGACGCCCTCATCCCCCAGGTCTTCCTGCCCGGCCGGGAAGGCAGCGTGCAACCGGAGATGCTCGCCACGGTACGCCGCCAGGGGATGATCCCGTTCCGGCTCCCGGGGGAGTTCGGCGCCCTTCTCGAGGAACTGGCGGCCGGGCATCCGGTGGTGGTGATGCAGAACCTGGCGCTCCCCGCCTGGCCGCTGTGGCACTATGCCGTCGCCATCGGCTACGACCTGCCGGACGAGTCACTGACCCTGCATACCGGCTTGACGCCCGAGCGTGCCGTCGACTTCGCGCGCTTCGATGCCACCTGGGCCCGCAGCGACCGCTGGGCCTTCGTCGCCCTGGCACCGGGTGAGCTGCCGGCAAGCGTCGACGCCGATGCCGCCACCCGGGCGATCGCCGATTTCGAGGCGGCACAGGGCAGTCAGGCGGCCCTGCCCGCCTGGCAGGCCCTGGCCGAACGCCACCCCGCCGCGGCGATGGTGCAGTTCGCCCTGGGCAATGCCCGTCACGCGACCGGCGATCGTCCCGGGGCATTGGCGGCCTACCGTGCCGCCACGGCCGCCGACCCCGAGCTGGCACCGGCCTGGCTCAACCTGGGCCTGCTGGCCAGCCGGGAAGGCGACCAGCAGACGGCACGTCGGGCCCTGGCACGGGCAGCCGCGCTCCCCGGCCCCTGGCAGGCGAAGGCCCGGGAGGAGCAGGCGGCCCTCGATCAGGAGACCAATGGATGAGTTACGACATCGCGATCAAGCGCATCTACCAGGCTCCGGAACTCGAGGACGGCGCCCGGATACTGGTCGACCGCCTATGGCCGCGGGGCAAGCGCCGGGAATCCCTGGCGCTGACCGACTGGTATCGTGATGCCTCGCCCTCCCCCGCCCTGCGCCGGCAGTACCATCAGGGGGAGATCAGTGCCAGCGTGTTTGCCGCACGCTACCGGGGCGAACTCCGCGACGACCTCGACTGCCTGTTGCCGCTGATGCGTCACGCCCGCCAGGGACGCCTGACCCTGCTCTCGGCACTGCGGAATCTGGACGCGTCACATCTGCCGATATTGAAGGAGGCCATTCTCCGTGCGCTCGAAAATGAAGATGCCGGCGATCTGGAGCCTGCCTCGCCGCCTTGCAGTGGCCATATTATCGACAAGCCCGTTCCTCCTCGGTCGTAGCAGCCCGTTACCCGAAGCTCGCAAGATTGTGGCATTTGCTGGCCTCCAACCGAAGCTGCAGGAATCCAGCCAGCATGAAGGCGCCTGTCACTTTTCATGCCCGGGCTCACCCCGCCGCCATGCGATCCGTTACATGCCTGCCATTGTGGCCAGGACTCACTACCCGGATATCAAGGCACTACGAAACAGCCTCCATAAACCGGGCAAGCTCGGCAAGCAATTGTATGAACCGCTCTGTGTAAACCGCTGGGTCACGTTTTATGGCGTACTGAAATCCGTCAAGCCGCTTGATCCAGCAGTCGCTGTCGCATGCCGGCAGGCGAAACGGGACCTATCGACAGACCGCACCTAGCCCTCCGCTATGGCCGATGATCGAAGACTTCATGGTCCTCCCGCGCTCCAGCATCTCTTGATAAATCTTTCGTGAGAAACTTTGTCTTCAGCAGTACCCAGCAGGCCACGGTCAGACCTAGATAGCCGCTCAACCCTCTGGCATCTCTGAGCATGGACTGTGTCAAGCCGAAAATGACAAACGCGAAGCAAATCATCAGCCCCGAAAGTGCTAACGTTCTATTCTCAGCGTCCTGACTTCCCCGCAGATGACGAGCAAACAGCCACACAGGGACCCCATACAGAGCCAGCAAGCTAAGCAACCCCAGTCCCCCACGACGTGCCGCGGTATCGATGAGGTCGCTGTGCAGTTGGTCGAAGCGGTTCATTGCTGAGTGCACCAGCCCCGCCTCGACCATCCCGTCCCAGGCAGCCTGTAGCCGTCCCTCTCCCCACCCGGCCAGGGGCTTCTCGAGGAACAGCTGGATGCCGGCACTCCACATGTCCAGGCGCAATCCCACGGAGTTGCCACTATCTCCGCCGAGGTAACGCTCGATACCACTCACGGCCTCCACGATACGCTCATGGACCCCATCGCCGGTGATGGTCGTCATTGCCACCAATACGGCCAGCAGCAGCAAGACGCCAGCCGCTGCCGCCAGCATCCAGCGGTGAGGAAAGACGCCGTGGAAGCCCCTGAAGCCCATGCATACCAGCAGCGGCAAGGCCACCCAGCCGCCGCGGGTCCCGGAAAGGAAGGACGCCGCGAAACCACCGACGGCGGCCAGCCCAAGCGCCACAGTCAGCCAGGGTAGCACTCTGTTCTGATGCGCCAGACGCCCGAGCATGGCCACCAGCGCAAGCACACCGAGCAGCAACGCCAGGTTGCCAAAGGGAATGGCGTTCATGCCATTATCGGCGCGATCCGCACCCAATGCGAAACGCTCATATACAGCGATGCACCCCGCCCCCAGAGCCCCCACGACTAGCCCCAACCACCAGCCAGTGCGTGATGGGGGATGATATCGCAGCCACACCAGCAGCCCAGCAGCCAGCACCGGCCACAGCGGCACCAGCCAGCTGCCTCCATGCCCGGCCACCGGCCACACACCGGTGCGCGCCACGTCCCAGCACCACAGACCCGCAAAGGCCAGAAGTGTCACCAGCCAAAGGCGATCCTCGGCGTCCAGCACAGCCTCGGAGTCCCCCGCCGGCGCGCCCTGAAGTAGCAGGCCCGCCAGAGCCAACAGCCCCGCCGCCAGTGGTACGGCCGCATAGGCCCAAGGCATCAGGATCAACAACGCGACAAAGGCCCAAATCAGCAGCGTGTTGGCCGCTCCCCAAACGTCAACGGCTCGTCCCGGCGGTTCGCGATCGGTCGTCACACTTACTAGCCTCAACGCCAAAGTGCCCCAGCGAGTGCGCATCCTACTGCAGATCCTGACGTCACGTCCTGCCCTCTGGGCTAGAGCCGCCGCCCGCCCTGCGGCTCCCAAAAGGTCCAGACCAGCACAATATTTGCATCCGAAGCCACAAAGTAAGAGATTGCTCCATAGATACTCTGCACGATGCAGACTCGCACCGCCTTGAGTCGATAATGCATCAGGCTCGTGTTTTTTCGGGGATACCGTAGAAGAGACAATGGCTGGGCATTCCCGGTGAATCATCGCAGGCCACTCTCGAGTTACTAGAAACTGATGTGAGTGCTACCAACAAGACAATAGAGGGGAAGGAGAACCGATCAGTGACAGAAATGCGGCCAGACCACGGCACACCACACTTGGCGTAAACTTTTCCACAATCCCCTATCAGGTGGAGCCCGAGCCGCTTTGCTTCTCCATCAATATCAGCTTGCTTGTCGCAAGAGGTCAGCCGCGAGCGAGGCGATGATGGACCTGGTGCCAGGGATGCTAAGCGCCGTCATGCTGATCGGGGTGAGGATCTGAGAGCCCGGCTCCATCTCTGCGAACACTGCAATGACAACGCAAAGGGATTCTCTGGCCAAGGCTGGCTGGCAGATGAGCGAAGTAATTATTACCACGTCGCATCATCCTGGGCAGCTGCCGCTAGCAAGGCCGAGGTTCCCTTGGGCGCGACTGCGTGTGACGGCTATAGGCGAAGTCGGGGAATTCCGTCTAGAAGCGAAGCGCTGATTATCCGCGCCGCTCCGGGAGTTAACTGCACCCGCGCGCATCCCGCACATCGACGCCAGGTCGCCTTCCTAGAAAACTGGCCGGATTCTCCCCTCCTCTCGGCACCTCGGATGACTCAGGCACCCTTTCAGTAGCGACTCCTCAGGCATCCATCGTCTATTCATTGGGTGTCGGGAAGATCGTGCGCCACAAGTAGACCAAGTCCATTGTGAACGACCAGTGCCGGACATAGTCGAGATTCAGCCTCACCTTGTCGGGATAGATCACCTCGCGATTGTAGCGCTCCGGATCGGCTACGCTGGCAAGCAGCTTCTCCTCGTTTCGATACTTCAACGTCGCCGGCCCAGTGATTCCAGGCCGAATGGAAAGGATCAACCTCTCCTCGTCGCTCAGTAGATCGGCAAATCCCGGCACGTCAGGTCGCGGCCCGACTAAACTCATCTGACCGGCCAGCACATTGAACAGTTGCGGCAATTCATCGAGCTTCGAGGCGCGTAGCAGGCGTCCGAATGAGGTGATGCGCTGATCCCCCAGGCTGGTCACCGTGGAGCCAGCGACTGGACGCATGGTACGTAGTTTGACCACTCGAAACGTCCGTCCGTCGCGTCCGACGCGCTCCTGAAAAAAGAAACCGGAGGCCCCGGTGGCCCGAGACGCAGCCCATGCCGACAGCAGTATCACCGGCAACAGCGGCGTCAGCAGCAGAAGGGACACCACCAGGTCGAAGAAGCGCTTCAGGTTGCATTGCCCGGGGGGCAGGCCGGAGGCCACCTCTCTCGCCGGCCGCTCGTCCAGATGCCGCTCGAGTGGAGCCATTTCAGCGTACCATTCCCGCTTCGAGAGGGTTCATACTCTGGGTTTTCAGCCCCTTGGCCAGGTAATAGAACGCCTCGCCGAGCAGCACGAGCGGGTCGTCGAGCTTGAAGTCATCGAAAGCGTCGGCCCTTAACCCATCACGCAGTTGCAACGCCTCTGCGAGCCGACCTCGACGCAGCAGGTCTAGACGGCGGATCATATCGCCCAGCAACCACCTTTCTACCACCCCATCACGTGCTGACATGGCCGCCGCCAGTGCAGTTTCAGGTCCATGAGTCTCGGCCAGGTAGAGCAACCAGCCGAAGTTCACGCCGGAACTCAGCGAGAGGTCGATAGAGCCCCATAGCCGTGGGTTGATCTCAATAAAATAATGGCGACCACTTACCGTATCTTTCTTGAACTCGAGCATCGCCAGACCGTGCCATTCCAGTCTGTCTAGTAGGCGGTGGGCATCCGTCTCCAAGGCCGGGTTGGAGGCAGAAACTCGCAGGGTGCTTGTTCCCCCGGTTGTAACCTTCTCTTGGAGACGACGGTGAGTGAATGAGGCGATCCGCCGGCCGTGCCAATAGAGGCAGGAGACCCCCCAGCCATCACCCGTCACCCGCTCCTGTACGATCGGCGGGCGTTCATGGTCGAGCCCAAAGTCTGCTGTCATGCGCTCAAGCTCATCGGCCAACGCCTGTCCGCCCAAGGAAAACCGAACCCCCTTGGAACTGTTGCCACGCCGTGCACGAGCCACGTACCAACGCTCTGGGTCGGTGAGGGTCTTGGCTTCGGCCGCAGTACAGTAATCGACGATGGGCGCCACTGATACGTGCATCTCTCTGGCCAGGCGGCTCATGCGATCCTTGTCGTTGACCAGCGCCAGCTTGGTTGAGTCCGCCATAGGCAAGGCGACGTCGTGCGGTAAGCGACCAGCCTCCCGGGCTTGCACCAGAAGTTCCCCCTCCTCATGCCCGGGGATGATCAGCCTTACATGGAACCGACGGCAGAGATCGCTGATATCCGCCACAAACTGATCGGGATTGGCATAGGGTGAGTGGTACCTACCGCGGGCATAGGCCAGCCGGGATGCCTGGCACATGCCGATCCTTGCAGTGTCGGCTACAACCACCTTTACTCCCCGCTGCGCCAAGGCACGCAGTACCGAATAACTGCTGCGGCACCAGCCGTGGGTCAACAAGACAGTCGCTTCGTCACGCATGGCACCCCCAGCCGCTGTTGATTGATAAGAGGGAGGAACTGGTGATTGACCTGCCGAAAGCCGTGTATTTCCGTGTAACCACTTCTATAGCGGTTACCTCCGAGGCCACAATCACCACGCCCTCAGAATCGATCATGGCCGGCATGGTGTAGGCAAGGCACACCGCCTCGGCCTCGCATGGCAAGACAGATAAACCCGCCTCATTCATCAGGGGGGCGAACAGAGATCTTGAACTGAGTGGCTGCCGGTAACGCCCCACCTCAACGCGCTCGGGTTGCCTGATGGCCGGCAGATTTATTCCCAATATGGTCTGGTCTTGCCATTTTTGATAAACATTTGGAATCAAACCTGCGCTAAGACGCAGCCGTCTCCATCGGCCGAGGGGATCCGCCGATCGTGGTGCTGCGCGGAGCTGTGATCTCGTGATGTCAGGCCAGGGCCGTCAAACGCGGTAGCCCGCGTAGCAGTGTCGGCCACCAATTGTCGGCGGCATCGCCGAGGTGCACGGTGATCCGCCGAGCATGCACCGACAATGTCGCCGCCACCTTGAGCACCTGCTCGCGCATCCGCGTCAGGCTCCAGCCCTGCCGAGTTTGTATCTCCAGCAGACGACGCAGGCCATGCAGTACCTCATAGGCGTAGAGACTCAGCAGCAAGCTCACCTCGTTGCGGGCCATCACCTGCTGAAGGGTAGAAGCGCCGCGATCCGTCGAGGAGAGATGCACATCGAGCGCCGATTTCACCTCGCCCATGTGGGCTTCGGCCTTGCCGCGCTGGCGATACAGGGCCAGCACGCTCTCCGGCGGATAGTCGAACTGGCTGAGGTTGGTCACCAGGAAGAAGCTGTGCAGCAGCAGATCGTCGGGGCGTTCCTGGACCACCAGCACCACACGACGTGGCGCCGGCCAGGAACCGGCCTGATAGGTCAGGTCGTAACACCATTCCCGTGGTATCTCGGGCCGGCGGCCCCGCGGCCGCCGAAGGTAAGGCGCGGCCTTCGCCTGCAGACCGGAGTGGCTGCGCAGGCGTCCCAAGTACTCGATGCCACGATCCTCCATGGCTTCCAGCGTGTCGTTGTCGGTGAAGCCGGCATCCAGGCGAACCCGGACCTCGGCACCGAGCCCCTCGTTGAGCCGTCACACCAGGTGCGGAATCCAGGTATCGGCATGCTCGGCGGGCCCGACATTGCCCTCTCGCAACAGGCCGCCCAGCATATCGCCGGTTTCGGCCAGCGAATCGATCAGCGGCGAGTAGATGCGTGCCCCCACATGGCCGTGAAAGGCCGAGCCGCCCTGGTGGCCGAATACCTCGATCGGCAGGCCGTCGATATCCAACGTCAGACGCCTCGGTCGTTCACCGCCACGCAGCGAGGTCAATCGCCAGATCGCCAGCCGCAGCAGGCCCTCAGGCAGCACATCGATGTTGTCGTCGCGGCCCAGGCACGTCAGCAGCCGCGACAGAGTCGCCTGAGACGGCCGTTCCTGCGCCAACAGCGTCGTCCCACGGGCATCGCTGCAGGCCAGTGGCCAGAGCGGTTCGTGACGCAGCGTGGCGGTATCGCTCAGGTCGATCCAGCCCATGGCCCGCTGCAGCACCACGGTGCGGAGCTGACTGGCCAGCGAGTGGCGAACGCGATGCGGATCGCGTGGATCGACCAGGTGTTCCTCGAGGGCGGGCATGACGCCGCTATTGTCGAGGGCTTCACGCAGCAGCAGAGCGCCGCTGTCACTGGTGGTGCGATGGCCGCTCAGCTCGACGCGGACAGAGCCATTGAAGGAGGGCCTCATGGGGGATACAGTTTCACCCGTAGCGGATGGACCTCTGGAATCAGGTTCTTGGCGGAACTCACTGATTCTACAAGAGAAACCCATCCGCTATCTTCGTTTTCAGGCCTCCTTCATGAATATCCCGGGATAAAGGGATGACCAACGTTATCCGCTGGCTATGCTAGTGCAAGATTGCCATTACCTGATCTATTGTTTTTCAAGTAAAAACATCATATGGGACTGATCCTCGGGCATCCGAAACATCTTTATGATGCTAAAGCTTTTCGAGATAATATCGACAACATTGTTCTGAGATGTTTCATGACTCGAATTGATTTGCCAAGCACCACTTCCACAGCCACTCCCTTTCATCCTGGCCAAAGCCTTTTTCAGCATGAGAGGTAGCGGTAGGGATAACGTCGAAATCGAGGAAGATGTAACACGTGTCATCAAGTATATTCGCAAATCATTTACCGGCAATGTGATCAAGCAATATCTATTGGTCAACGCCGACAGGTTACAAACAGCCTTTTCCAAATCATAAAAAGGAATATGATGAAGAACCCTTGAACACAGCACCACATCAAACTGCCCAAGTGGCAATCCTTCGGGCAGGGATAGAATCGAACCAACATGATCCGGTTTCAGTCGAGAATTGATATCGAAGGTTTCAACGCGAACCCCATCGTGCCGCAAGTACGCAGTAACGAGCCCCGAACCCAGCCCGACCTCCAAAACCACCTGTGGATGGCACTCATGTATCAACGAAAGTTGATACCAATAGGTAAGCATCCTCTGCTTAGAGTTATACTCGGAAAAATCATAGTAGGATTTCGGAATATCTTCTGGATTGACAGCTGCCACTGGAGTATTCACCATCAGACTGTTCCAATTAGTTTGAATGAAACAACAACGCTTCAACTCAATTGCTGGAGTAAGACCTCACCACACCCCCACACCAGCAAAACCAAGGTAATCCCTCACCACGATAAAGCAGAATAGGCCGTTACAATTGTTTTGAGAACATTTCCCATCAAGTGCTTCAGACCGCGAAGACACCGAACGCCCCACCCCTGCCGTCTCACGACATCCGAAATGTCGGAATCAATGTCCAAGTTGTCATGAAACATACAGCCCATTAAAGATACAACGATCAGGCATGGTTAACCTCCCAATCCTCTCACGTTACTGAGCATGAGCTGTATCAGTCTGAACCAGACGTGAGTAAAGAAAAAAATCAGTCCGTGAGTGCCAGAGCTTGTCTAGACGATCAGCCTGACACCGCAGGTTACGGGCAAACAGCCACACCGACACGTCATACGCCCCTAGTTGAGCAAGCAAGCCTAGAGACCGCGACGTAGACGTGTCGATGTGATTGCCGTGCACCTGGTCATGGAAGCCAGCCATCGAGCACGCCGGTCCCACCTCAGCCATGTTGGAATGTCCCCTTCAAGGAATCACGAGGTGTAGTGCAGCGATCAGCAGGACAGGATGAGCGACGACCAAGCCACGGAAGAGTGCAGTTAGCGTGGTCTTGGACATTTTCAAAGGCAGGACCAAGGTCGCTGAGGTGGCTCGCCAGCCTGAACTCACCGTCTCTGAGGTCGATGGCTACAGCAGAGCATGGAAAACCGGTTCAATGCCCGCCCAAGGCCATCAGTGAGTGGGACGACTCCTGGAACCGGGAGACCAGTGACGTGCTGCTCTATCGACAGCGGTTCCTGGGGTGCGCTCAACTGCCGCTGGCACTGCGCTCCGACCACAGGCTGGTGTTCAGCAGCAGCCTTTACACGCCAACGCTGCTGGCCTATGGGCTGGCCCAAGAGCTCATGACGCCCGACACGCCTGAGCAGAGCGGTGTTGTCTAGGGCTCCATTCGTTCCTTGAAGGATGAGCGCAGCTGGCAACATCGTTTCCAATCGCTGGGCCAAACCAGCGCCGTTATCGACTAGAGGATGCTGTACTTCAACGGCGTTCGGCCATATCATGATCTAGGTTGAGTGACATCCAGATAACATCCAGCATCAGCCGGAAACGCTGTGCAGAAGCCAGGAGTTCATTACACACTCTCCAATCACTTCCAGGGCTGTATACTCACGATCCGAGCTGGCAAAACCAGTCATTACTCAGACGCATTGCTTTACATCAGGCATGTATCGCCATACGCTGAAAAGTAACATTCCTCTCGGCCAATTCATCGTAGCTGCCATGATCTATCACGCGACCATTTTCCATTAGATAGATACAATCACACTGCCTTACTGTTGCAAGTCGGTGAGCAATCATGATGATTGTCTTCTTCCCTGAAAAGTCATGTATAGCGTCCATTACTAGTTTCTCAGTGATGCCATCCAGGGCACTAGTCGCCTCGTCAAGGATCAGGATACTGGCATCATCATAAAGCGCCCTGGCAATGCCAATGCGCTGGCGCTGGCCTCCGGATAACTGGATGCCACGCTCTCCTACACGCGTATCCAAGCCATCAGGAAGCTGGCTTACTAGCTCATCCAGGTGAGCCATTCTTACGGCCCTAAGCACGCGATCGTCATCGGTTTGCTCATCCGTAAGTCCAAAGGCGATATTTTCGCGGATAGTGGCATCAGCCAGAAAGATAGATTGAGAGACGAACCCCAAGCTGTTCTGCCATGCGCGCTTCATACCCTCACTCAATGGTTTTCCGTCTATCAGAAACTCACCACTATCGGGGTCTATCAAAGCCAATAGAATATCAATAGCGGTTGATTTACCAGAACCGGAAGCGCCCACCAGACCTATGACATGATTGGCCGGGACCGTCAATGAGAGTTGATCCAATGCAGCCTCTTGCTTGCTGGGGTAATGAAAAACGATATTGCGAATCTCGATCGCATGATGAAGTCGCACATAACCCGCTGCCGATGCGGGTAGCGGTTCCTGATACTCTGCATGACGGCTCTTTAAAAGGTCCTCTCGTATGCTGTCGAAAGCCGATAGATTCCCCCTGATGGTCGCAACACTCGTATATATCTGCTGGAAGGCAGGCAACAACTTGAGGCCTGCCAGAGAAAATACAGACAACACTGGCAGGATATCCCCCAGATTCCCTTGATGAGCTGACAACAGATAGAGAACAAGAAAGATCACCGAACCGAAGGCTACCAGTTCCATGGCATATCGCGGCACTTCCGATAGTGCCTTAGTCGTCCCCCTTGCACGACCCAAGTATCTGCTTGATTTTTCGAACCGCTGGTTGAAGACCGGCTGTCGCCCTAACAAGAGTGCATCCTTTATCCCTCCAAACCCTTCGGCCATCAGTTTAAAACGATCACGCTGAGTGCGAGATACCACCTTGCCATTGGCCACTAGCTTTCGACGAACGGTGCGATAAAGAACTAGATAGACCGCAAAGAATATGACAACCCCGGTTATCGCCACGATTGGATTAAATACCAGAATGGCCACTGACATGAACAGGACCATGACAGCCCTTGCATTCATCTTCATCAACGGCGCAATTATCTTGTCGGTAACGCGAGTGCACTCCTGTGAGATCTTGTTCGTCAATTGAGCGCTGCTGCCGGTGGCATGGAACAACCAGGGTTGTTGCATATAATGCCGATAGAGACGCGTGCTGAGCTCGGCACCTATCTGCTGGCCGTACATGGACAGCCTCCACACAGTAAACATTGAGATACAGGACGCGACAGCAAGCGCTGCAAGAACGGATACGCCCATCCTAAACAGGAAGTCGGCGGGGTTACCGAAACCCGTCATCGAATAAAGGCGTGCAATGGTACCATCGCCTTCAAGACGACTCATGTCACCGACCATAGCCATAAAGGGACCAATGGCCACGACTCCAGCCACCTCCGCCAAGGCCATGAACACAACCAATAACTGCAACCGGAGGAGACGCTTTCGCTGATCCCCGGTAAGGAGGCCATAAAGAGCCTTTAGACTTGAGAACATTGGCATACGCCTGCATGACGGTTATAAAGTATATAGCTTCGACGCTTAGGCTCAAGAGTAGCTATAGCCATAAGAATAGCCATATCGTGTGGCGGCCTTACGTTGGATAGAATTGAGAATCGCCCCCTTCACCGTTACCCCCGCTGTCTCGAGCCTCCTCACTGCCAGTTGCACTTCCCTTACTGGATTCACCTGGAACTGCACCACAAGCAGGGTGGTGCCACATTGTGGACCGATCACCGCGGCATCCGTAACGGCCAGTACCGGTGGTGTATCGAAAATTACCAAGTCATAGCGCTCACTCACCTCGTTGCAAAAACGGCTGAAACCCGCGGTCATCAAGAGTTCGGACGGATTGGGGGGCACCATGCCCCGACCGACATAGTCGAGACCGTCGATTCGGCTGTGACGGATCACCTCGTCGAGTCCCTGACAGCCCCCCAGCAATTCGGAAAGTCCACCCTCGCTGCGCTCGCCGAAGGCATGGTGCAGTTGGCCCTTGCGCATGTCGGCATCCACCAGCAGCACCCTATGCCCCGCCTGAGCACAGATCGCAGCGAGATTGACGGCGATGAAGCTCTTACCGATTCCAGGGCCGGGGCCGGTGATCATCAGGCGGTTGTCACGACCTTCCAGCATGGCGAAATGCAAGCTGGTTCGCAGACCGCGCAGCGCCTCGCTGGCGGTATCGGTCGGCGCTCGCTCGGCCAGCACGTCACTGACCACCTCGCGGGCCTGGCGCTCCCGGCGATGCTTCACCCGCTTCACCAGCTTCTTCTGCTCGTCGGAGAGCGGTACAGTGGCATAGACCGGCAGGCCGACCTCCTCAAGCTGCTCGGGCACTTCCACCCCGCGATTGAGCAACCCACGTACCAACACAAAGCCCATCGCCAGCATGCCGCCGACCAGGCTAGCCGTCATCACGATCCGTGACTTCCGGGGCTCTATCGGACTGACACCAACTTCAGTATTATCGATAATGCGTACATTGCCTATTGTCCCCGCACGGGCGATCTGCAACTCCTGCATTCGGTTCAATACGTTGACGTAAATGGCCTGGGTGACTTCAACGTCACGGGTCCGTCGCACCACTTCCTGCTGTGCTTGCGGTAGATCGTTGACCCTGTCACTCAGAGCAACTCGTTCAGATTCCAGATATCGTTTCTGATGGAGCAATGATTGGTAGGTAGGATGATTGACCGTATAACGCTGAGACAACTCGGCCTCACGGAACGCCAACTCGTTCAACTGACTGTCAATCTCGACAAATTGATCGATGGCCGCCCGAGCCTCGGAGGTCAGGTCGACGCTGTGCTGGTTCGCGCGGTACTCGTTGAGACTGTCCTCAGCTGCACGAAGCTGCGCACGCAGCACCGGGGCCTGCTCCTCGAGAAATGCCAGGCTTTCTTCCAGGTCGGCAGATTGACGCTGAATGTTCTGGGTAAGGAAGGCCTCCGCTACCGCATCCAGCGTCTTTCTTATTTCCTCTCGGTCGGATCCGGTAAGGGTCAAGCGCAACATACCGGTACTGGCATCACGCGATGCACCGACCTGGTCAACGTTGAAACGGCTTCCCAAGCCGCGGATAGCCGAGACACGCGTGTGCTTGAAAAGGGAGAACTCAGCCCCTTCAGGGGCCTCGAGACCGGCTATCCGCAGATGAATATCCCCCTCAATGAAACTAGCCAACTCGCCCACCTGTCCTTCGCCGAGATAGCTAGGTTCCTCGTCGACTAGCCAGAGAGAGTATCGACCATCTTTTCCAGCCTTGACGATAAGCGGGGTTCCGCGCAGATAATCCGCCACCTCCAGACGACCAAGTTCGAGCCATTCGCCGCCCCAAACGACAGAATCAGACTGAAAAATGTCCGGGAGGCGGATCCCCCCCTTCATGACATTGGGCAGAAAACTGGAAATTCTGGAAACATCGATGTTGCCAGCGGCGAATGTTGGCCTTTCGATTCCTCGGCGGTGCATATAGCTACCAATGATAGGCAGTGCTTTTGGTACAACTTCCGTATCCAACCCCATCCGATCGACGACCTGCCCAAGTACCATGCGCGACTGCAGGATCTGCACCTCCGCCGCCGTACTGCTCTCACTGTCCTCACCCCGTAAGCTTGTGGCTATTTCCTCGAGTGGATTGACTGTGCCTCGCCGTTCCACTTGTACCAGGGCATCGCCACGATAGATCGGTGTAGCAAGCAAGGCATACACTGCTCCTACCGAAGCGAAAATCAAGCTACAGAAAAGGATCAACCATTTATGATCTAGCAGAAGACCAAAGAATCGTCCTAGATCGATATCCTCATAGCTTTTGTCCACGATTCTGTTCATAATTACCACCATTCATATGGAACACTGAGACGTAGGTTATAGCCTTGTGGCTTTTGCTGAGTGCGTGTACCGGAAGAAGCCTACCAAGTGGTCATTCGTGACCCTCACTAAACGAACTTCAACCAGATCGGACTTCATCAGATCAACCTTTCAAGAGACGTACTGGATATTTGCAACAGTAGGTAGTTGCTTATGAAAATGAAGCGAATGGAGGGTTGATGGCTTCAGCAGTTCTCGCCCATTCCCAACACGCTATGCCTTATCTGTAGAAAAAGGGATATGTTGGGTTACAAAAAACAAATCATTGATGCCGGGATATTCGGCGAAACGGGAAGACGGCGCCTTGATACATTTACACCATGCCTCGAGAAAATGCAGGGATAGTATCCATATGTGGATCTCTGATCTCACGAGTAGTCAGCTACGGTCCTGAACTAGTGTTCATAGTTCTTTCACGAGATCAAGCAGGTACTGTCCATAACCATTCTTGGAAAGATCACTGCCTGCTTTCGAAATATCATTAACTGTTAGCCACCCGTTATTGAAAGCAATCTCCTCGAGACATGCGACCTTGTATCCTTGCCGTTTTTCCAGTGTCTCTACAAACTGGGACGCTTCGAGAAGGCTTTCATGAGTACCAGTATCCAACCAGGCGAACCCACGACCAAGAACCTCGACTCTAAGCTTTTTCTTATCGAGATAAGCCTGGTTGATACTGGTAATCTCCAACTCTCCTCGGGATGATGGCCGAACCTGCTTGGCAAGCTCTATCACCTCATTGTCATAAAAATAAAGACCTGTGACAGCAAAGCGTGACTTCGGGTTGGACGGTTTCTCTTCAAGTGAAATGACCCGTCTGTTCTCATCGAACTCTACCACCCCGAAACGTTCGGGGTCTTTTACAAGATAACC